>DAOQTX010000020.1:0-43092 GCA_035340715.1 Bacteroidia bacterium | reverse complement strand
TAACCAATTGCTCGTTGCTTTGCTTTAATGAAATATAATCTTTCACATAGTTAACGCTTTCGTAAATACGACCACTTACTTTGTTGCTGGAGCTAATAACAGAAGCCTTTTGATATTGATTGTGATTGATCAAGAAAATAAAGCAAACTACTTCCAACACTAGGAAATAGAGAACAAAATTATGGCGCCAAAGAAATATAAAAATATTACGCATGGGATAGAAAAACCTGTAAATTCCGAAACATTTTAAAGTTCGTACTTACATGATAAAACCATGCAAAGGTATGGTTGTTTTTATCAACAACCATTAATGAAATTTTAGGGAATAAGAAACTTAAATCGATCGATGTTTTTCAAAGCGATTCCGGTTCCACGCACAACCGCACGCAGTGGGTCTTCGGCTACATGGACAGGCAACTTGGTTTTGATGCTAATCCGTTTATCCAAGCCTCTCAACAATGCACCTCCACCTGTAAGGTAAATTCCAGTGCGATAAATATCGGCAGAAAGTTCGGGAGGAGTAGTTTCCAAAGCTTTCAAAATAGCTTCTTCTATTTTTGAAATAGATTTATCTAAAGCATGAGCAATCTCAGTATAGGACACTGTAATTTCTTTAGGAATACCGGTCATAAGATCTCTACCATGTACGGCAAAGTCAGGAGGACCATTTTCCAATTCAGGCATTGCAGATCCTACTTCAATTTTTATACGTTCCGCAGTACGCTCTCCAATTAATATGTTGTGATGTCTGCGCATATAATCCCAAACATCCATCGTAAATCCATCTCCGGCCACTCGGATGGATTGATCGCAAACAATACCTCCTAAAGCAATAACAGCAATTTCACTAGTACCTCCACCTATATCGATGATCATATTTCCCATTGGTTCTTCAACATCGATGCCGATACCAATAGCTGCTGCCATAGGTTCATGTATTAAATAAACTTCTTTTGCTCCTGCATGTTCAGCAGAATCGCGAACGGCTCTTTTCTCTACCTCCGTAATTCCGGAAGGAATACAAATTACCATACGAAGCGAAGGAGTAAAAAGTCGTCTGCCGGGATTTATCATTTTGATCATTCCTCTGATCATGTGTTCAGCTGCATCAAAATCGGCAATCACACCATCCTTAAGTGGTCGAACCGTCTTAATGTTTTCATGCGTTTTGCCATGCATCATCATCGCTTGTTTACCAACGGCAATTACTTTACCGGTCATACGGTCAATAGCTACAATGGAGGGTTCATCAACAACCACTTTATCGTTATGGATAATCAGGGTGTTGGCGGTTCCCAGGTCGATAGCTATTTCCTGAGTAAGAAAATCAAACAATCCCATTTTTTTCTTTTTGTTTTCTTTGTTAAAATTTTTTGCCGCTGCATACTCAGGTTCTTCCTGCTGCTTAGGCTTTTTTACCGGTTCCTTCATGTATCAAATGGTTTTAACATAAAGCTGAAAATTCCCGCTAGTGACGGAAATGCCTGCTACCTGTTAATACCATTTTTAACCCATTTTGGTTACAGTAATCTATTGATAATTTGTCATTTACAGATCCACCCGGCTGAATAACTGCACTTATACCTGCTTTATGCGCCATTTCCACACAATCAGGAAAAGGGAAAAAAGCATCTGAAGCCATTACAGCGCCCTGCAAGTTAATATTAAATTGTTGAGCTTTTTCAATAGCTTGTTTACAAGCATCTACTCTAGACGTTTGACCAATTCCTGATCCCGCCAATTGTTGGTCCTTTACCAATACTATTGTATTGGAACGGGCATGTTTTGCCAATCGGTTTGCATACAATAAATCTTCAATCTCGTCTTTTGAAGGTTTTTGATCAGTGATGAATGTAAGATCGTTTTCTCTCTCTACTTTTTGATCGGCACTTTGTACTAAAACACCGCCCATCAAACTTCTAAATACAAAAGAGGGATTGGGTATTGAATGAAGTTGCAATAACATCCTATTCTTTTTCTGCTTCAGCAATTCCAAAGCATCCTGATCAAAGCTTGGTGCAATCAATACTTCAAAAAACAAATTACCAATTTCTTCTGCGACATCTTTGCTAATGTTTTGGTTTGTACCAATAACCCCACCAAATGCCGATACAGGATCACCTGCTAATGCTTTTTGCCAACACTGAAGTAAATTTTTATCAGAGGCCATTCCACAAGCATTGTTATGTTTTACAATGCAAAAACTAGGCTCAGGAAAATCTTTCAAAATACCCAAAACCGCATCAACATCTAATAGATTATTATAGGAAAGTTCTTTGCCATGCAATTGCGTAAATACGCGTTCCATAGTTCCAAAAAAAGTTCCTATTTGATGAGGATTTTCTCCATAGCGCAATGAGGTGTTTCTGGAAAATACTTCAGCAAAATATGGTTCGTTTTCATCATTAAACCACTTTGATATTTGACTATCGTAATGAGTGGTAACTGCAAACGCTTCAAATGCAAATTGCTTTCGCATTTTAAGATCGGTTTTAGCATCTTGATCTTTTAAAATGGTCTCAAGCCTAGAATATTGATTAACATTGGAGATGATGACTACATCATTAAAGTTTTTTGCCCCGGCACGTATAAGTGACACTCCACCAATATCTATTTTCTCAATTATGTCTTGTTCGGATGATTGAGCTGAGACCGTTTTCTCAAATGGATATAGATCTACTACTACTAAATCAATTCTTGGAATTTGGTACTGCAACAATTCGGCCGTATCGTTTTGGTTAGAGCTTCTCGCCAAAATACCACCAAAAATTCCAGGATGCAGTGTTTTAACGCGACCATCTAATATGTGAGGGAAAGAGGTGACATCTTCAACGGCATCCACTTCAACGCCCATATTTTTAATGAAATCATAAGTACCTCCGCTGGCTAAAATTCGAATGTCTTTATCGACCAATAACTGTACAATTCGATCTAAACCATCTTTGTGAAATACCGATAAAAGTGCAGTTTCAATTTTTTTCATTTTATAAGTAAGATGCGCGAATTAGAGCGAATGCAAAAGTAATAAAATTGAAGTGAGTGCCGATTATTATAATAAGGTAATTTTAAAATGCGCTAACCTGCTCAACTCTTATTTACGGTAAAAATTCATCTCATCAATGTATTGATAAACCGATTCCGGCATCATATAGCGCATATCTTTTCCATTCTTGATACTCTCTCTTATTTGTGTGGAAGATATTTCCATCAAGGGTGCTTTGGTGAATTCAATTGAAGGGTGTGTTTTTAAATCTCCTCCATCAAAACCCGGACGAGGATAAACAAATAAGGTATAGTTCTCTAGAATTTGCTTGTAATTTTTCCACTTGTGAAAAGTTTGAAGATTATCACTTCCCATGATCAAAGAAAAAGAGCGATCGGGGTATTGCTCTTCGAGATACAATAAGGTTTGGATGGTATAAGATGGCCGGGGTAAATTGAATTCAATTTTTGAGGCTTTGAGTTTTTTATAATCCCCAATGGCCATTTCCACCATTTGAAAGCGCTGAAAATCATTGAGCAAACTACCGGCAGGTTTTAACGGGTTTTGCGGAGAAACAACCATCCATACTTGATCAAGAGTGGTGTATTCCGCCATCCATGAAGCAATAATTAAATGTCCTGAATGAATCGGATTAAATGACCCAAAAAACAAACCGGTTTTCATCAAACTATTTAAGAAGTATGTTCGGCAAATATTTTACGCAACCATTTTAACATCATAAATATGACAACGGCTGCTGCGGACAAAAGAAAAAAATTGACTAGGAAGAAATAAGCCTTATGATCATATCCATCCCACAGTGTAGCTAAAATTCCACTTAGTTTATTCCCTAGAGATGTACTTAAAAACCATCCTCCCATCATCAATGATGTTAATCGCGGAGGACTTAGTTTTGAAACGAGCGATAATCCCATTGGAGATAAAAACAACTCTCCAACAGTGATCACTCCATAAGCACCAACCAACCATAACATACTCGCTTTTTCAACACCATTATGACAGGCATATACTGCGCCTACCATAACTAAAGTTGACATAGCACTGATAACTAATCCCCATGCTATTTTGCTTGGTGTATCCGGTTCGCGGTTTCTCCTGCGCAAGAATGCAAAAAATGCAACTACTAATGGGGTCAGAATTACTACAAAAAACGGATTGACCGATTGGAATATTTCTGTAGCAATTAGCTTCAGACTCTTTCCTTCTTCGGGATATCTTTCTTTGCTTAAATTATTGAGATAGGGATGTTGTAAATGATCTTTTACAATTTGACCATCCACTTTGGTCGTTCTGAATTGCACATCATAAATTGGGAAGGAATCTTTTTCAAGGGTAACTTCCTGGTACATTTTTAACGACTCTGCAGGTTTGTCCAGTAAGGCAGGCATTTCTCGATCCGTATAACTTTCTGCCCAAGTGGTTAATGCCGATCCGTTTTGTTTAAACACCGCCCAAAAAACAATTACAACTGCAAAGATTGCTAACAATGCAGAAAGTGGTTTTTTATCCTCAGCACTTGCGTTGCGAACTAAAGAAAAATAGTAGAGCACAACCGGTATAGAACCAAAAATGAATGCATCGTTAGAATCTGAACCAAAAACATTTCCTGGTAACATCCACCCTACAACTCCGGCAGCTAATGCAGGTAATAGTACCACCGAGAAAATTTTACTCAATGGCATATCTTCTTTCTTTGCTGGTTTCAATATATCGGCATGAGCATAATGTTTCCTACCTGCAATAAATATTATTACCCCAATAAACATACCTATGCCGGCAGCGATAAAGGCATAGCCCCAACCATAGTTAATACGCAAATAGGCAGCTATGAAATTGCAAATGAATGCACCCAAGTTAATTCCCATATAAAAGATATTGTATCCTGAATCTTTTAGATGTTTGTATTCCGCATCGTTGTATAAATTTCCTAAAAGGGTGGAGATATTCGGTTTAAAAAATCCGTTTCCGATTATGATTAGCAACAAAGAAATATAAAATGCAGACATTCCGGGTATCGATAATCCAATATATCCACAACCCATCAAAATACCTCCAGCAATAATTGACTTAGAGTACCCTAATATTCTATCGGCTAATAATCCACCTAAAAAAGGAGTGAGATATACTAATGCTATATAGGTTCCGTAAACATCATAGGCAAATTTTCTTTCCATGCCCAATCCGCCCTTAATCGTATCGCTTGCATAAAGAACCAAGATGCCGAGCATTAAATAAAATCCGAAACGTTCCCACATTTCAGAAAAAAACAAATACGGTAATCCTTTTGGATGCTTTTTAGATTTCTCCATGCTAATAAGTTAGGTTAGCGCAAAATAATCAATTCTACTATATAAAAATGTACTTTTCAGTCAACTTCTTTTGAAATGAAAATGCCCTTGAAAATAGTTGCTGCAATAGGAGGTCCTGCCCTCTTTTTTATATTCCATTTTTTTGTTGCACTTGATGTGGATAACGCTTTTGTTTCTACCATGGCCGGCATAACAATATGGATGGCTTTATGGTGGATGAGTGAGGTGGTGCATTTAGGTGTAACCGCCTTGATCCCGCTAATAGCATTGCCTTTATGTGGAGTTGATTCTGCTAAAGAGGTATCGTATCAATACATGGATCAAATCATTTTTCTTTTCATAGGAGGATTTTTATTGGCCTTCGCTTTAGAAAAATGGAATTTGCATCAGCGCATTGCTTCCGCTATTCTTTCAAGAACTGGAAACAAAGCATCAAGAATATTATTAGGGGTTATGGGTTCTGCGTGGTTAATGAGTATGTGGATTTCAAATACCGCTACTGTATTAATGCTCTTCCCTGCGGTATTGTCGCTTGGCAAAAAGTTTGAAGACATATCTAAATACAAAATTCAAAGCGGCCTGCTTATCGGTTTAGCTTTTGCAGCTTCTATAGGTGGCATGGCAACATTAGTAGGTACTCCACCTAATATGATCTTTTATAAAGTTATGATTGAAACTTATGGAGATCATTCCATGAATTTTGCGAAGTGGTTTGTTTATGGTCTACCTATATCCATTCTATTGTTTGCTAGCTGCTATTTCATTTTGAAAACCATTTTTATAAAGGAAGACATTGAAGTTCAAATTAAGGAAGCCCATTCAAAAGAAGGCCCTTTGTCATTTGAACAAAAATGTGTCGCAATTGTGTTTGGTTTGACGGCTTTATTATGGCTCACCCGGTCGGACATATCAATTTCTGGGTACACACTCTATGGCTGGGCTTCAATTTTTCCAAAAGCAGGTTTTGTTCAGGATAGTACCGTTGCTATCTGTATGGCGTTTTTTTTATTTCTTATTCCATCGAAATCAGAAAAAGGTAAAACGCTATTGAGTTGGAATGAAGCATCGCGTTTACCTTTTGGTATCATCTTATTGTTCGGATCAGGATTTGCTTTGGCGCGTGGCTTTGAAATAAGTGGATTGAGTAATTGGTTGGCAGCCCACTTTGCTTTTATAACACAAGGAAATGTTTTTGTTTTGCTCCTCTTTCTTACGGCTCTTATATGTATAATCTCTGAGTTTGCTTCAAATGTAGCTAGCATTCAATTAATGCTGCCAATATTAATTAGTATGCAGAAAGCAAGTGGAATAGACCCTCTTTTATTGTTGGTGCCTGCTACATTAGCTGCATCACTTGGATTTATGATGCCTGTGGCTACTGCTCCAAATACAATTGTTTTTGGAAGCGAGAAAATAAAAGTGAGTCAAATGATGTATGCTGGATTCTACTTGGATTTAGCAGGCATAGTTACTATCAGCTTACTGTTCTATATGTTTCACTAATAGACATGGCTATACCATACAGCAAATTAAAAATTATAAATGCGTTAGGGAAAAACTTCTCGCTTAACTAGCAAGAAATATGTGACCTTAAATTTAGTCTCTTGGGTTTGCTTGTCTTACAACAATCACCCTTCCGTCAAACTCCTTATCGTGCAAAGCATCAATAGCAGCTTGTGCAGCAGAATCGTCAGGCATTTCAACAAAACCAAATCCTTTTGATCGGCCTGTGGCCTTGTCCATAATAATCTTAGCACTGCTAACTTCTCCGAATTGCTCGAATGCTTTTTTTAATTCCGCACCACTGGTTTTAAAGTTTAACCTGGCAACAAATATGTTCATACAATAAAAAATTACTGGTACCCTTGGGTACATTTTCATCACAAACATAACCTTTTAATTGAAAAGCAACATATTTTTCCAAAAAAAAAATAAAAGTCACGTACATATTTAGGCCATTGCTCAATTAACCTAAACCCTACTATTTTAAGATAATATTGGTATTAAATAGTAGTTTAAGGCTATCTACTCTTGATTTTTAGTATTTTGTGCCCTCTTTTTAAGAATAATAATTTAACAAAAATACTATGAAAAAACTACTTCTTGTGGTATTGTCAATTTGGTTGGCAATGCCTGTTACCAAAGCCGATGAAGGAATGTGGTTACCGATGTTTATCAAACGTCTAAATCATGTTGACATGCAAAAGGCCGGATTAAAACTTACTGCCGAAGAAATCTACAGTGTAAACAACAGCAGTCTGAAAGATGCCATCATTCATTTTGGAGGAGGTTGTACGGGTGAGATTGTATCTCCCGAAGGACTAATCTTTACTAACCACCATTGTGGCTATGGTCAAATTCAATCGCACAGTACAGTTGAAAATGATTATTTAACTAAAGGATTTTGGGCAAAATCGCATGCAGAAGAACTAAGCAATCCAGGATTATCCGTAAGTTTTTTAGTTCGCATGGAGGATGTTACTGAAAAAGTTTTGGCAGAAATTGGTGAAACAAAAAACGAAGCGGAGCGTCAAGGAGCTGTTCAAAAAGCAATGGGTAAACTTTCGAAGGAAAATAATGAAGAAGGACGATATAGAGTTGTAGTTCGTGGATTCTATCACGATCAGGAGTTTTATATGTTTGTTTATGAAGACTTTAAAGATGTTCGATTGGTTGGGGCTCCACCTTCATCAATTGGTAAATTTGGAGGAGATACAGACAATTGGATGTGGCCACGTCATACCGGTGATTTTTCAATTTTTAGAGTGTACACCGACAAGGATGGAAAGCCTGCTGATTATTCTAAAGATAATGTGCCAATGAAATCAAAACATTACCTCCCTGTATCGATCGCTGGTGTAAACAAGGGCGATTATGCTATGATAATGGGTTATCCTGGGCGCACTCAACGCTACTTATCGGCTTCAGCAGTTCAAATGGCGCTTGATCTAAGTAATCCTACCGTTGTAAACGTACGTGAAAAAAAATTGGCCTTGATGAAAGAAGATATGGATGCAAACGATGACATCCGTATAAAATATAGCTCTAAGTATTATCAATCATCAAACTACTATAAGTATTTTATTGGCCAAAGCAAACAGTTGACCCGTATGCGTGTAGTTGATCAAAAGAAAAATCAGGAGAAACAATTCAATGACTGGGCTTCGGCTAATGAAGATCGAAAAAACAAGTACGGAAATGTTATCTCCACCTTAGATAAAAACTATGATGAGTATCGCAAGTATATTTTGAGCAGACAATATTTGGTTGAAGCTATCTTTCTTGGGGCTGAAGTTTTTGGAGAAGCTTACGGTTATGAAGGCTTATATAAAACACTGAGTGACAAAGAGGCAAAACCTGAAGACAAACAAAAAGCAGCTGATGCTTTAAAAGGTGGTGTTGACGCATTCTTTAAAGACTATAATATGTCGACCGATAAAAAGCTTTTTGCCGGTTTGCTTGAAATGTATTACAAAGGAGTGCCAATGAACCAACATTCACCTTATTTAAATGCACAGGTTGCGAAATACAAAAACGATTTCAATCGTATGGCGGAGGAATATTTTAAGCGAACTATGTTTGCTGATAAAAATAAGTTGAACGCCTTCTTAAGCAATCCAAGTGCAAGCAAATTGGGCAATGATCCTGTTTATAAATTGGTGACTTCGATATTCGATTTTTATGGAGAAAACCATCGCAATGTAATGCGTAAACTAGATCAAAGCAACAATGAACAATATCGTGCATTTATACAAGGAATGCGTGAGATGAATCCAGAAAAGAGTTTTTATCCCGATGCAAACAGTACCATGCGTTTAAGTTATGGTTCGGTTCAAGATTACTATCCAATGGATGCGGTGTACTACAATTACTTTACAACTTTGGAAGGAGTAATGGAGAAGAAGGACAACTCGAATGATGAGTTTTACGTGGAGCCACGTTTGGAAGAGCTTTACAACAAAAAAGATTATGGTCGATATGGAAAAGATGGTCAGTTGGTTGTAAACTTTACCACTACCAACGACATCACCGGGGGAAATTCTGGTAGTCCGGTAATCAATGGAAAAGGAGAGTTGATTGGACTTGCTTTTGATGGAAACTGGGAAGCAATGAGTGGAGATATTGCATTTGATTCAACCTATAAAAGAACCATTTGTGTAGATGCCCGATATGTATTATGGGTAATTGATAAATATGCCGGAGCTAGCAATATTATCAACGAACTTAAAATAGTACAGTAAAGCATTTCGATTATTGAAATAAAAAAAGCTTCCTTAAAAAAGGAAGCTTTTTTTTATACCTGCTCTTTACAATTATATCACTTCTGAATTTGAATCAACCTGTTTGCTTTTTCACCCTTTATAGACACAAGAGTTAAGAGATAAATTCCATTATCCATAGATCTGCAATCGATTCTCATTTCTTTTCCAGCATGTATTCTTTTACCATCTATGGAAAATAGTTCAACCCACTGGATGGACTCATTAGTTGCAATATTAAATTGATGAGAGGCTGGAATAGGATAAACAGAAAAGAAAGGAGAAGAGGTGTCATTAATCCCGCTTAAAGGTTGACTCATCTTTGTTATAAAAATATCATCGTTGTTTACGGTGTTCATGGTAAACACTCCTGATCCCGGATCAAAATCTGCAGGTCCATCAAAATCGCCACTATTGTGAACATAGCCGGCTGCATCAATAGCTAAGCCATAGGATCTGTCGGTAGCAGTACCACCTTGAGCATACGCCCAAACAAAATTTCCAGTGGTAGAAAGTTTGGTAACATAAGAATCAACTACACCGGCCACACTTAAATTATATGTGCCACCACCGGGATTGAAATCAACAGTAAGTCCAAATTGACCAGCAACATAAACATTACCCATATTGTCGAGAACCATTTCATTGGCATGGTCAGAAGATGGACCGCCATATTGTTTAGCCCAAAGAAAATTTCCGGCAGTGTTTAGTTTCCACACAAAACAATCAAAGCCACCATTAGAAATTAAATTAAATGTTGGATTTCCTGGATCAAAATCAACGGTATTATCGAAGTTGCCCGCACAATAAACATCACCTAAAGCATCAACTTTAATAGCATTGACTTGATCTAGGGCAGAACCTCCGGCCGACTTTGCCCAATCAAAATTTCCATTTTGATTGAGCTTCACTGAAAATATATCTGATAAACCGTTTGAAATAAGATTGAAGGTATTTGAGCCTGGATCAAAATCAGCGGTAGCATAAAAATAACCGCCTACATATATATTTCCAACATTGTCACCGTCAATACTTAACGCTTCATCATTACCTGAACCTCCCATTGATTTAGCCCAGACAAAATTTCCATTTATATCCAGCTTACATACAAATACATCAAAACTACCTTGAGCGGTTATGTTAAATGTACTTGCTGAATCAGGATCAAAATCACATGTGGCCGTGTAGTAGCCGGTAACAAATACTGAGCCGTTCTGATCGACATACACATCATTGGCTACATCGTCAGATGGGCCTCCAATTTTTTTTGCCCAAATTAGATTTCCATTATTATCCATTTTGATAATGTAAGCGTCAAAGTTTCCACTCGAATTTAACCACCAGGTTGATGCACTGTCTGGATTAAAATCTACTGTACTGCTAAAGTACCCGCACACATATACATTTCCATTGGCATCTGTTGTAATGGCGTAGGCCTGATCCGACTGTGAAGATCCAATTTTATGAGCCCATCTAAAATCGCCAAAACTGTTATACGATGAAATACAAATATCATACACTCCATTTGACGTGAGGTTATACGTGTTTACACCCGGGTCAAAGTCGCACGAACCAGTAAAGTAGCCGGCACTAAAAGAATTGGATGCAGCATCTAAAGCTAAAGAACGTGAATAGCTGTCGGCTATTCCTCCCATACTTTTTGCCCACTGCAGTGATTGAGCGATTGATCCATAGAACATTGAAAAAATAAGTAGCCCTGTACAAAAAACTTTACGAATTGTTTTCATGAAATGATGATTAGAATTTAGAGTTGTGTAAATAAACTGATTTTATAGTCGATGAACAACATAAGACTTTTCAATGTTTTCTATTACTAATAAATGGTTCATTTCTATTGTTTTGAATTCTCCCATTATTGAGTAGATGTATGTTTCGTAAATCTTTGTGTTGTTTTTTTCTTCTCTTACTCATCACCTCAATGCCTTCCCATTGTTCACCACAATTATTTAATATAGTTCCTCCATCAACAAAAAGTTTCGCACCCGGTTCCAATATAATTTTACTTCCAGCAGGCATCATTAGTTTTCCATAAATGGTGAGTGAGTGACCGGCACCTATATGCAAATTGCTGTGTAATACCATTGGCCCACTCATAGTGAGGTCGTGCATCAAATACCAACTGCTTTTGTAATACTCTGCCTCTGGAGGCCTGCATTCCCATACTCCCCTTCCAAATGTAGCTGCTCTAAGTTTTCCGCTGCAATGGTGTAGTTTTAATTCTGTAATACGAACATGCGGAATATTTCCATAGCGATTCCATTGATTTGATCTTTCATCCAACACAAAAACTCCTGCATCAGTTCCTGCAAACAACAATTTACTTCGCTCATCAAACAACAAAGTGTTTACCGGGAAATTCTTTAAGTTCATTTGACTGTCAGCATTAATCCAGGTGATTCCTCCATCGTTGCTTTGCCACACTCGCATGGCTGCATCCATTCCCGTAAAAGAAACCCAAAGCCTTTTCTCATTTAACGGATCAAGCTCAATGCTACTAATGATGGCTGGATTCACAAAACCACTATTGTTTTTAGGCAATCGATCGGTTATGTCTTCAAAAGTTCCGAATGCTAAACCACCTTCGCTCAAACCTTTTGAACTTTTGAATAAATGAGGATTCAAATGCCAATCTCCTTTAGGACCATTATCCAATCCTCCGGTTACAACATAAACCAAATCAGGATTTACGTTTGAAATTTTAAAATCAATAATTTGTCTTCGCCATTGCTCTGGAATACTTTTATTAAGATCTGAATCAAGACGCCAAGCTTGACCTCTGGTTCCCATGCGCGTGTATAGTTCTGTAAAACCAAATACAGGCTTGCGTTCGACAGGGTGATTTTGTACTGGAAAGGTGATTGGGATTTTAACATTCGTTTTTTCTCTTTCATCTTTTGGGATGTTTTCATACACCAAACTTTTTTGATCAAAATAATAGGTTCCAAAACGACCGTAGGAAGAAAAGAACATTACATTTTCTTCATCAATTCCTACTTGAGATGCAAAGCCATCAGAACCGGCTATGATACTCCATTTAATCCCACTCTTTTCTTTATTAGCTACCACTACTCCGTTGTCTTGCAAACCTCCAATCATGCTATACTCATCTTTATGTGAGTGATCGAAACTCCAGAAAGTACTCACTTCTAATCCTTCCATACTGTATCGCCAACCTTCTGCCCCTCTTTGACGGATATCTTTTATACTGATGCCGCCATGGTGTCCACAAAATAATTCGGGGGCGGCAACATTAGGTTGAAAAACCAGGCAATGTATATCTGCATGAAAACCTTGGCCTAAATAAGGTGACTCTGTTAAGAAAACAGGTTTGTCGTCTAATGCATTTCTTGTCCCGATCAGGTTGGTGTTTCCGTAAAACATTATGGTTGGATCAAGTGGATGAACAACAATTCCCATCCATGCGGGTGCGGATTGAAATTTTTTATCGTAATACAATTGCTTCCATTCCGAATTCAATATATCGTATCTATAAATATATTGAGCATTATTGGATGCTTCATTTTTTTTATGCTCATATCCTTGAATGACGGCAAACAAATAATCACTTCCTCCTGGACTAATTGCGATATTGATTCTATTCACCGTAAACTGGTTTGGCAATTCCTGTAATACTAGTCCGCTTTTGATTCCTGTTATGCTCTCAAACGATTGTCCTCCATTGTTGGAATGATAAATATCCGTTCCGCTAGCATAAATCTTATTTGAATCTCCAGGTTTAAATTCAAGGCCTCTTAATTCTTTATCGTTTAGTCCGGTAAATGTTTTTGTCCAAACCGGTTGCGCATCTAAAGCATTGTTGCACACAAATATTCCTTCACTACTAGCAATCAAAAGTTGATTTGGATTATTTGGATTACTGATCATTCTCCGGGCAACACCTCCGCGTATAAAATGATCAATAAACCCATTATTTATAGTGTGCCAACTTATTCCGCCATCTAGTGATCGATAGTTTCCCACTGTATGAATCGGATTGATTCCTCCTGCATTGGGACCCCAACCACTATACACACTTCCATCACCATATCCTGTACAGACAAACAAATGTTTATTGTTTTCGTGACTGATGGCAATGTCAGCCACGGAGTTAATTTGAAGTTGCGTATCTGTATTTACAGCACTCCAACTAACCCCATTGTTATTGCTTCTCCATAATCCACCAAACTGAGATGCAGCGTAAACAACTTGATTCTCCTTACCGTTGTATTGGGGATCAAATGTAATTCTATGTATTTGCCCATTTCCTTTGCTGCTCTCTGTCCCTTCGGGGAGACCGGTAAGGCCAAGAGAGGTCCACTCTACTGCTTGTTTTCTAGAAATTTCATCTTGCGCTTGAACACTTGAAAAACACAAAAACAAAATGAATGAATAAAAAAATGCTTTCATGTCTATTAATTTAAGACATGATATTACAAATTTTTCAGAACATTTTATGAAGAAAAGGCATTCCAGCCCTGTGCTGAAAGTTCGTGTATTTGATCTTGACTGTCGCTGATGTATTTTCCATTTTCAGCGGTGGTTATATGCCCTATAATATTTATGTCGCCTTGTTCTTTGATTTTATCATGCAATTCAACCGGTACGGTAAATAACAACTCATAATCTTCTCCTCCATTTAGTGCGCAAGTTGCTGGCGACATATTAAATTCTAAAGCTTGCTCGGCAGTTAAGTGATCGATGGGCAATCGAGATTCGTAAATCATACATCCACAAGAAGACGCTTCACATAAATGCAACAACTCTGAAGATAGTCCATCACTGATATCGATCATTGAAGTTGGAACAATTCTATTTTCAGTCAGCCACTCATAAATATCTTTCCGAGCTTCAGGTTTTAATTGACGCTCCAACAAATAATCTTTCCCTTGCAAGTCGGGTTGCATTTTTGGATTATCAAGATACACTTGTTTTTCTCGTTCCAAAATTCTCAGACCCATATAAGCAGCACCAAGATCACCACTAACACAAATCAAATTAGTTTCTTTAGCTCCACTTCTGTAGCTAATGTCCTTTTTATTTGCAGTTCCGATAGCGGTAATACTGATTACAATTCCACTTTCAGATGAACAAGTATCACCTCCTATTAAATCAATTTCATAGTCCTGACATGCTAAACGGATGCCTGCATACAATTCTTCAACCGCTTCAAGCGATACCTTGTTAGAGAGTCCTATACTTACGGTAATATGCTGAGGACGTGCATTCATAGCATATACATCACTTAAATTAATTACAACAGCCTTGTAGCCTAAATGCTTCAGTGGAGTATACGTTAAATCAAAATGAATGCCTTCTAGCAACATGTCGGTGGTTATAACTTGAACGTACTCACCACAATCAATTACAGCTGCATCGTCTCCGACACCTTTAATTGAACTTTTATTTTTTAATTCAATCCATTGCGTTAAATGTTTGATCAAACCAAACTCACCCAATTGACTTAGTTCCGTTCTTGAATTCTTATTTTCAAACATTTCACTCATATTAATTCTTGCTCCAAGTCGTTCCTTCTTTTTCATCTTTAATGGTAATGCCAATATTGGACAATGCATCTCTTATCTTGTCTGAAGTAGAAAAGTCTTTGTTCTCTCTGGCATTTTTTCGAATATCAATAATCAAATCCATCAAGCCTGCACTATCATCGGTAGTCGAAGATGAAGTTTCTTTAGTTACACCTAAGATGTTATAACATAAAGTATGCATCTGCTCAGTCAACTTTGATAAATCGTTCGCAGCTATTTTTTCTGTACCGGCATGAACTGAATTAATGAATCGCACGGCATCAAAAATATGAGCTATTGTGATTGCTGTATTCAAATCATCGTCCAATGCTTCATAACATTTTTTTATCCAAGCATCAACATCGAAACTACTTTCACTACTTATATTAAGTTTGGGCAATACCTCTATAGCATTTAATATTTTTTGCAAAGCTTTTTCTGCGGCTTTAAGTGCATCGTTCGAAAAATCGAGTGTACTTCTATAATGCGCCTGCAAAAGAAAAAAGCGGATGGTCATAGGTGAATATGCTTGCTCCAGCAATGCATGAGATCCATCAAAGAACTCATCCAGATTGATAAAATTTCCTAATGATTTTCCCATCTTCTGTCCATTAATGGTAATCATATTATTGTGCATCCAATAACGCACCGCTGCCTTACCACTACTGGCTTTTGATTGTGCTATTTCCGCTTCGTGATGCGGGAAAAGCAAATCCATCCCTCCCCCATGAATATCAAAAGTATCTCCTAGGTATTTGCAACTCATAGCTGAACATTCAATATGCCAACCGGGAAATCCATCGCTCCAAGGAGACGGCCATCGCATAATATGTTCAGGGCTAGCTTTCTTCCACAGAGCAAAATCAACCGGATTTTTTTTCTCATCTTGCCCTTCTAATTCTCTTCTTTCATTTCCCGCACCTGCAATTAACTCGTCTACAACTCTTCCTGAAAGTTCGCCATAGGGAAATTTTTTACTGTAGGCAATCACATCCAGGTAAACCGATCCATTCGATATATAAGCAAATCCGTTTTCAATGATTTTTTTGATCATCTCTATTTGTTCAATGATATGACCGGAAGCTCGTGGTTCTATGGATGGCGGTAAAATATTGAGTGAATCCATTGCCTGATGAAATTGTCTGGTGTACAATTCAACCACCTCCATAGGTTCTAATTTCTCCAACCGTGCTTTACGTGCAATTTTATCATCTCCTTCATCTGCATCATCTACCAAATGACCAACATCTGTGATATTTCTAACATACCGAACTTTGAAGCCCAATTGCAAAAGATAACGATGCAGAACATCAAAAGTAACATAGGGTCTGGCGTGGCCAAGATGCGGAGCACCATACACGGTTGGCCCACAAACATACAAACCAGCAAAACCTGGTGTAATGGGTTCAAACTTTTCCTTTGTTCGAGTAAGAGAATTGGTGATGTATAAATTACTTTCCATGTAAATTAAAGTAGAGCAAGGTGGATGTATATTTTAGCACGAACAGTTTATCCGATCATCTGTCCGGCTTCAGACTTTGGGTTGAGTTGCACCGACAAATGTGATAACATATCGGAACACATTTTTGACAAATCATACTCAGCTTTCCAATTCCAATCTTTTTGCGCGAAAGAGTCGTCAATGCTTTGAGGCCATGAATCGGCAATGGCTTGTCGCTGATCAGGAGCATAGCTTATTTCAAAAGAAGGAATACTCTTTTTGATCTCATTGCTTATTTCTTCAGGTGTAAAACTCATACCGTGTATATTGTAGCTGCTTCTGATTTTAATGTCCGATGCAGGAGCATTCATGATCATCCATGTTGCTTTTACAGCATCGGGCATATACATCATGGGCATGCGTGTATCCTCTTTTAAGTAACAACTATACTTTTTGTTTTTTAATGCTTCAAAAAATATCTCAACCGCATAATCGGTTGTGCCACCACCGGGATGTGCTTTGTAACTGATCAGACCCGGATATCTAAGGGATCGCACATCTACACCAAATTTCTGATGATAATATTCGCACCATCTTTCACCTGCTTGCTTGCTGATACCATATACCGTATTGGGTTCCATGGCAGTAATCTGTGGAGTATTTTCTTTAGGAGTAGTGGGGCCAAAAACTGCAATTGAACTTGGCCAAAATATTTTTAGTCCTTTATTTTCTCTTGCTATTTCCAATAAGCCAAGCAAACCGTTCATATTGAGTCGCCAAGCGGATTGCACTTTTTGTTCAGCCGTTGCCGATAATAATGCAGCCAACAAATAAACCTGAGTTATATTATTGTCTTTAATAGTTTGATGAACGGCATTAAAATCCAAAACATCTAACGTAGAAAATCGCCCCCCTGATTTTACTTCACCTTGCTGCTCTTTAATATCCGTAGCCAAAACGTGATCGCTCCCCAGCGATTTTCTAAGATGCGCCACTAAATCAGTCCCTATTTGACCGGCAGCACCTAAAATCAATGCATTTTCTTTAGTCCCCATAAATATGATTAATTCAAAACAAAGGTAAGCATTTGAACGCTAAGCCTCATCGCTCATTGCTTTTTCTATACAATTCCATGTTTTTAATGCCGTTTGATCCCACGAAAAATCCTCTGCACGTTTCAATCCCTTTTGAATACAAGATTTTCTTTCTAAGGGTTGTTGGAGTTCCAACATACGATCACATATCGTTTGAGGTTCATCCGGATTGGCTAGTAATGCTGCACCCGCAGCCACTTCGGGCATGGAAGTAACATTTGAGGTAATGACCGGAGTACCCGAACGAAAGGCTTCAATAATCGGAATTCCGAATCCTTCGAAGTACGAAACATAGAGCAAAGCATGAGCAGCAGCCATAACATTGCATAATTCCGATTGCTCGAGCCGACCTGTAAAAATGACTTCATCTTTATACGCCATGGAGTTATAGGCGATTTCTACAACACCACTCCACCATTTTTTATCACCTGCGATCACCAGCTTATGTGAGTTTCCGGTTTCCTTTTTATATAGATCAAATGCTTTAAAAATATTTTGCAAGTTCTTTCGAGGATGTATCAGTCCAACAAAAAAGAAATATTCACATTGCTTTGCGTACTGCGTTTTTACTTTTTCCTTTTGTTCAGGTTGCATAGGTTTAAACGCTTCGTTGACTCCGTTATAAACCACATCAATTTTAGAAGGTGATGTGTTGAATGTTTCAATGATTGTATTGCGAGTAAATTCCGATACGGTTGCAATACGATGAGATTTTCGTGCAAACTGAGGAAAATATTTTTTATAATAAGTCAAAACCGAAGCTTTGATATGTTCTGGATGATAGAAAAAATTGATGTCGTGAATTACATTAACTTGCTTAACTCCACTTTTGAGTGAGACCCAACCATCGGGTGAGAAAAACAGATCGGCTTTGCTTTTATTTAAAGCATAAGGAACACCCCATTCAAAAAACATATACCATAATACAGGATGCCTGGCTTGAGGATGAACCAATACTGGCTTTACGTTATCGGAATAAATAAATTCATCACTCCATTTACGATCAAAGAAAAAATAAAACTGATGTTCAGGATGTTGTTGGCAAATACGCTTTAATACCTCATGACTAAACCATCCAATACCTTCCAGTTTGTCTTTTAATAATAAACGGGTATTAACTGCTATTTTCATTTTGATCGAAATAGATTCACTTCTTTGTGGCAACAAAGTTTAATCCAAAGAAAAAGTAATTTCTCAGCATTCGATTTTTCTTCCAAATATTCTGTTCCTGCTTTACTCTTTTCTCTGTATTGATTTCATTCATCATAAAGGGTGGGAACAAACGTACATAATGGATGGTTTCATTATCAATCTTAAATCCGGCATCAGAAAATTCATCACGCCATTTAGAAAGAGACCGAATGTTTTCGTTGCCCATCAAGTACTCTTTGCCTAAATTCTCATCGTAAACTTTTATAATTTTTTTGTTACCCCTTTGCAAAAACAATTTTGTGTTTTGAATAACATTACTTCCGTTTTCTTCTATGGCAATAATTCTTCCATCCTTTTTCAAAGAGCGACTAAAAATGTTTAGCGCATCTTGCAAAGGTTCTAAATGATGTAGCGTATCTTGAACTATTATCGCATCATAACTATCCGATTTTATTTGTGTATCGAATACGTTTTCATAAGAATAACTGAACTTAGAAATGTCTCCTATTTTTTTCCAGTAATTGAGTCGAGATGATATTTGATGAAAGTAATATTCCAAAGTAGTTCCATGCGAACGAATACCATTCAGCGCCAAGAATATGCCTGTACTTCCATACCCACACCCACAATCCCAAACATAAGCTTCATTTGTATTCTTTAGTTGATCATATAAATAGGCTAAACGCTGTACGTAATAACTTTTTCTGAAGTGGAATAGCTTTTCATTATCCAAAAAACGATAATACCCTCTCAAGTCCTTATTCTCTCTAATTTCTTCTAGCAATAAATCGAAAAACTCTTCTGCAACCATAACTGTTTAAAAAAGCAGGCACAAAGGTACATTTTGAATTATATTTATGACATATAATAATGAAAGGAGTTTCTGATCGTTTTGAATGCACACCGATTGTTTGCTTTTTATATTTTTGAACCTATGTTTTTAAAAATTCACGTTTTACGCTTCTTAGCTGTATTGCTCATCATTTCTACACCGATCATTGCTCAAGATATTGGCATTGGGCATTGGCAAGTTCATTTACCATATAAAAAAGGATTAAGTGTTAGCGATGCCGGCACTAAGGTATATTGCACTGCTGATAAAGGATTATTTGTTTTAAACAAAGTAGACAATAGCATAGAGCGTTTGAGTAAAATTAATGCACTAAGTGATAATGAAGTGCTAAGAACGGCTTATGATCACAGCAATAAGGTTTTGGTTGTGGCCTATGAAAATGCAAACATAGATTTGATCAGAGATAATCAGGTGATCAACCTACCTGATATTAAACGCAATAATATTTCAGCCGATAAAAAAATATATAATATCAGTTTTAAAAATAATCTGGCATATTTGTCCTGTGGCTTTGGAATTGTAGTCATCAATCTTGATAAAAATGAAATAAAAGACAGTTATATCATTGGTCAGGGTGGAACGTATTTAAAAATTAACGCAGTTAATTTTGATGCGAATAACAATATCTATGCATTGTCAGATACAAAAATACTTAAAGCCTCATTAAACAACCCTCTGCTAAACGATTATACACAATGGATCAATGTATGGCAACTGGGTCCTTCACAAAATTATGTTAGTTCTGTTTTCTTTGCAGGTGATTTATTTACCATTCATCGCAGCGCTGGCATCGATTCACTGATGCGGTTCAATGGGATCAGTTCTTCATTTATTTTCAGTAATCCTCTTCCCATCCGATCAATGCAAACGAAAGATAATTTTCTAAGCATAGCATTAGATTATGCTGTAATAGTTTTAGATCAAAGTTTAAACACATTTAAGACTATTAATTTTACCAATTACGAAGCACCTCTTCCTATGGATGCTGTTACCTCTTCGGATGCGATAACTTGGATTGCCGATTTGGATAAAGGATTGGTTAAAGTAAATGCAAGTGGACAAAGTACAGTCATAACCCCTAACGGACCCGGGTCTTTATTGGTAAATGATTTCGACTTTTCAAACGATAAATTATATGTTTCGCATGGACCTAAACCTGCCGCAGGAATTTTAGCCAATGCCTATCTTAGTGGAGCCGTATCATCATTTGATAACAGTGGTTGGTTTCATTTTAATAATAAAACTACACTTGGAAGCATTGCCCCTATTGATTCGTTTTATGATGTAACGGCAGTAGCAGTAAATCCGAACAATGCCGATCATTTTTATGTAGCTGCATGGAATACGGGCGTCTATGAGGTTTTGAATAAGAAATTGATTGGAGCATACAACTCAGGCAATAGTACATTACAACAATTAACGGGAGCTCCTTTTATTCGAATAGATGATGTAGCATTTGATGAGAATGGCAATGTATGGGTGAGTAACTCTGCTGTCCCCAACGTTTTGTCTGTAAAAAAAACCGATGGTAATTGGAAAGGATTTTCATTCCCAACCTTATTCAATCAAAACTACATGGGCAAAATTACATTTGATGAATTTGGTAAGAAATGGGTGATCATCAATGGTGGCGGAATTTTAGTATTTGATGATAACGGAACTATAGACAATACGGCTGATGACAAATTTAAAAAGCTAACGGCTGAAGATCGAAACGGAAAATTACCCAGCCTTGATGTACGAGCGGTTGTTCGCGACAAAGAAGATGCCCTTTGGGTAGGAACTGCAAAAGGTGTAGCTGTATTTTATAATCCCGGATCGGTTTTTAGCAGCAGTAATTTTGATGCGCAACAGATTTTGATTTTTCAAGATGGATATTATCAGTACTTACTGGAATCGGAAGTTGTGACTTCAATAGCAATTGATGGAGCCAACAGAAAATGGTTCGGCACTCAAAATGGCGGAGTATTTCTTATGTCTCCCGATGGCACGAAACAATTAGCAAATTTTAATACCAGTAACAGCCCCATTTTAAGCAACAACATTCTTAGTATTGGAATAAATGAAAAAACCGGTGAGGTGTTTTTTGGAACCGACAAAGGAATTATAGCATATAGAAGCGATGCCACAGAAGGATCAGAAGAATGCAATTCGGTGAAAGTTTTTCCAAATCCTGTACGGGAAACCTACGAAGGTCCTATTGCAATAAGTGGGTTGGCCGCTAATGCCAGTGTGAAGATTACGGATATCAGTGGAGCCTTAGTTTATGAAACTACCGCAAATGGAGGGACGGCAATTTGGAATGGTAAAAATTTTTCCGGAACTAAAATGCAAACCGGAGTATATGTGGTATTAGCTTCTGATGAGGATGGACAGAATACTTGCGTTTCAAAAATTCTTCTTATCCATTAGCCATGCTTAATAAAGGCAGAGCCATTGTTTTACATTGTACCGAATTTGGAGAAAGCAGTTTAATAGCCAAATTGTTTACAGAATCAAATGGACTTAAGTCTTTCATCGTTCATGGAGCTCGATCAAACAAGAAAAAGAATCTTGGATTTCTTTTAAACCCTTTGTCAATTGTTGAGTACAGCGCCTATACTAAATCAAGTGCTCTTGGAAAGATTAAAGAAATAAATGGGAGTCCGCTCTATCATCAAATTCCTTTTGACATTGCAAAATCTAGTATAGCATTGTTTTTAAGTGAGATCATCTATAAATCGGTAAAAGAAGACGATGCTCATACAGAGCTGTATCATTTTCTGGAAAACACGTTACAATGGCTCGATCATTGCGAAACTTCGGTTGCAAATTTTCATCTGTGGATAATGCTGCGAATGAGTAAATATTTAGGATTTTACCCTTCTGGTAAATTTACAGACGCCACACCTATTTTCAATTCTGAAACCGGATCATTCGGTGACCAAATGCCTTCACACAAAATTTTTGTAAAGGATGATGAAGCGAAAGCGATGTATCAATTGATGACCTGTGAATTAGAACAACTATATCAAGTTCAACTCACACATGACTGTAAAAAAAATTTACTTGATTTTTTAGTAGAGTATTTTCAATTGCATTGCCACAGCAATACCGTTTTGAAGTCGCATAAAATCTTGCACGAAGTTTTGAATTCGTAATCTAAGCATCAAAACGAATTCCCTGAGCTAAAGGCAATTCTGTTCCAAAGTTTATTGTATTTGTTTGCCTGCGCATATATATTTTCCAAGAATCCGATCCCGATTCACGTCCACCACCGGTATCTTTTTCTCCGCCAAAAGCACCTCCAATCTCTGCTCCAGATGTTCCAATATTCACATTGGCAATTCCGCAATCGCTTCCTGCATGAGACAAAAATGTTTCCGTTTCCAACATGTTTTTAGAAAATATGGAAGAAGACAAACCTTGAGGAACATTGTTATGCATTTCAATAGCATCATCCAAATTTGAATACTTCATTAAATACAATATGGGCGCAAACGTTTCTTCCTGTACTATGCTATAATGATTTTCAACTTCGGCAATGCATGGTTTTACATAACAGCCACTTTCGTATCCTTCTCCATTCAACACTTCACCACCATAAATAATTTTACCGCCTTCTTTCTTTACCAATTCAATGGCGTTCTGAAAATCTTTAACAGCGCTTTTATCAATGAGCGGACCCACCAAAGTGTTTTTATCCAATGGATGTCCAATCCGAATACTTCCATACGACTTTACCAATTTATCGACAAAAGAATTGTATACTGAGTCGTGAATAATCAAGCGTCTTGTACTGGTGCAACGTTGTCCACACGTTCCTACAGCACTAAACAATACTGCTCGCAATGCCATATCAAGATCGGCATCTTTACTGATGATAATGGCATTGTTACCGCCTAATTCCAATAAACTTCTACCCAATCGCTCTCCAACTTTTTTTCCTACACGCCTACCTAACTTGGTACTTCCGGTTGCAGAAATCAATGGCACTCTTTTGTCTTCTAAAAAATTATCCCCAACATATTTTGAACCTGCAGCAATTAAATTTAACACTCCTTCTGGCACCTCATTTTCTTTTAATACATCGGCTATAATATGATGTACTGCAACAGCACAAAGCATTGTTTTTGACGAAGGTTTCCAAACAACTGTGTCTCCACAAACCATAGCTAACATAGCGTTCCAACTCCACACAGCTACAGGAAAATTAAAAGCACTGATAACTCCAACTATACCCAGTGGATGATATTGATCGTACATTCTATGATCGGGTCTTTCGCTGTGCATGGTAAACCCATGTAGCTGTCTGGACAATCCAACAGCGAAATCACAGATATCTATCATCTCTTGCACTTCTCCCAATCCTTCTTGATATATTTTTCCCATTTCATACGACACCAATTGAGCCAATGGTTCTTTGTACTCACGCAAGCGATTACCTATTTGTCGAACCACTTCACCTCTTTTTGGCGCAGGCACTTTTCTCCATTCTTTGAAAGCAGCCTGAGCTTGAACAATAATTTTTTCATAGTCATCGGAAGTGCCTTGTTTAATAGAAGCTATCAAAGAGCCATCGCTTGATGAATAACTGTCCAGTTGTTCTCCTTGTGTATTGAACCATTGCGTACCGGTACATGCTCCATTGTTAATGGATTCAATACCTAATTTTCTTAATGCTGAAGAGATATCAAATTGATTTTGAAGAATAGTATTCATAATTAGTTTTGCTTTATTGAAGTATGTAAAGATAGAAAGGAAAAATGAGTGATAAAATGCATTAGTCCATTATCACAACAGAATGACTGAAAATTTGTTTTCCGTTACGAACGGATAAAAAATACAATCCTCTTTCAAATTGTTGTGCAGAAAACCATAAATAATCTGAAGAATTGTATGTGTTGATCATCTTTTTCCAAACTAATCTTCCGCTTACATCCATTAACGAGCATTCAAAACTTTCATTCTCTTTTGTAAACTTAATACCTACCAATGCAGAAGCATTGTTCACTACAACAAATGGCGCTTGGACGTTCTGATTTAATTCTTCACTTGACGCTACAATTACAGAATCACAAATGGTTTTGATGGGTTGGTTTAAATAGCGCTCACGTGCCGGTATGTTTTGATTGTTGAATGTATTTGGAGTACCTATGTTAGGCCAGTTTTGAGTAATGTTCCAAAAATTTGGAACTGAATTATAAAAATAACTGCTATCCGGAAGCATAGCTGTTCCTGAAGGTTGAATGGTTCCTTTAATATTGTTGCCATATAAAAAGTGGCTGCTTCCAGATAAAATATAATTACCCTGAAAAGGCTGTGATGACGTCACATCATTTCCTACCATATTTTGTTTGTCCGATTGCACCGAACCACTCGAAACAATAATTCCATATTTCTCAATTCGATTTCTAAAAAAAGTATTATAAGGCCCTGCTGGTCCCCAACTTTGATCGATGCCTAAATTTTGAATGATGTTTCCCTCAAATAGATTAGCAAATGGGAAATGTCCATGTAACGATATATCGGCTCCGGCATCGGATGGAAATTCGGATCGAATGGGTTCGGTACTATAATTGTGAACGAATGCATTTCCATTGGCCCCTTGTTTTACCATCATTGAATGTCGTAAATGAGAAAATATATTGTTCTCTACTTTACACTCATTGCTGTGCTGAGCCAGTACCAATCCATAACCTTTTGTGCTACTGCCAGAGTACTCATAGGCATGATGAAAGTAGTTTCCAATAAATTCAAGGTTTGTACTGTATTCTGACCAAACATGGGCTCCGATTTGTTTATTGCTTTCAACCCCTTTTACAAAACAATTGGCAGCATAGTAAAAATAAATTCCATAGTTAATACTTGGTGCTAAACTATCTCTTCTTGTGAATCGCAAACATTGAATACCGGCATTGTGTCGTGGAATAAATTTACGAATGGTAGGATTCAAAGCGGAATCATAATTCAATCGAATGGATGATTTAAGTTTCAGTGTGTTTCCTATCACCGTATCCACTTCAACAATCTGACCAACCGAATACATGGCCCATGTAGCAGGCTGTGTGTCCCAAGTTCCGTTATTTTGTCTTAGCTCTATAAAATCTCCTTTTTGATAAGTAGCGTTATTGCTATTGAGAACTAATGTGTCAGAACCTTTGGTAAAGCCCGAGGCAATGGAGTCGAATACTGTGGTTGGTGTTGCCCAAAAGTTGAAACAATTAAAGACTTGGTTGTTGAAATCGAAAATAAAAAAAGTTTGATCTGAGCCTTCGCCTTTAATTACTACACTATCGGGTACATGTATAGGGGAATTAAATAAATAAGTGCCGGGTGGAAAATAAACCGTTCCACTTTTACCTGAAAGTGCATTGAAAGCACTTTGAAGCGCTGGGAAATCATTACTGATTCCATTTCCGCTTGCCCCATGATTCATAATATTCTCAACCATATTGCTATCGAGAATAAATGATTGAATGCCGCTTCTGGACCAATTTACACGTAAGCTATCGTGAATAACTTGTGCATGAATGAGCGAACAATTGAAAAAAATAATAAACGAAAAAAAACGTAGCATGCTTGCCTTATTTAAAATTAAATATGGCAATTATTAGGGAAAGATGCTAATGCTATTCCTTAACGATTTTTAATGACACGAATATTCTCACGCTCACCTTCTTCATTTTGAATCATAAGGATATATGATCCCTGCGAAAGTTGTGATAAGTTTTCGAATAAGATGTTGTTTCCTCCGCTTGAGGCATTCATCTTTTTTTGCTGAACCACCTGCCCTTGCATATTCAATAAAAATATTTGCATTTCACTGCTTTGTTCTGCAACAAATGAAATATTTATTTCGCTTCCAAAGGGATTTGGGCCTATGCTACTTACTTTAAATCCACTTATGTCTTTAATGACATTCACTCGTATTGTTCCTAAATTCTCAGTGGTACCATCATAATCAGTCTGCCAAAGTCTGTAATAATTTACTCCTTCTCTTGCTTTTACATCACGAACTGAATAGGCATTGAGTTGTGTTGAATTTCCAGCCCCTTTTACTTTAGCGATAATATCAAATTGCTTTCCATCAAAACTTCTTTCTAATGTGAAAAAATCATTTTTAGATTCGGCTGCTGTTTTCCATTCGAGTAAAACGGTTTCATCAGAATTTTGCTTTCCTGTAAATGATAACAGCTCTACTGGAAGAGGTGTAAACGTGGTAAAGAAAGGCTTGAAATAGAAGCTCAATTCCCGTGTTTGGTTGGAACTTGATCCTGAAATTGCTCCGGTTCTAAAATTAAAAGAATTTACATTGGTATAGTTCATTTGAATCATAGCCATTGTTACGTTGGTATCTATGCTCGGAACATTTGCAATGGTAGCTTCTGCTCTTAGTATAGTAGGATTAACTGTAACGGCTAATATACTCGGTGTCCCTACGGCATATTCCCAAGGTAAAGTAGATTCAATATATTCTCTCAAATTAGTGCTATTACCATCTATATCAACTCCGGTTACAGCCAATACAGGGATGACCGTATCCGTAGATGTTCCGGCAACTTTAAATTGTATTTTCCAATCTATTGAACTATCAACATATCTTCGAGCGACTAAGAATGGTTGCCAAGCCGGTTCGTATCCCATTGCTGTTTTGTCAACTGATGAAACTGTAGCATTGCCATTCAAAGCCACCAAAGTAACCCAAGCATCCATACCATAACCTACATTTGAGAACACATAAATTGATCCTGGTTGGCCGTATGTTCCAGTGCTTAATGTTGGATTTCTAAAGTCTAATGTAGGAGCTGTTGCCCCTGCATATGCCTTTTCAGAAGTACCTGTATTGAGATATAAAAAGCTTATAACTCCTGCTATAATAGCCATCATGCATACAGAAGCTGTGATATACATGAGCTTCTGTCCTTGCTTTTGTTTAACATTCTTTGATATTTTCATGAGCTAGAATGTGATTTAAAATTCCTCTTGTCTACGGCATAGAATTTAAAATGTTTCTATCGTTATCATTTTAGTTGTAGTTTTGGTATAAGAAAAAACAGTAAGACATGAGAATTTTTAAATTATTAACTATTACAGCCCTTTTTTTAGTGAGCACTGAGTTATCGGCTCAAGTCCAATATAAGGTCATCACTACTGTTGAGTCCATTGTTCCTATGGGAATAGGTCGTTCCAGAATTATTGACAATAAACAGGATGTTGATTTCAAAGCTTTTACAACAGAGCGAAACGATGGTCAAGATTCAGATCAGGGAAAGGTTAAAAGATCAGACATTAAAATTGACAATCTTGAAGAAACCAAATTGCTTAATTTTTATAGCGGAGTAGGCATCAATTTTCAAAACATCGCTTCTAACGATGCTATGATTGCTTCAAAAATTAATGCACTTACGCAAGAAGGATGGGAACTTGCCTTTGTAACCAGCGGAGTTGAAAGTGAAGCAGGAAAAGACGATGGCAACGGAATTTTCATAACCCGTTAAATATTTAAGAAAAGCAAATAGTTGATCTCTCTACAATAAAGAGGAGAAATTAATTACTGTTTCTGTATCTTGATAATATCATTCATATCATCGCATACAATATGAATGAAATACATTCCTGGAGCTATCTGTTGTAAATCCAACACTTGCTCCAATCGGTCACTTGTGTTCGTATGCTCGATACTGTAAATTTCTTTACCAGGCATATCGAACAAAGTAATTTTAATCCTTGAATGAATAGGTACTACTCCTGAAAGATTTACAAAATCCATCGTTGGATTTGGATAAGCCTCAATCTGACTTAAGTGCAAAGCTTTACTTGATCGGCAATTAAATGCTACTGAAATCTGTGCCTTTTTGCCTGCACCACAAGCATTTTTAGCTTTTACTTTTACTTTACCCGCAGTGTTTCCAAAATTAACTTGAACACTAGTTGCAGTAGTTGTTAATGCGTTTCCGGACGATGTTTGATTGCCATCGCTAATGGTTGAACCTGCGGGGCCAATCCATCTATAATTAGTTGCTCCTACTACTGGTAAACAAGAATAAGATACTGCAGATTGATTGGCACAAACCAACGAAGGTCCACTCATTGAAGCACTGGCATCAGGAGTTTTTCGAACACTCACTTTTTGTATAGGGCTGTCTCCGCAAGCATTTACAGCAACAACTTCAACATCACCAAAATTAATTGCATTGGTAAAGTCAACCGAAATTGAATTTGTGCCTTGACCTGAAGTAATAATTGCACCAGCAGGTACACTCCAATTGTACGTTACATTGGCTACAGAATTTACAGAAAAGACTACATTATTGTTTCCACAAAGATTATTGGTTGGGCCTTGAATGGCAGAAGGCTTAATCGGCACAGAGTATATTCTTCGTTTTCGCTCAGCACTTATTCCACATCCGGTTTCAGCAACTACACGAATGTGATCTCCAGTAAACCCAGCACCAAAATCAACTGTTACTTGATACGTCCCTTGGCCGCTGCTGATGGTCGATCCATTTGGAGCCGTCCAGTCATAAGTCATTCCACCTACATCGCTTACTTGATACACTTCAGAAGTATTAATGCATACTTCGTGATTTTGACCAACAATAGGTGTAGGATAGTATGGTTCCTTTCTTTCAATTAGCAAAGAATCATAGGGTCCTTCTCCGCAAGAATTAACTGCTGCAACTTTTATATAGTCTGCATTTAAGAAACCACTATCAAAAGAAATCTCTACTTCTTCTGTACCTTGGCCACTTACCACACTGGCACCTTGCGGTGGAATCCAATTGTAGTGTATGGCATCGCTTTGAGTTTTTATTTTATACGATTTTAAATCTCCCGGACAATGCTTTGTATTTCCCCCAACTCCTTTTAGATTCTGAACCATAGCGGGTGGAGAAACGCATGGACAAAAAATAGTTTCAGCTTTTACGACTACATCTTTTGCAATATCCACTGCAATCTTTCGGCCGGGTATATCATCGCAAGGTGGATGAATACCTCCCCAAATTCTCGAAAGTGCTGATTCAGCTGCAGCGTCTTCGTAGGTTGCCCATTGCAATTCTACATCAACACTTGGTCCATCTTCAAAAACTAAAAACTCATCTTTTTTGGCTAGGAATGTTCCCAATCCTCCAGGGAAATATGGCGAGCCTGTAATGGTTGTTAATATTTCAGCTGCTGCTCTACTATAGGTAGAGTGACCACTTAAGTATCCGGCAAATGGTGGTGTAACAAATGACGGTCTTTGATATGGCAACCAATCTTGCGCTAAAATCCAATCGACTCCTGCTTCATCTTCGTCCACATTATTAATATAACTATGTCCTTTCCATGCTTTGATTTTAATCTTACCAATATTAGTTGTACCACTAGCTAATGGATCACCAGATAAAACTAATTCGATATAACCCGGAACCAATGGAATTCCGGCAGGATGATAAGATATGGCCATTGAGTCGGATGATTGACCTAAGGCCGCTAAAGCACGAATGGCAGAGATAGGACGCAAATAATCATAGTAGCCTTTTAGTCCCCATATGGAAATGGCAACATCATGCATGCCACCACCTAAGGTTAAATATCCTTTTACATCCCATTCAAGATCATCCATCACATTACCTGTACCTCTATATTTTTTAATCAGCAAACTATCGTCACTTACATGATTAAATAAAGTGAACCAATGCCCGGGAGGTGTTTCTGAATCAGGTCCATCTGCCCAAAATTCTGCCAGCACTCTTGCATAGTCTCCACGTGGAACTAAATTTGGCGCATACGGATTACCGGTGTAAGGATTAATCGTATGTCCGTTACTTTGTGAACCACCACTGATATAATTATAAAAGTTAGCATAGTCTGCAATTCCAGAGGGCAAAGAATCTTTGTTGCCAAGAGATGCAGGACTAATATCCCACATGACACTATCGGATGGAGATAAATGAGATGACCAAATGGAAACCATTGAAAATCCCCATTTGTAATATTCTGATGTACCACTTCCATCCATACTTAAAAGTGGAGGTGAGCCTGGATCTTGATAAATTTTATAGTTCCAACCGCCACGGGGATGATACGTTGCTACACTCTCGTTTAATGCAAACGGAGTAACACTACCCCATTCCGGACCAAGAAACTCTGGAGTTGCTCCTGGTATTGGGTTTCCACTTTGATCAATAAATAAATCTAATGTTAACGGTTGCCAACGATTTCGATCTACAATGGTGCTATTACCTGGAACATCAACATTCAGCGGAGGATTTACTGGAGTATAGCTGATGTTGGCATAAGCATTTTGTTCATTGCTGCTGTCTTGCAATCCAAAGCTGATATAGCACTGAGCAATATAATTACCTAGCGCTATGGCATTTCCACCGGAATAATCGGTAGTAGTATCATTAATATTATATCCAAGTGTGTCCATATGATGATCATAGCCTTGCAACAAAAGTGCATATTGAGGAGAGAGTGCAAAGCGATGTTTGAGCAAGCGATAAGCGGCAAAGCTGATTGCTTTTTTTCGATCGTTCGTGATATCGGTAGATGTTGGAATTCCAGTATAAGGGCAATTGAATCCTTTAACCGTTTTACCCAATAAAAACTCGTCTGCTTTATTATCATAAGCCGACCAAGCATCCCACATAGCTGCAGACACATGAAATAAATTTCGTGCATGTACGGTAGGTCTGGCAAAGTCTTTTCGAATTGATGCCAATAAAAGCTCGTTCCATTGCCGTGCAATGCTCTTACTTAATTCAGCTTGCGGATATTCGGTTGATGGAAGACAATTGGGATCGGGATTGGTAGGACAAGGATCGCAATTGTCGGATAGTCCGTCCAAATCATAATCGGCAGGAGAAGGTGCAAGTCCGCAATTGTCATTCATTGCTACAATGTAACCGGCACAAGCACCGGAAACAAAATCTTTAAGTCCATCTGAATTAATATCGATCCAGAAAAAATCATAGGAGTTGGTTTTCCAAAAAATGCTTGTGCTGTCATATACATTCGAAAAATGAGTGCTATCATTTCTGTAGAGTGCAAATCTTCTCGATGAATTGCATGGAGGGATATCTACATCCACATCTGAAACTGCAATATCTAAATCCCCATCAAGGTCGAGATCAGCAGCATGTACATTACCTCCGAATCCATTGGTGTTACTGAATCCTAAATTAACTTTCTTAAATTTAATACTGTCGTTTGGAATAATGGTATGTACCCAAAGTATATAATCACTTCCATCATCAACAACATAGAGATCTTTTTTACCATCCTTATTAAAATCCGCAATTTCAAACATATAAGGCGAGCCTGATGGCACTAAATTTTGCCACTCAGTAAAAAAACCACTACCATTATTATACAATACAATCACCCCTCTCGAATTCCAAGGAGACACACTGTAGAGCGTTGTATTTTTTATTACATCGTTATCTCCATCATTGTCGATGTCTGTTATTTGAACCGCTGTACCGAAAGCAGAATTTCGCAATGTTCCTAACCGCGCTTGACTTTCGTTTGTAAATACACCGCTTCCATTATTGATCAAAATATAATCCTTTGCTATTCCACCTCCAGAATTGGGTTTATAATTTAGAAAATATAAATCTTTATGCGAGTCACCATTTATATCTCCACCCCATACCGCACAAAATAGTGGTGTATCATCAGTAAGCAAAGGGAAACGGCTTGTTGATTGATCCGTAAGTCCCAACCAATTTCCTAATGAATCGTTCCCCAGATTTTTATAATACTTGGGTTGTTGCGAAAAGGTATTGGCTATAACCACATCTTTCCATCCATCGTTATCAAAGTCATCTACAAAAACGTCACGAGCAAAATTTACCGAATCGATAAACTGCGGAGCATATTGTTGAGTGAGATCGGTTAAGTGTCCGTTTACATTTATCAATAGTAAATTACTTTTACCCGGCTGTGTTTGATTTGAAAATGGTTGCTTACGAACTACTATCAGATCTTCATCTCCATCGTTGTCTATATCCGCTGCCCACATATCCTTTTCTTCAGGATCACTATTAGCAACTGTACTTAAAGTTAAACGAGTGGAAGTTGCATTTTGCCAATTGAGCCATTGACCAAATCCCATTTGTGTCACAAATAGCATTGACATTGTCAAAAGGCAGATGATTTTGCTGGGTAGAGTTTTCATTATAGATATTTTTGAATGAAAATATAACGCACTGAGAATAAAACAAATGTAAGGTATACAGTGGAGAATGTAAAGCTAGACGTCTTCGAAATGCTAGAACACAAGTCCTCTACCCTCTATTAATTAAAATAATGCTCTCGAAGTTTTGTTTTTTCTTGATTATCCAATAAATTAAGACATTCCAGAATCAAATAATTAAATTAGATGGCACAATTGGTTACGCAACAAAGCAATAAAAGTGTTGATGTTTTATTCGAAATTTGGATAACGATTCAAAAAAGGAAGACTGCAAAGTATTAATTAAGCTCATGAAAGATACTACGGGTATGGAGCCAAAAATTTGGGGAGATAACTTTATCATTGGCTTTGGAAAGTACTCTTATCAACGGAAAGGAAATAAGGAGCTATTTGAATGGTTTAATATAGGATTTGCGCCACGAAAAAATAAGATCACTATTTACTTAACGTTTGATATAAGTAAGTATGAATCTCTAACAAAAAAACTAGGCAAATGTAAGTGGGGAAAAGGTTGCCTATACATAAACAAGTTGGACGATGTTGATTTAAAAGTTTTAAAACAATTAATCGAAATTGGAAAAAATAGTCAGTGGTACAGTAATAATAGTTAATTGTTGACTAAAAGAAATTTTTACAAAACTACAATCTTAATTACTTTATGTTGTTTCTCTGTTTGAATCACCATAAAATAAATTCCTTTATCCGTTAGATCAAATTGAGTCTCATCAATACTTTGTTTCAAGAAATTTCTTTTCACTAGTTCCGACTGCGTATTATAAAAGTCTACGCTTACAATCTTGTCTTTGGATGATTTAATCCTAAATTGTCCATTGGATGGATTGGGATAAACAATCACATCGCTCTCAAATAAACTATTTTGTTCAACAGAGGTTTGAATTGGACAAATGAGTTTACTCAACCACAATGCTGTTAAGGAATCGACAAGCACTTGATTGTGCACACTGTGATTGTTCCCATTATGTATATACGAATATAATTGATCAGATGAAAAGGAAAGATTTTGTGCACGAGGAGTAATTAAACAAGAACCATATAAATGAGGATAGTTTGTTCCTAATCCCAAAGGAGCTCCGTGCAATCCTTTTTGAAAATTGCATCCAACTATAGGATCACCGGTTTGATGATACAGAAACAATGGCATATCTAGCGATGATTCCAAATGTGCGGTGTCTAACATTGCGCCCATATAGGAAACCACTCCATGAAAAGAGGCATCAGAATTGCCAAGATTTAATTTGCCTTGCAGGGGTCCAAGATGTGGTCGTGGATATTGCGAAGGGCCGTGCACAACGGCTGCAATACTGTCAACTCCAAACGGCAATTCTGAATTTTGATCAATATAAGCAGCCCCTAATGCGGCAATAGCCCCAGCCGATCCGCCAAGTACATAAACATGATTGATGTCTGAACTATCGGTAGTGGCTCTGTTTTTCATAAAGCGAATGGCACCTCTTAAATCTTGAATGGATCGGTAACCTGCTCTCAGTACTTCGGTGCTATCATAGGCATAAGGAGGAGTCAATAATAATGGAGGATAAAACAACAATCGATATTGAATGGTTGCAGCTACGTATCCTCTTGCAGCATACCATGAAGCCAATGTATCAAAGTCTTCTTTCTGTCCGCTTACAAATCCACCGCCATGAACTAAAATAATCAATGGTCGCAGCGTATTATTATCCGCTAAAGGTTTCCAAATATTTAATTTTAAAGTTTGAATGCTTGCATTGAAGTTGGTATCACTACCGTAGGTAATGTTACTTTCCTTGTAAACATTGTATATTTTTTGGGTATAGTCGTTTGTGCAGGGTTGCCCTTGCAATGCTATAGTCAGATGAGATAATGCTAGCAAACAAAAAGTAAATATTTTTTTCATACTGAAAGGGTATAAGTGTACAGACACTAAAAGTAACTAAATGAACGATTGATCAAATAGAATTGAAAATTAAGTTATTACTTTTTTAAAATAGTAAACTCCACGCGTCTGTTCAATTGACGTCCTTCTTCTGTATCGTTTGATGCAACCGGGTTCTGTTCACCAAAACCTTGTGAAGAAAGTCGATTTTCATTAATCCCCGATTGAACTAAATACTCTTTTACTGCAGCCGCTCTTTGAATACTCAACTGAAGATTGGCATCATCATTTCCGACATCATCGGTATGACCGGATAAAGAAATTTCTATGGAAGAATTCTGCTTTAAAAAATCAACAATTCTATTCAACTCCGGCTCACTCTCCTTTCTTAAGGTTGCTTTTGCAAAATCAAAAAAGATATTGTTCAATCGAATGGTTTGCCCAACTTCAGCAGGGACTAAATACAAATCACGATTTATTTCCGTGTATTCTTTCAATTGTGTTGCATCAATATGATCGCTGATGGATAAATAATTTATAGCCGAAGCCATAAATCCATAGCGATGACCAAAGGGCAGTACAATGGTATAAGTACCATCTTCGACACTACTAGCGGCTGTTCCCGCTTCTATTCCATCGATTAAATATTCATAGTAAATTTTAGCATTCGGAATAGGATTGCTGTTTTTTCGGTCGAGCACCTTTCCACGAACAAGAAAAACAGGTAAAGGCTTTTGTTCGGGAGTAAGACGAACTCGGTATATATCACTGTTGCGAACAAAGTATGCGTATTCTCCGCTGGCCGGTATTGTATAATATGCATCCCACTGATTACTGTTCAACACTTTACCCATGTTCAATGGTTCACTCCATTTCGTAAACGAATCGTCTAATCGTCTCGACATAAAAATATCTGAGCTTCCATAGCCATTGTGGCCATCAGATGCAAAATAAAGTGTTTGGTTATCGGCTGCTAAAAAAGCACAACATTCGCTACCCGTTGAATTAATCGTTGTTCCTAAATTCTTAGGTTGAGACCATGAACCATCTTTTTGTAAGAATGAAACATACAAATCTGATGTTCCGCGAGTATCTTCTGCACGAATGTTCATGAATACTTTTTTCGCATCGTTACTCATGTAGAAATTTACATAGCGATCTTTATTGACGAAGTTCTTAATCAATGCATTTTCAGGAAAACCCCAACCATCTTTAGCTTTTTTTGAAATGGAAAATCCGCTTCCGTATGAATCAGGTGAATCTTTGAAATACTGATTGCCTAAAAGCATTACGTTACCATCAGGAGTAATGGAATTTACAAAATTGTGATTGCTGTTGTTTAAGGGTGCTCCAAGCTGTTTCACTGCCCCCCATTCTCCTTCCTCATCCAACACACTATACCAAATCTCGTCATCATTGGTATGTGGAGGAAAATCCTTTCGATTAATAAATAATACTTTCCCATCCGGAGAAATAACGGGATTAACTTCTGTGTAAGTCGAATTAATGTTGTTACTCAATCGCTCAACATCCGAATAAAACTCAACTCCTTGTACTTCTTTAATTTCTGAAATAATTTCATTTTGATGATCTGCAATTCCAATTGCATCAATTTGATTCTCCCCAGGTATTGCTCTGCAATCAATGCTCACCTTTACTGACGCTATTTCATAATTCGTTTTTTCAAATTTAACATATAAGAATCGACTGATTTGATTTAGAGTATCTGGTCTTTTCCTATACAGTTCGTACTCCGTGCCATTAACATCAAATGCGCTTATTTTATAGACTGCTCCGGGTGCATAATTTTCAGCAACAATGACCATGCTGGCCTTCATAGCCTTTTCAAACTCTACTTGAATAAACTCCTTTCGATCATCGGTGGCTGCTTCCCACGCTGTTGTGCTATAGCCCTTATTAGGCATAGAGTTCGGTTCGCCTAGTGCTTGTTGAGTGGAATACTCACGAATTTCTTTTTGAGAAGAATAGTTTAAAACTTTAGTTGCCCACAATGTGGTTTGACACAAACTATTGTTATTCCATAAAAGAATCAAAGCAATAAAAGAGATGAGTGCTTTCATAATTCACAACATTATAAAAATAAGGGGAGGCAATGATGTCCTCCCCCCATACGTCTAAAAATATATAGAACGTGGATACTACTATTGAGTACTGAGCTTCGAAATGGTTTTTCTTTCCCAAACATAAACCGACATCCCGTCATTAGATAATTTAGCAGAAGAACCTTTTCTGGCATTATAATCTTTGTATTTGCAAGTCTCAACATCATATGCGGCAATGTCAGATTTTTCAGTTTGCATTAATAAAGTCTTACCATACATTCCTGCAAAATCAGCTTTCTTATACTTTGACGCTGCCACCAGTTTACCATCACTGCGTGTATGCGATGCCAAACCTTTTTCTCCTATAATCAAAACCTTGTCTTTATACTCTTTAATAAGTTCTGCCAACCCTATTCCATCATCACCTAAATGAACTTCATAATTTTCATTTCCGCTTTCAATGTTCATAGAGTACAAGGCTTTGCCTGAACATACATATACATTATTATCGGCAACAAACATATTGGTGATTCCTTTTTTGAATCGCTCGCTGTCCCATTTCTTTTGTCCGGTGGATGCATCAAAAGCCTGAACACCATTTGGTTTTACGTTTCGATAGTACACTCTCCATTCTTCATAAATATCATAGCTGCCATCCGACTGGCGTTCCATTCGTCTGATATAGGCTTGGCATTCTACAACTCCACCAATTTGAAGTAACACTGTATTTCCACTTACATACAATCCTGGTAATGCACGTGCCCCATCAATTTCAGCTGAGGTCCAAAGTAGTTTCCCAGAATTGATGTCGTACTTTTTAATGTATTGTTTCTTCTTATTCACCATATCGATAACATAAACATCTTGTCCAACTACCACCGGATCGGCAACCACTCCATAAACACCAAAGGCCTTGGTACCTGCTGGAGGAGATACTACATTAATGTCTGCATCGAATGCTGCACTCCACAACTGAGTACCGGTGTTGTAATCATATACTTGAATACCATTCAAGAAAAGAAATACTTTATCTCCTTTTAGCTCAATTTTTGCCAATCGCTCACGAGTTATGACTTTTCTTTCGGCCATACCGATAAATGTTTGATCCCATACGATATCTCCATTCTTCGTATTAATCTTTACAATCTGATTTTTGAATCCAGAAAACAAAGCTGCCAATGCAGTAGGTTTATAGTTTAACATCACTAAAAACCCATCATTAGTAGTAAAATATGCCCCTACTACACCTTTAAATTTTGTGGTTGTCCAGAGTTCTTCTCCGGTGCGTGCTTTCATCATGTGCACACCGGCTTTGGTGCTTATAGCAAACGATTCCAATTCAGGCAAATACACTACGTTTTCTTCAGTAATATTTTGATACTTATCCGACATCCATAAGAAATTTCCATTCTTTACATCTACACAAGCAATTTTGTCTTTCCCTGTTTTACGGTCAAACAAGAAAATAACTCCTGCTTCCCACATCACAATTTGCTCATCAATTTTATTGAGCCCTTTGGCAATTTCTTTAAACGATTTTGTCCAAACTACACTTCCCGATTTTGCATCAAGGAGGGTTACTTCTTTTGGATCGGCACCATACACCAATTGCAATTCATCGCTTAGTGCATAACCTTCTAATTTGTGTCCGCATTTTGTTTCCCACAAAACACTCATTTCTTCCTGAGCAAATGCAGTCAATACAATGCTCATAAATGTTAGGGTAAATAGTATTTTTTTCATGATTTAAATGATTTAGTTTATTCGAAATAAAATGTATATTGAAATTTATATAGTCTTCCTTTGGCGGTTCGTACATCAAACTTTTGTGTTCGTAAAAAATCTTTAAACTTGTTTTGAGTTTTATACTTTTCATCATCGCTGGTAACTGCAAAAACTGTAACTACTTTGCCTTTATCACCAACCGTTATATCATAGATGTATTCTCCTTTAATCTGATTGCTTGTTGCATATTCTTTCACAGCGCCTTCTTTTGAAGACAAATCAAGTTGTGCTTTTACAATTTGCACGACTTCATCGTAGGAAGAAATTGATTTCTTCTTTTGTGCAAATGCCGTAGTTGTAGCAAACAATATTGCCCAAACCACCAATAAACTTAAGGTCATTCCTTTTTTCATTTTAATTTCCATTTTGCAATTTTATTACCATATGCCACTATAACAAAGTTGTGATGTGGAGGAAATGCAAACGTTATTCTTCCATCACTGAGAACTTCCATAAATCTGGTATTCACGTCAAACTTTTTTAAGAGTGTACCGGTATTGTAATCAGATAATAAAACTTGCGGTACTGATCTACCTTTTAGCTCTATAGAGCCCACACCAATAATTTGATTGTCACTATGAACTTTAAAATCTGGTTCTGCCAACTTACTCATGAATGTTGCTCGAGTTACAACTCCGGTTTGAGCTTCAGCCTTGCTTATGAATCCTACCAAGCCGCCCGGTCGAGCACCTTGTCTGCTGTGTGGTAAAGTGTAGATCATCAGATCTTTTCCATCCTTACTGTAAGTTACACTAAACACCAAATCAAAAATTTCCTGAACCAAGCCTTTGCGTTTGAACGTTTCAAAATCATACAGGGCTACTATATGTGTCTTTTTCAAAGCTTGTTTCCGAGCATCCTTATCACTTCTGAAAAATGGTAGTTCATCCAAATCTTCCTTCTCCGTTTTATGCGATATGGCTATAGTTTTCATGTCAGGACTCACTGCCATTGCAAACATTGTTTCGGGTACGGTTTGACTTCTTAACTTATCGCCACTCAAAAAGTCAAAAACGTTAATCATGTTTCCTTCTAAAGTCACCAGCGTTTTATTATCACTGAGTAATTGTGCGGCATGCACTCCTTCTCGATTAAAAATAAATTTACCGCTGGCTATATCCAATACTTCTACTCGGACCGGTTTATCTTTATTAGGAGAGAAGTTGAGATAAAACTGTTGCTGACACAACAAATACTTTCCATCGTTACTAAATTTCAGACGGGGTCCTGCGTAAAACCCATCGATGTCGATAGTACGTATCACTTCATTCTTTTCAAAATCCCAGAAATAGAGAGGCCCCTGCCCTGTTCCAATAGCCATATAGCTTTGGTCAGGGGAGGTCTCTATACTTGAGATCACTTGAATGTTTGGCAATGGGAAGACCTCAAAATCTGCTTGCTGTTGTGCGAAGCACATTTTAGTTAAAAATAAAAGCACTAATGAAGAGACGTATTTCATTGCTTTATTTGATTTGAAATTAGTGTTGAGATAATTTATCTCAAATGACTAATCTCATGTTGTATCCAAAAGCAAAAATGGATCAACTCTATTCTACAATCAAATAAGTAAAGAAAAATGCCAAATAGAGGGTATGTATATAGGAGGTTATATACCCACTGGCACGGATAGATTTAAAGTTTTATGCAAACATTCTTTTCATCGGTAAAAAATTTCAGTGCTTCAAAACCACCTTCTCTGCCAACACCACTTTGCTTTACTCCACCGAATGGAGTTCTTAAATCGCGTAGCAACCAACAATTAATCCATACAATTCCTGAATGCAATGAAGCAGCCGTTTTGTGTGCTTTATTCAAATCTTTTGTCCATATGGTAGCTGATAAACCATAGGGAGTACTGTTTGCCATTTTAATTACTTCTTCTTCATCAGCAAATGGTATTAATGTAACTACAGGGCCAAAAATTTCTTCTTGATTGGTGCGACAATTAAAAGGTAAGTTTTCAAAAACTGTTGGCTCAATAAAATAACCCTCTTTGCATCGGCCTTCAGGCCTTATGGCAGAACCACCTGTTAAAATCTTTCCTCCTTCTTGCTTGGCCAATTCAATATAGCTCAATACTTTTTCAAAGTGTGGTTTTGAGACAATTGCACCTAGAAAATTTTCTTCCAATTCTGGATCACCCGTTTTCAATGCTTTTACTTCTTCAATAAAAGATTCCTTAAAACGATCATAGATGTTTTGATGTACAAAGATTCTGCTTCCACAAAGACAAATTTCGCCTTGATTACTAAAAGATGATTTTACAGAAGTACTCACTGCATGATCAAAATCACAATCATCGAAAATGATATTCGGATTTTTTCCACCCAACTCGAGTGAAAGTTTCTTAAACATTGGTGCAGCTATTCGAGAAATTTCTGCTCCGGTTTTGGTTCCTCCTGTAAAAGAAATGATTGGGATTTCGGGATGAGAACATATGGCTGAACCTACGCTAGGCCCATATCCATGAACAATATTTAACACTCCATCGGGCAGGCCTGCTTTTATACAGAGTTGCGATAAAAGAAAAGCAGTTAATGGAGTAATTTCACTTGGTTTTGCTACGACACAATTTCCAGCCGCCAACGCTGGAGCTATTTTCCAGGTGAATAAATACAATGGAAGATTCCAGGGCGAAATACAACCGGCAATACCAATGGGTTGGTGTAGTGTATAGTTGAGAGCGCCACTGTCCATAGGGTGCGCTTCGCTTGCGAAATGCAATGATGCGGTAGCATAAAATCTAAAATTTGCCGAAGCCCTTGGAATGTCAACTTGCTTGGCCAGCCAAATGGGTTTACCATTATCCTCCGATTCAGCTTTAGCTAATTGATCCAGCGATTCATCAATTAAATCAGCTATCTTCAATAGAAAAGAACTTCTTTTTTGAGCGCTCATCGTGCTCCATTTCGGGAAAGCGATCTTAGCCGCATTCACTGCTTGTTCCACATCCAAAGCATCGCTATCGGGTATGGAACATAAAACTTTTGCAGTAGCCGGATTAATACCATCAAATCGTTTGGATGAAATGGGTTCTACTAATTTTCCGTTTATATAATTTAAGATCGATTGCATTTTATTCTTGTATTTAAAAATCTAATAACAATTACAATTGTACTCCCTTTCAAGATCAATGACCGTAATCACCTTAAGAACTTCATCACAATTGGCAACTACAATTCGTACTTCCTGTTGGTCTTGAGTTATTCCTTCTAACGCAATGCTTGGGCAAGGTTCATCACGAGGATCACTTTTCTTCTCATTGATAATTCCATTCAATACCATGTCTTCAACTTCTTGCTCATCAATATTCCTACATTCCATTCTACACGTTGCATGTTTGGTATAGACAATTTTTTTGGTTCTAAAATCACTTGTATGGTTTTCCGAGACCTCAGCATTATCCTTACATGCGGTTAAACTAATTCCACATGCAAACAAAAAACTAAACAATATGAATCGTATTCCCATTTATAAGCATGCAGTTCTGCCACCATCAATTGGCAGGTTTATTCCGGTTATATACGAAGCGGCAGGTGAGGCTAGAAAAACTACACCTGAAGCAATTTCTTCTGCTTCGGCAAAACGTCCCATCGGAATCTCAACTTCCATTTCATTTGTTATATGACTATTAGGTTCTCCGCTTCGGTGCGACTTGGATTCAATTATACTTTGTAATCGTTGAGTATTGGTAGCTCCGGGCAATACATTGTTTACTGTTATACCAAAGCCAGCCAGTTCATTCGCCATACTCTTACTCCAATTGGCTACCGCTGCACGAATGGTATTCGATACACCTAAACCTTTTAATGGTTGTTTAACAGAGGTAGAAATAATGTTTATTATTCTTCCGTATTTATTCTCTTTCATCCCAGGAACCAGTGCCTGAACTAAAATATGATTGCAAATCAAGTGTTGATTAAATGCATTTACAAACTCATCGGTCTTTGCATTGGTAATCAATCCTCCTGCAGGTCCTCCGGTGTTGTTGACTAAAATGTGCGCTTTGTGGCTTTGAGCAAATGTTTCGATCTTACTTTTAAGCATATCGCTCTGTGTAAAGTCTGCCAATAAAAATTGATGTTTTTGCGAATGATCAACCGATAAAGTTCGAATCACTTCTCTTAGCCGTTCTTCGTTTCGTGCAACAAGAACACAAGTGGCGCCAGCTCTGGCTAATAACTGTGCGCTGGCCAAACCTATCCCTTGTGTACTTCCACAAATAACCGCCAACTTTCCTTTTAAACTCAATTCCATTTTTCTAATTTTAGAATTACAAAGAAAAAGAAAATAGGCCAATACCTGGATGTAAATACTATTACCTGTATATTTTTTAACTTTAGGCCTTAATCATTTAAATCGTTTCAAAAATGAATGTAGCTGAACCATTAAATTTAAAAAGCTGGATAGACGAACATCGTCATTTATTAAAACCTCCTGTTGGCAATCAACAAGTGTACAAACTAAATAAAGACTTTATTGTCATGATTGTTGGTGGTCCTAATAGCCGAAAAGATTATCACTTTGAAGAAGGTGAAGAATTAT
>DAOQTX010000019.1:0-44191 GCA_035340715.1 Bacteroidia bacterium | reverse complement strand
CAATTAAATACAAACCCATCAGTCCAAAAATAATTACCCATAATCCAATAAAGATTTCTCTTTTAAGAATTCCCCAATGATAGGCTAAGTCAACATTGGAGAGAAACTTTAGAGCCAAAGCCAACTCAATAAATCCTAAACATACTTTGACACTGTTGAGCCAACCACCTGATTTGGGTAATGAATGCAACCAACTTGGAAATGCGGCAAACAATCCAAAAGGAAGAGCCAATGCAGTAGCAAACCCGGTCATTCCAATCACAGGCCCTAGATAAGAACGGCCATGAGCTGCTTCAACCAACAAAGTTCCAATAATAGGACCGGTGCAGGAAAATGAAACGAGCGATAGGGTAAATGCCATAAAGAATAATCCAAGCATTCCACCTTTTTCGGAAGCTTGATCTGCTTTATTAATCCATTTGGAAGGTAAAGTAATTTCGAACGCTCCAAAGAATGAAAAGGCAAAGACTAAAAAGATTACAAAAAACAATAGATTGAAGAATGAATTGCTCGCCATTGCATTGAGTGCATCCGATCCGAATGAAACAGTAATAAGTAAGCCCAAAGTCACATAGATCAAAATAATCGATAGCGCATAAACCCAGGCATTAAATACTCCTTTGCTTCTAGTGGTACTGTGTTTTGTAAAAAAGCTCACTGTCATTGGTATCATTGGGAATACACAAGGTGTAAGCAAGGCTAACAACCCTCCTAATAATCCTCCTAAGAAAATTCCCCACAAACTACCGGTATGTTCGGCAGATTCGGTGCCGGATCCACATTCATCATCAAAAGTTATGTTAGTACTTTGAGGAGCTTGGCTTAGGTTTGTTTCAACACTACTGCTGTCATCAGAAACAATTGAATCTTTTTGAGGTTCGATTTCAGCATTTTTGGTAGATGCAGTTGTTGAATTTTCCTTAATGTTGGTGGAAGGATTTTTATCCGGCTCAACGCTGGTTTTCGTTTTCACATCCTTATGAAGTGTGAATTCAAATTCATCTTCTCCCAATAAACATTGTGTATCATCACAAGTCATGTAACTAACGTTGCCGCTTATCCTAAATGGGTTCTTATTTTTTATTCTGATTTTTTGTTTGAATACAGCCTTTTTATCAAACACCTTTAGATTCATCTCGAAGACAGGCTCATATTCTTCCTTTGCATTTGGTTCGGAGGTTTTTCCTACTAATTCGTAATCAGGTGAACGATTAAAAGTAAAGATGGTTGGCAAAGGGCCATCACCATTTATGTATTGACTGTATAGATGAAATTTATTGTCAATACTAGCAGTGAGAATTAATGTAGCTTCAGAAGGACTGCTTTGCTCTACAGAGTATGTCCATTTAACCGGTTCGAGTAACTGAGCATTGGTTTGAAATCCGAAGATCATCAATACGAACGAAAGGAATAATGGGATACATTTCTTTTTCATATAGTTCAGAATATAAGCGATGCAAAATACACAAATCATTTTTCAGATGTAGCATTAACGTAACATTGCTAAAAGCATTATGTTTTAGGATTTGAACCAGGAAAAAAGGTCGTTGGATGACAAGGATTCTTTCGCAAGTCCACTCAAATCTTTGATAATTACACCACGATCCATATAGATGATTCTGTTTCCCATCAATACGGCATCGTTCAGGTTGTGTGTTACCATCACGGAACAAATGCCCTTATTTTTCATGATATGTTTTATGTATTGGTTCACTTGATTTGCACTCTTAGGATCAAGAGCCGCTGTAGGCTCATCAAGAACCAAAATACTAAATTCATTGAATGTTGCCATCGCCAACGTTAAAGCTTGTCGCTGACCACCAGATAGTTCCTTTGCCTTTAGTTCTATTTTATTCTCAAGGCCCATTTTAAGAATTTCCAAATGTTTCTTAGCCTTTTCTTTAAACTTTGCATCCAAGCGAATTCGTATTGATTTGGTAGATCCTCGTAAATAAGCCAGACGCATGTTTTCAGCCAGAGTTAGGTCGGAGGCAGTGCCGGACTCAGGATTTTGATTTATAATGGAGATCAATTTTGATTTTTCAAGATCGCTGTATTGCTTTAATAATTTATTGTTAATGATGATAGTGCCTTTGTTTGCTTCTAGCATTCCACAGATCAATTTTAACAAAGTACTTTTACCGGATCCATTGGCGCCCAACAAGACAATATGATCACCCTGATTCACCTGAAGCTTGCAATTGGTAAGTTGAAATGAATACTCCGTTTCAGCTTGATAAGAGAAATGAATATCATTTATATTGATCATTGGAATAATTTCTTTTTGTTGAACGATATGCCAACGATTGCCAATACTATAAGAGCAGTAATGAGTTTTAAGTAAATCGGATTTAACCCCATAAACAAAACAGCTGCTAAAGATTCGCGAAACAAAATACTTCCTACTAAAACAAAAAGCAGCGCAAATAATATAGGGTTGCTTTTTATTTTGTTCGAAAACTTTTCTCCAATCATTACGCTGGCTAATCCGGAAATAACTATACCAATTCCCATATTGATATCGCTAAAGCCTTGGTATTGTGCCACCAAGAATCCTGAAAGAGCGGTACATGCATTTGCAATCACTAGTCCGAGGATTTTTATACGGTGGATATTTGTACCCAACTGTTTAACCATGTTCTCGTTATTACCAGCGGCTCTGATGCACAAGCCATAATCGGTTCGTAAGAAATAATACATCAATAGCAACAGTAGAAAAGTAAATAGTAACAGAATGATTTCTTCTGACCAGTTCGAACTGAACAAGGTATTAGTATTGAGCAAAGGGATATTACTTTGACCCATGATCATGAGATTGATGGAATACAGGGCTGTCATTACTAAAATACCGGCTAGTAAAGGGTTTACTTTTAACTTAGTGTAAATAAAACCCGTGAAAAATCCTGCAATGCAACCTCCTGTCAAACAAAGTATCAGTGCTACCATAGGGTGCACATTATTGATCAAACAAATGCCAATGATGGCTGCTCCACTAGTAAACGAACCGTCTGTTGTTATGTCGGGAATATTAAAGATGCGCAGCGTAATGTATATTCCAACTCCCAAAGGAAAATAACAAAGACCGAGCAACAATGCTGAGTAAAACAAGTCCATGTTAATTGCAAATTAGATTGTACTCTTTGCACAAGACTTTATTCATTTTCAATTTTCTGATTTTAACCAACTCCGGCTTCAGATTACGGGTATGTTTTTCTTTTAAATATTGAGCAGCTTGTAATCCGGATTGAAAGCCCCATTCATAAAAATCGGCTCCATAGGAAGCAATAGCTCCTCTTTCTACAAGACCTGCTTCGCTGGTAAATATTGGTATTTTTTGTTTTCTGCATTCTTGAACAATACTCTCAAAGGAAGCGAAGATTACATTGTCGGGCAATGCAAAAAATGCATCTGGCTTTTGTTGGAGTAATGACTGAACGACTAACTGAGTTTCACTAGAATTACTCACCGGCATCGGAATGATTTGTATTCCTTCTTTTTGTGCCTGCTGCTCAAGTCTCTCCAATGCTATTCTAGATTGGGGTTCTGCTTGGTTGTATAAGGTACCCATTGTTTTCAACTGTGAGTGAATTGTTTTAATGATCATCACTGAAGAGTCAATGTATTCAAGTGTTTCATACACTCCGAATAGATTGGGAGGATATGTGTTGTCTACACTACTCAATCCGGCAATATCGGGTCGAGGTGAAACCATCATAAATATTGGCACTTTACCTGTTTTATTCACCGCGGTTATGGTGGATAGAGTGACATTAGTCGCTAACAAATCAGGCTTCTGGCTGAGCAAGTAATCGCACGATTGCCCTAATGTTGGAATATCGCCATGGGCATTGGCATAGTAAACGCGTATGGTATTTTCTTCTTCACTGAATCCATTTTGATCGAGCGCTTCAAAAAAACCTTTGCGTGCCAATTGAACAGTTGGATCTTCGATGAAATCCAGAAAGGCTACTGCGGGTAGATTAGAATTGGATGGATTACACGAAAAATTAATCCCAAGCAATAGAATTAAAACGTAGCAATTTCGCATGTTCATTATTTTAATGTGCTTCCTTTAGCCGACCACCACAAATAAAACTCTGCTTTAAGTCGACCGGTGGCTATAGCAGGATCAAGTTTGCTTAGTGCAATGGCTTCTTCTTTTGACGCAACATTATAAATCACAATACCTCTTTGATTCATATCTTCACCAAATGGTCCGGCAATATGAATGATGTCAAGATTTGCCAAACTATCCATATAAGCCAAATGACCTTTCTGAATTGCAGCACTTTGTAAGGAGTCTTGTGTTCGATTTTCTCCTTTCATCAACATGCAGAAAACATATTGTTTCATCGTGATGGTTTTATCTCCATCTTTCATTTCAAACTCTCGTTGTGCGAAAACTTGAGAAGCAGAAAAAAATATAAAAAGGAAAACAATAAAAGTTCGCATAGTACATGATTAGAAGGCTAAATGTACGAAATGCCTTTGTTACGATAGACGCTTGAATTTAATTTTATCACCTTCGTCTAATCCGTATTTATCGCAAAAGCCAGCAATAACTTCAACCACATAGAGCGCAGCCTTGGTAGAAGGCACCGGATTTTCTGAAAAGGGTGTAGTGTATTTCTGCATGGTAACTATATTCAAATTGGCATCAACATAAATAATGTCCAGTGAGATATAGGTGTTTTTCATCCAAAAAGATTGTAGTTCGCTCACTTCGAAAATGAATAACATACCTTCATCTTCGTTCATGTGTTTTCTGTACATCAACCCTTGTGCGCGATCTTGATAATTCTCAACAATTTCAATTTTAATCTTCTTAAAGGAAGTGTCGGCTTTTAAAAATTCTAAATCTCCATCGTATCGGAATGCAGGTCCTTCAGATTCAACGTTAGCTTGATTGCCAGTATTATTGTTCGATGAAGGGCCACTCGTTGGTATAAGTAAGTCCTTAAAAATAAAAAGTAACAACGCGATGGAAATTATTCCAACAATTAAATAACGTTTAATATTTGATTTTTTTCTCATCTACGTAATGGATTTGCTATGATTAATATACAGACGATGTAAAATAAAAATCAAGGCCATAAATAATAAAAATGCAATGGCTTGATGTGCAATGCCCAACCAAACCGGTACAGAATAGAGTAATGTTAATATGCCAGCAATAATTTGAATAATGGTGATCCATAATAGAAAATGGGAAGCTGTTTTTAATTTTTGATCGGACGATTTTTGAAGATTGGAAAACAAAACGCTAATGCTGATTAATGATACAAAGGCTAAGGTACGGTGAACAAATTGAACATTGGAAGGCAAATCAAAAAATGCCATAAGTCCATAATTCTTGTACCCGGCTGTAACCGCAGCAGCGATCCATTCTTCGCCCATCATTGGCCAGGTATTGTATATATAGCCTGCTTTTAAACCGGCAACAAAAGCACCAAATACAATTTGAATGAAAACAACTACAAAACTGATAACTGCCCATTGTCTTTTTCGATTAAGAGATGGATCGTTTTTAATTTTTTGTTGCGAATAAGTTTCTTGTAAGGCGATGTGAAAAATATAGGCGCAAGTAATAAAGGCAAGCATAAGATGAATTGCCAATCGGTAATGACTTACTCTAGGATTGTCGATCAGACCACTGGCAACCATGAGCCATCCGGCAAGACCTTGCAATGCTCCTAAAGCAAAAACAAATAGTAGCTGTTTAACCAGCTTTGCATGGAGCATCTTTTTAAAATAGAAAAACAAAAAAGGGATCAGAAAAATAATTCCAATGCTGCGACCAATCAATCTATGAATGTATTCCCACCAATATATTTGTTTGAAATCTTCTAAGGTGAAATGGTAGTTTGTTTTTTGATATTGGGGCGACTGTTTATACAAATCAAATTGTTGATTCCAATCTGTTTCATTCAAAGGAGGCACGGTTCCGGTTATTAAATCCCATTTGGTTATACTCAAACCAGATCCTGTTAAACGGGTAATTCCCCCGACAAATACCATTAGAAAAACCAAAAGACATCCTGTAAAAAGCCAAGCAATCACCCATGTATTGGTTTTTATATTTAATTCGTTTGTCATTCCAGTATTTATTCCGACTTCATTAACAATTGAACGGTGTTTCTACTTCTTTGCTCTAACAATATTTCTCTGTTTTGTGTGAGGTCATCAATAGTAGATTGGAAATAATGTCGAATCGTATATAATTCAAGTTTATCGTTATACAAGACTAAGTACTTTTGTTGTAAACTATCAATGAGCAAAGGGAGTTTTATCTTGTCTTCATCAATACAGACTGAGAAGCTGATTGCCGAGTTCTGCATCACATTCATTCGTACAGCATGCTCACTGAATATGGAAAAGATATCTCTTAAATTGTCTTCCGCAATAAAAGTGAAATCGTTCGAAGAAATACTAATCAGCACTTGATTCTTTTTGAAAATAAAACATGGAATCAATGGTTTGGTTTGCACGGTATTTGAAATAATGGTACCCTTTAAGTCGGGTTTCATAAAAGACTTTACATACAAAGGAATATTTTTATTTTCTAAAGGTTGTATTGTTTTTGGATGAATGACCGAAGCACCAAAGTAGGCTAATTCAATAGCATCTCTGGAATTCAACGATTCCAATGGTTGTGCATCCTCAAAAAATTTTGGGTCAGCATTCAACACTCCAGGTACATCTTTCCATATATAAACTCCTTCAGCTTCTAAAGAATAAGCAAAAATGCTGGCACTATAGTCAGAACCTTCTCGTCCTAAAGTGATATTGAAATTCTCGCTGGTAGATCCGATAAAGCCTTGCGTAATGATGATGCTGGATTTTTCCGACAACATAGCAGGGACTTTATCATTGATTTTTTTTGATGTAACTGCCCAATTGATTTTAGCCTGACGAAAAGAATTATCAGTAATAACACAATCTCTGGCATCTAAAAAAGAAATGTTTGCACCCTGTTGTTTCAAATAGGACTGAATGATGCGTGTGCTTATTAGCTCTCCAAAACAAACAATCTGATCATAAATAAAATCATATCCTTTTGAAGTGTCATCTTCGAGCACCCACTCAATTTCAGTAAAGTAATTGTTGATTTGATCGTATACTTCATTATCAGGATTTGAAAAAAGTTTATCCATAATATCTTTATGAAACTCTTTTACTTCTGATAAATAATCTATCGGATTGCCTTCTTGTGTGTATAAAGATTTGACTACTTTTTCCAATGCGTTGGTTGTTTTCCCCATAGCAGAAATCACTACCAATAAAGGCTCGTCTTTATATAATTTTAGAATGCTTTCAATGTTACGAACTGCGTCTGCATCTTTTACGGATGCTCCGCCAAACTTAAATACCTTCATGATTGGCTGAGTTTTAAAATCTGTTCCCTATTCAGTTTACAGTTTATCCATTCTGAATCCAATTCGGCATTGTATTTTTTGTAAAACTCAATAGCAGGCCTATTCCAATCCAATACCTGCCAATGCAACTGATGTGCTTCTTTATTTGCAGCTATACGAATCACCTCATCAAACAACATTTTGCCAATTCCTTTTCTTCGTTCAGATTCTTTAACATATATATCATCAAGATAGACTCCTTTACCTTTCCATGTTGAGTATTTGATAAAGAAGATTGCCATGCCTACTATTTGTCCATTGCATTCTGCCACAATTGATTCAAATGCTGGCTCCTTACCAAATCCTTCTTTGGTCATTTGTTCGACCGTATTACTAACTTGTTCCGGAGCTTTTTCAAATAAGGCTAGCTCTTTTATCAATCCTAATATGGCCTCAATATCATGGATGAGCGTTTTTCGGATGATTATTTTTTCTGAATTCATAGAGAGCACAAAAATAGTTAAGTGAATTGATGTATCGGTTTATATTCTTTGAATATTTTTATCAAATGAAAAATAGTGTCTCATTAAATTATAAAATATATGGAGTAGGAAAGCCACTCCTCATTCTGCACGGGTTGTTTGGTTCATTGGATAATTGGAACTCAATAGCAAGTAAAATTTCCGATTGGGGGTTTCAGGTATTCAACCTTGACTTAAGAAACCATGGCCATTCACCTCATACCGATTTGCATAATTACGATGTAATGAGTGATGATGTTTGTGCATTCATCGAGCAACAAAAACTTAATGGTGTAATTCTTCTAGGTCATAGTATGGGTGCAAAAGCGGCCATGTTTGTAGCGAGTAAAATTCCTGATTTGATCACTAAGTTGGTCTTGGTAGATAAATCACCTAAACATTATCCGGTAACACATAGTACCATTATTGATGCTTTGCTGAAAGTTGATTTTAGAAAGCAAACTACCAGAAAGGAAGTGGAAAATGTGCTTGAACCTTATATAAATGATTGGTCAACCAGACAATTTTTAATGAAAGGACTTTATTGGAAAGATAAAGATGAATTGGCCTGGAGGTTTAACTTAGTGGCTATTCGAAATCAGATTGAAGAGGTAGGTGAAGCATTTAACCCTCAGACACCTTTGATGATGCCTACATTATTTATTGCCGGATCAAAGTCGGATTATATAAGCAATAAAGATCATTTAACTATTTCGAAAAGCTTTAACGATTTTCGTATTGTACCAATAAAAGATGCAGGTCATTGGGTTCATGCCGAGAACCCAGTTGATTTTTTGCGCGTTTTAGAAGATTTTATAGTTTAATTTTGGCGCATGCAACTTTTTGATATATTAATGCATCTATACTATTAACTAACTCTATCTCAACCATGATGAAGAAAATAATTCTTCTTATTTCACTATTTATTTGCACTTTCTCGAATCCTATATTCTCTACTCACATTATTGGAACAGCTATAAACTACCGATCAGTCGGTGGAAATGATTACATTTTTACATTAAGCTTATATCGTGATTGTTCAGGGATTTCTGCTCCGCAAGGTGTTACATTATGTTTTTATTCTCAAAGTGCAGGCACAAACTTTACTAGTTCTTTGCCTTTAGTTCAACAATCAAATTTGTCTTTAAACTGCGGTCTTCTCTCCAGCACATGTAATGGAGGACAAGTACTTGGAATTGAAAAGCATGTATACTCTGATACTGTTACTTTGCCGATGAACGTTTCTGATTGGATGATTTCATGGTTTGAATGTTGCAGAAATAATGCAATAAGCAACCTGGTAAATCCCGGAAGTCAAAGCATGTTTACGGTATCTTACTTAAATAATAGTATAACTCCGTTCAATAATTCTGTTCTGTATACTGATGAACCTGTATTAATTATTGGTCAAAATCAAACTCATGTTATTAATCATGCCCTGCATGACCCTGATGGAGATAGTTTGCATGTAGAGCTAATGCCGGCACTTTCTTCAACAAGTAGTTCTTGTGGAATGCAAAGTATTGACAGTTTAGCCTATCTACCCGGTTTTTTATATACTCAACCAATTCCGTCCGCACCGGCAATGACACTAGATCCGCAGACGGGTGAAATAACAGTTAGCCCAACAACATTAGGTTCCTATGTGGTTCGCTACAGAGTTTACGAATACCGCAATGGAGTATTAATTGCAAGTTCTGATCACGATTTCCAAATCATAGTGGTTAATACGAATAATCAAGTTCCCGATATGTCTGGAATCAATTCGACAAGCAATTATACTTTGATTGCTTGTGCAGGTGATACATTGAATTTTACTTTACAAAGCAGCGACCCGGATCTTGCTGACTCAACATCTATTGAAGCGCACAGCCTAGCCACTTTACCTTATACCGTTACTTCGTCAGGGCCTGCTCAAAATGAAGCTGTCGCGGTTCAAATAATAACCGATTCGAGCAGTATTAGTTCGTTTGCTCACTTATTGTTTGTTCGTACACGCGATAATGCATGTCCTATCAATGCGGTTAGAACTAGAATGTATAAGATTTATGTTAACCAATGCATCACCAATGATGTTTGGCCCGGAGATGCAAATAGTGATTTGGTTGCCAATATGTATGATATACTGCCTATCGGTATAGCCTATGGTGCTACTGGACCAATGCGAACAGGAGCAAGTATAAGTTGGGTTGCTCAAGCTTCAGTACCTTGGGGTCAGACATTAGCCAGCAGCATCGACTATAAGCATGTTGACTGTGATGGAAATGGAGTAATTGATAGTTTGGATTATATAGCTGTTTCGACAAATTATGGTTCTACACATGCACGAATAGGTGATCAAACGCCTATTACGGCTGTTAATGGTCACGATCTTGCCGTTAGTTTTTCCAATAGTCTAGCTGCACCCGGGCAGTACATGACGGCAAGCTTTGACTTAAGTAATGTAAGCGGATCGGTTAACGATGTTTATGGCATTGCCTTCACCTTAAACTTTGATGCTTCTTTAGTGCAAAATGGATTGTTGAATTTTAATCAAAGCAATTCATGGCTTCTATCATCTTCAGATATGTTTAGAAATATTGCAAGTTCAAGTGGGCAATATGAAATTGGGTTGGTGCGTACCAATCAACAAAATGTTAGCGGTACAGGTTCTATTTTGGATTTTAACTTTATAGTAGAACCTTCTATTAATAGTATTGTTGCAAATAATTTTTATATCAGCAATATCCGTTTAATTGATAATGTAGGCAATGAGTTTCCTGTAAATGCACTTGGAGGCGTGTTAACGGTAGATCCACAGGCATCGGTTGAAGATGTACTGGGATTGAAATGGAGTATAACACCAAACCCAGCAAAAGATCGATTAAGCATACATTTTGTTGAATCAATAGGTGAAAATTCCGGATTTGAAATAAATGATCTTCAAGGACGGTTGGTATTTAAAAACACTCTTGATATCCATACACTTAAAAAAGAAATTGATATCAGTTCTTTTGAGAAGGGTGTTTATATCATTCGGATACAAACTCAAAAAGGATTATCGACAAAAACATTTGTCAAGTTGTGAAAATGAGTCTAGTTAAAAAGCCATCCAAAAAGGATGGCTTTTTTTTGCTTAACAAAAAAGTCAATTTATAATGGTTCCAATGGTAAACATATCGGAGAAGTTGGTCGATAACGTAAACGCATTTGCTCCGGGCATAACTACTTTAGGCAATGTGCTGATACTAATTTGAGTTGGCGTTTTAAAGATTTCTTCCACATGAACATTAAATTGAACCAAAGGTGTATGTCTGTGAGCAGGAACAGTTAATGTTTGAGCTCCGAAATCAACTTCAATAGTTCTAAGTGCTGAATTTGCACCTGCAAAGCCTCCTATATGATATGTAATTGCATTATTTGCTTCCATCGATTGAGGCGACTTTCCTTCTAGTTTATAGAAAATATATCCCGAACTCCAACTCCAGAACATTCCATTTGCAGGATCGAGTGCTCCGCTTTGAGCTCCTGAAACATTTCGAGTACTATCTACACCAAGTAAGAATGATATCTTTTTATAGTTTCCTGATGGAACAGAACTTAATGTAAAGTCACTACTGATACCTGATTCAGAAGAAATCAGATGATAACTTGCCGGTAATGTCACAACAGAATTATCGGTTTTAGTCAGCAAGATATTGGAAATGTAGTACTTGATGAGTGAAACATTAAAGGTGTCATTATTTTGATTGATATAATTGGATGAATTAAGAACCAAAGCTGTTCCATTTACCGAATGGTCAAATTTTAGTTTTAATGATCCGTTTGAAGTTGTATGACTGTGTTCATCATCTTCATTGTTTTTTTTACATGAACTGATGGAAAGAGCTAAAGTGACTGTAAGAATAGTGAATAAATATAATCGAGAAGTTTTCATTTTTTATAAAATTTAATTAATAATTAAAACGATACACATAATTTGTGTATGAAAGAATAAAATAGTGCGAAATAAAATGAAAACTAAATTTCGGGAGGGACAAACAATTTATCAGAAATGCCTTGAGTAATTTGTATAGTATAATCAGAGAATTTAATATCATCTTTTTCCTCTATTACGAAAGTATTATCGTTTTCCGTAGGTAGATAAATCAATTCAAACGAATTATATACAATCAGCGATGTTTCATTTGTGGTATTGTTTTCTTCAAACTTTAACTTCAGGTAGCATTTGCCGTGACAGCTCTTCGCTTTTTCGGTATCTCTATTTATACATATCACATCTGCAATAAAATCTGACTTAATTATAAAGGCACCATAAGTCAGAAGATTCTGCCAACTGAACAGTACCAAAACAATAGCAAAAAATAAGACTATAAACTTTTTCATGCGTACGCAAATATTGGAAAATATAGTGTGTATTTATGTGATACTTGTCATATTGCTATTTAAAAATTACACTTTTATGGCACGAGCTCTATTCCAATAAAAATAACAGGATCCTGATTTGTTTTGAATCAGTTCTTCAAGCTCTTTAACCGAACGGTTTATTTCGTCTATACTGCTATAACCATGCTGCGACATTAACTCTTCAGCTCCTTTTATATTACCAATCAAATTCCGTATCCAGGTTTCGTACATCGGTGAACCATACCAATGCACTTCGTTCGCTACACTTAGTTCTATTTTCGAAAATCCGGCTTCTTGTAAATAGGAGAAAAGTTTTTTCCCGATTAATGCATCACCTCCTAAATACTCTTGGAGCTTAGCAAATTGATTCCAAACCTTATCAAATGCTGGGCAGGTAGGGAAAAACACATTTGCAAAAATGTTATTCTCTTGCAAAAAGATAGTACCTCCAGTTTTTAAAACTCTATGCATTTCGATTAGTACTACCGAAGGAGAATGAACATGTTCTAAAATATATCGTCCATAACATACGTCAAACTGATCTGAATCAAATGGAAGATGATGGGCATCGCCTTGAATAAACTTTAATCTACCTGTTTCTAATGCGCGTGCTTTAACTAATTGATCATTTGAAAATTCAATTCCTTTAAACTCCACATTAGGGTTTTCAACCGATAGTTCTTTTGCCAACAATCCTATTCCACTACCAATTTCTAGAACCGATCCTGTTTTAGGAATTTCAATAAAACTCTTGAAAGCATTATTGGTTAAAGTATTTAATTTCTCGAGTCGTTCTTGTTCATCGACATGGGTTCCATGTATGTACTTGTCAGTCATGATTAAATATGAATTGCACGGTTTGCGGTGGAAGCCAAACAAGCCTCTTTTAGGGCTTCACTATAAGTAGGATGAGGATGGCACATTGTTCCGATTTTATGAGCAGTACAATTTTGTTCTAAAGCTAATACAGCTTCAGCGATAAGATCAGCAGCACGAGCGCCTATAATGTGCACTCCAAGTAATACATCACTTTGTGCATGAGCATATACCCGAACAAATCCTTCGGTATCCATACTTGCTCTTGCTCTGCCACTTGCTTTAAATGGAAACGATCCGGTTTTAAATGGAATGTTTTCTTTTTTCAGCTCATCTTCCGTAAATCCAGTCGATGCAACTTCAGGCCATGTATAAACTACTCCGGGAATGGTATGATAATTTAGATGTCCCTTCTTACCTGCAATCATTTCCGCTACATAAATACCTTCTTCTTCCGCTTTGTGTGCAAGCATAGGGCCATCTATTACATCTCCTATTGCAAAAACATTGTCACATTCTGTTTTTAAGTTCTGTGAACATTCGATCTTTCCATTGGGTAAAGTTTTTACTCCAATATTTTCCAATCCCAATTGATCGGTATACGCTTTTCGGCCAGTAGCTACTAAACAATAATCTCCTTCTAAAGAAATTGATTTCTTTGCAGCATTCTCCGCTTTAAGTGTGCATTTATTCACACCGGACTTAACCGAAACTACTTTGTGGTTAAGGTAGAACGTAAATCCAATTTTTTCCAAAGACTTTTGTAATTCCTTTCCCAGTGAAGCATCCATTGTACTAAGTATGGATGGAGTATATTCAACTATACTTACTTTTGACCCAAGACGGGCATAAACGCTTCCCAGTTCCAAACCGATTACTCCAGCACCAATAATCAATAAATGTTTTGGAATTTCTTTTATGGAAAGTAATTCAGTTGATGTAATTACTCTTTTTTTATCAATAGTTACTCCAGGAATGCTTGAAGGTTTTGATCCTGTAGCAATGATAAAGTTGGTCGCCTGAAATTTATTTTTCTTTTTGTTCTGAGTAACTTCTATTGTTTTTCGATCTACGAAAGAAGCATGTCCATTAATAAATTCAATTTTATTTTTTTTGAATAGATAATTAATGCCTTCCGTAGTTTGCTTAATCACTGCATCTTTTCTAGCGATCATCTTTTTTAGATCGACCGATATTCCACTTGCCTTAATCCCATGTTCTTTAAAGGTATTCTTCAGATTGTAATAATGCTCACTGGAATTGAGTAGGGCTTTAGAAGGAATACAACCCACATTTAAACAAGTCCCCCCCGGAATTCCATAGCGCTCAACAATTGCAGTTTTTAATCCCAATTGTGCACAGCGGATAGCAGCTACATATCCTCCAGGTCCCGATCCAATTACAATAACATCAAACATTTTTTTTAGATTTCAATTTTTCAGAGACAAATTTAATTTTTATGAACGAGTTTTTTCCCTTTAAACAACAAAAAGAAATAGGAGGAAACTAAGAACAGAACAGCAAGTTTGTAGATTAAAGCAGGATGTCTGACATAGAAAGTGAGCTCCTCATTAATATTGACATCTGATTTAAGTACCGATTTTTCCCACCATTGGGTGGATTGTATAATCTCTCCTTTCTGATTGATAAAAGCGGAAATACCGGTATTAGCTGATCTAGCAATTGCTCTTCGGTTTTCTATGGCTCTTAGTCGGGCATAACTCAGATGTTGCTTATACCCGGGTGTATCGCCCCACCAACCGTCATTGGTAATTACACAAATTAATCCACAATGATTCAATACAAAAGATGCGATATAATCACCGAAAACAGATTCATAACAAATGGCAGGGACAGCTTTTAATTCTGGGTTGACTTGAAATGCTTTCGGCTCTTTTTCAGTCCCTAAACTTCCAGAAGTACCACCCATGTCTAAGGCATAATTTTCTAAAAAACCAAGTAGAGCAGGGAAGGGCATTTTTTCTACTCCGGGCACCAAACGCGATTTATGATACACCTGTATTGGCTTTTGATATTGAAGCAACAATGCAGAGTTGTATGAATCGTAATACAAATTTTCATCTCTTAATTTTCTGGCGGTTTTCGATTTTTGGTCCTCCGGAAAATATATTTTGTTTGTACTTGCCCCAATCAATATACTTATATGAGGATGTTTATTTAAAAACTCTTTAAGCAACAATACATCAGGATGTTCCTCTAGCTCATGCTGCCAAATAGACCAAGGTAAAGCTGTCTCAGGACCTATGACTAAGGTAGTTTTATTGCTTATTTTTTCTTCAGCTAAATGTATAAAACTATCCACTTGATCTCTTGAACTCATAGCCCCAAACTTTTCATTGTAAGGATCAATATTGGGTTGAACGATGACAATCTCAATAGGATTTTCAACCTCTTTATAGTTATGAAACAAATAGTAGGATATAAGAATAGGTATCAGCACGTATAATATAATTCTAATGATAGGTCTGTAAGTAAACGTTGAATTTTGGATTGAGTGATTGAGAAACTTGCACACCATTACATTAACGAGAAGAATCCATAAAGTACCTCCTTCCATTCCTGTGAATTCATACCACTGAATCCAATAAATGTGATTGGCAAAAACATTTCCAAGGCTCAACCAAGGCCAGGCCAAGTCCCAATGAAAGTGTAAATACTCAAAACTCAACCAAATGGGAATGAACATGAAAAGACTTGCCCGATAATTCTTTCGCAGGTGATGATAGAATTGAAAAAACAAAGACATGACTAGAGCATTGGCAAAAATGGCCATCGCAGCACCACCCAATGAAGCATTTTTTATCCACCAGGTGCACAAAACATTCCATAACAGAAAAGTAAGGTAGCTCCAAATAAATACTTTATAGGATATACAGTTAGCTTTTAGTAGGGCGTTTTCAAGATAGAGTAGTGGAACAAAGGCTATGAAAACAAGCCAAATCCATCCATCAACCGGCCAAGAACACCAGAGTAAAATGGCGGATGAAATGGAAAGAATAAAAGGATTTCTAAAAATAGTTTGCATTTTCTCTGTAACAAATATACTTTTCAATTCAAACATAAGTCGAGAAAGAAACAATATTTGTCAAATGATTATCAATCTTCTTTCCAGTCCAAGGAATATCTCAACCGCTTTCATGTACTCTTTTGCATCACGATCAGATATGATGGTAACGGATGAACCTTTTTATGGATGCTATTTGAAGGAAAGTGGGGCAGTGCATCCCGGACGCGATGAGATTATGAATCATATGGAGTGCGATTATGAAAGCGTGTTTCAATTGGTTGAGGAAGCGCACAATAGTAACCATCATTTGTTTGTTAAAAACATGTCACATCATATACCGGAGAAATATTTTGATCGGTTGTTAAATTTTAGAAATATTATTTTGCTACGTGATCCTAAGGAAATGATTTTTTCATTTTCGAAAGTCATTGAAAATCCAACCTTATTTGATATCGGAGTTAAAATTCAAAAAGAGCAGTTTAATTTCTTGATTAGCCATAAGCAATCAGTTGTGGTCATAGATTCAAGTCAAATTCTAAAAAATCCTGCCGAAGCGTTGAGCAAACTGTGTCAAGCTTTAAATCTAAGCCATAGTGAACAGATGCTCAAGTGGGAAAGTGGTCCGAAATCTTACGATGGTATTTGGGCGAAATATTGGTATGATAATGTACACAACAGCATTGGATTTAAATTGAACCAAGAAAAAGAAGAAATAGTTTTGAAAGGGCATTTAGAAAAATTGTATCTCGATGCCAAACCCTTTTACGATTCGTTATATCAACATTCTATAAAAACTGAAAACCATGCTTCAAAAGTATAATGCCCTCAATAATCACATTCTCATATTCGTGAAAGACAAATTATATGCACGTGATGAAGCAAAAGTATCTGTTTTTGATAGCACGGTTCAAGGAGGAGATGCGGTTTGGGAAGGTTTGCGGGTTTACAATGGTAAGGTTATGTGCCTGTCGCATCATTTAAACCGTTTGTTTGAGTCGGCCAAAACTTTAGCATTTGCTAATGTGCCGGATGAAAAATTCATTCGAAATGCAATAAAGGAAACGATCGATGCCAATAAGATGCACAACGATGCACATATACGATTAACTTTGAGTAGAGGAGAAAAATATACCAGTGGAATGGATCCACGACTCAATGATAAAGGTTGCTGTTTGATTGTTTTGGCAGAGCATAAGAAGTTAGTTTATGATCAGTTGAAAGGAATGAGTGTTATCAGTACTTCCATAAGACGGAACAACCCTCAGTTTTTAGATTCAAAAATTCATCATAATAATTTGCTCAATAATATTCTGGCAAAAATTCAAGCCAATGTTTATGGGGCTGATGCTGCATTGATGTTAGACGAACGCGGATTTGCATCGGAGCTAAATGACACTAATATATTTGTAATTAAAAACAATAAGGTGTTTACTCCCTTTGCTTCCAATTGTTTGCCGGGCATTACCAGAAAAACAGTGATGGATTTGTGTTTTTCTTTAGATATTGAAGTAATGGAAAAAGATATTTCACTGAGTGAATTGTATAATGCTGATTTTATGTTTAGCTCAGGTACCATGGGCGAGTTGACTCCCATATTTGAAATTGATGGCAGGTATCTACCAATTCATAATGAATTATACACTACTATTTTATGTCAATTCAAAGAGCGTATCCCTTTGCTATGTGAGAATATCATTTGATTCTTACTTTTCAATTGTTTAATTTTAATTAATGAAAGCGATTCGCTATTGCCTGATATTTATAATCTGTTTGTTGATTGCATGTTCTAAAGATGTTGATCTGGACTCTGGTAATACGACAACAGTGACTCCTACTGATTTTCGGGATCAGTTCGCTGGTACTTATGAATGTTATAGGCTTTGTAAATACTCCGATATTACCGGATTAAACTATACCAGCTACGACAGTATTTATTTTTTGGATGTGATAAAAGATCCTGCCGATAGTTTACGTCTGATTATTGATAATATTGTTTCGGTTGAGTTGGACAGTATGAATTCTTTCTTTGACACCTATGTAGGTCCGTATAAGTTTTATTCTATAAGTTTTTACAATACCGATAGTGTAAACCTAAGCACATTTAGTGGTGGACTGGGGGGAGGTACATCTTGTACCACCAAAGGAAGGAAAATGTAAATCGATTATCTCATTAGATACATCTTACCAAACCCATTCTTGAAATACTTAGTGGCTTCAGTTTCTTTATGCTCAATGTCAGAACCATTAATGGAAGTGACAACGCGATAGAGATATAATCCATTGGCGAGTTGATCGCCAAACTGATCTTTGCCATCCCAGGCATATTCGCTAATATTTCTTCCTATATGAATAGGTCCCAATTCCGATTGTGTAATTTCACGCACTATACGGCCGGTAACGGTTATGATTTGAATTTTCATGTAATCGGGCAATTCCGATCCTGTAAGTGTAAAAACAAATCGGGTTGCTGTTGAAAACGGATTAGGGTAATTGATTACATCGGTAATAGTCGATTTATTTAATACTTCAAATTGAACTTTATAGTTTGATTTACCACTTAAGTTATCCGATTCATCTGAGGCCTCTACTTCCAATTCGTACAAACCATCTTCGAGAAGATCGGGTTGATACTCTATTTTGAAACTGTTTTTAGGAAGTTGAGCCGGGCACCATTTCATCACTTCTTTCGTTTCACTTCCACACGAAATTTGATCAAAGCTAAGTTTGGTTTTAGTTCCGGATGGATGTGAGATGAATACTCGCCATTTATTGGTATCGTTCAGAGCAATAAATTTGTTTTCATCATGAAGCTGCATTAGAATGTGAGGTTTGGCAGAAACCAAGTCGCCATTTAAAATTCTAACCCCATCAAAGGTTACGTCCAGTAATGGATTGGTAATGTCTTTGTTTACGAAGAAGTTTACATTGGCGAAATTGTTGAAGTGGAATTGTTCCGCCTGGTCGTTGTTCGGATTGGCCTCAATCCAAAATGAATTCAACCCGGTTCTATATCGAGTGTTAAATTCAGCATTTGTAACTAGGGTATCACCTGGTTGAAGTGGCTTATAGCGTGGAGAATTTACACTGAGTCGATTAAAACTCTGATCATATACATATTGATCAACCAATACCGAATCGGCAGGCATCAAACCAATATTTTCGATAGCCACATCAAAAGAAACTTGATCACCTTCATCAAGAGTATCGTTGTTGATTTTAAAATACAATGATGGGTTAACAGCTAATTCAGGAACTTCATCAAACATGACTTGCCATTTCTGAAGTTGTGCGGGTGATCGTAATGAATCATCCTCTATATATCCACTAAATCGAACATAGGGATAAATGCTAGGATCTATCAGTTGATCAATATTGTACAAATCAAATAGAGGTGTGGCAAGATTAGGTATCAGCGTATCTGCAATTCCATTTTTTCTAACACCCATTAATTGTAAAATAAATTTATCCTTGGAAGGTGCAGGTTCAGTGCTGGAATAATTCCAATGTAAACTGTTCCATTTTTGCGCAGGACCAATTAATTCGGATTGAATAAATCCTTTATACCAGTTTCCACCCATCGAATCGATTAACGATATATAGGGTTGTGATGGACTTCCAAATTCTTCATGTGCGGTAGATGGGTCACCTTTTTTATAGAAAAATATATACGCAATACTGTCACTAATAGAATTAATGTTTATTGCACCTGCTGCACTCATTGCGCTTTTCAAACTGGAGGGCAGTTGAGAATATTGTGGTTTAAATACAGAATAAAGTGCTACATAATTGCCATCCGGTATATCGTTCAACATATTTTCCAATCCGGCCATTTGATTTGGGTCGTTGGTATTGTAAATAAAAAATTTATCCGGTCTGTTTCTGTTCAAACATCTCAAATCATTAGAGTTGTTCCAATAATGTGTAGGATTGATCGTATCGTATGGAACGCTGGTACTATCAATGTATCGGATCTCCCAAGGTTGAAGATTAACAGAGTCAATAACAATAACATGAATGGATGGATTGCCACTACAAACACCATAATCAATTTGAGCGTTATCAATAAAATATTCAGGCAACTCGTTTACTTGAAAAGAATTGACAGACGTTTTAACCGTTAAAATACTTTTAGTTGAAACAAACTCAAATTCGCGTTGCGGTTTGTTGTAAATTATGTTGGTATAGCTGTTGTTTTTATATTGATGAAAATGAGCCTGAGACCATCCACTCTTTCCGGGTATGTGTATGAATGAACTTTCGTGCCATTTATAATTTATCGTATCTGTGAATACACGATTATCGGCCACTCGCCAGAAATACACTTTTTGACTGTCAACACTAAAAGGAATATTCCATTTTACAACACCTCCACTTTGAGAAATTGTTCCCTGTGCAATCGGATTCAAAAAAGTATCGTTGGTGTCTAATTGAAACACATACGTATTCAAAGATGCAAAAGGGTTGGCCGTACTGGCCTTCAATGTTATGTTTGATTGAGGAACTATCGAGTACTGATAAGGATAAACAGGATTGATGTCTCCGGATTGAATGAGCAGCGAAGCTACTGTTCTATTATTGAGTTCATTCAACTCGTCAATCTGATCATAACTATCGGCATTAATGTAAAATGTATTTAGTCCCGGGCCACGCTGCAGATCAGTGTTAAAAGTTACACGCACCGTATCAATGCTGTAAATTGGATTTACTGGCACCAGTATGGTGGTGTCTTGTCCATTCGGAAATACCCTTTTAATTTCAAGAGTAAAAGAAGAGCCAACGGCTTTAGCATAATTATGAATGGCGATATTAATTGAAAAGGTATCGTTTGCAGTGGTTACATTTACTGGAGTAAAAGAAACATCATTTGACGAAACTGCTAAGTCGGGTTTGTCAAAGTAATTCAATTTTAGAGCTGGGTCACCATGAAGCGTCATTCCCAGGTTTGCCGATCGCAAATAAAAATCTGTTGGATACCAATCGTACAAGGTATCGACTACATGTTGCATTACTGTTCCAATATTTTTACCGTAATCAAATGAAGTAACGTTTTTATAAAACTGAGAAGAATAAAAATAAAGCGCGCCTATATAACCTTGATTGGGCATCGCTATGAACCCAATGGAACCACTTGCAGGGCTTAATACAAACTGTTCGCTGGCTAAAAGTTGAGGAGTATGAATGTCACCTATATAACAACTATTGGCCAATACCAATGGATATTTTCCTTGATTATTCCAGGTGGATGGAGCATCTATACTAATATCGAATGTGCTGCCGGCTGCATGAGCAAAAAAGGTCATCAGCGAAACGCCATTTTTTAATAATTGCTTCAATTCAAGATTTGAAACATTTGAAATAGGATCAGCTGAGGCTTTGCGATAAGTTGTAACGGAAGCTCCAAAACAGGTATCGGAAATAATTCCTGCAAACTCATCAAGGTAACCACAAATTTGATCTACTTGCTGAGCAGTATTCCCTCCGCAAAAATGAACAACGTTTTTCTTCCAAGCGCTGTCGGGCTGCATTTCATATTCTTGCATCTTCGCTAGATATAAACTTACATCTGACGGCACTCTTGCTGCCAAACGACCTGTAGGTATAGCAAAACGATCTCCATTTTGATCAAACTTAGTTGTAAAGGTTAAATCACTTGGCGGTTCTCCCATCGTGGGAATCAGATTTAAATTAAAAGAACTTCCGCTTCGAGCATTTGAAGAAGTGATTGATTTTCCAATAATGAAAAGGTTGGCAGGTTTGTCACTTTGCTTGTCGTATAAGTATTTGCAAAAGTTTCGGATGGAAGATGGATGCTTATTGATGCCATATGCAAATTGATCATACAAGTGTTGTACATCCGTTAGCAGCACTGTGTGAGATCCACCGGCCACAGACTGGCGATAGGTCTTGTATTGTTGCGCTTCGGTCCAAAGTTGCTTATGCGAAATAATCAAATAGTCACCTTGATTAGCAGTAAACCCATAATTGATAAACTTACCAGGATTTCCAGCATCGATGGTTACCGCTGCTATTTTAAAATCGGTATTATTAAGCGTATAAGCATCGGCTGTTAAAAGTCCTTCAGTTTTAAATCCCCAAGTTGGAACTAACATTTGCAATCCGTTGGAAGTAGCTATGCTCACTCTTCTTACGGTATCGCCACTAAAGGCATAATATCGAACGGTTGAATTATTACTGTTGTAGTTAGAGAATTGTAGCATGGTTTTATTTCCCAAACCACTTTCAGTACTGATGTGAATGGCTCCACTTTCGCCCGTGAATGAATTGGTGTGTGGATAGATTAATGAAATATATGGAACAGAAAGTCGATTGGCAGGACCGCCAAGTAAAGGAACCACCGAAATTGAGTTATTGTTATTATTCAACATGCCTGCAGAGATTGCAATGTTGTGTCGCCTATAATCATAGGCTAAAAAGTTGTCCGATTTTATAGAAGAGCCATTGAGGTGAATCTCGTAGTTGTGATACGTTCCATCAAAGTTGGCGCCAAGAACAGCCGTTTGTATAGTGGCAGAGGGGCCGGCATTGGTATATACATTTGGTGTATTGAGCATTGCATTTTGGCTGGTAGGATTTCCACCATTGGAAGGGACAACAAAATCAACACCTGAATAACCTTCTGCACCGGTATAATAGGTAGAAGCCAATCCATTTTGATCTTGATAACCTCTATGGTACTTTGAAGTAAACAGTTCGGCTACTTCTTTGTAAACATATGGTGCAGGAGTGTAGCCAATAAATGTAGTGTCTGTTTCCTGAATCATTCTTTTACCAAAGATTGGTGCGAAAGGATTCCAGGTTAGAAAAAATGCAGCGGTGTCGTTAAACAAACTGAACCTTCGATTGACATGCATGGTGTCTACCTCATATAAAGGAGTGTCGAACCATCCGTCATTGGCTTTACCGTAAAATTCTATATAATCACCTGAATCAAATACTCCATCGCTCTCACCGGAAACAAATATGTACTGTTCTTTTCCTTTATGGAAAATTTGAATTCTTCTTGGGTCAATAGCAGGCAACGGAACATTGGCGGCCAACAAGTCGTTTTGAGTAATTCGGTAGATGCCATTTTTCCAAACACTGATTTTAAAATATTGCTGAAGCGAATATGGATTGTTGCTGGCAAAAGAAATCCATTCGTTTCCATACGGTTGAGCCACAAGTTGTTTATTGCCGAATAGAACCGTTAAACAAAACAGCGACAAACAAATGCTTCGTTTTAAAAAGGCGCTCATGTTTAAGTATAAACTTCCCATCAATTCTTCTCTTTTTTATAGATATTCCACTTTAATGAAAAGATATTGGAGTATAATTTTACATCGCTCCCAATATTAGTGAGTGCGTAGTCCAAGGTTATATTTTTAATCTTTACTCCAAGGCCAATGTTTGGCTGCGAAACCGTACTTTCACTGTTGTCGATCTCCAGAACTTTTTGAATGTTATTTACACCTCCACGTAAAAAGATAAAATCTCGATAATCGATTTCAATACCGGCATGAGGGTCCACACTAACGGGATCCGATTTAACAAGTACATTTCGTTTGCCATCAAAAGTGATGTCTAAGTCAGCCACAGCTTTCCATCCAAACTTTTCGTTTATTTTTCCAACATAGGCAGCAGAAGCAATTAATTTTGGAAGTGTAACTTCAAGACCATTCTGAGGTATCTCGTTACCGGTTTGTGCAAATACTTCTTCCAAATCTTCGGTATTAAAGCTCCATGCATTGAATGTTCCGGTAATGTCTTTTCCCATCAAACCAAATTGCCATTTGCCTTTATCATATTGTGCTCCTAGATCAATTCCAAATCCCCAAGCCTTAGCAAAGTCACCGGCTTTTCTATGAATTATTTTTGCATTTCCACCTACTCTCAAACCTTCCTTTTTAGTTGTCTGAGCATAAGAAATTAAGAAGGCATAATCGGCTACCGAAAATGTTTTAAGGCGATCGTAGTCAATATTTCCATTGGCATCAATCAACTCTGTTGAATCAATGATATCATCAACAGCAAAACGAATGACTGAAAAAGCAACGGTACGCGTAGCATCAATTGGAGCAGCAAAAGTTCCATAATCGTACTTTGCAATGCCTGCAAAATATTCGGCATGCATTAATGATATTTGTTTGTCACTATCAATTCGAGTGAGACCTGCCGGATTCCAAAATGCAGAAGTTGCATCGTTGCAGATAGCTGTTTGAGCATTGCCCATTCCCATTGCTCTTGCACCAACCCCAATGCTTAAAAACTCATTGCTGTATTTTGGGGCCTGACTGTAAGAATAAAAAGTGATGGCCAATAGAGAAAAACAAAGAATCGCTTTTTTTATCATTTTTTGGTTAGGTTAAAAGTGCAAAACGTTTCGGTTGAATAAAAAGTGACATATTTTATAAAACATGAACCAATATCAAATGTTATACTCGTATGAACCTCAAATGGTTCAGAATAGATCAAAATTATTAAAATATGATATGCAAACGGCAATAGAGGATCAAAGTTTTACAGATTAAACGTTAATTTGCAGGCATTATTCCCATGAAGAAACATATCCCCAATTTTTTAACCTTGCTTAATCTACTCTCAGGATCAATAGCCATAGTTTTTTTGTTCCAATCCAATATTACTATGGTGATGATGTTGAGTGCATTTTGCTTAGTTATGGATGTATTGGATGGTTTGGCTGCACGCATGCTTAAAGTTAAAAGTGCAATCGGAAAAGATTTAGACAGCTTGGCGGATGTGGTAAGTTTTGGATTATTGCCTTCACTTTTGCTCTATCAAATGATGGTACAATCCGAATCTCTTGGTTTTAACGCCATTTTTGGTGATGGTATTCACTATGTTCATTATGTAGTACTTATCACTGTTTTAGCCGCAGCTTACCGCTTGGCTAAATTCAATAACGACAAACGTCAGACAAATTTTTTCTACGGATTGCCAACACCCGCTTTTGCGGCATTTATCCTTGCAATTTCTTATGTGTATCAGCAAGACCCATCTTCGTATTTTCATTTGTATTTGCTCAATCCCTTTTACTTAATTGGTGTTGCATTTGTTGGATCCTATTTGATGGTTTCAGAGCATCCTATGTTTGCACTGAAGTTTGATGCTTTTAATCGGAAGACACATTCTTTGCAAATTCTATTTCTAGTCGCTTGTGTTATACTGCTTGCTGTTTTTCTTTGGAAAGGAATAGCATATTCCGTGTTATTATATGTACTTTTGTCGCTCACATTTTTTAAACCGAATAATGATGAAATTCGTAGCGAACATAAAAGTAATGCCTCATAAATCACTTCTCGATCCACAAGGTAAAGCCGTAGGGTCTGGCATGAAAAGTTTGAATCTCAATGCGATTGATAATGTTAGGATTGGAAAGCACATTACTTTTGAAATTGAAGCAGCTGACGAAGCAAAAGCAAGAGAACAAGCTGAAACCGCTTGTCAGAAATTGCTTGCCAATCCGATTATGGAATTTTATGAAATAGAAATAAGTGCAGAATAAATTATATTCTAAGTTCAAAGTTTTTCCCTAGATACACTTTACGCACTTGTTCATCTTCACTCAACTCCTTAGCCGTTCCGGCTTTCAGTATTCTTCCCTCATATAGCAAATATGCCCTATCGGTTATACTTAAAGTTTCATGTACATTGTGATCGGTAATGAGTATGCCGATATTCTTTTCCTTCAACTTTGCTACAATACTTTGAATGTCTTCCACGGCAATTGGATCAACTCCGGCAAAAGGCTCATCCAATAGAATAAATTTAGGATCGGTTGCCAAAGCCCTGGCTATTTCAGTTCTTCTTCTTTCCCCTCCACTCAAGACATCACCTCTGCTGCTTCTAATTTTTTGCAAACCAAATTCATCGAGTAGTGATTCCAACTTTTGCGACTGATCTTCTTTACTCAGCTTGGTCATTTCTAAAATGGCTTTGATATTGTCCTCAACACTTAATTTTCGAAACACGCTGGCCTCTTGCGCAAGGTATCCGATCCCAATCTGCGAACGTTTGTACATCGGTAATGCTGTAATATCAGTCTGATCGAGAAAAATTTTACCATCATCGGGCCGTACCAATCCAACAATCATATAAAAAGATGTGGTTTTACCTGCGCCATTGGGACCCAGTAATCCAACAATTTCGCCTCGGTTTACTTCAATTGATACCTGATCAACCACAGTCCTTTTTTTATATTTTTTTACCAGCAGTTCCGATCGTAGTTTCATAGAATCAAAGAACGTAAACTTTTTTAAAACATTTTTTCCTTTAATTCATTTATCTGATCAGTTACATACATTTGTCTCGGATATATGGATTCATTAACACAAATCGTTTTGGGAGCTGCCGTTGGTGAGATGGTATTGGGAAAAAAATTAGGCAATAAAGCGCTATTGCTTGGAGCTATTGGAGGCACACTGCCCGATATGGATGTACTGTCCAATTTCATTAATGACGATCCGGTTGAGCAGCTTAGAGTTCACAGAGCCTATAGTCATTCTGCTTTTGTTCATTTGTTGGTTTCGTTCCCGCTGATGTACCTAAGTAAAAAATGGAGCAAATCGGAAATCAGTTCAAGGCGTTGGTATTTATTTTGGTCCACTGTTTTGGTAAGTCATGCATTGCTGGACTGTTGCACTACCTATGGAACAAGATTGTTGCTGCCCTTTACCAATTATCAGGTTGCGTTTAACAATATTTCGGTAATTGATCCACTTTACACCATTCCATTTTTGATTTTTCTTCTTGTGATGATGTTTTTTAAGAGAGAATCAAAAACAAGAAAAATGCTTTTGATGGCCGGAGTAGTGTTGAGTAGTTTATATATGGTTTTCACATTCGCTCTTAAATTTCAAGCACATCGTATGTTTTCGCAATCCTTAAAGAAGAATCAATTGAATTACGATAATTTAAACTCAACACCAACCATACTCAATTCAATTCTATGGAGTGCCACCGCATTTAATAACGACAGTATATATTTGGCCGAATATTCTTTTCTGAAAAATGAAGAGCCTATACAATGGATTGGTTTTGCCCGTAACGAAAAAGATATTCAGGCTTTCGATTGCGATGATCTTCAAACCGTAAAGTGGTTTGCCGATGGCAGCTATTTTGCCATTCCCCATCAAGGAGATTCGCTTACTTTTTTTGCCATAAAATTTGGTCGAATGCGATACGATGTTACCGTGCCGCGTGAGACTTTTTTGTTTTACAGCGTTTTTTATAAAGACGATCAGGGTAATATTTCTACTAAGATGGTTGAGCCAGAGAACATTAATATGAAAGAAGCATTTACCATGCTCACCCAACGAATTGGGATATAGAAATTAGAAAGTGAGTTGTAAACTGAATCGAAGACCTGATCTGCTGATATCAGGATGATTCAAATACGATAAGCGCCACACATAATCCAATCGAAATATTTTCAAAATATTTTCAATGCCCACACCTGCTTCTACATAGGGTTTTCCTAAAGTGAAAAAGCTGTTTTGATCGACCAATAGGTCTTTGTTCGATTTCTGCATTTCGCCTAAGGCTGCTCTTCCGTGTACGACTTCTCTCCATTTTAATTTTCTGAACAATGGAACTCTGTTAAAGAACAATCCCTCAAAATGATGTGTGATCGAAGCTTCCGTGTATCGATCGGAAATGAATTCATAGTAGTTCATCATGTTAAAAGCGAGATAGTCGAAGAAATATGATTCATTTCCATTATGCACGCTGAGCAGTGGAAAGGGTACGGTGCCAAAAACAGCTCCTGCTGAGATAGTATAATCGAGCTGACCAATAGGATTTATTTTATAGCTGTCGCTCAACTTAAAATCAAATCGTTGATACGTGAAATCTGAATTCAGAAAGTTCTCTAAGCTGAATTTATACCGCAATTGAACGAGTGGATATTTACTGCCCAAACTGATTCTTCCGGTTTTGCCGTAGGCAAATTTTTCGCGATACCAAAATCGAGTGAACAATGAGATCTCTGTTAGCGATAAATTGTTCCGAACCGCAGTGTGTTCCGTATTGGTGTAGTACGAATAATCCAATGAACCCAATGGAAATTGTTCTGAAGTATTAAAGGTTACGCGATTGCTTAAACCCGGAAACCACTCGTGATCGTAATACACTTCAACTTCTTTAATCCGAGTCAGTTTATCCGGTGGACTGGTACGCAGGATCGAAGTTAAAAAGTTGTCGTCTTGAAATGCATTTTCGCTTTGACCCAATTGAACAATATCATCTTTATAGTGCAAACTCAATATGGTGCGCGGTTTTTGAGAAAGGAACAGGCGTGTGCCAATTTTATATTTAAACTTCTCGTCTTTTGTTCCATAAGCCAGGTAACCATTAAATTCAATCTTAGTGCTGAAGTCATCTGAAGTTCTACCGCCTAATCGAAATCGAGGTCCTTCAATTGGATTGAATGAAAAGAAGGTATAATACGGTCCTAATTCTATGGGTCCGAATTTCTTATATCCGGTAAAGAATAATGTGATTATATCCACGTATGTTTTAAATGCCGGTAAACTTCGAATGGTATCTACCATATGATAAATGTCTTGTTCTCTTTGATTCAAACTATCATGTCGGGCTATGTTCCAATACGAATCATCCTTAAGCATGGCTTCGTCATCTACTACAATGTTCTCTATCGGTTTGAATTTTTCTTCATCAATCGGTTCATTGAGTTTTATCTTTTTATAGGAAGTGGTTTTGCGACCAATAAAACTCATGCCTTTCTCTTTGATATTAAAATCGACTACAATTTGCTCGTTGGTAAGCATCCAGGCAGTATTGATGAATCGTTCATAATCGCGAACAATGGCTAAATCGTGAACGAAGTTGATATTAGCATCTTCGGCAATACGCATATTTATTTTTCGAACAGCAAAAGTGCTATCGTGTATCCAGCAATCGCCAATAAAAGTAAGTTCCTGTTTTCGTTTGGGTTTGAATTTGATCTTGTAGCACCAATAATCTCCAATCATGGCACTATCCACCAAGTAGTACCGATAAAAAAGAAAGCCTGAATTGGAGATGGGGCTGACAAAACTTTTTTGGAACAGCTCCATATAGTTTTGATAGATATCAGCATTTTGATAAAGATCGCCCAAAAATTGTGTTACCGAATTGTTTTCAAATCCCGATACTTTACTGGCTTTAATGTACTCGCGTTTCGATTCCGGTTTTTGTCGGTAATAAACATCCGACATTGTTTCACTAATAAAAATGGGCAGAAATGGTCTTTCATTGGACTCACTGCTATCTATTTTATCAAATATAAAAGCAAAGGGTTTGATTAACTTATTGTTTTTAAACTCTTCCGTAATATTAGTTAAGTCGAACTCTACTTTATTATAGGATTCGTACTGATAGGTTTCAAAATTCTGTTTGCGGTTGATGTCCTTATTGTCGATTACCTTACGCATAATGATATCAGCCGGATTTTCACCTGCAACAATTTTTACTTCAGCCAACTGAATCTTATTTACTTCTAGAAAAAAGTTAATGGTATTTGTTTTACCTTTTTTAACCGGTAGGGTAACACTGGTATATCCTACGAAAGAAGCAGTTAGCGAATCTCTTGCTTGATCGGTGCTCAGTTGATATCGACCATTGATATCAGTCACCGTTCCAATACTAGTGCCTTTGAAGGCAATGTTGGCAAATGGAATGGGTTCATTGGTGAGCACATCAACTACTTTACCAGATATAATAGTGTTTTGTGCATACGATTGCGAAACAGTCGATGCGAAAAAGACGATCAAAAATAAAAATCGAATAGCCCCCTTAATTAACATATATTAGCTTTCCAGTGCTTCGAGAAATTCTACTGCTCTCCTAAGATGAGGAATTACTATGGTTCCTCCAACAATACAAGCAATCGAAAACACTTCAAACATTTCTTCTTTTGTAACACCATTTTTATGGCATTGTTCAACATGATACTTAATGCAATCATCACATCGCAAAACCATAGACGCAACTAAACCTAACATTTCTTTCGTCTTCACTTCTAAGGCTCCTTTTAAATAAGTGTTGGTGTCGAGATTGAATAAGCGTTTTAAAACCAGATTATCCGATTCAAAAATCTTTTCATTCATTTTACTCCGGTAATCGTTAAATTCTTTGATGAGGTCTTTTGACATGCGCTAAAATAATTTCGGTTGAACCGCAACAAATTTATAAACTCTTCAGTTCTTTTTTTCTTTTATTCTTTACCACCATACGACTCACCCAAATACTAACCTCGTACAATACAAATAAAGGTAGCGCTACCAGCATTTGACTGGCAACATCTGGTGAAGGAGTAATCAAAGCGGCAATGATGAGTATAACAATCATAGAATGTTTTCTATACTGATTCATAAACTCAGGTGTCATCATTCCAATACTGGATAAAAAGAAAACGATTATCGGCATTTCGAAAACAATTCCACTGGCCAAAGTGAGCATGGTAACGGTGGAGATGTATGAGTCTAGACTGATTTGATTGGCTACTGTTTGACTTACCTGATAGTTTCCAAGAAATTGAACAGACAGCGGACTGATGATGAAGTAACCAAAGGAGACTCCTGCCAGAAATAAAATTGATCCAAAAAACACTACACCACGTGTGTAACGGAGTTCGTTCATTTTCAGTGCGGGTTTGATAAATCGCCATATTTCCCATAGCAAATAGGGAAACGATAATACTAAACCGGCAATAAAAGCTCCTTTCATATGCATAATGAATTGACCAGAGATGTTGAGATTGATCACCGAAAAATTTATTTGATCAACACATAAGTCTATTCCAATATTTTCGGATAGTTTGCACATCCATTGATATGTAATAAAATCGGTATGGAGCGGTCCGAATAATATTTTATCAAACAAAATATCGTAGTGGATAAACGCTGCTGTTGCAAAAAGGAAAATAGCAATGGCCACTCGTACCAAATGCCATCGCAAAGCTTCCAGATGTCCTAAAAAATTTAAATCGGTATTGGGGTCTTCTTTCTTTTTATTGAAAAACATAAGGTCAAAATTACATAATACCTTCTTTCAGTAAATCGTGCAAGTGCACAAACCCTGCAAATTTATTTCCGTTGATAACCAATAGTTGAGTGATGTTGTGACGCTTCATTAGATTAAACGCATCAATGGCTAGTGTTTCTGCGCTTACTGTAATTGGATTTTTAGATAAAATATCACGGGCTTTCAAATGATTAAATTCTTTGTGTTTTTCCATCATCCGTCTTAGATCTCCATCGGTAATAATTCCAAATAGTTTCTGTTTGTCAATCACGGCTGTTGCACCCAAACGTCTAGAGGAGATCTCGTATATAATTTCCTGAATACTTGAATCGGGTTTTACCATTGGCGATTCATGAAGTTTTGAAAGATCTTTTACGCGCAGGTATAGTTTTTTACCGAGTGATCCGCCCGGATGATATTTAGCAAAATCTTTTTGCGTAAATCCTCTTTGTTCTAGTAAACAAACAGCTAAAGCATCGCCCATAGCCAATTGAGCCGTAGTACTGCTGGTAGGTGCCAAGTTGTTAGGGCATGCTTCTGTTTTAACCACTGCTTTCAACAGGAGGTCTGATTCTTTAGCTAAAAATGAATCTAGATTGCCACACATTCCAATGAGCAAATTTTTACCGGATTTGAGATAGGGAACCAATACTTTTATTTCAGGTGAGTTGCCACTATTGGAAATACATATTACAACATCACTTTTTTGAATAATTCCTAAATCACCATGTATGGCATCGGCAGCGTGCATAAAAACCGAAGGGGTGCCTGTTGAGTTGAGTGTTGAAACTATTTTTTGCCCTATGATAGCGCTTTTACCGATACCGGTTATTATTACACGCCCTTTCGATTTTAATATTGAGTGTACCGCATTAACAAAATCTTTGTCAATTCTTTTTGCCAAATCACGAATCATATCCGATTCAATTAATAAAGTCTTTTTAGCTGATGCAATAATCTGTTTGTCCGGTAGTTTCTTCACTTAGTCAAAATTTTGTTGGGTGATCACATACAATTGTTGTATATTTATTTTGCAAAAATATTTATTTATTTTATTTGATAAATAATTGAGTAAGAATTAGTTATATAAAAAAAATGCTTGTAGCGGAAAAGATCGATTTAAAAAAACAGCTTAAACAATATTTTGGATACGATAAATTCAAAGGAGAACAGGAAAAAATCATTAAAAATCTATTGGATGGCAAAGATACGTTTGTGATCATGCCAACCGGTGGTGGGAAGTCACTTTGTTATCAACTTCCTGCACTTATTAGCCCTGGGGTAGCCATCATTGTTTCTCCATTAATTGCTTTGATGAAAAATCAGGTTGATGCCATCCGCGGATTTAATTCGGATGACGGCATCGCACATTTCTTAAACTCATCCCTCACTAAAACGGAAATTGCTACGGTTAAAAAAGATATAAAGTCTGAAAAAACGAAATTATTGTATGTAGCACCAGAATCTTTGACCAAAGAAGAAAATGTAAAGTTTTTGAAACAAATAGAAGTTTCATTTATTGCCATTGATGAGGCGCATTGTATTTCTGAATGGGGACACGATTTCAGACCAGAGTACCGAAGACTACGTCCCATTATCGAAACATTAGGTAATGTTCCTGTAATTGCCCTTACAGCTACAGCAACCGAAAAAGTTCAGCAGGATATTCAGAAAAATCTCGATATGATGGAAGCTACTGTTTACAAAGCATCTTTCAATCGACCTAATTTATATTATGAAGTTCAGCCAAAAGTAAATGTGCTGAAAGAGATTGTAAAATTTATCAAGAAACATTCCAACAAAAGCGGTATCATCTATTGTTTGAGCAGAAAGAAAGTGGAACAAGTGGCGGAAACATTAAATGTAAATGGAATTAAAGCGCTACCCTATCATGCAGGTTTGGATGCCGCTACCCGAGCCAGTACGCAGGATAAGTTTTTGATGGAAGATATACATGTGATTGTTGCTACTATTGCCTTTGGTATGGGTATAGACAAACCCGATGTTCGTTTCGTTATCCACCACGATATCCCAAAAAGTTTAGAAGGATACTATCAAGAAACAGGCCGATCAGGTCGTGATGGAAGAGAAGGTCATTGTTTAGCCTTTTATTCGTATAAGGACATTGAGAAACTTGAGAAGTTTTTGAAAGACAAACCGGTTGCAGAACAAGAAATTGGAAAGCAGTTGCTATTGGATGTAGTGACTTTTGCGGAGACCTCTGTATGTAAGAGAAAAGCTCTGCTCCATTATTTTGGTGAAGAGTACACCACCAGCAATTGCAATGGTTGTGATAATTGTACCAATCCAAAGGAGCAAAAAGAATCTAAAGATCAGGTTCAAATGGCATTGGAAGTGATCCGTGAAGTAAAGGAGAAATTCAACACTGAGCATATTGTAAATATTCTGACCGGAAAAATTGACAATAGCGTAAAAACATACAAGCATCATAGCCTTGATATTTTTGGACAAGGCGATGAACATGAACCCAAGTATTGGATGGCATTGATTCGACAAATCATGATTGCCGGATTAATTAATAAGGATCTTGAGTCGTATGGAAATCTTGAACTAACCAATGAAGGGAAAAAGTTTTTAGAAAAACCAAAATCCTTTAAAGTATCTATTGATCATGATTATGAACAATACGATATGGATGAAGATGATGAAGCCGCTGTTCAAGGTGGAGGTGGAGCTGCCGATGAAACTTTGTACGCGTTGTTACTCGATTTGCGTAAGAAAATAGCTACTCAAAGGAAATTACCTCCCTATGTAATTTTTCAAGAGCCTTCACTCGAAGAAATGACCGTTCAATATCCGGTAACGATGCCGGAACTACAAAAGATTACCGGAGTTGGTACTGGAAAAGCTGCAAAGTTTGGAAAGCCATTCATAGAACTAATCAATAATTATGTCACTGAAAACGAAATTGAACGACCGGTTGATTTTGTAATCAAATCAATAGCAAATAAATCGGCTGCTAAAATTCAAATCATACAAAACATTGATCGAAAATTATCATTGGAAGATATTGCACGAGCTAAAGGCATTAAGGTTTCTGATTTATTAGGCGAGATTGAAACGATCGTTGCCTCCGGAACCAAAATTGACATTGACTATTATATTAACGATACCATTGATGAAGAAAAGCAGGATGAAATCTTTGATTATTTCATGGGTTCTGAAAGCGATTCGCCTGATTTGGCTTTAACTGAATTGGGAGAAAGCGATTATAATATAGACGAGGTACGAATTATGCGCATTAAGTTTCTGTCTGAGTTAGGAAATTAAATCATTATGAGTCTTGAACAACAGATTATGGCTGAACTAAAATCGGCTATGATGAATAAAAATGAAGGAGCTTTAAGAGCACTCAGAGCGGTGAAGGCGGCAATACTATTGGAGAAAACCAGCGGAAAAGGGGATCAGATTGATGCTGAAGCTGAATTAAAGATTGTACAGAAGTTGGTGAAGCAGAGAAAAGAATCCATCGATATTTATTTGCAACAAAACAGAGAAGATTTGGCTAGAACAGAACAAGAAGAATTGGAAGTTATTTCCAAATTCCTTCCTGAACAAATGGATGAACAGCAAGTAAACAATGCACTTGTCAAGATTATTGGAGATCTTGGTGCATCTTCGATGGCCGATATGGGAAAAGTTATGAAAGAAGCTTCTGTCCAACTTTCAGGTAAAGCCGATAATAAAATGGTTTCGGAGTTGGTACGCAAATTATTAGCAGCTTCCTAATCGGATTTTTATTTTTCTAATATGGCTTCTACCTTTGAAGCATCTTAAAAAATCTATGAAAATTGCACTGGCACAATTGAATTTTCGAATTGCTGATTTTGAAGGCAATTCAAGGAAAATTATAAATGCCATTCAGGAAGCATCGCAACAAAATTGCCAATTAATTGTATTTGCTGAGTTATCGGTTTGCGGTTATCCTCCTCTCGATTTTCTTGAAACACCCGACTTTATTCAGAAGTGTAATGAAGCCATTCATAAGATAGCTGCTGCTTGTAAGAACATCACTGCAATCCTTGGTGCTCCTTCTGTTAACCCTGTTAAGGAAGGCAAAAATCTATTCAACTCTGCTTATGTTTTGAACCAAGGCACCATTCAAGAAATTATTCATAAATCGCTGTTGCCTACCTATGATGTATTTGATGAGTACCGATATTTTGAACCGGCTACACAGAACCAAATAGTACAGATTGGATCAAAAAAAATTGCACTCACTATTTGCGAAGATCTTTGGAATCTGGAAGATGATCCTCTCTATGTTTCATCGCCAATGGATAAACTGATTCTTCAACAACCTGACTTTATGATCAATATTGCTGCATCACCTTTTGCATTTGGTCACCCTAAATACAGATCAGAAGTATTGAAAAAAAATGTCGATCAGTATAAGATTCCTTTATTGTATGTCAATCAAATTGGTTCGCAAACCGAATTGATTTTTGATGGCGGATCAATGGTGCTTAATCGCAAGGGAGATAAAGTCGTTTCGGCAAAGTCATTCAAAGAAGATTTGTTGATGTTTGATTTGAATGATCTGGATGCAAAGCCCAGTACGGGCGATAAAAATGCAGAGAAATATGATGAAATATACTCAGCTCTTTTACTAGGGATAAGAGATTATTTCTCTAAAATGAATTTCAAAAATGCCATACTAGGATTATCAGGCGGCATTGATTCTGCATTGGTGCTCACTTTGGCAAGTCATGCTTTGGGAAATAATAATGTAAAAGCTATTCTGATGCCTTCTCCTTATTCATCCAAAGGCAGTATAGACGATAGCATAGCATTATGCAATGCTTTAGCAGTCGATTTTCAAATTATTCCTATAAGCGATTCGTTCACACAAATTAAGACTACACTTGAAAATTCGTTTGAAGGAAAAAAATCAGATGTAGCGGAAGAGAATATTCAAGCACGCTTGAGAGGTTTGATGTTAATGGCGATCAGTAACAAACATGGTTATATTTTATTAAACACCAGTAATAAGAGCGAGTTGGCTGTGGGTTACGGCACTTTATATGGCGACATGTGTGGAGGGCTTTCGGTTATAGGTGATTTGTATAAAACCGAGGTGTATGAACTCTCTAGATACATCAATCAAATTAAGATGACCATACCTGAGGCAATTCTCAATAAAGCGCCTTCGGCTGAATTAAGACCCGATCAGAAAGACAGTGATTCACTTCCGGACTACTCATTATTAGATAATATTTTGTATCGGTATATTGAACAAAAGAAATCAACACAAACCATTATAGAAGAAGGGTATGATGAAGCTACAGTACGTAAAATGATTTCGTTGGTGAATATCAATGAGTATAAACGAAAGCAATTTGCACCCATATTAAGAGTAAGCCGTAAAGCTTTCGGAATGGGAAGAAGATTTCCCATAGTTGCAAACTATTAAACCTAACAAAATGGAATTTAGCCTCGAAAAAAGTTTACAAATACTTGAACGAACTCCAAACGTTCTAGAACACTTGTTGTCTGGAATTCATATGGATTGGATAGAAAATAATGAAGGACCCGATACTTGGTCTCCATTTGATATAGTAGGGCATTTGTTGCATGGAGAAGTAACCGACTGGATTCCTCGCTTAGAAAAAGTGCTGTTAGATGAAGGAGATAAAGTATTTGTAAAATTCAATCGCGAAGCTATGTTTCAAGAGAGCAAAGGAAAGGATATGCAGCAGCTGCTTTTAGAATTTAAACAAGCCCGTTCAAAAAATTTAGCATTATTGCATTCGAAAAATCTAAAAGCAAATGACTTTAGCAAAACAGCTGAGCATCCTGCATTGGGGATGGTAACGCTCCGACAATTGATTGCAACTTGGACGGTACACGATTTAACCCATACGAATCAAATTTGCAGAGTGATGGCCAAACAATATCAATTCCAAATTGGTCCTTGGCTCCAGTACATTAACCTTCTAAATAAGAAGAGTTAAGTTGTAAACGGATATGATGTAAAACAATTCCTGCGCATACCGAAACATTGAGTGAATGTTTCATTCCCATTTGTTCTACTTCTAAAGAATGTTCAGCCACATTCAGAAAATCATCGGATACTCCATTTACTTCGTTTCCAAAAATTAAAGCCATGCTGTTTTTATCGGAGCAGTTGAAAGACGATAGTTTAATACTACAATCGGTTTGTTCTACCGGAACTATAACATAATTTTGTGATTGTATATATTGAATCGCTTTACTTTGTGTTTCAAAATATCTCCAAACTACCGTTTCGGTAGCACCAAGTGCACTCTTTAAAATATCTCTATGAGGTGGTTGTGCCGATATACCAACTAAAATAATCTCTTGAACTCGAAAAGCATCGGCCGTTCTGAAAATACTCCCTATATTTAGGGCACTGCGTACGTTATCGAGTACAACAGCAATGGGTATTTTTTCGGAGTGAATAAATTCACTAACCGTTAATCGATCTAATTCGCTCATACTTAACTTACGCATCATAACAAATCATTAATTTTACAACTTGACCAAGAACAAAAATATTAAGAGTGGAGCTAATAAAGAAATAGCTGAAACTCCATTGATGAAACAATACAACAGCATCAAGGCAAAATATCCCGATGCTTTATTGTTGTTTCGTGTGGGAGATTTTTATGAAACTTTTTCTGAAGATGCTATAAAAGCTTCTAAAATTTTAGGAATTGTATTGACAAAAAGAGCCAATGGATCTGCCTCTCACATAGAATTGGCAGGTTTTCCCCACCATGCACTAGATACATATTTACCTAAATTGGTCAGAGCCGGAATGCGGGTTGCAATTTGCGATCAGTTGGAAGACCCAAAAGCAACCAAAACCATTGTTAAAAGAGGAGTTACAGATATTGTTACTCCGGGTATGACTTTCAGTGACAAAATATTGGATCATAAAGAGAATAACTTTTTAGCCGTTATTCATTTTTCTTCCGATAGTATAGGGGTTGCTTTTTCTGACATCAGCACAGGTGAATTTTTAGTTTCGCAAGGCAGTGCAGAATATATTGATCGCTTATTGCAGAACTATGGTCCCAATGAAATTGTATTGGCTAAAGGTAAAACAAAGCAATTTGAAGAAGTATTTGAATCGGATTATTACATCTACGAAACAGAGGCTTGGCCTTTTCAAGAAACTTATGCTAAGGAACAGTTGACCAGGCATTTCAATACACAAACTTTAAAAGGATTTGGTATTGAAGAATTGGTACAAGGTACTATTGCTGCCGGTGTGCTTTTGCATTACCTCAATCAACATAAACAAGATCAACTCAAGCACATCAATAGTTTAAAAAGAATTGACGCGAACGAATTTGTTTGGCTTGATCGCTTTACCATTCGAAATCTTGAATTAATTGTATCGCATCAATCCAATTCGGAAACCTTGTTTAGTATAATGGATCATACAACCACCCCAATGGGTTCAAGAATGCTTCGTCAATGGATTTGTATGCCTTTAAAGAATCTACAACACATAAGAGAAAGACACGAAGCCGTAAATTACTTCAAAAGCAATGACACTTTTAGAAATAAGTTTGCGGATACTTTGCTTGCGGTAGGAGATATTGAACGACTGGCCTCAAAGTTGGCCGTGGGCAGAATTAGCCCAAGAGAAGTGAAAAATCTTCAAGGGGCTTTGGAAAACATCAAACCCATTAAGGAATTTTGTCAGCAGACAAAAGTTTCATCTTTGATTCATCGCTCCAACAGTTTGGATAACTGTGATGATCTGATAGTAAAAGTAAAGCATGCCATTAGTGATGATGCGCCAGCAGTTATGGGTAAAGGGCAAACCATTAGAACAGGCTTTGATGATGAGCTAGATGAGCTGAGAGAAATTGCAAGGAGCGGTAAAGATTTTTTAATCAATATACAAAAGCGTGAAAGTGAATCGACCGGTATAAATAGTTTGAAGGTAGGTTTCAATAATGTTTTTGGATACTATATTGAAGTTACGCATACACACAAGGACAAGGTTCCTGATAGCTGGATCCGTAAGCAAACGCTGGTGAATTCTGAACGATACATTACACCAGAGATTAAAGAATACGAAGAAAAAATATTTGGTGCCGAAGATAAAATTGCATTATTGGAGACACAGCTTTATCAAATCTTACTGCAAACCATAAGTGCCTGGATTGAAGTGATTCAACGCAATGCATTCGTATTAGCCGAATTGGATTGTTTATGTGGTTTTGGAAAATTGGCCGAAGAAAATAATTATTGTCTTCCTGAATTAAACGATGGATTGAGAATAGAAATTGAAAATGGACGACATCCGGTTTTGGAAAAATGTATGCCACCGGGCGAAATGTATATCAGCAATGATGTAATACTCGATCCTTCCGAGGAACAGATCATGATCATCACTGGTCCGAATATGGCGGGTAAGTCTGCTTTATTGCGACAAACAGCTTTGATTTGTTTGATGGCACAATGCGGTAGTTTTATTCCTGCAACTTCCGCACGAATTGGATTGATCGATAAAATTTTTACACGTGTTGGAGCCAACGACAACATATCGGGACATGAGTCCACTTTCATGGTTGAAATGAATGAAACCGCCAGCATATTAAATAACCTGAGTGAAAGGAGTTTAATTTTATTGGATGAAATTGGAAGAGGAACCAGTACGTATGACGGAATCAGTATCGCCTGGGCCATAACAGAATATATCCACAACCATCAGTTTAAAGCTAAAACGATGTTTGCAACCCATTACCATGAATTGAATGAAATGGAAAATGTTTTTGATCGAATCAAGAACTATAATGTGAGCATTAAAGAAACGGAGAATAATATTTTATTTCTTCGAAAATTGAAAAAGGGAGGAATAGAGCACAGCTTTGGAATACATGTGGCACGCATGGCTGGTATGCCACAATTGGTTTTGAATAAAGCAAACAAGATTTTGAAAGAGTTGGAATCAAAACGATCCGATTCGGATGAGATAAAAAACTCATTGAAACAAATTACCAGCGATCTTCAATTAAGTATTTTCAATTTAGACGATCCTTTGTTGATTCAAATAAAAGACGAAATACTTAAAACCGATATTGATACCCTTACTCCTGTAGAGGCTTTGATGAAGTTGCATGAGATCAAAAAACTATTGGTTGGCAAACGTGAAAAACATCATCACTGATTTGTAGAATCAGAAAAATGCCTACATTTGCCCTCCCGAATTAAGCGAAAGTAGCTCAGTTGGTAGAGCGCAACCTTGCCAAGGTTGAGGTCGCGGGTTCGACCCCCGTCTTTCGCTCAACACTAGCCTCCTGTAACGGGGGCGGTTTTTTTTGAAGAAATTTCAATAAAAACCTTGCCTGGGTGGTGGAATTGGTAGACACGCAGGACTTAAAATCCTGTGGCCCTAATCGGCCGTGCGGGTTCGACCCCCGCCCCGGGTACTAATAGTGCCCATCAGAAATATATTAAACTCAAACCCAGTTTACTCCCTTGGGTAAATTAGATGCTATTTGTGGAGCATCTGGCTTTATTTTATAAATCTCAACATCCCATTCCATATTGCTAAAGTAGTTTTGAGCCAATTGATTTGCAGTCCATTCGGTCCAGGTATTGAAATGGTTAAATCCGTTTTTATTGTGTCGGATCGCACTCCAAATACTTATGGGAACTATTCGAAAATAAAAAAATAGAAAGCCCCATTTTCGTGCCTGTAAAATATGACCGAATTCATGAGCCAAAAGTTGTTGATGATTTAGATCTTCAGGATGAACAAAAATGCCAATGCCGGGTAAACAAAATGCTAGTTTCTTTTTTGAAAATGGAATGCGAAATTTGAATACTTTAATATTCTCGAATCGATGCATAATGCAAATTAGACAGAATGTAATAAAATCCAATAGAATCATTTTTAGTTTGATCTTCGTTGTGCTTTGTGGTAGTTCAATAGATGCTGTAGCGCAGGCAAAAAAAAGTTCGATAGGAATACACGAAAAATTATGGGCATTGTCTCATCCCTTTAAAGCAAAAGCGGCTTACAAAATTACATTGGAAGTTCGTTCCATTTGTGATTCTCTTTCTCTCGTGCATGGTGTAAGCGGTAATTCAGGCGGAAAATTAGATGCCTTTCGACATAGTTATTGGATGGCATTGCTGAGGCAGAAGCTTCGTTATCGGGCTGCACTAAAATTGGGAATTGCCCATGAGAAAAGTAATTTCAAGCAATTTAGAAAGGGAAGACAAGAAGATAATACAAGAGCCGATAGTGTGCTTTGTGCAATGGATTTGCATAACAATAAAGAAGGATTGAAAATTGGAGAACAACAATTGGGCAAGTCGAAAAGTGATATTGCCGAAGCCATTATTAATGCATACAATAAAGGGATGTTTCAAATTTGTTTGGTCAATGATAAAGATGAGTTCATTACATGTGAAGGGGACAAGATTGATTTTAAAAAATTTAAAAACGCTTGGAATGTTCCCCGATGTTTAATCAAATCAGCTGATTGGTAATATTTATTTCACCACTGTTAGTTGAGGTGTAGTTACCGTATTGCTTGTATTACCCGATTGATCTTTAACATAAATGGAATAGCTTACTATTTGACTCGAACTGCTGTCGGTAATAACGGTATTGTTAAGTGTAAGTACAATGTCTCCTTTTATGGAGATATTACTTCCTGTAGGGCTGAGTTGTTGAATACGAAAAGAGTAGGTGAGTGGTATCCGATTGTCCACTAAAAATAAATTATCAATATTCGGATCATTCACTCCTAAATTACCATCTCCATCGGTATATTCGATACGAAAAACAATTGAATCGGAAAACTCTTTAATGAGGGTAGGACTCACACTGATTAATTTAATTTCAGGAATACCGCTGAATGAAATTTCTTCCTTTTTGCAAGAAAGATGCAGCATTGCAAGAGAAATAAGAGCGTATAAACATTTTCTTACTGTCATTGATTGATAAATGAAAAGACGGTTTTAATTATAGAGTTCGTTTCATTACGTGGATATTCCGAATTAGACAGATTAATTCCATCATTAACATAGTATCTGAAATAGACGGTATCATTATATGCCCATAACGAACTGTTTATTTGGGCGGTGTACAATTCTGTTCCTCCAAAATTCATATAGTTCGCATTTACATTAACCGCGCTTGAAAAAACATCTTTATAAATCGAAAACTTCAATTGATTGTTTTGTAAAGCAACGATTGGCGTGTGATCATCTTCTATAAGAAAATAGAAATTGATGGTTTGTCCGTGTTGCACTATAAATGGATTATACGCTAAGTTGTTTAGTCGAATGGTGTCAATTCTGTTGAATGCCGAATCGGTTGCAATGAAACCAATTATGTTTGGAAGCAAGTCAGGTGGACTAGCAATAAATCCATTTCCATCAGGCGCTCCATTTAAAATCCACTTATTGATATTCTGAATTTCTTTCGAAGATAAACGTACGGCATTAGACGGCATATAGTCCGAAGTGGTTGTGGTGATTCTTTCATGTAAAAAAGATAGGGTGGTATCAAATGGTATGACACGATAAACAAAACTATCAACTCCATTTACTGTGGTTTTAATTACCGGTTGATATACCAGTGTGCTGAAACTTGATTGTATGGTTCTGAAATCAGGTTCAAAAGTCCCATCATGACATCCGGGCACATTACATTTTGGGTTAAAAATATTTTTATAAATCCCTGCCAGACTCGTATCACTCGGATTTGTTACTGTGCTTGTGTCAGTATTGTAGTTAACGTTATCGTATGGATTCTCAATGGAGTCATCTTTCTTGCAGGCATAAAAAAGAGTTGCGACCAAAGTCGAACACAACAGCAAAAGACCTATGCGATTTAGAGTGATCATATAAATGCCTGTTGCATGTCGCAACTTGAATACGGTTTAAGAATTCCAGTGGGTAAAGAAGTGTCGAATCCTAAAATATTGGCAATGGTTGGAATAATCTCAATGCTTTCTCCGGCAGTTTGATTGATCACTAAATTTTGATTGACTACTGAAGGCGGCCCAGCTACCAAACAAAATATTTCACGCGCCATTTGATCTCCACTCAAGTCCACACTTGCTGTGTGATCGATGGCGTATCTGCCAAATGGATCAATAGAATTATTTGTTGCTTGATTTCTTCCATGCTCAGGAGCTACGATTAATACAGTATCGTTTGCCATGCCCGGAGTGTTTTGGATCGTATTCCAGAGATGGGCTACAGCATAATCTGCTTTACGAAGGTTGTTTGCGTATTGCGTAAAATTATTGTGGCAAATATCTACATCCTGCATATTGACCACCAACAATTCCGGCTTGAATTCTTTAATGAGCTCTTCAGCAAAAAAAACATTGTACATATCATTGTTCATACTGGCACCTGCTCCCCAAGGATTGTTAAATTGTCCAGCCAATGCTTTGTTGAATGAGTCGGTGATATAGTTTTTTAACAGGGCCTGATCAGACTCGGTGTTCACTATGCCGGCATCACCTTCAGTATATGTTTTATTAAAATTATTGTTTAGAAATGATTTAATCTTGGTAATCGCTGCTTCTTCATTACTGCTATACGATTTCATGTTCCCTAGTGCATCATATCCATCAATACTTATTAGTGAAGTGGGTGCCATAAAGTTTGCTCCAAAAGCTGAACCATAGCCCGGATACTTACTGTAATTCAGTGCCGGGTAAGGGCCAAGTTGATTGCTGATCCACCAAGCATTCATAGGTGAGTTGGAAGGGCTATTGTGTTTTCTGTAATATTCAAAAATGGTTGGATACTGAGGATGGTCCTTTATGTTTAAGTCGGTGCTGGTGTATTTACCGGTTACAGCACATGTATGTCCATTATAGTGGCCGGTAGGTCCTTCTTTATACCTGAATTCTTTAAACAATGTGCCGAAATTCTGTAGTGGTTGAGACAAAACCGGTGCAGGTAACGGATCCATTCCAGAAAGAATATCGGATGAAATAGCTTCGGAGCCATTTAAAAGATTAGGCATCAGATTGCCATCTATTTTGTGAATAGATTCAAGATTT
>DAOQTX010000018.1:39326-45538 GCA_035340715.1 Bacteroidia bacterium | reverse complement strand
TAAACAATACTCACTTGATAAAGAATACCAAGCTTGGGAAATATTTTAATGATCAGAATCTGCAAGATGGGTTAAACCAGTTTAAAATTATAACCTTTGAATTATCGTTTTTTGTTCGAACAATGTTTTTTGTGATGTTTGGTTTTAGTATGAATTTAGAATCACTACTTGATACCAACACAATATTGATGGGAGTTGTTTCTTCAGCTTTGGTATTTGCTATTCGCTTTGCGATATTGAAATTAATGAAACGTGACAAGCATGGAATTTTCCCAGAAATACTAATCGCTCCTAGAGGTTTGATTACTATCTTATTGTACTTAAGTATCCCCGCTCAATATATTATACCTGAAATTTCGGAAGGGGTTCTTTTATTTGTGATCATTGTATCTGTTTTGGCCATGATGGTCGGTCTAATGTCAACACCGAACACTCATGCTCCAGATACACTTAAAAGACCCGAAGAATATTAATAAAAGAGCCGGATTGTTTAGATCCGGCTTTTTACTTTTAGTTCTGAATGATCAGTTTTTGTTGATACATTCCTGACTTACTTTTTACGCGTATCAGGTACATACCTTTTGATAATTCGTTTATAGGTAACTGTATGAAATTTCCTGATTGAGTTTTGGGATAATTGGAATAGATAAGCTTGCCATCTATTGAAAATAAGTGAATTGATTCCACTTCTTTCAAACTTGAAATGTTAATGTTTACAAGAGTTGAAGCAGGGTTTGGAAATATTGATATTGATTCATTTGAGTTTAAATCAATTAATCCTAAAGGTAATTGTGGATCTAATAAATATAATCCATTCTGCATATCCACTGCTACAATTACTCCACTGGGTAACCAAGGATATAAACCCCAGCAACCAACATAGCCCGACATTACATTTGGGTTGTTCGATTGCCAATGCGTATCAAAATAACCGATTCGAACCGGTTGAGCAGGATTACTGATATCAATAGCAACAACACCATCCTGATAATAGGCTACGTAAACAAGATCGTTACCCATCATGAAAGGGTTATGTGGAGTTGCTCCGGGAGTATTTTTAAACGTGGAAACAACTGTTAGATTATTCATGTTTGAAACATCTAATACTTTAATAGCTAATGCATCAGGAACTTCATCCATAAACACCAGATAATCTCCGTTATCCGTTAAAGTGCTGCTATGATTGTATCCTTGATCGGGGTATGAGGTTAAATTCTGAATGAGAGAAAGAGAATTGTTGCTGGAGTTAAATTTATAAATCTGCAACCCTTGATTGTATCCACAAGATGCATACACCGTATCGTTACGAACAAACATATCGTGCACATGACCAATTTGAGGATAGTCATCAGAGAGTTTCGCAAGTAGTGTAGGCGCGGCAGGATTGCTCAATGAAAACACCGCCATTGATTCGGGAGTCGTTCCAAAAATTCCTCCTTTAACACTTCCACAATACAGTTTATCAGCGTCAATCCAAATGGTATGCGACCGAGTAAAAATTGAATTACCACTATGAACAATATGCACTGAGTCAGGCAGGTAGGATAAATCGGCAATCTGAAGTCCATTTGGCGATGAATCATCAGAAACCATGTACACAAAATTCTGATATGTTTTGTATTCTCTCCAAGTGCAACCAGTACGCAAGCCTGGAACAAAGTCTCTTAGTTGTGGATTAGAGGGATTGGTGACTTCAACAAAATATGTTCCGTGCGCTGCTCCAACAATGGCATATTCTTTACCATCGATCGGATTGTGCCATGCCCAGCAACCAGTATATCGATTTCCTGCCCAACCCATGTCGGTATGGGTCGTATCATCCCAATGTGCATTCAATAATATATTTTGGTAATCGTATTGTTGTGCAAACAAAGGATGAATGCAAAATAAAAACAGACTTAACAAACTTAAATGTTTCATGTAAATTAGATTTGGTTATTCAAAGGTATCAATAGTTTTTATGTAATTCCAATAATGACGCTGATTATAAAATGATTGGCATTATTTTACATACACTTTACTTTTATTCTTAGTGACTATTCGTTTAATGCACTACCAATCAATAGATACTTTTATTTGCGGCATTATGTACATTTGCCCAAATGAGTCAGGAATCATTCGACCAGTTTAAACTGAGCAAACCACTTCTTAAAGCGTTGAATGATTTATTATTTAGAAATCCAACACTCATTCAATTAAAGAGTATTCCAGCCGCTTTGTCAGGTCAAGATATTATAGGAATTTCTCAAACCGGGTCAGGGAAAACAGCCGCATATTTATTACCCATAATAACAGTTTTATCTCATTCGCAAGGAATTGAACCTCGTGCATTAATCATCGTTCCTACCCGTGAACTTGTCGTTCAGGTTGAAAATCATTTTAAAGAATTATGTTCCTATATTGATCTTCGCTCAGTTGGTTTGTATGGAGGAGAAGGCATTTCCAAGCAAAAGCAAAAGTTGTCTCAAGGTTGTGATGTGATCATCGCTACACCAGCTCGTTTTTTAGAACATTATTCGCAGAAAAATTTTTCGGTTAAAAAGATTAAATTTTTTGTTCTAGACGAAGCGGAACGTTTGCTAGACAAATCATTTATAAAGCAGTTGCATCACCTTCTTGAAGTATTGCCTCAAAAGCGTCAGCATTTTTTATTTTCTGCAACCATGTCGCCTCTTGTTCGAAAGATATCTGAAGATTTTATTGCGTTTCCACATGTGATTGAAATAAAACCTGAAGAACCGATTGCAACAAATATTCAACTGGAGTATTATAGGGTACCAAATATTAAGACTAAAATAACTTTACTGGATTACTTGTTATCCAACTGCATTCATGATAAAAAAACGATTGTATTTTGTAGGTCTAAGACTTCGGCTGATAATGTATTTAAATATTTGAGTCGAACAATAGACAAAGATGTAGTCGGCATTATTCACGGTAACAAACAGCAGAATTTCAGAGTTAATGCGTATAAAGCTATGCATGAAGGTAAAACACAAATCTTGGTTACCACCGATGTTGCAGCACGAGGAATTGACCTGCCAGATGTAGCCTTTGTGATTAACTTTGATATGCCTTTGGTAGTAGCCGATTATATTCACAGAATAGGTAGAACCGGAAGAATGTTTAATGAAGGGAAAGCGATTTCATTTGTAAACCCCGCTGAAGAATATTATTTAAGAAAGGCGGAAAAATTGAGTAAGCATAAAATTGATCAATTGGATTTACCCCAATCGATCGAAATTGGTAGTACTTCAAGGGAAGAGCAGCAAGACATGGCCAGAGAAATTGATCACCAAAAGAGAAAAGAAGATCCAAATTTTAAAGGGGCTTTTCACGAAAAGAAAAATCTTCAAAAATCCCATGGTAAAAAAAGAAGATAAGCTGCTTGCCTGGATCTTATTGCTAACCTTAGCGTTAATTTGGGGTAGTTCGTTTATTTTAATGAAAAAGGGGTTACGCACTTTTGCTCCAGATCAATTGGCATCGCTTCGCATGAGCATTTCTTTCATGTGTTTATTACCAGTTGTATTAACCCGTTTCAAACAAGTTCAAAAATCGCATTGGAAATATTTAATGGCTGCCGGAATTTTGGGCAATGGAATTCCGGCCTTTCTATTTGCAATAGCTCAAACACATATTAGTAGTTCAGTAGCAGGAATGCTAAATGGACTTACTCCTGTTTTTGTATTGATTTTGGGTTGGTGGTTTTTTAAAGTTAAAACCTCTGGTTTTGGAGTTGCTGGTGTATTAATGGGCTTATCCGGTGCGATAGCTCTGCTATTTATCCGCAGTTCGGGTACTGTAAGTTCCGACCCAAAATATGGCTTACTAATAGTATTGGCAACAGTTTGCTATGGCTTTAGTGCTAATATTATCCGTTCTAAATTGCATGTTGCCAGTTCAATACTTATTACCGCTTTTGTATTATCTTTTGTAGGACCACCTTCTATGGTTTATTTGTTTTCAACCGACTTTCTTCATCGTATGTGTTCAGAAGGAGCCTGGTTGGATTTAGGCTATATTGCTATTTTAGCCGTCTTTGGAACGGCACTATCAACGGTATTGTTTAATCGTTTGTTAAAAATTACTACAGCGGTTTTTGCCAGTACAGTAACCTATATGATTCCTGTAGTTGCTATGCTATGGGGATTGTTGGACGGTGAGCGTATTGGAGTTGAGCATTTGGCATCTTTACTGGTAATTTTTACTGGAGTCTACCTTGCCTCTCGTAAATAACTGATTTTCAGTAGAAATGAATTGTATCTAATATTTGCTGTCATGTAAATATTTCTTATTTTTGCGCTCCCTTTTAGGGAATCTTAAAAACGATGTATGATGTATGCAATTGTAAACATAGCCGGTCAGCAATTAAAAGTATCTGAAAAAAAGCAGGTGGTAGTAAATCGCTTAGCTGCTGAAGAAGGTTCAAAATTGGAATTTGATCAAGTACTTTTGATTGATAATGATGGAAAGATTGAGATAGGTAAACCTATAGTAGAAGGAGCAAAAGTAACTGCTAAGGTAATGGAACATTTAAAAGATGATAAAGTACTTGTGTTTAAAAAGAAACGCAGAAAAGGTTATCAAAAAATGAATGGTCATCGTCAGTCTTTAACCCGAATTGAAATTGAAAAGATTTCAGCTAAAGGTGCTCGAAAAGCAAAGAAAGCGGAAAGTACAGAAGAATAATTAATAAATACTTAGAGAAATGGCACACAAAAAAGGAGTCGGTAGTTCCAAAAACGGAAGAGAGTCGCATAGTAAACGATTAGGTATAAAAGTATATGGTGGTCAAAAAGTGATTGCTGGAAATATTATCGTTCGTCAACGTGGAACAAAACACTTTGCCGGAGAAAATGTAGGCATGGGTAAAGATCATACCTTATTTGCTTTGGCAGATGGCACCGTAGAATTTAAAAAGAAACGCAATAATAAATCATATGTTTATGTTCAGCCATTTATAAATCAAGGGGCTGAAGCGTAACAAGAAAAACTTGTATTTTGAAAGGTCGTTGCTATTGCAACGACCTTTTTTTGTTTAAAAATAAGGATAATAAAAGATTTTATATTTTGATGAACTCTAATATTTACTCATCTTTAAATTATTATTAACTTTCTAAATTATTTTAATCAGTACCAAACCAACTAAGTATAACATTATGAAAATTTTAAAAAACTTTTACTCGCTGCTCTGCTTGATTGTTTTGAGCTTTGGTTTTTCTCAAGCTAATGCTCAGTTTGTGATTAATGAGATTTCTCCTTCAAACCTTTCTCAATTTCAAGACAACTATGGTGATTACGAAGACTGGATAGAGATTTATAATACCAGTCCAGTGTCTCTTCCTATCGGTGGTTATCATTTAAGTGATGATTCTTTGAACACTACTAAATTCATGATCCCATCAGGTGTTACTATTGGTGCAAATGGATATTTGAGATTATGGTGCTCCGGAAGAGGAAAGCAGGTAGGAGCTCATATTCATACCAGCTTCAAAATAAAGCAATGTAAAAACTCCAATGAATGGGTGATCTTATCCGATGGAAATGGGGTAATTATTGATTATGTTGAAATTAAAAATTCAAAAAGAACGCAATTAGGTCATTCTTATGGCAGAACTTTAGACGGAGGACCAGGTTGGAGTTTTTTTACTAACCCTACCCCAAATGCTACTAACAACAATGCAACTCCCTTCTCTCATTATGCCGATAAACCAAACGTAAATATTGGTGCCGGATTTTATAATTCAGCTCAAACCATTATTCTAACAACTAATGAACCCAATTCCGATATCCGTTACACCTTGGATGGAACATTGCCTACTACAAGTTCAACTTTATACACGGGACCAATTACCATTAGTACCACCAAAGTTCTTAAGGCAATAACCTTTAGTTCTGACCCTGAAGTTCTACCCAGTTATATGGAGTTTAACACTTATTTTATTAATGTGAGTCATACTCTTCGTGTAGTATCCATTGCCGCTAATAGCTTGCAGACTTTGGCCAATGGAAGCGGATCATTAAGGCCACATGGTACATTTGAATTGTTTGATACATTAGAACTAAGAGTTGCCAAAACATATGGTGAGTATAATCGACATGGGCAAGACAGTTGGGTTCTAAGCCAAAGAAGCTTAGATTTTATTTCGCGTGATGAAATGGGATACAATCACTCTGTGGAAGATCAAATATTTTTTGACACGCCAAGA
>DAOQTX010000018.1:22387-39226 GCA_035340715.1 Bacteroidia bacterium | reverse complement strand
TTATTATTACAATCAGGATAAGTATAATTTGCATTTTATTGAAACTTGGGGATCAACATGGGCTCAGTATGGTGGGTCGGCTGCATTGAACGAGTGGAATGCTTTGTATAATTTTATTTTGAATAATAACCTAGCTACTCAAGCCAACTATGATTATGTAGATAGCAAATACGATGTCACATCCTTGACCGATTATATTTTAGGAAACATGTTTGCGGTAAGTAAAGATTGGTTGAACTACAATACAGGATGGTGGCATGGTTTGGATACCATTAATGGCGATCCAAAAAGCTTTAAATGGAGATATATTCTTTGGGATAACGATGCAACTTGGGGACATTATATCAACTACACCAATATCCCTAATACAACACCAACTGCTCAGCCATGCGATGTTGAAGGATTGCAAGGAAATTCTGATCCAAAAGGTCATGTTACAGTATTGAACCGTCTTCGAATGAATCCGGCTTTCAATAACTATTATATCAACCGTTCGGTTGATTTATGGAACACAGCATTTTCATGTGCCAACTTGCTACCTTCTTTTGATAGTACAGTAGCATTAATTGCGCCTGAAATGACACAACATGCAGCGCGATGGGGAGGTTCGTATACCGGTTGGCAAAATAATGTAAATCAATTGAGAAACTTTATCACTCAAAGATGTACGGCCATTACCAGTGGTTATATCTCTTGTTATTCTCTTACCGGACCATATGATATAAAAGTAAATGTTGACCCTCCGGGTTCAGGAAGTATTCAGTGGAATACTATCACCCTGAACAGTTTTCCATGGTCTGCTAAGTATTTTGGAAATGTTAATTTAAATGTAGAAGCGCTTCCTATTGCACCCAATTCATTTACCAATTGGAGTGCCAACACACAAACATTTAATCCTAATGCCACTTCTGCTGCAGCATCAGTAAGCTTAACCTCAGGTGATTCAATTGTAGCGCACTTTAGCAGCACTACTTTTGTTGAAGAAATTGGATCGGATGAACTTAACCCGGTAGTCAGTGCGTATCCTACAATGTTTAATGAATCTACCAATATAGCATACACTCTTCCTAATGATAGAGAAGTAACGCTGAAGTTATTTGATATTACGGGTAAACAATTAATTACTTTCCTTGATCAATCAAAAGTGAGTAAAGGATACCATAAAATTGATTTGAATTTTGCGAACAGCAGTTTGGTTCAAGGTGTTTATCTTTTGCAATTTGTGGCAGAAGATTATAGCAGCACTATGAAATTGGTTTATACCCCAAATCGCTACTAAAAATCTGTTTGGCCGATGTGTATTTAGCATCGGCCTTTCTTAAACCATTTCTAATTTTTATAATCATAGCGATATGAGCAAATTTTTATATGCTGCTTTATTTCTTAGTGTGCTGATAAGTGCATGTGAAAAAGGGCCGGGTGAAGGAGGCAATTCTTCAATAAAAGGATATGTACATGTAGTTGAGTACAATGCATCATTTTCAATCGTGCAAGGACAATATCCTGGTGCCGATGCTGATGTATATATCATATATGGTGACGACATCAGTTATGGCGATCGTGTAAGAGCTAACTATGATGGTACTTTCGAGTTTAAATATTTACGTGAAGGAAAATATACCGTTTATGTATATAGTGAAGACTCAACACAAATTATAACAGGTTTGGCAGCGGATAAGGCAATAAGCAAGCAGGTTGAAATAACGGCTAAAAAACAAACTATTGATGCCGGGACTTTTAGAACTATCAGAAATTAAAGCATGAAATTTATTAATCTATTTTTTATCTGTATGTGTTGTATTGCTTCTGCATTTGCACAATCCAAGAACGATGTAAAAAAGTATAAAATCAAAAGTTTGAAAATTGAGCAGATAAACTTTAACGATAATACTTCAGAAACTAGAACTGAAAAACTACAAGTGTTCGATTCAAAAGGAAATGTCATTGAAAACACTGACTTCAAAAAGGATGGATCCGTGCAAGGCAAACAGGTGTATGTGTATGATAAAGAGAATCAATTAAAACAATTCACTGAGATTAAATCCAACGGAGATCTTGATCAAAAGCATACTTATCAGTATAGCGCAAATGGAGATTTGGATGAAGAGCATGTATATAATTCTAAAGGAAATGTTATAGAAAAAATTAAGTACAAGCATAATTTGAATGGTGACAAGACAGAAGAAAAACACTACAATGCGGAAGATCAATTGGTGCGAACAGATTTATATTCTTACCTGAAACCAGGTTTGCGTTTGGAGAAGAGAAGTCTTGATAGCAGTGGTAAAACGATCTTAATTAAGAAATATACATACTCCTTCTGATGAATATTAGGATCATTGATAGCATCAACCAATTTGAACCCATTTCTTTGGGTCAGATGGAGGGTATTAAATTAATGGACAGAATTGATCGAAAGTACTTTTTTGAGGAAGAAAAGCTGCATGGTTTGATGGAAGAACTTAGAGAGTACTATAAAGTATTACAAGTGAATGATAATAGAGCCTGCATTTATCAAACTCAATATTACGACACCAATGATCTTTCTTTTTATTTAAAGCATCACAATCAGCATTTAAATCGATACAAAATAAGAAAACGAGTATATGCCGATAATGGAGTTTCATACTTTGAAATAAAGTATAAGAACAATAAAAACAGAACTATAAAGGAAAGGATAAAGTATAAAAATGATCAAGGTATAATAGAAGGTAGTGCAGTTGCCTTTCTCAAAGAGCAAACTAATTTATCTCCTGAAGATCTTATTCCAACCATTCAGGTTCTTTTTACAAGATGCACTTTTGTAAACAAAACGCAAGCGGAACGAGTTACCATGGATTTCGATTTAACTTTTACAAAAGATAATAAAGAAGAGAATTTTAGTGGGATTGTGATTGTAGAAGCCAAGCAAAACAAAAGCGTACAATCGCCATTTGTTCGATTGCTTAAAAAACATCATATCATTGCCGGTGGAGTAAGTAAATATTGCTTAGGAATGGCTTTATTGAATGATCAACTCAAAAGGAATAATTTTAAGTCCAAAATTTTAAGATTTAATAAATTAAAATATGATATTGCTTCAGGATATTGATATGGAGACGGCTCAAAATGCCGTAGCACTTTTTGATAAAATTACAGTTAAGTTATTTCAAAGACTTGGGGTGAATCTTTTTTCGTTAATCATCTTAGTGCGATTTGTTTATCTCCCTTCCTATCGCAACCGCGAAAATGTTTTTGCTTATATCGTTTTCAACTTAATCATTTTCATGATTACGTATTTACTCAATAAGGTAGAAATGAGTATGGGTGCTGCCTTTGGTTTGTTTGCTGTTTTCTCTATGCTGAGGTATAGAACAGAGAATATTTCTATCAAAGACATGACCTACTTGTTTTTATTTATTGCATTAGGACTTATCAACTCTATTAGCAAGGGTAGTTGGGACGATCTCGCTATATTGAATATGATTCTAATCGTAGCCGTATATATGCTCGAAAGTAACTGGGTTATGAAGAAAGAATCTTCAAAAGCCATTTTGTATGAGAATATTGAAATGATAAAACCGGAGAACAGAGCTCAGCTGATACAAGATCTTGAAAGTAGAATGGGGCATAAGATCAATCATATTACTATAGGAAAAGTAGATTTTCTGCGCGACTCAGCACAAATATTTGTATTCTATTATGAATAGATGTCGCAACATTTTATTTCTATTTGTATTGTGTGCCCATACTTCAATAGCACAAGTGAATGATGCAGGACTGTGGGCTAGTGTTCAGGTCGAAAAGAAAATTACGCGTAAGGTATCTGTTCAGTTAAGCCAAGAATTTAGATGGTATGAAAACATCAGCGAATTAGGAACGCTCAATAGTGATTTAGGAGTTTCATACCGCTTGCATAAAGCCGTTGCCGTTTCGTTGAATTACCGATTTAGTCAGAAAAAACAAGTAGATGATTTTTATTGTACTCGTCATCGATACTATGCTGACCTACAATTAAGACAGTCGATAAATAAGTTTACATTTATTCTTAGAACACGATATCAAATGCAGTTTTCTCAAGTGTATTCCAGCGAAGATGGATCGGTGCCTAGCTATATGTTCAGAAATAAGTTTACTGCGCGATATAAAATCAACAAGAAAATTGAGCCATTTATTGCCGCTGAATGGTATTTGCAGTCGAAAAATGCAGAAGGAAATGATTTAGATAAAGTTCGTTTCTCAGGAGGAGCAGAGTATAAGATTAATAGGGCGCATAGCATCGAGTTTTATTACTTATATCAAAAAGAAATGGATGAGAATAATCCGGTTAGCGATTACGTAACAGGTATCGGTTATTCTTTCTCATTTTGAAAAAACTGAGAAAAGTCGCGAAGGTCAGCGCTAAGTTTTGGGTGTACTAGCGATTTAGTACATCCAACTTCTACCAACAAACTGCCAAACAATTCGCTACCCGCATGCTGAGTCACACTGATTTTATATAAACCTGGAATAATTTGATTTTCACTTTCAGTGTCATATTGAACCAATCTGATTTCTGAATTTGTTTCACCGGGTTTAATTCCACCATTGGCATCTACAAAATCCCATTTCCAGTCGTCCGTAGGAGTATTCAGTACACTTGGGTTTCGAGATCCGCTATAACGCTCCAATAAAATCTCCGTATCAAAGCCGTTTTGTTTCTTGTTCTCATTCCTGATATAAGAATCGCTTGCAATATTACCTGATCTTGGAGATGCCAAATGAGGAATAGGCGAAATAGCTCTGACAGCCAATTCTTCAACGGTATCGTTTAAAAGAAAATACAATACAATTTCGCCTCTTTTGTTGCGCTGAAAATATCGTGCATCATTTTTTTCAATGAAATCAAAATAAGATGCAATCTCGTTGAATCGAATGCGTGAGAAAATCCCATTGCCCAAATCCGTTTTTCCGTACTCCATGCCAAAATAATCCAATCGCTGTGCATTAAGCGATTGAATTGAGATGCCGAGTAATGTTAGAAGTAGAACAGTGGGGAACCTTGACATTATTTTAGAACAATGTTGAACGAGTATCCTTTAATAGTAACGGTAGCCAAGTTGTCCCTCAAACCAATTCCATAATCTATAGTAATATCTTCTTTACCACTTCTTTGATACAATAATTTTCCGCTAACAAAATGCTTAAATCCTATTTCTTTTTGAAGAGGTGTAAGTGTACTCATAGTGTAAGCTTGTCCTTTGGAAGAAGTGCCAGAAGCAGTGCCACTGATCAAATAAACATCATCACTCCATTGGGTAGTATTATATCCGGCAATCCATTCACGAGTTCGGGTACTTGTTTGTGTAATGGTACCTCCACCATAGGATGAATGTAAAACAACAGAGCCATTTACACTAACTGAAAATGTAGGATGTCCTGAAGCATTCGGACCATTGTTGGTAACCGTTTTGGTTCCGGTAACCTGATTCAGATTAACAAAATACTGATCAAATGAAATGGTATGTGTATGGCCGGGATCGGCATAGGCACCTGTAAATGAAACCAAAATTTTTCCTCTTCTATAGTTGCCATCATTACACAAGCAATCGGTGGGTCCAAAATCAATACTGAGAATTTTTGGAGAAACGCTAGTGTCTAAAGATACAGTAGCGCAAGCACTCATTAATCCGTCATAAGGATAGCCCAATTTAAAAGAGCTTACTGAGCCGGTTGACGCTTCATCCGATATATTGGACACATCATTGAAGTAGGCATCCATAATACCATTATCGCGTGCAGTGGTATAATCCGTATCCAATTCATCTTTATCGTCCTTTTTACATGACGTAATAGAAATGATCACTGCGGATAGGATTAGTAAATTTTTTAGAAGGGAGATTTTCATATGTATATGATGATTTGTTTCGGTTTTGACTCGTTTAGTTTTGAAAGGTTTAAGGTAATAAGCTTCTCTGTATTTTGAATGAATATCCACTGTTGTTTTTCATCAAACCTATGTTCATAATTAGCACGATTTTATGTACGATTCAGCCGGCTATCCACGTTTGTTAATCTACTTTTACAACATTGAAAAACAGGTAGATATATCCTATACAAATGAGAAAATTACTGATTGTCTTTTTAATCCTTTTCACATACGCTCAAGCTTTAGCCCAAGAGACCAAGTATTATTCCGATCCTGAAAAGAAATTTTTAGATGCGAAAGAACTTTTTTCGAAAGAAAAATATGGTGCAGCACGTGATTTGTTTCAAAGCATTGTAAAAGAATCCGGATCCTATAGTATGAATGTTTTGGATGCCAGTCAATATTATTTGGCATTATGTGCATTCGAACTTTTTCATGCCGATGCTGAGCCCTTGCTGCGATATTACATACAGTTTTATCCATTAAGTGTTTATACCAAACATGCCTATTTTGTTTTGGGGAATTATTATTTCAGAACAAAATTATACAAGTACGCATCCGATGCATATGACAAAACAGATGTATTGCAACTCACCAATGAAGAGATTACTGAGTATTATTTTAGGAATGGTTATTCCAAATTGATTAAGAAGGATTATAATGCCGCTAGCAAGAATTTCAAAGAAGTGTTGGACGTAGAATCCAAGTATCAAACTGCTGCCAATTTTTACTACGCGCATTTGGCTTATGCCAACAATAATTTAAACACAGCGCTCTCTTCATTTCAAAAGTTAAGCGACTCCGAAACCTTTGGACCACTTATACCTTACTACATCGTTCAAATTTATTTTGAACTGGGTAAGTACGATAGTTTGGTCAAATATGCTGAACCAAAATTAAAAGTGTCAGGTGTACATAACAAAACGGAGATCATGCGAATCGTTGCGGAATCCTACTTTAGATTAAAGAATTACGATTTGGCTCTTGAACGATTTGATGAATATCAAAAAGCAGTTCCGGTTTTAAGTAGAGATGATAAGTATGCACTTGGCTTTTTGTATTATAGAAAACAAAAATATGATGAGGCCGTTGCACTATTAGAACAAGTGGTTGGAGTGGATGATAAACTTTCTCAATATGCCTACTACCATTTAGCCGATAGTTATTTGAAACAAGGCAAAAAACAAAATGCTCGAAATGCTTTCCAATCTGCGTCTATATTTAGTTTTGATGATAATATTAAAGAGAATGCTTTATTCAGCTACGCGAAAATATCCTATGAGTTAGGTTTTCATTCGGTGGCGGTTTCATCTATGCGCGATTTTCAATCGTTTTACCCGAATAGTACGCTTAAACACGAGGCCAGCGAAGTGATCGCCAATGCATACTTAAGTACGCGCAACTACAAAGAAGCACTGGAGACTTTAGAAGAGATCAAAGACAAATCGCCTACGGCAAAAAAGGCCTACCAGAAAGTAGCGTATTACAGAGCTGTTGAATTGTATAATGATGGCAACAAAGATAAGTCGATTGGATTGTTTGAAAGGGCTATAATCAATGATGTGGATCAAGACATTCGGGCGCAAGCCATCTATTGGAAAGCAGAAGTCTTGTATGCGCAAGAAAAGTTTGACGCGGCTCTAAAGCAATTCAGAATATTTTTATTTAATCCCGGTTCGGTTCGACTCTCGTATTTCAATCGTGCCAACTATTGCATTGCTTATTGTCATTTTAAACTTGAGGATTATGCCGAAGCACAAACGTGGTTTAGAAAATATGTTAAAACAAAAGATCAAACCGAGACCTCTAAGTACAACGATGCTTTAATTCGTATAGGTGATGCTCAGTTTATATTAAAGAACTACGATCAGGCATTCGATTTTTATCAACAAGCGGTGGCAGCCAAAGCCAGCGGCTCGGATTATTGCATTTTTCAAAATGGAATTATAAACGGCATTCAAAAAAAGTTGCAGGATAAAATTCAGGCCATGAATAAAATCATAACACAGTATCCTTCTTCGGCCTACTTGGATGATGCCATATTTGAAAAAGGAAATACACTATTGGTTTTAGGAAAGGAAAACGATGCGCAGAAAGAATTTTTACGCATTATAAACGAACATCCCAATAGCAGTTACCACAAAAAAGCGCTATTGAAAATGGCTTTAGCCTACTACAATAGCGATGATAACAGCAATGCATTAAAATATTACAAACAAGTAGTTGAAAAATATCCCGGTACAAGCGAGGCGATGGAAGCACTAACCGGAATCAAAAATATTTATATCGAACAAGGAAATCCTCAGGCATACTTCGATTACGCTCAAAACATTCCTAATGCAAATGTAAGCATGGGCGCTCAAGACTCTATAACCTACGAAGCAGCGGAGCAAAGCTATTTAAGTCAAAATGCAAATGCAGCATCCGATTTACAGAACTATATCAATAAGTTTCCCAATGGTATCTTTATTCTAAATGCAATGTTCTATAAAGCCGAGTTGGATTTTAGTAACAAGAACTACACTCAGGCACTGAGCGGATATGAAGCCATTGCATCTAAGTCTAAAAATCTTTTTACCGAACGTTCGCTTCTTAAAGCGGCTTATATTCATGTGTTGAACAACAATTGTCAGGCAGCCATCGGACATTATCTCAAGCTTGAACTCGCTGCTGACTATTTTGAAAACCTGCAATCCGCCCAACAAGGCCTTATGCTTTGCTATTATAACACCAACAATTGCGAGCAAAGTAGAGTGTATGCCAATAAACTTATCAATAATGGTAAAACTCCTAAAGAGTTGATCAATGAAGCGCAATTGTACACCGGTAGATGTGCGCTTAAAACATGCGATTGGATGAATGCCGACAAAGCATTTAAAACATTGGCCAAACTGAACAGTGTGATTGGAGCTGAGGCCATGTATCAGATTGCCTATATTCAGTATGAATTGAAAAATTATAAAGAGTCTCAGAAAAAAGCATACGAACTCATCAATCAATTGCCTTCTTACGATTATTGGATTGCCAAAGCCTTTATTCTTTTGGCCGATAATTATGTAGCACTGAAAGATAATTTTCAAGCCAAGCATACGCTCCAAAGTGTGATTGATAATTACAATCGATCAGCCGATGATCCGGAAGACATCAGAGCTATTGCACAAGCAAAACTAGATTCCATTTTACAAGGTGAGAATCAACGATTGTTGCAGGATGAGCAAAAGCAACTGAATCAGCAAGCTGCCCAAGACAGCATCGATATTGATTTAAATAAAACGAAAAACAAATGATACATACCACTCGAATAAAAACGCAAGCCGCACTGATTGGATTGATCGGAATTTTTGCTGCTCCTTTTGTTGTAGCTCAAGATTTGGGCGATGAACAAATTAATGTGGTAAAAGATTATAAACCTGCATTATCGCAAGCAATAAAAATAACCGATATACCTTCGGGCGATACCGGCACCTATTTGAATGTGGAACAGAAATATGCTATTCTCGAAATTTCTGCTAACAACAATTTTGTGCCTTCACCCATTAAGCCGGTAAAGATTAAAGACGATAACATAAAAAATCTACAAAGAGGATTTATAAAAGCCGGTTACGGATTAGAGAAAACATCTCTCATTGAAGCTTATTACAACAGTCTTCGTTCCAAAGATTTTAATGCCGGTTTTTCATTCAGACATTTAAGTACCAATGGAAAAATTAATGACTATGGATTTCCGGGAGCCAGTGATAATCGAATCAGCTTGTTTGGGAAAAAGTTTATGGATAAAGCCGCTCTCAATGCCCGTGTGAATTTTCAGCGCGATGTGCATCATTTCTATGGTTTTAAAGTTCCACCCGATTTGTTCTCCAAAAAAGAAACCCGTCATGTATTGAACACCATTGAAACAGAACTAAATTTTGAGAGCTACTTTAATAACAAAACAGAAGACCCCGCTTATAAAGTAGGAATGGAATATTACAATACCAGCAACAACTTTGATTTAAATGAATCGCACTTCGGTTTCAAAGGAATGTTGGCCAAGCGAATTGATGACCATAATTTAAGATTAGCTGTAGATGCTTCGCTGAATAAGTATGAATCGAAATTGTACGATACATTGAATTTAGACAATGCTAATAATGTGATTCGGATTCTTCCCAGTTATATGTTCAAAAAACGCAACTTGATGTTGGTGCTTGGATTAAACGTTGTGAATGAAAAATTACAAGACTCTGAATTGCATCTATACCCTCATGCAGAATTAACGTACAATGTGCAGGATGCATTTGTACTGTATGGAAAGTTTAGCGGTAATATTCAGCAACACAGTTTATATTCCATCAGTCGAGAAAATCCTTTTATCGGGTCTGATGTCGTAATCGGCAATACCAATCGACTTATTGATCTAAGCGGTGGTGTTGCGTTTAAGATAGGTCATGACTTGAATTTTCATGGCCGTGTAAACATTTGGCGCTCCGAAGATCAGATGTTTTATCAAAACAATGCTGCAGTAGATACATTCCAAACCTATGCTTTGGTGTACGATGATGCAAACGCCTTTGAGGTGCATGCATCTTTGTCGTACGATACTCGAAAAAATATTTTACTGTCGTTCAACACCGACTATTATAATGTATCGGTCGATACTTTAGCCGAACCCTGGTACACCCCGCAATACAAATTTACCCTGCGTTTTGAATACAGGATTAAAGACAAAATCATACCTCGCCTAGATTGGTACTATAGTGCCGCCCAATTTGGAAAAGGAATCGATGGTAATTCAACCGTAAAATTGAAACCTTATCACGACTTAAACTTATCGGTAGATTATCGTTACTCTAAAAACTTATCGGTTTTTGTTCAACTCAATAACATGTTTGCACAGCGATATTTCAGTTATTATCAGTATCCATCGTACCGTATAAATGCTTTGGCCGGGCTCACTTTTTCGTTCTGATGAGAGCTCAATTTCCTGCCGAATTATACTGCCTTGTAAATGGCTTTTACACAGACAGGTTGATAAGATCGTAAATACTAGAAGATCAATGTATTACATATTGTTTTGTATTTAAAAATTCTAGCAGAAATTGCATCCTTTCTAAGGAATATTGGGTATATTTGTTTTGCAGTAAAAAGGGTTAATTAAGGGATCAAAATCTTATTCAAATTCTGCTTACCAATTGAAAATAATTCCGATCACACAAAATTAAATATGTCAGATAGTGTTACAGCTGCTTCAAAGCGCAGCGATTCGTATTCAGCAAGCAATATTCAGGTATTAGAAGGTTTAGAGGCAGTTCGTAAACGGCCGGCCATGTACATTGGCGATATTGGTGTAAAAGGTTTGCATCATCTCGTTTATGAAGTAGTTGATAATTCTATCGATGAAGCCTTAGCCGGTTATTGTACGCATATTGAAGTGAATATTCTTCCCGATAATTCTATTGAAGTAAAAGACAATGGAAGGGGAATTCCGGTGGATATACATCCAAAAGAAAATCGTTCCGCTCTTGAAGTGGTAATGACGGTACTACATGCCGGAGGAAAATTTGACAAGGACACTTATAAAGTATCCGGTGGTTTGCACGGAGTTGGGGTGAGTTGCGTAAACGCACTTTCCAAACTTTTGAAAGTAAATGTGCATCGCGAAGGAAAAAAATACATTCAGGAATACAGTAAAGGCGTACCATTGTATGCTGTTAAAGAAGAAGGCACTACCGATTACCGAGGCACCATTGTTACCTTTACTCCGGACGATACCATCTTTGCCAGTGTTGTTTATCATTACGACACCTTAGCTTCTCGTTTGCGCGAACTCGCTTACCTGAATAAAGGAATACATTTGAAGTTGCAAGACTTCAGAGAACTCAACGAAAATAATGAACCCGAGAACGCAGATGAGTTTTACAGTGAAGGTGGATTAAAAGAATTTGTTCAGTTTTTGGACGCCAATCGCGATCATTTGATTGACGATCCTATTTACATAGAAGGAGAAAAAGCTGGAATACCGGTTGAAGTTGCCATGCAGTACAACAATTCTTATAATGAGAATGTGCATTCCTATGTCAACAACATCAACACACACGAAGGTGGAACGCACTTAGCGGGTTTCAGACGTGCACTTACGCGCACCCTGAAAAACTATGCCGATAAATCCGGTTTGCTGAGCAAACTAAAGTTTGATATTAATGGGGACGATTTCAGAGAAGGACTTACCGCAGTTATCTCCGTTAAAGTGGCTGAGCCTTTATTTGAAGGTCAAACCAAAACAAAATTGGGCAACTCAGAAGTAATAGGAGCAGTTGATCAAGCCGTTAGCGAAATGCTGAGCGCTTATTTGGAAGAGCATCCACGCGAGGCTAAAACCATTGTTAACAAAGTAATATTAGCGGCTCAAGCACGACATGCTGCTCGAAAAGCACGCGAGTTGGTTCAAAGAAAAGGTGCACTTACCGGCACCGGACTTCCGGGAAAACTGGCCGACTGTTCGGAAAGCGATCCGGGGCAATGTGAAATATTTTTAGTCGAGGGAGACTCGGCAGGTGGAACGGCAAAGCAAGGACGCGATAGAAGATTTCAAGCCATCCTTCCACTTCGTGGTAAAATCTTAAACGTAGAGAAAGCCATGCAACACAAAGTTTTTGACAACGAAGAAATCAGAAACATCTATACCGCTCTCGGAGTAAGTGTTGGAACAGCTGATGACGACCGTGCTTTGAACATGGACAAATTGCGTTATCACAAAATTGTGATCATGACCGATGCTGATGTGGACGGAAGCCACATTACAACCTTAATTCTTACTTTCCTTTTCCGACACATGAAAGAGTTGATCGAAGAAGGCTATGTTTATATTGCTACACCTCCTTTATATTTAGTAAGGAAAGGTAAAGACGAACGCTACTGTTGGAATGAAGAGCAAAGACTCACTGCTGTAAAAGAAATAGCAGGTGAAGGAAAAGAAACCAGTGTTACCATTCAACGATACAAAGGTTTGGGAGAAATGAACGCAGAGCAATTGTGGAAAACTACCATGAATCCTGAGTTCAGAACCTTGCGGCAAGTAACAATTGAAAGTGCTGCAGAAGCCGATCGAATCTTCTCGATGCTGATGGGTGACGATGTTCCTCTTCGCAGAGAGTTTATCGAAAAGAATGCCCGATACGCCAATATTGACGCTTGATACTAACGGGCTACTGCAAAGGGTAAAATATTTTATTATCGAAAGAGCGCGACAAGCGACTTCCCGATGCCATTGTTAACCCGGTTTTATCAGGAATAATTAAATCGGTTGTTTTGCCACTGTGCCAATTGTGCCAAGCAAAAGCAAACGCTTCCAATTTCTTTTTTCGCACAATCACTTCGGGGTAGTACAGTACACCTGCACTTAAATTGATTGCCAAAAATAGTAGGGTAATATGTTTCAATCTCTTTGCTGAAATCAATCCATATTCTGCATACGCCAAAAAAAGCAATACCATAAACACAGCCGAAAAAATACCATATCGTGAAGCCAATGCCTGATCAAAATTTTCAACCTTCAAGCGAAGCACTGCGGCAACAAGGGCCGAGCCTACAATGAACACCATAAACAAAAACAACAAGGGGTTTTTTTGATGATATTTTTTAAACAACAAGTTTAGAAAGAGCGTCAGTACTATACATCCAATGCTAAGCGATATCCATTTATTATACATCGGTTGAATACAGCTTCCTATAAAAGTTAGTACATAAGCCGGATACTGATAGGCGTTTTTTAGCATCAAGTCAAAGCTAATGCTCGCTTCGTGGTGTTGGAAAAAGTAAACTTTAAAAGTGAGCAACAATACCAAAAAAGATGATGCCACATAAAACCATTTCCGCTGATAGGCGTACCACAACAAAAGCATGGGCAGCAATATTAATCCATTGCCAAAAGTAAATGCACCCAATACTGCAAACAATAAGGCGAATAAATGTGCTTTCAGTTTTTCTCTTATCGCATACCGGAAACTCAAAAAAGCAAACAACAAAACAAAATGATATTGCATGGCAGCGGTTCCCCACACAATGGCATCATAAAACTCAAACTGAAACAACAACAAAGCAACCGGAAGCGCATAACGATAATTATGCACAGCAGATGTAGTGCTTTTCATCATCCAATAAAATAAAGAGATATACACCGGCACACAAATCCAAATCATGGGTTGTATCACAATCTGTCCGTTTATTTTATAAAAGAGATAAACCAATAATTTAATTACCACAAAGCGGCTCTCCATATGCGGTTCATATATCAGAGCCAGTGTTTGAGAAAAGCTATTGCTATCGTGCACATTGCATAAAAAATCGAGTGCTATTCCATAGTCATCCCAAATGGGCATGTGCGAAACTGAAAAACATAGCACTCCAACATAAAATACAATGCAACAAAAAGTGCTTGTTCTGTAAAAACGGTTGCCAATTATTGGAGAATTCTTTCTGCAAATAAATTCTATGCTCAACACAAAAACCATCATCACACACGCTGCACCCAAATACATAAACCCAATACTTCTGAATTCGGTATCTAAAGGACTATTCAAGATACTGCCAATGATTTCAATCAAGCCAAGACGCACAGGGCTGTATAAAAGTGCTGCGCCTAGCACCAGCAATACAATAGCGCTCAATAGAAAACGATTGCTTTTGATCATTTACGCTTCAATTAAAATCAAATTCTGTTGGCAACTCATGTAATTATTTTGAGGGCTTTTTCTAACTTAGCAGACTCTAATCTATAACCAATAATCAGAAATAAAAAATGAAGGTAACTGTTGTAGGAGCCGGAAACGTAGGCTCAACATGTGCAAACGTAATAGCGCATAAAGAACTTTGTAGCGAAGTGGTTTTACTCGATATTAAAGAAGGTATCGCTGAAGGAAAATCACTCGATATGTGGCAAACCAGCCCCATCAATTTATACGATACCCGTATCAAAGGTAGTACCAACGACTATGCCGCCACTGCCGGTTCATCTGTTGTAGTTATTACTTCCGGACTGCCGCGCAAACCCGGTATGAGCCGCGATGATTTAATATCAACCAACGCAGGCATTGTTCGGTCCGTTACCGAAAACATCATCAAGCATTCGCCAAATGCCATTATCATTGTAGTGAGCAATCCGCTTGATGTTATGACCTATTGCGCTTACCTCACCGCAGGAATCGATTCATCAAAAGTATTTGGTATGGCGGGTATATTAGATACGGCTCGTTACAGAGCTTTTCTTGCCGATGAACTCAATGCTTCACCTAAAGACATTCAAGCCATTTTAATGGGTGGCCATGGCGATACCATGGTTCCTCTTTCTAGATATACCACCGTATCCGGTATTCCTGTGAGTGAACTTATTTCCGAAGAACGACTCAATGCCATCATCGAAAGAACAAAAGTGGGAGGTGGCGAATTGGTTAATCTTATGGGCACCTCAGCTTGGTATGCACCGGGTGCTGCTGCTGCTCAAATGGTCGAAGCCATTGTACGCGATCAGAAAAGAATTTTTCCATGCTGTGCCTGGCTCAATGGCGAGTACGGATTAAAAGATATTTATTTGGGAGTTCCGGTTAAACTCGGTAAGAAAGGTATTGAAGAAGTTATCGAACTAAAACTTAATACTTCTGAGATGGATATGCTTAAAAAATCTGCCGCTGCCGTTAAAGAAGTTATGGAAGTTTTAGACAATATGCCCATAGTTGCTCGATAAACACAAAAAAATTTATAAGCACGGCTCGCAGTATTTCTGTGGGCCGTTTTTTTTATACGATTAAACTTTAAGCACGCTCATTCATACATCTTTTATTAAGTTTCCTTTTGGTTTCATACCATATGTTAAATGTAAAACTCATCCTGTTTACTATATTTGAATTAAAGTAATATTCGTTCATCACATTTCTTAAGCCCATGAAAAAACTCCTCCTCCTCTTTTTATTGATGCTCACTTGCACCTTAGCCAACGCCCAAAATACGTTTGAAAAAGTGATTGATACTTTGGGTTGTGTCGCTGCATCTTGTGTTCAAGAAACCTTTGATGGCGGCTATGTAATTGGTGGCGGAAATAATTTTAATGGTAACGATGTTGTGGTTGTAAAACTCGATTCTGTGGGTACTATTGAATGGGCTAAAACTTTTAGCGGACCCAGTACAGAAGGCGTAACTTATATAGAACAAACTTCCGACAGTGGATATATAGTGAACGCTACGTTTGATGCAGCAGGAGGACCTAATGCTAAAAACTGGCTATTACGGCTTGATGCGAATGGCGACAGCCTTTGGACCAAAACCTATTCCCTTGGTAATGCCGGTACTACAATTTATTTTGGCAATAGCATGGCTTCGATTAACGATACCATATATGGTCTAACCGGTCTTTTTCTATCACAACCAATTTATAGTGCATATCTAATAACTTGTTCGAGCAATGGTTCCATATTGAGCAGTCATCTATATAATGTTTCCCCTTATGGCAGCACTGGGTATGCCGTTTGCAAAACTTTTGATAATGGATTTGCTATAACTGGTGAGTATGGTACTTCAACGTCTACTTCGGATTTTAATTTTATTCGTACCAATTCATCCGGAGACACCTTATTTACCAGAAACTATGGATTCTCAAAAGGAGACGTTGGTTTTGATATTAAACAAACCTCCGACAGTGGTTTTGTGATTGCAGGTCAGATATGGGATACAACTATATTTCAGAGCAATATTTTCCTAATTAAAACTGATTCTGTTGGCGATACACTGTGGACAAAGCGATTATATAGTTTAGAAAGTCAATATTTAAGTTCAATATTTCAAACATCAGATGGAGGCTATATATTAACAGGAGGTGCACCCAACGGTTCTAATAATGGTGATGTATATTTAATAAAAACCGATGCTGTAGGCGATACCTTATGGACAAGATTTTTTGGCGATATTCCAAGTGATAATGGCTA
>DAOQTX010000018.1:0-22287 GCA_035340715.1 Bacteroidia bacterium | reverse complement strand
TGCAAGTAATCAATACCGAAGGCAAAGCAGTGTATAGCAGCCCTATTGCTAATAAATGTCCGCATAGTTTTTCACTCAGGCCCGGCATTTATGTAGCGCTGCTGCAAGTGAATGCTAAAAACTATGCTCAGAAATTTATTGTGCTTCATTAGTAACTGTTTATAAAACTCATTAAATAAAAATTGTTCTTATGAAAAAACACATCATCCACTCCATCGTATTTCTATTGCTTGTAGCATACAATCTTCATGCACAAACAAGCACACAAATGCGCAACTGGTATATTTCTCCTCGAAAAATGGACATGAGTTTATCAACTCCCATTCCATCTACTATCACACCGGTATCTGGCTCTTCTGTTGCTCCAACTGCCGCCAGTGTTGCCAATGGTATGTATGATGATAATAATAATCTTCTTTTCTATGTCTCGGATAATAATGTGTTTGATTATAATAATACTTTCATGGGTTCTATTCCTTCCGGTGGTGCTGAAATTACTATTGTTCCTTTTGGTAATAATTCTGATTGCCAACGAAAGTTTAATGTTTTTAGCACAACCGGTGGATTTTCAAGTACATCAACACTATGGAGGTCGGTTGTTGATATGAACATATTTTCAATCACGCCAATATTGGTTGATACTATAAGTTATCAGGGACTTACCTCTACTGAATATGGAGCTATTGCTGTAGGACAGTTAACCGCATCAAACACACGGTATCTCTATTTCTTAGCTGGACCCGGTACAATAAATTCACCTGAAGCAGCTATTAAAAAGATTACCATTCATATCGATGGCTCAACCACAAAAAATGGAAGAATATATCCAACACAAAGTAATCCCAATAGCAATGCCGGAGGTGAAGTGTTTGCTCAAGAACTCGATTTATCACCCGATGGAAGATGGCTCGCCTGGGCTAGTTTTGCATCGGTAAACGACCCACTTGGCACACAATACCGTTATCATCTTTTAGAATTGGATCTTGACGGAGATTATATTAATAACTCGTACAAAAGATTTAATATTCCAATTATTACCGGAAACAACTATGTAGCAGATTTCAGAGGTGTTGAATTTTATCAATCTGCTAATTCTCTAAAACTTTTCATGGGTGCAGGCTCTGATGGTATTCATTATGTTATTTTGCCTTGGTCCAATTGGGCAAATTATCCTACCCCGCCTCCTCCAACTGACTTTATTCAAGTTGTTAATTCAAATCAAGGTTATGGCTTTTCCCAAATCGAATTATCGCATAATGGATTTATGTACAGCAGTTCCGACCCGGCCATAAACATGATTCAAAATGTAGGTGCTTTTAATCCTTCTCTGATCATACCTTTAATTTTACGCTGGCCTCAATCCTTCACCTTATCCAATCCCAACCCACCAAAAACTACAGAAGGTACAGGATTTTACACCCTCCCCGATCAAATAGACGGGCAGGATTATAGTGCAATAGAAAAACAAGCATCAAAAGAATAAAATTGAGTAAATTCAAATATGAGAAATCCTTTTAAAAGGACATCCGATATTGTAAAAGAGCTCTTTACATTCAATCGCGCACAACGCAAAGGAATGATCTTTCTACTTTCCATCTTATCGCTTTGGTGTGTGTTTCTTATAGTCATCAATAGGCTTCCACCAAAACCCAATTCTTTAAACAAACAAACCATACAGTCGAAAATTTTAGCGTACGAGCAATGGAAGAAAAGTAGCAGGCCAATTTATGCTGAGCAGATAATACAAGAGCAGCGCTACAATGATTATAAAAAACCATTCTCAACAGAAGAAGACCTTCCTGCATTTTCTTTCAACCCTAATACCGCCAACGATGAAACATTCAGGCAATTGGGTTTTAAAGATTATCATATTCAATCCATCCGAAAATATTTGAGCAAAGCGGGTACTTATACTTCCAGGCAATCTTTTATGAGTATGTACTTTATGCAAAATGAAAAACTAAAAAAGCTACAAGCGTTTGTTGATCTTCCTGATAAATCGGAGAGTACAAGTTCTTATTCCGAAAAGTACAGTGCATTAAATCTAAGCAAGGATACGCTATTGCCAATCAATCTCAATATAGCTACAGCCGAACAGTTAATGAAAGTCAAAAGCATCGGCAAGGCCAGGGCTGCAGCCATTATTAAATACAGAGATGATTTGGGCGGGTATTTTTCTACATCACAATTACACGAAGTTAAATACATGGATTCTACTTCGGTTGCTATTCTGATGGCTTCGTCTTATATTGTTTCCGCTCCCTTGCGTATGATATCGATAAACACAGCCACAATTGAACAATTGAAACATCCTTATATTAATACAGCCTTGGCAAACTTTATACTCAATCATCGCAAGTTTCATGGATCATTTACTTCCAAAGAGCAATTAAAAAAGATGGCTTTGCTCAATGAAGAATTATATAGTAAAATTGCACCTTATATTGTAATCGAAAACGAAAACTTAAACACCCATGCAGAATAACGATACTTTAAGCGCCATACAATTCAGTAAATCAGAAAACCAATTGATGATTGAGCAAACCGTTCGCGATTTTGCCGAGAAACACATTCGCCCTCATGTAATGGAGTGGGACGAAGCGCAACATTTTCCAATAGAGTTATTTCACAAAATGGGAGAGTTGGGTTTGATGGGTATTCTAGTGCCTGAGCAATACGGAGGAGCAGGCTTGGGCTATCACGAGTACATTGCCGCCTTAGTAGAAATAAGCAAAGTTTGTGGCTCCATTGGTTTATCCACCGCGGCACACAATTCTTTATGTACCGGCCACATATTGCAATTCGGCAACGAAGAGCAAAAGAAAAAATACTTACCCAAACTGGCTACAGGCGAGTGGATTGGGGCATGGGGCCTTACGGAACCCAACACCGGATCGGATGCCGGCAATATGATGTGTGTAGCTCAGCAGGATGGCGATCATTATATCATCAACGGAACAAAATGTTGGATCACTCATGGCGCATCCGGCAATGTGGCAGTAGTTATAGTCCGAACCGGTGAAAAAGGCGACTCAAAAGGAATGACAGCATTTGTTGTCGAAAAGGGCACTCCGGGTTTTTCGGCTGGGCGCAAAGAGAATAAGTTAGGCATGCGCGCTAGTGAAACCACCGAATTGATTTTTGAAAATTGCCGTATTCATAAAGATCAAATCCTGGGCGAAGTTGGACAGGGATTCATACAAGCAATGAAAGTTTTAGATGGTGGAAGAATTTCCATAGCATCGCTTTCATTAGGCATTGCAAAAGGGGCCTTAGAAGCTTCGTTGCAATATGCACAAGAACGTCAACAGTTTAACAAAGCCATCATACAGTTTCAGGGCATCTCTTTCAAACTGGCCGATATGGCTACCGAGATTGATGCTGCGGAGTTGCTTACCCATAGAGCCGCTGATTTGAAAAACAAAAAATTGAACTGCACGCGTGAAGCGGCTATGGCAAAATATTATGCCAGCGAAGTGGCGGTAAAGTGTGCCACTGAAGCGGTTCAGATTTTTGGCGGATATGGTTATACCAAAGATTTTCCGGTGGAGAAATATTATCGCGATTCAAAGTTGTGCACCATAGGCGAAGGCACCAGCGAAATACAAAAACTGGTTATCGCTCGCGAAGTACTGCGCTAAAAGCTCAGCGACAAAAAATTCAATTTTGTTTTACCAGGTTAAGTTTACTCCTATAGCTGGAATAATTGGGAGCTGATCCACACGCTCGTATCGAATACGGTCGAAATAGAAAATATTACCGTGGTTATAGGCATTAATTATACTTCCAATGATTTCGAGATTGGAATGTTCGCCCAAAACAAAAGTTCTTTTTACAGCTATGTCCAAGCGATGATATGCAGGTAGTTTCCCATTGTTCAACTCACCGAATAAAGTTCCAAGCGTTCCGTTAGCGGTTTCATAATCGGTGGTTATTCCATCTTCAAAATTTAAGTACTCATAAAAACCGGTGGTCTCCGTAAATGGAAATCCGGTTCCGAAATTCCAACGAGCATCCAAATGCCACAACTTACTTTTACCAAAGGTATAAGAGCCAACAAAGTTTACATTGTGTCTGCGATCGAAATGAGGTGTGTAAGTACGTATTCCATCGTAGCGATCGACATAGGATAAACTATATACTGTCCAAAGGTTGATGGGACCTTTTGAATATTTCAATGAAAGATCGAGTCCTGTGGCATTGCCTCGTTCAATGATAAAATCTTTCTTCAATACATCTTCAATATTGGCATTGGCAGCATTGTCCGGATATATTTTATCGCGGTTCAGATTGCTCAGCTGTTTAAAAAACTTGTAGTAACCTTCAATATTAACCACCACATTCTCAAACACATCAACTTCAGCACCTAATAAAAGGTGTTGCGATTTTTGAAGACGGGTATTCACTTTCTCGTCATCAAATTCTTTAGGTAAGTTATCCGGTCCGGATAAAAATCCGTAGAACAAGTTTACTACATCTCTATCGCTTACAGAGCTTAAGAGATTTTGAGAATACATACCGGCAGCCAGTTTTATTCGAACACTTTCGTTGATATTGTATTTGGCACCAAGGCGAGGTTCAAACGATGGATCGTTGAGCGAAGCATAGTAGTGAAAACGCAAACCGGGCTCGAGTACAATTTTTTCGTGTACATAGCGGTACTTGGCAAATGCTGCAATCTCGGTAGTGTTTTCAACTTGTTCAATTTTTAAATTGGAGATGTTGAAAAATTCGAAATTGGTTTTGAATCCAAGCAATTCGATTCCATAATGCAGATAATCTTTTCCAATAAAATTTTTGAAACCGATGTTTACGTTAAAACCATCGATAGAACTGAAACGTGGTTTGTCGTCTCCTTCTTGCAAGGTTATATCGTAGGTACTGTAAGCAAATCCTCCGGTAAGAAATACATTGCTGCTGGCCGGAATTAAAATAAAACTGCTGCCAAATCCGGAACTGTTCCAATTCAGATCGCTAACATTGGCATACTGCACTTTATCTTTAAAATTAAATCCAAATAAATTGAGTTTACTTCCATTGTCACTGTTGAGCGAAATCTTTCCATAAAAATCAGTAAAAGAATAAGGCAAGCCTTCATCGCTGATATAACTGTAAAGCGACTTTGAACTTTGATCTAAATATGAATGCTTGGCAGAAATAATGTAGGATGAAGTACCATCGCCATCGGTTTTAGCTTTTTTGATAGGTCCTTCTAATAGCACTTTCGACAGAAAAGGATTTACTCCCAAGTTGCCGGTATTTCTTTTTTTATTGCCGTCTTTGGTTCTTATATCCATCACACTCGAAATACGCCCTCCATATTCGCTGTTGTATCCTCCGGTGTATACATCGGCAGTGCTGATGATATCGGTATCGAAAACTGAAAACAAACCTATGCTGTGAAAGGGATTGTACACAATCATTCCATCGAGCAGCACCATATTTTGAATTGGAGTTCCGCCACGTATGTACAATTGTCCTCCTTGATCGCCCGTGCTTACTACACCTGGCAATACTTGAAGATATTGTGCAAGGTCGGCCTGACCACCTATAGAAGGCAGTTGTTCAATGTCTTTAGGAGTAACCTTTGTTACCGACATTTTAACTTCCGATTGACGTTCTTGCTTCTCGGCTGATATTTCGATATTCCCCAATTCAACCGCACGTTTTTGAACATAAAGTTTTTGAGTAACAATATCACCGCTCTTTAACGACAATGCAACACCAATTGAATCGAATCCAAGTGCCTGAACATTTAAGATATAATCTCCGGGACGAATTTTTGAAATGTTAAAGAAACCATGTTCATCTGTGGCGGCACCATAAGTGGTTTTAGCCAGATAAACATTGGTAAAGGGAAGCGGTTCTCCGCTCGCTTTTTCATAAACGAATCCTCTAACGGTTGCGGTTCCACTTTGAGCCAACACAGCCGATGAGCACATCAGTAATATGAAAACAAAAACTAAAGTTGATTGAAGTTTACGCATAAACAATTTTGTATCACGATCCCATTTTAACAATGAGATCAAATTCGTCTTTCGTAAGAGGCATCACACTTAATCGCCCAATACGAATGAGACCAATGTTTTGAAGTTTTTTTTCTTTTTTCATAGCGCTAAGAGAAACTTCGCGCTTTAAATCTTTATAAGGTTTCAGCTTCACCGCTACCCATCGTTCATCGTCAGTGCTTGGATCCTGATAAGAAGTTTTACTCACTTTGGCGATGCCCTGTACGGCTAATCCGGTATTGCTGTGATAGAACAGAACTTGATCGTTCAACTTCATTCCATTCAGATGAAGACGTGCGGCATAATTTCTAACGCCATCCCAAACCGTTTCTTTATCTGTACGCAAATCGTTCCAGGAGTAAACAGTGGGTTCAGATTTTACCAGCCAATAGTTCATGATTTTTCTAAGGGGATTGCGAAAATAATGAAATTATTGTGTGAGCCATATAAAATCCGTACATTCAATTAATTTGACGAAAGATTACAATTCTAATACAATATTATCCTGTTTATGAAAGAAGAACTGTTAAAATATGTTTGGCAATACAAGCTCATTCCGCCAAAGGCATTGAAAACAAATGAAGGTCAGGGGATAAAAATTATCAAAACCGGTGAGTCGAATAGCAATGCAGGACCTGATTTTTTGAATGCCAGAGTTAAAATCGGCCGAACTGAGTGGGCAGGAAATGTTGAGATGCATGTGCGCTCGAGCGATTGGGTTCGACACGGGCATCAAAACGATAAAGCGTATAACAATACCATATTGCATGTGGTATTTCAACAAGACAGTGCTGTTCCCGATGTGCCTACGCTGGAGCTCAAAAACAAAATGCCTGCATCATTTTTAAAGCAATATCAGGAGTTGATTTCTTCCAGGGCCTCTGTTCCCTGTGCATCTTATTTGTCGGAGATGAATACGATTAAAACCACATCCTGGTTGAATGGAATTAGTTTTTTACGATTGGAAAATAAATCGGAACAATTGTTTCATGAATTGTCGCAAACCAATGGCGATTGGCATGAAGTGTTTTATAGAATATTGTTGAGGAGTTTTGGATTTAAAGTTAATTCCGAACCCTTTGATCAATTGGCTAAAGCGTTGCCCTATAAAACAATCAGCAAACATATAAACGATCCTTTAGCTATGGAAGCCTTGTTGTTTGGAGTGGCCGGATATCTCGACAGCACTTATAATCCGTCCATCGATTCATTGAAAAAAGAATTCAGTCATTTAAAACTGAAATACAACATAGAATCATTTTCGCCTCATGTTTGGAAGAAACTTCGGCTGCGCCCAAGTAATTTTCCGGAAATACGTTTGGCACAACTATTTGCTTTGCTCAGTACTCATCCCGATTTTTTCGAAATGATTTTACATACTTCAAAATTTAGTCAGGTGATGAAGATCATGGAGAAGATCAATGCGCAAGGAATATTTGCTAAAGAAATATTATTGAAAAAAGCCGCTTACAAGAGAACAAGAGGACACTTCGGAAAAGCTTCGGCTTATAGTATTTTAATCAATGCCATAATTCCAAGTCTTTTTATTTACGGTAAATACAAGGGAGCACAAGAATTTTGTGATAAAGCGGTTGATTGGTTAGAAAATATTCCGGCAGAGAATAATCAAACCACTCGTTTGTATTCTGTTCGCGGATTAAAGATTAAAAATGCCGGAGAATCACAAGCGCTTTTGCACTTGAATAAGCTGTACTGTAAAAACAAAAAATGTTTACATTGCGGTATAGGTATGCAAATACTTAAATCGAAAAAATAGCATGATAGAATTTATACGAAACTATTTCGAAAAGCAGGCTTTTGGTATTTGCGAATGGTTGGGTATATGGCTTCAAATTAAATCGAGCCGCATTCGTTTGTTTTTTATTTATGCTTCTTTTATTGCGGTTGGTTCACCGCTCATTTTATATCTCATAGCAGGATTTGTAATGAACTTGAAAAAAATGATTTATAAAAAGCAAAGCAGCATCTTTGATTTGTAACCAATCATGAATTATTTGTCGAAACGAATATTCACAGCAGTGTTGTTGCTGTTGTTTATCATCAGCACAGGAATTATTGGTTATATGTATTTGGAAAAGGCAACTTTTTTAGATGCGTTTTATATGACCATTATAACCATCTCATCGGTTGGATATGGTGAAGTATTCAAATTAGATAATGCAGGAAAATTATTTACGGCCTTTTTAATTATTGGTAGTTTGGGTACTGCCACCTATGCTTTTTCTGTGATCACCAGTTATATTGCCGATGGTGAGTATGTAAAAAGAGTCCGACAAATGAAATATCAAAAGCTTATGAAAAATTTATCAAACCATGTCATAGTTTGTGGATATGGGCGAAATGGGAAACAAGCTTGTGCCGAATTGCAATTGGCCGGAATTGATTATGTAGTTATCGATTCCGAACAACATAAATTGGATCCATTTATCGATCAAGGGCATCGCAATTATGTATTGGGTGATGCAACCAACGAAGATATATTAAGCTTTGCAGGAGTGACAAAAGCACGTGCACTGATTACCACCTTGCCCAATGACGCCAATAATGTTTTTGTAGTACTGTCGGCAAGAGAAGTAAATAAGTCCATAAAAATTATCAGTAGGGCTTCCAATGGAAATGCAGAAAAAAAATTAATCCATGCAGGTGCCAATAATGTAATTATGCCTGACAAGGTTGGAGGTACGCACATGGCATCTTTAGTAACCAATCCGGATGTATTGGCTTTTTTGGATTTTATTTCCGGACATATTCACATACAAATTCAGGAATTGCCTTATGAAGAATTGCCAAAGCATATGAAAGGTAAAAGTATTATCGAGTGCAACATCAAAGCGGAAACCGGGGTTAATATATTAGGTTATAAAACTAAAGAAGGGCAGTACATTGTTAATCCTGATCCACATACGGTGTTGGAACCAAATTCAAAATTATTCGTTCTTGGAACCAATGATCAAATCAAAAAACTAAAGACCCAAGTATAAGACATGAAAATATTGATAACAGGAAGCAATGGGCTTTTGGGTCAAAAACTAATTTATACAATAGTAAAGAATAAAAGCTTTGAAGTCATCGCGACCGCTGTAGGAGCTAACCGAACCACTCTCAAGGAAGGATATCGATATGAAGAAATGGATGTGAGTGATGCCAAACAAGTAGAAGAAGTGATTCAAAAATACAAACCCGATTGTGTGATTCATACGGCTGCTATGACCAATGTTGATGCTTGCGAAACAGACCAGGAGAAATGCACCAAACTAAACATACATGCCGTCCAATATATAATTGATGCCTGTAAGAAGTCTCAATCATATTTGTGTTTCTTATCAACTGATTTTGTTTTTGATGGCTTGAATGGTCCTTATAAAGAAACAGATGCACCAAATCCGTTGAGTTATTATGCCGAGAGTAAATTGAAAGGCGAGCAATTGGTTTTGCAATCCGGATTGAAGGCATCTGTGCTCCGAACCATTATAATATATGGTGTAGTAGATGATGATCAACGATCGAATGTAGTGTTGTGGACCATCAATTCTTTAAGTGCTAAAAAAAACATCCATGTGATTAATGATCAATTCAGAGCGCCTACCTTAGCCGAAGATTTAGCAACTGCCTGTATAGAAGCATGCGTTAGAAGAAGTGAAGGAATTTATCACATTAGTGGTCCTGAAACAAAAAGTATTCTGGATATCGTGTATGAAGTGGCCGATTTCTTTCACTTGGACAAACAATATATTAATCCTATAAGCACAGCCTCTTTGAATCAAGCAGCTCAGCGTCCATTACGTACTGGGTTTGTTTTAGATAAAGCAATTAAGGATTTGAATTATAAACCCCATACTTTTCAGGAAGGTCTTCAAATTGTTAAGGAGCAAATCCAAAAAAAATCCTTGGTGTAAACGATCTATTTTCTCCCGAATCTTTCAATCGAAAGATATAGCACTGCGTGTGCAATTCTAAGTGTAACCTACGGCTAAATTGTCCTTGTTTTCACTAACAACAGTAGATATGCAGGGCTTTTTGAGATTTCACCGCTTAATTTTATTCTTTTTCCTTACCAGCGTTTTCTTTATTTCTTGTGTAAAGGACGATTTTGATTTTGACAAAATAAAATCTCCTACTTGGCAACCGGGTGTGGCAGTTCCATTAGTAGGGAGTTCACTTACATTAGAGAATGTAATCAGCAAAACAGGGAACACACAATTTGGTTCTTTCGATGGAAATAATTTTTGCACACTTATTTACAGCAAGGATTTATACAGTGTAGGAGCAGAAGACTTTTTTCAGCTACCTAAATTGCAAAACAATAAATCCATCGTCATTGATCCAATTATCTCTTCGCAAATAAATAATATTGGTACCATTACTTTTAATGCAGAAGAATATATTTCTATTCCAGCGAACATCAATGCAACAATAGATTCAATAGAGTTTAAAGGAGGTCAATTGGAATTTACAGCTTCATCCGACTTTAAACATCATATTGTTATGGATGTAACCATTCCGGGTGCCACAAAAAACGGAGTTGCATTTAATAAAATAATCAACCTGACTTATAATGGACAAGTGCCTGTGAGTAAAACCATCAGTGTAAGTTTGGCTGGCTATAATTTTAATTTGCACAAGGGGAGTCAAATCGGGAAAATACAAATCAAATATAAAATAACGGCTACCGCTACCGGCAATCCGGTAAGTGGATCGGAAGTGATTTCAATGGCACTAGAAATGGACAACATGAAATTTTCCAGAGCTTTTGGTTATTTTGGAGTAAATAGTATTGGTTCAGGTTTAGACACGATACCGGTTGAACTGCTTAAGGATGGTCAAAGCATAGGAGGTTTTAGCGTTGATGATCCAAAGTTTATCCTCAAATTGAGTAATAGTTTTGGTATTCCAACTCGTGTGGATGTGCCTTCCATAAAAAGTTTAGGCGGTACTGGAAACAGTATAAATTTAGCAACTTCTTTACCGATTCCATTGTCATTGCCTTCGCCCGGTATGAACCAAATTGGCGAAACACTTTACACTCAATATGTATTGGATAAAACGAATTCGAACATCGTTCCATTTGTAGAAAATAATCCTACACATATTCTATACAATGTAATGATTGGCACTAATCCTAATGGACCTACAGCAAATTTTATAACAGATCAAAGTAAAATTAGTGCATCATTAACGATGGAGCTTCCTTTAAATGGGAGTATAAAAGACTTTTCAATGATCGATACCGTTGACTTCGAATTGAAGGACGAGGAAATGATTGAATCATTATTACTAAGAATGTCATTCAAAAATGGATTCCCTATTGAGTTTGGTTCAAAAATATATTTCATAGACGCCAACAATTCAGTAGTCGATTCTTTGTTATGCGATCAGCCACAATTGATCTCATCGGCCAATGTAAATTCAGCCGGAGTAGTGGTTTCGTCTGTACAAAAAACAACCGATGTGTTAGTTGATCGATCATTTGTAAATCGAATAGCAAAAGCCAAAAGAATAGTGTACATATTGAATTCTTCAACCGCAAATCAAGGCAATTCGCATGTAAAAATTTATGGGCACTATAAAATGGATGTCAACATTGGCGCTATAGCTAAACTTAAAGTAACTCCTTAATCCAAACTGTAAAACAGCTTTTCTATGAGAACGATCATCACAGTAATCATTTCATTTTTCATGTCATTTCCGGTATTCAGTCAGCAGAGTGCTGTTATGTACAACATGAAAAACAACCCGGTTCGAAACACATTGAATCCGGCTTATTTTCCGATGCAAAAAGCATACATAGGCATGCCTTTATTTTCAGGTATATCGGTTTCATTCACCAATTCAGGATTCACCTACAGCGATTTGATTAAAAAAGACAGCGATGACTCTTTGTACATTGATGTTGCCAATGCAATAAACAGTATGAAGGGTGAGAACCTGATCAATGTGAACACACAGATCGATCTGTTCAATGCAGGTATAGTGATTGGTAAAAAATATTTCGTTGGTATCAGTGCAGCAGAAAGAGTTCATATGAATTTGTTGTATAATAAGGATCTGTTTGGCTTTGCCTATTATGGCAATGAAGCTTACTTAGGTGAAGAAGCCAATATTGAAATAAAACTTGATGCCACTCACTTTCGTGAATATGCTATTTCATTTGCTACAGAGTTGACAGATAAATTCAGCGTAGGTACTCGATTGAAGTATTTATATGGAATGGAAAATGTTAGCACAAAAAAAACGTCCATTCATCTTTATACCGACCCAACTACATTTGCTATTACTGCAAGTGGTAATATTGGAATCAATACTTCTGGCTTATCGAATTTTTCCGATACCGAGAATTTTAATATGAATCAGTATCTGTTTGGAAAGAGTAACAGCGGGTTTGCATTTGATTTTGGAGTACAGGCAAAACCCGTTAAGAATTTAATTCTCTCTGCAGCGGTTACCGATTTAGGAAGCATTAAATGGAAAGATGATGCAATCAATTATAATGCTGCTCATGTAAATAATGAATTTACTTTTTCGGGGATCGATATAAATGAACTTTTAGGTGCTGATGATATTGAGCAGGCATTAACCGACTATGCCGATTCATTGGCCAGTCAGTTTTTTCTCGACACCACCTATTATTCGTACACCAGTACATTGCCCTTTAGTTTCAGTTCAGGTATTCAATATAATTTGACTAAAAAGATTTCAACGGGTCTGCTTTATCAGGGATATAGTTTCAGAGACTACCTTTCGAGTACATTGAGTGCGAATCTTGCTATTACATTAGGAAAAAAGTTTAACTCAAATGTAGTGTACAGCATGGGCAACAATGGACGATCGGCTTTAGGTTTAGGTATTGGATTAACCTTCTTGCAAATGCACTGGTATTTAGTGAGCGACAATGTGATGGCATTTGTTAAGCCACAAGAAGCGAAGAGTACCAGTATTCGAACAGGAATATTAATGACTTTTGGTAAATAGAGTTTCTTCCTTAAAAAGATAAAAAGAGCTGCATGATCACATGCGGCTTTTTTTATGAAAGAATTTTATTTGATCCGTCCATAAAATAAAGTTTTGTGGTTTTGAGTCAATCAATAAAATATCTATTTTGAGCCTTCAAACCTAAACCACACCATTTCACTATGACAGCTCAAAAAGAAGCATGGGGATCAAGAGTAGGTCTTATTTTAGCGATGGCCGGCAATGCAGTCGGCTTAGGAAACTTCTTAAGATTTCCGGTGCAAGCCGTGCAAAACGGAGGCGGTGCTTTTATCATACCTTATTTGGTATGTTTTCTCTTAATGGGTATTCCACTCTTATGGATTGAATGGTCTACGGGACGATTTGGTGGAAGGCTTGGTCATCACTCTACTCCTTTTATTCTCGACTCAATGGATAAAAGAAGATTCTGGAAATATTTTGGTGTGTTTGGAATCTTTACCAACGTGGCGGTTGCAGCATATTACTGTTATATCGAATCATGGACCATGTCCTACGTCTATCATTCCGTGGTAGGCACATTTAAAGGGATGTCGCAAGCCGAAACGGCCAACTTTTTTAAGTCCTATGTTGATGTAGCTCATTCTACCACAGGCATTCCTTATGAAGCTGTTATATTTTATATCATCTGTTTGTGTTTGAATACATTTATTCTGGCCAATGGTTTGAAAGGTGTTGAGAAAGCGGCAAAGATTGGTATGCCGCTGCTGATTTTGTTTGGCGTTATCTTAGCCATTCGAGGGCTTACACTCGGCACTTCAGGTGCCAATGCAGAACATCCGGATGCCAGTGCATTTGAAGGATTAAATTTTTTATGGACACCGCAATTTGATTCGCTCTCCAACCCTAAAGTTTGGTTGGCCGCTGCAGGGCAAATTTTCTTTACACTTTCAGTGGGCATGGGTACCATACAATGTTATGCCAGTTACTTAAAATCGAAAGATGATATCGCACTCAACTCCGTTTCGGCAGGTTTTATGAATGAGTTTGTTGAAGTGGTACTAGGAAGTTGTATTGTAATTCCAATTGCTGCCGGATATTTAGGATTGGATTGGGTAAAAGAGAATGCCGGATTTGGAATGGCTTTCCAAACCATGCCGTATTTGTTCCAACAATGGGGAGAAGTTTTTGCTGTTTTAGCAGGAGTAATGTGGTTTGGACTTTTGTTCTTTGCGGGCATTACATCCTCATTAGCCATGGGCACACCATGGATGGGCTTTATGCGCGATGAATTTAATTGGGGTCGTGTAAAAGGAGCATTGTCTTTTGGTGTTATAGTACTGATGCTTGGCTTGCCTACAGTCTTTTTCTACAATCAAGGGGTATTTGATGAATATGATTATTGGGCTGGAACAGTTTCTTTGGTTGTATTTGCACTGGCCGAAACCATTCTCTTTGCCTGGGTATTTGGTATGAACAAAGGATGGAAAGAAATAAATTCCGGTGGAGATATTAAAATTCCGACCATCTACAAATTCATTATAAAATTTGTTACTCCATTTCTTCTCTTATTTGTTTTCTTAGGATCGCTAATCACACCTAAAGGAAACGATTGGCAAGGTGCATTCTCAAGCTTACTCAATGGTAATGGATGGTCGCTCGATCACAGCAGTATCATTATGCAACTTTCAAATTCCGGACTAAAAGAGCAAATTCTAAATGCTCCTGATGCAATGGCAGCATCCGTCCTGGAAGAGAAAATGTTTTATATTAATATGGCTCGAATCATATTATTGTCTTTGTTTATTATCATAAGTTTATTGGTTTATAAAGCATACATCAACCGTCAAAAGAAAGGAGGAATAGCCTAATGAACAGTTCAGCATTACTACTCATGACAATGGTATTTGTTGTAGTATTTTCATTTACCCTGTTTTTTTTCATAAAAGTTCTCAGAACTCCGGATAAACCAGAACCGGATAGCTACACCGACAATGACCCTGTGTGAAAATGGATCATGAGCATTTCTTACATATGGCTATTAAATTGGCCAGAGAAGGGATGAAGGAAGGAAAAGGTGGACCCTTTGGTGCACTTGTGGTTAAAAATGGTTCTGTAATAGGCAAAGGAGCGAACAATGTCCTCTATAGCAAAGATCCTACCGCACATGCTGAAATATGTGCCATTCGAATGGCAGCCGAAACTTTGAAGGATTTCGATCTTTCGGGAAGTATTATATATAGTTCATGCGAGCCATGTCCCATGTGTTTGGGAGCCATATTGTGGGCTAGAATAGATGCCTTGTATTTTGCAGCGGGCAGAGACGATGCAGCGGAAGGTGGATTTGACGATAGTATTTTTTACCAGGAAGTGAAACTTAACCCTTCTGATCGAAGTTTGAAAAGCATTCAACTTTTACAAAAAGAGGGAAAACACCTGTTTACAGAATGGAATGTGTTTCCAGAAAAGAAGATTTATTAAAAAAATTATATACAACTTAAAAATTAAGCGTTAAGAGGCCCTTTGGTTTTAAATGCAGGATTAAAAAGATTGAAAATTCGAATTTGTAAACCTATATTTGCGCCCTCTTTAACGAATTGAAAAACAATTATTCATGCAAAACAAAGGTACTATCAGATGGTTCGCCATCCTTCTTGCACTAGTTTGTATCTATCAGCTTTCATTTACGGTAGCCGTAAAAATGAAAGAATCGAAAGCCAAAGATTATGCAGCAGGCGATCCGGTAAAAGAAAGAGAATATCTTGATTCAATAGCAAATGTCCCCAGCTATAATTTATTATTTAAAAATTATACTTTTTTAGAGTGTAAGGAAAGAGAACTGAACTTAGGTCTTGATCTTAAGGGCGGTATGAACGTAACTATGGAAGTATCGGTAGTTGATCTGATAAAATCTATGGCTAATTTCAGTACCGATCCAACTTTTAATAAAGCATTGGCCGATGCGCAACAAATGCAGAAGAATAGCCAGGAAGATTTTGTAACCTTATTCGGAAGAGCATTTTCTCAAGCAGACCCAAACGCTAAACTAGCGGCCATTTTTAATACAATGGATTTGCAGGGTCGAGTAAATTTTAACAGCACCAATGAAGAAGTTATTGCTGTAATTCGCGAAGAAGCAGATGCTGCCATCGATCGTACTTTTAATATTCTCCGTACTCGTATTGATAAATTTGGTGTAACTCAACCGAATATTCAACAATTAGGATCAGGAAGAATATTAGTTGAATTGCCTGGAGTTAAGGAGCCCGATCGTGTTCGTAAGCTATTACAAGGAACAGCTCGACTGGAATTCTGGGAGACACATGAAAATGCTGAAATAACTGAAACATATTTTACTAAAATAAATGAACGATTACGTAATCTCAACCAACTTGGAGGTTCTACTTCAGAAACCTTTGATGTGGCCGATACATCTTTAACGGCATTGGCAGCGGGTGATTCTCTAAATCCAGTGATTGCAGCCACCGATTCAGCTGCAGATGGTTTTGATGATTTAGTATCTCAAGTACAAAACGATACCACTCCAAAAGATACGAGTGCTGCCGCAACATTTGAAGATTTTGCAAAAGAAAATCCTTTGTTTGCTGTATTGGCACCCAGCATTTTCCAAAATGCACAAGGACAAAGTGAATATCGTCAAGGGCCTGTTGTTGGTTATGCCTTAATTAAAGACACAGGTAAAGTAAACAGGATTTTTGATCGTCCGGAGATAAAAGAACTACTTCCTAAAAATTTAAAATTACTTTGGGGTGTTAAACCTCCCACGCCTGAATCAAGCGCATTAGAGTTAGTAGCTATAAAAGTGAGCAGCCGCGATGGACAATCTTCTTTAGAAGGAGATATGGTGGTGGATGCCCGTCAGGATTTTGGACAATTGAACTCCAATCCTGAAGTAACTATGAGAATGAATGCCGAAGGTGCAAAAATTTGGAAACGCCTTACTTCTGAAAATGTCGGAAAAAGCATAGCCATTGTTCTCGACAATTATGTGTATTCCTATCCAACAGTGCAAGGAGAAATTGCCGGAGGTAATTCTTCTATCAGCGGTAACTTCACTATAAATGAAGCGAAAGACTTAGCCAATATATTGAAAGCGGGTAAACTTCCTGCTCCAGCAAAAATTGTTGAGGAAGCAGTAGTAGGGCCTTCTTTAGGAAAAGAGTCGATCAATTCAAGTTTACTGTCATTTGTTATAGCGCTACTTTTGGTGTTGGCCTTTATGGTGTTCTATTATAACAATGCAGGATGGGCAGCCAATTTGGCTCTATTCGCCAACATATTTTTCATATTTGGAGTTTTAGCCTCATTAGGTGCTGTGCTTACACTACCAGGTATTGCTGGTATAGTGCTTACTTTAGGAATGGCGGTGGATGCCAATATTCTTATCTATGAGCGCGTTCGAGAAGAAATTGCTAATGGAAAAGGTGGTAGATTAGCTATTGCTGATGGTTTCAAAGCGGCTTATAGTTCCATCATTGATGCAAACGTTACAACGCTTTTAACGGGTATCGTACTTTATGTTTTTGGTTCTGGTCCAATTCAAGGATTTGCTACAACGCTTATCATCGGTATTCTTACAACTTTGTTCACTGCTATATTTATTACTCGATTGATTTTTGAAGCATGGTTAGGCAAAAACAAAGAGATAAAATTCGCGACTAAAATCTCTGAAGGAGCTTTCAAGAATTTGAACATCGACTTTGTATCGAAGCGTAAGTTTTTCTACTTCCTTTCAACTACCATCATAGCCGTAGGAATTGGATTCATGATTTTCAGAGGATTTAATTTGGGAGTTGATTTTAAAGGAGGAAGAACCTATGTTGTGCGTTTTGATGAAGCTGTTTCTACATTAGATATACGCTCTAAACTTACTGGTTCTTTTGCCAGTGCTCCGGAGGTTAAAACATTTGGTTCATCAAATCAAGTGAAAATTACAACCACGTATTTGATTGATGATAATAGTGAAGATGCGGATCAAAAAGTTGAGCAGGCATTGAGAGAGGGTTTGAGTATTGATGCTGCGCAAATCATGAGTTCTCAAAAGGTAGGTCCTACTGTGGCCGATGATATTAAAGTGTCTGCATTATGGTCATTAGTCATCGCAGTATTTATTATTTTCCTCTATATCATTTTACGATTCAGAAGATGGACCTTTGGTTTAGGTGCAACAGTTGCTTTATTGCACGACACCTTAATAGTGATTTCATTGTTCTCTATGCTTTGGGGTATTTTACCATTCTCTCTCGAAATCGATCAAGCATTTATTGCAGCCATCCTTACGGTAATGGGATACTCACTGAACGATACCGTGGTTGTATTCGATAGAATTAGAGAGTATTTAGGTATTCATCACAAGGGTGAAATGGAAAAAGTTGTAAACGATGCATTGAATTCTACATTAAGTAGAACCATCAATACCTCGTTAACCATATTCTTCGTACTCTTGGCTATCTTTATATTCGGAGGAGAGGTAATACGTGGATTTACATTCGCAATGCTAATGGGAGTGATTGTGGGGACCTATTCATCACTTTATGTTGCAACGCCAATTGTGATTGACTTTTCAAAAAAGAAAAACAGTAAGTAATAATAACTAAACTACGATTAAGAAAGCCACTGAGTAATCTCGGTGGCTTTTTTGTATTTTTACAATATGAATCCAATGATAATTTTATTTCTCGAGAGCTTAGGTGGAGGCGAACTGATCGTCATCTTTATTTTCGTTTTGTTCTTTTTTGGATCAAAAAAAATTCCTGAATTAGCTCGCGGATTAGGAAGTGGCATGCGTCAATTTAAAGATGCCATGAATGGAGTACAGCGCGATATCAACGATGCTATGCATGAAGATCAAAACAAAAAACATGATAACACCAATAGCAATCAAAAACAGATAGAAGAATTGAAGGAACATAATCCTAAAGCTGAGCAAGAGTAACGTAATTCGATGTAAACGAAAATCCCTCTTTTTCTTAAAAGAGGGATTTTTTTTGCACCCCCCCCCTAAAATTATGGGGGTTTTGATAAAAAAAGATAAATATTTCTTGCATACCCCCCTGTTTAAAGCATACATTTGCAAAAAATATATAAAAATATGTCAGTTACCCTTCGTTTTGATGCAGTACGCGCAAGTAATTCAAGAACTTCTGGTCCGATTAATTCATTACAGAAAGCTTCTGAATATTTCGGTGAAAATGTTTTTGGAATGGATACCATGCAAAAATATTTGAGCAAAGAAATTTTTTCTCAAATGAAAATGACCGTTGAAAGTGGGCATCGTATCGATCGAAGAACGGCAGAGCAAGTAGCTGCTGCTATGAAAAACTGGGCCATGTCAAAAGGAGCTACACACTATACCCATTGGTTTCAACCTCTAACAGGTACTACTGCCGAAAAGCACGATTCGTTTTTTGAACTTTCCGATGGAAAAGCAATAGAAGTATTTTCAAGCAGCGCTTTGGTTCAGCAAGAACCTGATGCATCAAGTTTTCCGAGTGGAGGCATACGTAATACATTTGAGGCAAGAGGATATACCGCTTGGGACCCTAGTTCACCTGCATTCATTATCGAAAGTCAGGCGGGACTTACTTTATGTATTCCAACCATCTTTGTAAGTTATACAGGTGAAACACTCGATTATAAAGCACCATTGCTAAAAGCCCTAAGTGTATTGGATGAAGCTGCCGTTTCGGTTTGTCAATATTTCGACAAAAATGTTGCGCACGTCAATGCCACACTTGGAGTTGAGCAAGAATATTTTCTCATCGACTCGGATGTATTCAATGCACGTCCTGATTTGGTAGCAACAGGCAGAACTTTATTTGGTCATTCACCAGCTAAGGGACAACAATTGGAAGATCATTATTTCGGTAGCATACCTTCTCGTGTTTATACTTTTATGGTCGAATTCGAAAGAGAAGCACTTAAATTGGGAATTCCTTTAAAGACACGTCACAACGAGGTAGCGCCCAGTCAGTTTGAATGTGCTCCGGTTTTTGAAGAAATCAATTTAGCGGTTGATCACAATCAACTGTTAATGGATGTGATTGATAAAATTGCACGCAGACATAATTTTAAAGTGCTTTTACACGAAAAGCCCTACGCAGGAATCAATGGTTCTGGTAAACACAACAACTGGTCATTGTCAACCGATGCTGGAAAGAATTTGTTATCGCCCGGTTCAACACCAAAAAGTAATTTACAGTTCTTAACCTTTTTTATCAATACCATTAAAGCGGTTCACGATCATGCTGATTTGATGCGAGCCAGCATCGCTTCGGCCAGCAACGATCATCGTTTAGGTGCTAACGAAGCACCACCCGCCATCATGTCTATTTTTATTGGAGCTCAATTGACAAAAGTATTGGATGAGATAGAGAAGAAGGTAAAAAAAGATAAGATGACGCCTGAAGAAAAAACCGAGCTGAAGTTGAACATTGGAAAGATACCGGAGATTTTATTAGACAACACTGATCGAAATCGTACTTCACCCTTTGCATTTACAGGAAACAAATTTGAGTTTCGTGCGGTAGGATCATCGGCTAATTGTGGTCAGGCAATGTTGGTGCTCAATACCATTATGGCCGATCAGTTGAAAAAGTTTAAAGGTGAGGTTGATGCTTTGATCTCAAAAAACACCGGTAAAGACGAAGCGATCTTTAAAGTGTTGCGCGATTATATTGTAGCAACAAAACACATTCGATTTGAAGGTAATGGATACAGCGATGAATGGGTTAAGGAAGCGAAGAAAAGAGGACTTTCCAATTTAAAAACAACACCTCAAGCTTTAGATGCTTATGTCTCTAAAAATTCTTTAAGCTTATTTGAACGTACAAAAGTATTCAGTCATAGAGAAGTGGAAGCTCGGCATGAAATTATGCTTGAAACCTACACCAAGAAAATTCAAATAGAATCGAGAGTGATGGGTGATTTATTGTTGAATCACATCATACCTGCTGCAATCGAATATCAGAACCGTTTGATCCGAAATGTTGAAGGACTTAAGAATCTTGGATTAAAAGCAGATGCTACAAATGCACAGTTGGAGTTGATAAAAGAAATTTCAGAACATGTTAATGTGATAAAGAAAGGCGTGTATGAAATGGTAGAAGCACGAAAGAAAGCCAATGTAGCTAAGAACAGCAGAGATATGGCAATTGCTTATTGCGATAAAGTGCGAACACACTTTGATACTTTACGATACCATACGGACAAACTTGAAATGCTTACCGATGATGCCTTGTGGCCGGTACCTAAATACCGTGAAATGGTTGTCATTAAGTAAAAAAAAGAGCAACCCTAAGGTAGCTCTTTCCATTTATAAGAATTATAGTTTTTATAAATTACCTCTGGCTTCTTGCTCGCGCTCTATCGACTCGAATAAGGCTTTAAAGTTTCCTTTGCCAAATGATTTAGCTCCTTTTCGCTGAATGATTTCAAAGAAAACGGTAGGTCGGTCTTGAACGGGTTTGGTAAACAACTGTAACAGATAACCCTCTTCATCACGATCGATAAGGATATTTAATTTCTTCAGATCATTTAAGTCTTCATCTATTTCTCCAACACGATCCAAAACATCTTCATAATAGTTGTCGGGTACATACAAGAAGTCAATTCCTCTTGCTCTAAGTTCACCAACGGTATGAATAATGTCATCTGTTAATACAGCAATATGTTGACAACCGGCTCCTTTATAAAACTCTAAATACTCTTCGATCTGCGATTTTTTCTTTCCATCGGCCGGTTCGTTTATTGGAAATTTTATATAACCATTTCCATTGGAAACTACCTTACTCATCAGAGCAGAGTATTCCGTTGATATATCTTTATCGTCAAAGGTCAAGAGCAACTTAAATCCCATAACATCTTCGTAAAACTTCACCCACTTATTCATCATTCCTAATTCTACATTTCCAACACAATGATCAATTACTTTCAATCCAACACTCTTAACCGGAATACTACTTTTCGCTTCTTTATATCCGGGTAAGAATATGCCTTTGTAGTTTTTACGTTCTACAAATTTGTGAATGGTTTCACCATAGGTTTGAATAGCCGATATGACCACCTCTCCGTGTTCGTCTTTCAATGTGGTAGGAGGTATAACTCCGGTAGCTCCTCTCTTAGTCGTTTCTTCATACGACTTTGTAGCATTGTCAACCCACAGGGCTAAAACTTTCACTCCATCGCCATGGATGGAATGGTGACGTGATACGTCCGTATCTACATGGATACTGCTGGTCAGTATTATTTTTATTTTACCTTGTTGCAATACATAAGATGCACGATCGCGCACTCCGGTTTCAGGTCCTGA
>DAOQTX010000017.1:0-45959 GCA_035340715.1 Bacteroidia bacterium | reverse complement strand
GTGAAATTGAAATTGCAAAACTCATTTGGGCAAGGTGAGTTGATTGATGTGAATTGGCGTCAACCTTTCCCTAAAACTCAAGATCTGAAGTTGCGATTCAACTATCCTTTTTTAATCAGCTATTTTGGCAGCGATCTTCGATTGAATCTGTATAAAAAAGACAGTACCTATTTGGAGGTGGCTCGCTCGGTAGCAGTTGATTACCTGATGAGTGCACGACAAAGCATTCGTGGAACGTATTTGTATAAAACCTCATCGCTCATAACGGTGAAGCAATATGCCAATGCAACGGTGTTGCCAGCCAATGCTGACTTTAAATTGAGTCGATATATATTGAGTTATGAAAATGAAAAATTGGATTACCGTTTAAATCCACGCAAAGGATATCATTATTCAATAGATGCCGGAGCAGGTAATCGTACTTTAATAAGAAATTCGGGATTGGCTGAAGAACTTTATGATAGTTTGGATTTAAAACAGGTTCAGTTTGCCGGTTCGGCTCAGATTGCATTTTATTTACCGATAGCTTTGCGGTCGGCATTGAAATTGGCTGTTCAATCGGAATGGATTGAAGGCGATCGTTTATTTGAAAACGAGTTGATACGTTTTGGTGGCTTGCAGACTTTGAGAGGCTTTGATGAAGAAGCTTTGTTGGCAAGTGTGTATATAATGCCATTATTGGAGTATCGCTTTATTATAGACGAAAACTCCTATCTGGCTCTTTTTACCAATATGGCTTGGTATGAGCGAAAGAGTAGCACCTATATAAATGACACTCCCTATGGGTTTGGAGCGGGAATAAATTTTGAAACCAAACTGGGTATATTTTCTTTCAATTATGCTTTAGGCAGTCAATTCAACAATGGGATCGATTTACGGAATGGAAAAATCCACTTTGGGTTAGTAAATTATTTCTAAGTCTTTTTTTCATCTCTGCAATAATTGTAACTTTAACTTTCTATGGAATGGATGTACATAACGATCATTGTTTTGCTCTTCATTGTAGCGGTATTTCTCTATGTTAAAACTAAAAGCTATGATCAATACCTTGCTCCCGAAGAACAGATGCAGATGAAACTGGAGCAACAGAGTATGCAACAACAACTCGTGCTGATTGAAGAACAAAAAAATGCATTGACCAATGAGTTGAAGTTCGAAAGAGAACGCATAATAAAAACAACCGGAGAGCTACATGCATCGCTAACTCAAAGTGATTTGTTGACCAAGATGCTGGAAGAACAAAAAAAAGAATTGAGTGCTATGCAAGAGCAGATGACTTTACAGTTTAAAAATCTTGCGAATAAGATATTAGAAGAAAACAGCAGCAAGTTCACTTTACAAAATAAAGAGAACTTAAGTCAGATATTGAGTCCTTTTAAAGATCGCATCAAAGAGTTTGAAGAGAAAGTACAACACCATTACGATAGTGAGAATCGTGAGAAAGCTTCGCTCAAGCAACAAATCAGTATGCTGCACGATTTGAATCAGAAGATGAGTGTGGAAGCTCAAAATTTGACAAAAGCATTGAAAGGAGATAATAAGACTCAGGGAAGTTGGGGTGAATTTATTTTAGAAAGTGTTTTGGAGAAATCAGGATTAGTGCGCGATCGTGAATATTTAGTGCAAGAGAGTTATACCGGAAGTGATGGAAAGCGATTGCAACCGGATGTGGTAATTGCCCTACCGGATGAAAAAAATCTTGTAATCGATTCAAAAATGTCCTTAGTCGCTTACGAAAGGTTTGTTAATTCTGTTGATGAAAATGAGAAGTTACGAGCAGCCAAGGAGCACATGAATAGTATTCGTGCGCACATTAAATCATTGAGCGAAAAAAATTATCAGCAGATATATCAATTAAAGAGTCTTGATTTTGTTCTTCTATTTGTTCCGATTGAATCTGCCTTTGCTTTGGGTGTGCAAAACGACTCTCAACTTTTTAACGATGCTTTTGAACGAAACATCGTAATTGTAAGCCCCAGTACCTTGTTGGCTACTTTGAGAACCGTTGCCAGTATTTGGCGACAGGAGAAGCAAAATAAGAATGCAGCAGAGATATCGCGTTTGGCCGGACAGATGTACGACAAGTTGGTAAACTTTACAGATGATATGAATAAAATTCAGAAGCATATACAGGAGGCTGATAAAGCGTATGGCCTGGCTATGAAAAAACTTTCTGAAGGACATGGCAATGCAGTTATTACGGCTCAAAAGATAAAAGCACTGGGAGCCAATGCATCAAAGCAAATTGGAGAGGAATGGATTAGAGATGAATTTAGCTCTCTGGAAGAAGCATGATGAAGCCTTTTGCCTTTTTAATTTTAATCATTGCTTTAGCCTCTTGCAACGGAAATCGAAAGATCAGCAATACCGATTTGTCTGAATTGTATGAAAAAGAATCAGCCGACAACATTCGATTGTATCCATACCGCTATCACAAAGACAGTTTGAAATTATATTTAGCCATCGATGCATCGTCTTTACTTTTTGAACGCAATGAAGATCATTTGTTTGAATCAAAAATTCAGATTCGCGCCAATGTCTTTGAGTCGTACGAAAAAAGTCAAACTACCGATACGGCCAGTATTTTTCATTCAGAAGTGAATCAAGATCCAGCACAGTATGTAATGCAGTTGGAAATGAAAATGAAACTCCCCAATCACAAAAATTTTGTGATCAAGTTAGAGTTGTTTGATTTGGTTAAAAAGCAAAAGCAAATTCGTTTTTTTAGTATTGAAAACAGCAGCGATCAATCAGCTATAAACTTTTTAGTAAAAGATGTTGAGAGTGGAATTCCGCTTTATGATTATGTCAGTCGAAGTGGAAAACTGGTTTCAATTGCTCATCGTTCACGCGAGCAGCGGATATTGTTTCAAAGATCCTATTTTAAATCCTTTCCCTTAGCGCCTCCACCATTTTCAGAAAAAGCAACTTACTCCTTTAGTTATAAATCGGACGAGTGGAAACGATTGGGATTTGAAGATCAGACTACCTTAATGTTGGATCGGCAAGGCATCTATCATTATCAATGGGACACGCTTTCCATGAGTGGTTTGTCAATATTTGTATTCAATGAAGATTTTCCATTGCATACGCGTGCTGTCCAATTGATTGGGCCAATTCGCTACATCACTTCACAAAAAGAGTATGATGAAATCATATCCTCTGAGGATGTGAAATCGTCTATCGATAATTTTTGGATCCAAAAGGCAGGATCTTTTGATCGTGGACGAAAATTGATTTCAACCTATTATAGCCGGGTACAAGACGCCAACGTGTTGTTTACTTCCTATTTTGAAGGATGGAAAACCGATCGTGGAATGGTGTATATTGTCTTTGGAGAGCCGGAAACAGTTTATCGTTCAGAAGAATTTGAGGATTGGACTTATAGTTATGGTTTTGATCGAAAGCTTCTTTTCTCATTTAGAAAAATGCAAAACCCATTTAGTGAAAATGATTTTGAGTTGGAACGTCAAAAAATATTTGAATCGCCTTGGTACTATGCGGTAGAGGAATGGAGAAAGGGACGTTCAATAAAAGAATAATATGAAAGACGATTTAATATATGGAATACATCCTGTAAGCGAAGCACTGCAAGCGGGGAAAGATATAGACAAAGTGTTTGTTTTAGGTGGGCATTCCAGTCAAAACCTTAAACAACTCATTCAAGATTTGAAGAGTGCAAAAGTGCCGGTTAAAGTTGTGCCTCAGGAAAAACTGAACCGTTTGACTCGAAAAAATCATCAAGGAGTTGTTGCCTTTTTATCTTCGGTTGAATTTGACCGTCTTGAAAATGTAATTCCATTTTTATTTGAAAATGCACAGGTACCTTTAGTAGTTTTATTGGATCAAATTAGTGATGTACGCAATACAGGAGCCATTGCTCGCACTGCTTATGGTTGCGGAGCTCAGGCGATTGTTGTGCCTTCTAGAGGAGGGGCTGCATTGGGGAGCGATGCGCAAAAAACATCGGCCGGAGCTTTGAGTTATATTTCGGTGTGTCGAGTAGAGCACATGATACAAGCCGTTCGATATTTAAAAGAAAGCGGTTTGCAAATTGTAGCATGTAGCGAGAAATCTGATCGTTGGATTAAAAAGGTAGATTTTACTTTACCTACGGCTATACTGATGGGATCTGAAGATGAAGGTATCAGTAAGGAATTATTGGCCGAAGCTGATCATGTCGTGTCAATACCTATTGAAGGAAAAGTAGGTTCGTTCAATGTTTCGGTAGCCAGCGGAATGATTTTGTACGAAGCTTCGATGCAGCGATTAAAATAACGTATGATATCCTCCATCAAATCGGATCGGATTGTATTGGTGCTCATACTTGTGCTTGCCACTTTAATGAGATTCTATGAATATGCAGCCTTTTCATTTTTTAATGATGAGTTAAGTGCACTTACCCGTTTACGGTTTGATAATTTCTCTGATTTAATTTCACAAGGAGTTCGTATTGATGGGCACCCTGCCGGAGTTCAGGTTTTCTTATACTATTGGGTCAAAATATTTGGATGGAGTGAAGCTTCCGTACGATTTCCTTTTGTGTTGGCGGGAGTTATATCCTTGTTTCTTTTTTATCGCTTAGCCAAAATGTGGTTTGGGCCGAATACTGCTATCCTGTCTTTGGCAGTGTTTTGTTTTCTTGAATACACCATACTGTATAGTCGAATAGCCAGGCCTTATAGCCCGGGATTGATGTTCTCTTTACTTATGTTGAATGGATGGACGTCTTATCTGTTTGGTTCAAGTTGGTTGCAACGTACATATGCCCTGCATAAGTTTTTGGGATTGCCTTTATTTACATTGAGTGCGATCGCTTGTATGTACCTGCACTACTTTTCGTTTTTGTTTATGGTAATAGTTGCTCTTTGCGGTTTGTTTTACGTAGGAAAAGAAAAACTCAAGAGCTATTTGTTGGCGGGTATCGTAATTATTTTAGCTGCACTACCACATGCAGAGATTTTTTTATTTCAGTTTTCGGTTGGGGGAGTAGGAGGGCCTGATGGATGGCTGGGTGTGCCAAAAGCAGATGCATTATGGTCGCATCTATATTATGCGTTTAATGAGTCTTTTCTTGTTATTGTTTTGATTGCGGTTTCACTTTTTTATTCCATTTATGCATATGGTGATCAGATAAAATGGAACAAGTTTCATTCTTTCAGTTTGCTGTTTTTTATTTTACCTTTTTTTATCGCTTATATCTATTCTGTTCGCATAAATCCGGTACTTCAAAATTCAGTTTTACTTTTTTCATTCCCTTGCTTGTTACTGTTTTTGTTTTCCTTTTATCCAGTTCAGGTCAATCGTACACTGCTGATTACTTTTGCAGGTGTGTTGTCTATAGCAACTATGGGTAGCACCATTAAAGAGAAGCAGTTTTATAGTAAAGAACATTTTGGTGTGTTTAAAGAACTGGCTGAAGCCATGCAATTGAAAGGGGAACAGCTGGGCTTTGATAACATTACTTATTCCGTTAATGTGAATGGTAATTTTTATATTGATTACTATCTCGACAAGGTGGATAAAGACAAGAGAATAAAAGTGAGCAATTATAAAGTCAATGAAGAAACGCATGTCGTCACTTTTCAAAAGATGCTGGAGGTTTCAACAACGAAATACTTTATGCACTCATGGTCTAATATTTACAATCCATTTGAGTTAGACCGAATGATTAGGAGCCGTTATCCATTTGTAGCTGACTTTGGCAAGCATTTTAATAGTGCTTGGGTATTATACTCAAACGATTCATCCGATCAAAAATACAATGTACAGCGTGTACGGTTTTTCGATTCATTTGATCAACCTTTTACTATCGATGCTCTATTAATTCAAAAAGAGATGGACAATTCTTTTGTACAACTCGATGGAGTGGAATATGGACCTACGCTCAATATACCGTGTAACAACCTGTTTGATCATGATACCACCTACATTTCTGTAAATCTGAAAGCAAAAATGGAAAGTAAAGCTTCAGAACTGTTGGTCGTTTTTAGTATCGAAAAAGATGGACAAAGTTTGTTCTGGAGAGGTGTAGATGTATCAGAACGAGTGAACAAAACTGATTCGTTTAGTAGCATATATGCGGCTACTGAGCTTAGAGGGAAATATGACAGCGATGCTGTGTTAAAAGTATTTGTTTGGAATAAAGCAAAGCAACAGATATCAATTGATGATTTTGAAGTGGAAATCTATCCTCCATATTGATCGATATATTTTCTAAAGAGCAAACAAAATTTATTTTCATCGCCAAAACTTTTTTCCATTGCTAAGTTTAGTATCCATTTTTTTTGTTTTTCATCTTTGGGTTCCTTTAATGTCAATAACAAGAATGAAATTTGTTTAGAAAGAAATTTTGTCTCAAGTGAATTTAGGTTATTCTGAGAATTGGCAATTGATAGAGCAACTTGGTTTGTCTTTATATTTCCATTCAGATAAAAATATTTTTGATTTTTCTTTACAATATCTTCTTCCAAATAAACTTTGGCCTCTTTATTATCTGAAAATATAAGATCTGAATTTGCCAGTTCTTTTAAAGTAGTGTATGAGGTTCTATACGATTTTCTTTCATTAATCTTTAAAAATTCGGCATATGCTAAATCGCAGTATTTTTTTTGCTTTGGCCGGAATCCATGTTTGTAGTAAAACCAAAAGGCACCTGATTGAATTCCGTCTTCATTATCTTTTCCAATCTGGTATGGCTCAATACGGATTGCTTTTAGTTTGAATATATTTTTATAAAGACCACAAATTTGTACAAAGGTCCAATTGGCCTCACTTTTTCGAAACGATTCAAAAAGATTTAAACCAAATGCCGCACTTGATCCTAAAACCCAGGCGCCCCCATACGCATAAGGGATGCTGTTTCTAAAGGCCATGTAGCCAACATATGCATCGAGCTTAAATCTGAATTCAGGTTTGAGATAGAATAATGCGATTTGCAATCCTCTACCCATATCGTACCATTCTGTTTCATGTACATTTGCGTGCGTTATAGGATCCGTTTCTCTTTTTAACATCATCAACATTTGTGCAGAAATCCTTTGTATGTTTTCTTTTTGAGAAAGATTAATCCTTAGTTTTTTAGCTTCTACTTCATTCGACTTTTTATTAAAATAATAGTCTTGAATAAATTTTTCCGGACCAATAGAGCGTGATTGTATCGCCAATCCCCTTAATAGTGTACGGCTGAAAGATTTACGATCATGATGAAAGACGATGTATATTCTTAACTTTTCAAACAGAAGCTCTTTAGTTTTGATTGACATTTCTGATCGATCAAACCATGTGGTTATTAGAGTTAACTTTTCTAAATTGTTTTTTGTGCAGTAGTTCTTAAACTCTTGAATGCTGTTTGTTTTATCCGGTAAAGGCGCGTTAATTTTTTTAAGTATTGAAATGAAGGTAAGCGATGGACACTGTATGTCATAAAGCGAAATATGATTTGGAAATTGGTGGATCAATGCCATTGTTAACGACAAAGAGTAGGTAGAAAGTGTAAAACTGTTAATGATTCCACTTGAGTTTTGTGCTTTCTCAAACAGATCGCTATGACCAGAAATATTTTTGCGAAGAGAAAACAAAGAAAGTGCTTTTAACGCTTTTTTTTCTATCGTTTTATTATGAGGATGAGCCAAAACGTACAATAGAAATTCATGATACTCAGATACATCTCTATTCTTTTCTAATAAATGAGATTTGAGTATTAAATCCAAAATGGAGTCATTCTCTTTTCTGGTACAAGCATCTATGTATTTTTGTTTAAGATTTATCATAATGTCGAATAATCTTATTGCTATTATATCAAAATTCTTGCTTTATATTTGCAGCCGATATGGAATTTTTTGAAACAATGTTTACCAGTGCCGGAATGGTCAGTTTACTTACACTGATACTCCTGGAAATTGTTTTGGGAATAGATAATATCATCTTTATAGCCATTATTTGTGGTTATTTACCGGTGGAGCAGCAGCGAAAAGCACGTGTTATAGGATTATTGCTTGCCCTTGTATTTCGAGTTTTATTACTTCTGACTATTTCTTATATCGCTCGTATGACAAAGCCGGTATTTAGTATTGGTGAGTTTGGTATTAGTGGGCGAGATATGATACTTTTTGCAGGGGGATTGTTCCTGATCATAAAAACCATAAAAGAAATTATAGAGAAGTTTAAGCAAGCAAATGAACGACACGAGATTAAAGGTAAACGGTATACATTAATGGGAGCAATCGTTCAAATTATATTAATTGATATCATATTTAGTTTCGACTCAATTTTAACAGCGGTAGGTTTAAGCAATGATATTCCTACAATGATTACTGCCGTAACTGTAGCCATGATTGTTATGATATTGTTTGCTCCCTATGTAAGCGACTTTATAAATAATTATCCAACCATAAAAATGTTGGCGTTGGTCTTTCTGGTGGTTATAGGTGCTATCCTTGTGATTGAAGCTTTGCATATACATGTGGATAAATCGTACATTTATGTAGCAATGGGCTTCTCACTTTTGGTTGAGTGGTTAAACATTCGATTAAGAAAAGCCGTAGAAAGAGGAAAGGGAGAAGGCTAAATTATTCGCTTGTTTTTAGTTGGAGAAGATTCGCCATCCAGCTTTTACCTAAAGGAATCCATCCTTCTGTTTCGAAACCAATCTTATTACTCACAGATGGATTGAGGGTCAAAGTTTCATTATTAATCATATTCTGCTCAAGAGCATTTTTGATCTCACTCATCGGAATTAATTGAAGTTGATCTTCGCTTTTTACAAATGGAATCAACATTCGATTAAAAAAATCGACACTCAATTGATGTTGAAGTTTTTTTAGAAAATGAACCGAGGTATCGATGCTGCATCCACTGGCCGAACTCTGTGTTTCGTCAACTGCTATCAATAAAATTTGATCGTATAGTAAGTTAAAAGATGCTTTGAGATCTTTTTTATGTGCAGTCCATTGTTCAACAAATGATTTCATTTGATCCTCAAAAAAAGTTCTTTGTTCAGCACTTATAGGTTTGTTGCATACATAGACCCATAATTTTGATTCTGCATTTATATTTTCAAATGGTACATACATTTTTTTACAAGTTTGCTGCCTGAGCAATTAATTCGGCAATGTCCAATACTTGAACCTGATCTTCTTTTTCAAAATGTTTCATGCCATCGCTCATCATGGTCATACAAAAAGGACATGCTACGGCCAATATATTTGGATCGGTTTCCAAAGCTTCTTGGGTTCTTTCAACATTAATATCTTTTTGTCCCTGTTCAGGTTCCTTAAACATTTGAGCGCCACCGGCTCCACAACACAATCCATTGGATCGGCTTCTTTTCATTTCTGTAAATTCTGCATCCAATTTGTATAATATGGTGCGAGGGGCTTCGTAAATGTCATTAGCTCTGCCTAAATAACAAGGATCATGATAGCTTAGTTTTTTTCCTTTGAATGAACCGCCTTCTATTTTAAGTTTTCCAAAATCTAAAAGATTTTGCAAAAGCTGACTGTGATGTAAAACATCATAAATACCTCCTAAAGAAGGATACTCATTTTTCAGGGTATTAAAACAATGTGGACATGCGGTTACAATTTTTGTAACCTGATACTGATTCATCACATTAATGTTCATTAATGCCTGCATTTGAAACAAAAACTCGTTGCCTGCTCTTTTAGCAGGATCACCTGTGCAGCCTTCTTCCGTTCCGAGCACAGCAAAATCAATTCCACAATGAAATAATATTTTAGCGACTGCCTTAGTAACTTTTTGAGCTCTCGAATCGAAACTTCCGGCACAGCCAACCCAAAACAAAACTTCAGGAGTTTTTCCTTCGTTGGCACATTCCGCTAAGGTTCTTATTTTAAATTCACTGCTGCTCATAATTATTCATTCTCTTTCGCCCAATTCATTCGATCGCTTTGAGCAAATTGCCATGGAGCACTATTGTTTTCCAGACGGGTAAACATACCATTCAATTCGGCCGGAGCTTCTGATTTTTCCATGACCAAATATCGTCTCATTTCGATAATGATATTGAGCGGATCAATATTAACCGGACAAGCATCAACACAGGCATTGCACGAAGTGCAGGCCCAAAGTTCTTCAGCGCTGATATAATCACCCAATAATGCTTTATTATCGGTAAACTCTTTTCCGTTTTGATCAATTCCTTTGCCAACTTCTTCCACGCGATCTCTTGTGTCCATCATAATTTTACGGGGTGACAATTTTTTGCCTGTAATATTTGCGGGGCAAGCTGAAGTGCAACGACCACATTCAGTACAGCTATAGGCATCCATTAAATTCTTCCAGGTTAAATCTTGAACATCACGTGCCCCAAATGGTTGCGGTGCCGATTGGTTTTGTTCAGCATTTTCTACCGGTAAATTTAGCATCAATTTTACTTCCTGTGTAACCGTATCCATATTACCGAATTTTCCTTTGGGTTCGAGATTTGCGTAATAGGTGTTTGGGAAAGCAAGAAAAATGTGAAAATGTTTGGAGTAGGGGACATAATTTAAAAAAGCCAATATGCCCAGTATGTGCAACCACCAACAACTGCGTTCAATAGCAATCAAAGTGGATTCGTTTAGTGTTGAAAGAAAAGAATTGGCTATAATGCCAGAAAATGGGAATGCCCCTGCTTGACTATAATGTGCAGACCCAATTGATTGTAGTTGAAGATCGGCTGCATTCATGAAAAGGAAAAGCGACATCAAGATAATTTCAGAAACTAAGATGATGTTGGCATCATTTCGTGGCCATGTCGTCATCTCTTTATTCCAAAATCGTTTTATTTTCAACACATTTCTTCTGATTAAAAATATTGCACAAGCCAGTATTACCAGTACTGCCAATAGTTCAAAAGAAGCAATCAGAAAATCGTAAAAGAAACCCAATACTGAAAAGACTCTGTGTGTTCCAAATATGCCATCAATAATAATTTCAATGACTTCAATATTAATGATGATGAAACCTGCGTACACTAAAATATGCAAAAGCCCCGCTACCGGTCGGCTTACCATTTTAGACTGTCCTAAAGCAACACGAATCATATTTTTCCAACGGGCAGACGGATTGTCACTTCTGTTCAAGTCTTTACCCAGTAAAATATTACGTCTTATCTTTTTGACTTTAGTCGCAAACAAATATATGCCTGTTCCTAGACATAAAATAAAAAGTAAACTACTGATGTATTGCATTAGATCCGATTTGGATATGCGAACAAATATAGAAAAAAAGTATTCCCTTATTTTTGTTTTTTGCCAAATACACTCACCTGAACATATCGTTTCGGATTAGCTTTTAAATCGATCAGCAACTTATCTAAGTCGGCTGAAGCGGCATTGAGATTGTTGTAAAGTTCTTTGTCGTTTACCAATAGGCCAAGAGAGCCTTCGCCAGCATTAATCTTAGCCATCACTTGAGCCGTTTCATTCATTGCTTTATTGGTGCTTCTGATGGTAGCGGCCAAATTTGCTGCAGCAAGTGAATCGCTGATTTGATTAACGTTATCCAAAATTTGAGTTAATTTATGATGGTTATTGGCTATGGTAGCAGTGATAACTTGCATGTTTTCTATGGTTTTCTTCAAAGCTCCATTTTGAGTGGCTGTCATTTGTGCCAATGACAAAGTAATGCGTTCTAAGTTTTGCAAATTGATGTTAAGTGACTCAATGCTATTGCGCATATTTTGCCGTGTCTTTGCATCCATTACTGCGCTAAAAGAAGTTCCTAATGAATCGAGTGTTGTGATCAAATTTTCAGATTTATCTTTCAGAGGAGAAATAGAGCTGGTTAATGATTCTGTAAGACTCAATTGGAGCTCTGAATTTAAGGTGTCCCCATTGTGAGCGGCATTGGCATCCATACCCAATTCAAGGTCGAGTGCCTTGCTGCCTAAAAAGTTGGCATCAACAATTCGTGCAATAGAAGACTTGCTTACAAAAACGTTTTGGTCAACCAAAACGGTGACTACAATCCTTCCACTTTTGTCTTCCATGAATTCTATGTCTTCAACAAAACCCACTTTGTATCCGTTCATGATTACCGGATTGGAGGCAACCAATCCATTGACACGATTATATACCGCATAATAAGTATTGCGAGTAGAAAATAATTCGGTTCCTTTTAAATAATTGATTCCCCAAATCAATGCTATGATGGCCACAAGAACTAAGGCACCTATTTTTGCTTCTTTAGATAATTTCACGTACAAAAAATTTAGACAAATTTACTTTCTTTTTAATAATGCTTCTGCGTCTTCAGGTTTAATCCGAACGTTCTTATTATATGCTGTTACAAATGCATCTTTGTAGCCTTCGCTCCTCATCATGCTTTGTCTTTTACCTGCCTCGTATTTGTTGCTGAATTTCCCGACATTATAGCGAGTCCAACCATCAGATCCTTTAATGGCAAAGGACTCTTTTATTCTATCAATCTTTTCATTTAAATCTCGAGTAGGAGCCATGCTTGCTGCAATCTGAACCGTGAAGAAAATCTCAGGGTCTTCTGTATTATTCGTTCTTGGAGTTTCTACAGGTTTGACAGGGGTGGAATTAACTACATTGTTTGTAGGTTCTTTGGATGCAATTACTTCTGGTTTAGTTTCTTTTGGTGTTATATCAACTTGAGTTGTTTGGGTAAGCGGTTTTGCTCCACCCGGTTTTTCCATGTCGATCTTGTATTCTTTAAAAGCTCTGTAAATTGAGTTTGCAATGGCATCTTGTCCTTTATCGCTCAACAAAAATTTTTCTTCAGTTTTGTTGGTCAAAAATCCAGTTTCGATCAACACAGCAGGCATGGTAGTTTTGTATAAAACAAGAAAACCAGCTTGCTTAACTCCACGATTGTATCGGCCAGCATGGTATTCAAATTGATCTTGAATTTTTTTTGCAAACAAAAGGCTTTGCTGTAGAAAAGCGTTTTGAAATAAGGTAAATATTATATTTCCTTCAGGCGAATTAGGATCAAATCCATCGTACTTAGCTTTATAATCATCCTCCATCAAAACCGCAGAGTTCTCTCGTTTTGCAACCGCAAGGTTCTCATCCGATTTATGTAAACCCATTACATAGGTTTCTGCTCCTATAGCTGCTGAGTTACCGGCATTGCAATGGATACAAATAAACAGATCGGCTTGATTCGTATTGGCAATTTTTGCTCGTTCATGAAGTTCAACAAAGACATCAGTTTTTCGGGTATATACTACCTCTATGTCACTATAATTACTTTCAATCAATTTACCCAATTTCAAGGAAATATCTAAAGCTACATGTTTTTCTTTACCGGAAGAACCTAAACACCCACTATCGTGCCCGCCATGTCCGGCATCGATAACTACTTTCTTAATTTCGCTTCTGGTTTTGGAAAAGAAAATTGCATGAGCGCTTATAAAGCTTAAAGTAATAAGCACTGCAATAAGAAAAACAGATTTAAGTTTTAAGGGAAGAAGGGAATTATTTTTTCTGTTGGTCATATTTAAAAGTCGTCATTAGTATCATCATCGTTTAGCCGTATTTTTTTAGCTTTGACCCGGCAAAGGTATTGTGTAAAATATAAATAATGCGTTGTTTTTCAATGGCTTTTAAAAAGATATTGACGTTGTTATTAACTACAATAGCGTTGATATTCGTATGCCTTTCGGTAGTAGCTCAATCCAATGCAGATACTTCATTAAACCTTCAGCAAAACGATACGCTAAAACAAACCATCATCATTAGTGATGACCTTCGTTCTGAGGTTAAATATTTTGCACGTGACTCTATCGTGTATGATATTTCTATAAATAAAATTTATTTATATGGAGATGCCAAAGTTACTTATGAGAATATTGAATTAACAGCAGCTTTTATTGAATTGGATTGGAACAACAAAGAGGTTAGTGCTCAAGGAATTCCGGATAGTACAGGTAGCTTTAAAGGTCTTCCTGTTTTTAAAGAAGCGAGTAATTCATTTTCATCTTCTCGAATACGCTATAACTTCGATACCAAAAAAGGAAAAATCTATGAAGTAACCACTCAGCAAGGTGAAGGATACATACACGGAACTACGGTTAAGAAAACCAATGATGTAAATTACTATATACGTAGCGGTAAGTACACTACTTGTAATGATCCTCATCCACATTATTTTATCGGATCGTCAAAATTGAAGATCATCAACAACGACAAAATAGTTAGTGGTCCTGCTAATTTGGTCATCAGTGATATTCCTACTCCTTTTTTTATTCCTTTTGGATATTTTCCATACTCCAGTAAGAGAAAATCAGGAATTATTATTCCCGGATTTGGCGAGTCGGCCAACCGTGGTTTTTATTTATTAAATGGAGGTTACTATTTTGGTATAAACGATTATATCGACCTTGAATTATTAGGTGATATATATTCACTTGGTAGTTGGGGACTCAAAACCAATAGCCGATATATTAATCGATACAAATACAATGGGTCATTTGGATTGAGTTATTCAATAAATTCCAGTGGCGACAAGGAGCTGCCGGGTTACAGTCGTTCGAAGGATTTTTTCATTCGCTGGAATCACAGCATGGATCCAAAAGCAAGACCGAATACAACTTTTTCTGCCAGCGTAAATGCAGGTTCAAGTACTTATTATACGAACAACTTATCTTCAGCCAATAATTATTTGAGCAATACATTTACATCTTCCATTGCATGGAGTCGATTTTGGCCGGGCAAACCCTATAACTTATCCTTGAGTGCGAATCACTCACAAAATACGATATCGAGGGACGTAAGCATTACTTTGCCCAATGCAAGTTTTGGCGTAAGTACATTGTATCCATTTAAACCCAAAATTAATAGAGGGACCAACAAATGGTTTCACAAGCTTGGCGTGAGTTATCAAGGAGTATTCTCTAATCAGATTAGTAATAAAGATACTTTGTTGTTTAAAAAAGATTTTGAACGGCAAATGAGAAATGGTTTCTCTCACAGTATTCCAATTAGTACAAGCATTAAAGCGTTTAAGTTCTTTACCTGGTCGAATAGTGTGTCGTACAGAAGTGTATGGTATTTTAAGACCATTGAAAAGTCATTTGATATAGAAAGCAATCAAGTTAACATAGACACCATTAATGGATTTAAAACGGCTCATGAATTAGCCTTTAGTAGTTCACTAAATACTAGGGTTTATGGAATGATCAATTTCAAAAATGGATTTATCAAAGCGTTTCGACATGTGTTTACTCCATCTGTAGGCTTTAGCATTCGTCCCGATTATAGCCGTTCCAGTTTTGGGTATTACAAAAGAGTTGACATTGACACACTCGGAAATTCAAGTTTGTATTCCATTTTTGAGCAAGGAATTTATGGTGGTCCGGCAGCCGGTAAGTCAGGTTTTGTCAGCCTTGGATTGGATAATAATTTTGAGATGAAGGTGCGTGCTAAAACCGATAGTGGTTATGTAGATAAAAAAATAAAACTACTGGAAAGTTTAAGTTTCAATACGGGTTACAATATTGCCGCTGATTCATTGCGTTGGTCTCCACTCAGTATGAATGCTAGAACTACTGTATTGGAAAAACTAAATATGAGTTTTAGTTCTGCGTTTGATTGGTACGTTACAAATGAAAATGGAATTCGATTAAACCGTTTGGAGATAAATGAAAACAAAAGATTGGCACGTTTAACGGCAGCCAATTTCTCATCCAGTTATTCTTTAATACATCAACGAAAATCTATTGAAAGTGATAAAGGATCGAAAGAAGATTTGGAACACATTCGAAAAAATAAAGATCAATATGTTGATTACAGTATTCCATTTAATCTTTATTTAACTTATTCGATGACCTACTCTAAGCCTGGAGATAAACTCCCTTCCAACACCGTTCAAACATTAGGTTTCAATGGAGATTTAGCACTGACCCCAAAATGGAAAATCACGTATTATAGTGGGTGGGATTTCAACACCAAAAAACTCTCCTATTCTTCTATAGGATTTTATCGTGACTTGCATTGTTGGGAAATGTCTCTCAATTGGATTCCGACAGGGGGGCAGCAATCGTATTTCTTTAAAATAAATGTGAAGTCAAGTATTTTACAAGATTTGAAATTGACTAAGAAATCGGATCAATACGATTTTTAGCGTGAAGAAAGTAGCCATCATAGGAGCAGGTCCTGCCGGACTGACCACTGCGTATGCATTATGTAAGCAAGGCTATGAAGTCCATGTATATGAGGCCAGCAATGAAGCAGGGGGCTTGTCTCGAACCATTGACCTTTGGGGAATGAAAGCGGATATAGGACCGCATCGGTTTTTCAGTACCGATAAGCGTGTCAATTCACTTTGGCTAGAATTGGTTGGGAAGGATTATAAAATGATCAATCGCAAAACCAGAATCTTATACAACCAAAAATATTTTAACTATCCACTCAAAGCCGGAAATGCTTTACTCAATTTAGGGCCAATCACTGCGGGTTCTTGTTTGTTGAGTTATATGAAACAGAAGTTGTTCCCCATAAAACAAGATGGTTCATTTCAAAACTGGGTGGTGCATCGGTTTGGAGAAAGGCTTTTTGAATTGTTTTTTAAGTCGTATAGTGAAAAGCTATGGGGGATATCTTGTACCGACTTGGATGCAGATTTTGCAGCACAAAGAATAAAAAAATTATCTCTGAAGGAAGCAGTAATAAGTGCTTTGCGAAAGAACAAATCTAATCAACACAAAACCTTAGTTGATCAATTTGCCTATCCTAATGAAGGTTCAGGCATAGTGTATAACAGAATGGTTGATTTTATTTTGCAGCAAAAAGGCAAACTGAATTTTAGAACACCGGTGGTTTCACTACAAGTTGATCAAAATAGAGTAGTGGGTCTTACCACAATCAATGGAGAATCTCATTCATTTGACCACGTGGTATCGTCAATGCCGCTTACTCATCTTTTAAAAGCACTGCCATCTGTGCCTGAAAACATTAGTCATTCGGCCACACAATTAAAATTCAGAAATACCATTATGGTGTATCTCTTGATTGATAGTGAACATTTGTTTGATGATAATTGGCTGTACATTCATTCACCAAATTTAAAAACCGGCCGCATCACTAATTTCAGAAACTGGACACCAGCATTGTATGGTGAGTCTAAGAAAACCATTCTTTCAATGGAGTATTGGTGTTATGAAGAAGATGAAGGCTGGACTGAAAGTGATGAAAACATCATTTCATTGGCAAGCAATGAATTAGTAAAAAGTGGTTTGTGCAAAAAGAATCTTATTGAGGAAGGCAAAGTGCTACGCATTCCAAAATGTTATCCCGTTTATTCAAAAGGATATCGAAAATTACTAGAGCCTATCGAAGAATATATCAACGGCTTTAAAAATCTACAAGCCATCGGTCGCTTTGGAGCTTTTAAATACAACAATCAGGACCATAGTATATTGATGGGTTTATTGGCAGCGGAGAATATAATCGACTTTAAGAAGCACAATCTTTGGGCGGTGAATACGGATTACGATTTATACCAAGAGCGCAGTATAATAACCGCTACCGGTTTGGCAGAGATGTAGTTTTAATTTTCATCTCGCTGAAATAAAAAATGACGGTCGTTGTTCCGTACGCCCATTAAGAATTCTTTGTCTTTTCCTTGCAACCACATAAATTTCCGAACATAACCATTCAGGTATAGTCCACTGGTACTTGGGCCAACTACATCAAAATTTCCATCGCCTTTTCCTAATAAAAGCGCTCCTTCTGAAGCATCATAGCGACCCAGTTGAGCATCAGTTCCATAAAAATTACCTCCTATGATGATATCGTTCTTTTGGTCTTTATTTATATCGAGTACAGCTATGGATCGTACGGTAGAAATTTGTGTGTATCGAGGTAAAGATTTAAACGCAAAACTATTTCCGGCTTGATTGATAAATATTCCATGTCGAGTTTCGTAAATGAAAACTTGTTTGGCGCTTTCAAGTTGTTCTTTCGATAAAAGATTGTCAATAGTGGCAGTGGAATATGTTTTATAGCGTGTAAATTTTTTCTTTAGAAAGTTCATTTGATCAAGCATTCGATCTCTATAATGCAATGGGTAGCTGGTATTTCCATAGTAACAACATAAGATTGGGTCCACGCTTCCATTGTTGTCGAAATCGTTATAATAAATACACAATGGTTTTTCTTTGCTGGCTTTGAGTTGAGAATTCAATCCCAAATTGCCGGCAATGATATCGGGATAAGTGTCGTTGTTGATGTCGGCTATTTCAATGGTAAACCACCATCCATTACTTTGACTCAGGTTATATTTACTGCTTACATTTTTAAATGCATTATTTTCATAAACATAAACTTGTATGGGCATAAACTCACCGCAAAACACTACTTCATGCTTTGAGTCTTTATTTAAATCAGCAGATTTGATATCGGTAATCATTCCAGCCAACGATAACTCTTTGCCAACACTCATTGAAACATCTGTATATCTTCCTTTTTCATTCTGCAGAACAAACGTTTGTGGTGTTTCTGGATATCGGCCAGGTATATTTCGTCCGCCAATGATCAAGTCTTCGTCACCATCTTTGTCATAATCTATCGCAAGTGCTGCAATGGAACTGGATCGGATATCAATAAAATTTTGATCATGAGTAAAGCCACCTTTGCCATCATTCAAGTATAAACGATGTCGGTAAACCGCATCACCTGCTTTTTGTTCGTTCCCTCCACTTAATACCAATAAGTCCTGGTCGCCATCACCATCACTATCAAAAAAAAGTGCTCCGCTATCTTCGAAAGATTTGTTTTGCTCAAAGACTTCATTCTGCTTGTTGCTAAACGTGCCATCTTTCTTTTGTAGAAGAAGTTGACTTGCAAATCCAACTGATGAACCAATGAACACATCGTCCAATCCGTCATTATTGACATCTGCTTTTGCTAAAGCGGGCCCTTCTTCTGATAACTTATGTACCATCAATGGCTCGCGTTTAAAATCGATATAATTGTTTTCGGTATGTATGGCTTCAGCCGGTAGTGAAGCGCTTTTATCTTTAAAAAATATATTTTTTGGTAACAGTGGGCTGTGCTGCTGACCGCTTGTGGCATACTCAATTCTATTGGTTTGATTTAACTGGGTGGTAAAATTTTGAACGTTTCCATCGGGCCATAGGATAGAAGCGCTTTGAATGCTGTCCTTGTTTAATCCAAAGTGAATTACTGCTTCTGACGAACTTTGAAATCCTCTGGCTGTTTCAAGTGTGTGACTCAGAGTAAGACCACCACGCGTTTTAACCAATACTTTTGTGCCAAGCCAAACTTTTCCATTTCGGAGAGGAACAATTCTTAAAAAATTATTTTTTCGAGAAGTGCTTCCATTATTTTTTAATATAAAAGGAGCTTCGTCTATATTATTAATGATGATATCAAGATATCCATCCCCATCAAGATCGGCATACGATGCTCCATTGCTGTGAGCGGCATGTCCAATATTCCAATCGGAAGAAACATCACTAAAATATAAGTTGCTGTAATTTTTAAACAAATGCGATTTAAGTTTGACACTGGGAATGGAAGCAGTCCAATCTAACAAAGTAATCTTCTTTGCGATCATGGCTTTTTTGAGTGAGTCCATGGCATAACGAACATAATCGTTATTGGTCACATCTCTTTTGTATCCATTCGTTACAAAAATGTCTTTCCATCCATCGTTATCGAAATCATTAATCAAAGCCGACCAACTCCAATCGGTAAAAGCAGTTTGTGTCAATAAACTGATATCACTAAAGCGTCCATTGCCCATGTTCAATTGTAAAGTGTTCATGGAGTATTGAGCTTTAAGATCATGTTTCATCATCTTTTCAAACTTATCGTAATTCTGAACCATGCTCAATACATTTTGTCTGGGTCGTTCTTTTGGCGTCATATCCACTGTCATCAAGTCTGCCAATCCATCGTTATTGATATCAGCAAAATCAGAACCCATTGAACTGAATGAACTGTGTTTAAAGTACTGACCAAACTGATCGGTGAATGTTTTGTTTCCATTATTGATATAAAGAAAATCGGGCTGAATATAGTCGTTGCAAATATATAAGTCGGGCTTTAGGTCATCATTAAAATCTCCTATGACCGCACTTAAACCAAATGCTTCATTTCGTATGCCGGCTGTGGCACTTATGTCTTGAAAAACACCATTGCGATTTTCAAACAACTTATCACTGATATAAGATAAATCGTCTGATAGAACAGTGGTTAATTTTCCATCAGGTCCTTGGTGGAGTTTAATATTATTGGCTTCTAGAAATTCGAATGGATGATTTAGCAAGTATAGATCTAAATCGCCATCAGTATCCATATCGAAGAAATAGGCTTGTGTTGAAAAACTCGGATCGTCAAGACCATACTGCGCTCCTGCATCCGCAAAAGTTAGATCACCTTTGTTTATATAAAGAATGTTCTTACGGTATTGGGGCTGATCTAACATGGTTTTGCAAACATAGATGTCAATGAAACCATCGTTGTTCACATCGGCCATGGTTACTCCACTTTTATAGCCCATGCCACCATCAGTCCCGGAGCTACTGGTAATATCTTTGAATTTAAAGTTTCCTAAATTCAAATAAAGTTTATTGGGAACCATGTTTCCCGAGAAATATAAATCAGGTAATCCATCATTGTTTATATCTCCAACCGCAACTCCACCACCGTTATATAAATACTCATAGGTGATCATATTGATCAAATCGGTTTCTATAATCGGATTCGTAAATTCTATTCCTGTTTGTCTTGAAGAAAGTAACTCAAAAAGCGTTTGCTCTTTTTCGTTCATATTTATTTCTTCATCGCTGATGAATTCCAAACTCTGATCTTGGTTTTTACTTTCTTGTTTTTCAGAATCACATGCAATCAATAAAATAAGCATGAAAACAAATATTAATCTACTGAACATAGTTTAATTTTTTAAGCGCTTGTGTGGCAATAAATTTTCCCTGCTTATTTCCTTCTTCTACACTAATCATATAATGAATGCCTCCGTAAAATCTACTTAAACTCACTTCCCATGCAGCTTCGTGAAACGAATTAAACGATCTTGCTTCATGTCCAAACAAAACTTCTGTCGAGTCTAAAAAAGAGTATTGGTCACCTAAAAGTTGTGTCATTATTTCTGCTGCAGCAGCAGATACAACGCTGTGACCACTAGTGTATTCCGGGAAAGGAGGAGTTTGTATTACGCATTCCCAATCGGATTCAATATTCTCCTGAATATAGGTAATGGGTCGAACTAAATTGCTGCTATATTTTGTATGCCAACAATCGATGATCCCATCAAACATGGCAATGCAAGCATATGTATATACTCTGGTAGTATTAATGAAAGAAAGTTTGTTTGTATTGCTGATTTGAGCAATAATATTGGTCCAATGTCCCGGAGGAGAAATCTTGTGTGTCATTATGGTTAAATGACCTTTGTGTTCAGATGTGTTAGGATTGTCATCCCAGTAAATTGCGATTTCGTTTTCTTCTTTTGTTAATGATTTTGACTTGGTGTATACTTCCAAAACCATTTTATAGAATTCAGAATCTTTGTTTTTATCGAACGCAGGAGGATTTAAACCTTTATAAACACCAGGGCTATCAATGAGCATTGTTCTTATCTTTTCCCAATGGGGTTCAAGTCCAGGAGTGTAATCAGGCGGAGTCTCAATCCATTTTCCGGGTTCTTTCACACTAGTATATCGATCCATGGTTCGGGTCTGTGCATATTGATCTTTTGCTGCCCATTGAATGATTTGATCACTAATATTTTTAGCAAGTGTTCGACTGGCTTCAATGCAAGTCTTTGAAAAGTTTTTCTCCAAAGCAAAAGAATTTAATTTCGTTAACAAGTCGTCCATGTATTGTTCGTTAAAAACCAACTTCTTAGCGGTAAAGCCAAAGGCCATCAATGCACTGAGTTCAGCGTTTGCATCCTTGGGAATTTCCGGTGCTGTAAATTTAAAATCGTTTAGATGATTTTGAATGGGGATTAAACTATCGGGATAAAACAATTGTAGGGTGATATAATTGGAGATATGCGAATACACTAAAACCCTTGACGCCACTGGGGGTGAGAATCCATCTTCCATACTTACTTCAAGTAATTGACGGTTCGCATAATTAAGGTCGCTTTGATCTAATTTCCCTTGAGGGTTTGAACAAGAAATAGTTAGTGTTGTAATTAAAACAAAGAATAGATTCGATTTCATGTTTATCTGATTTATATAAATGTACTAAAAATACAAGTTGGAATAAAATGGCTTTTGTGAAATTATTAACCGAATTATTAATCAATCAGGTAGTTGATGAAGCACTTGGAGCAGTCGATTTGGATAATCGGTAATGATTCCGTCAACACCGAAACGAATCATCTCTTTCATCAATTGAATTTCATTCACAGTCCATGGAAGTAATAATACTTCTTCGGAGCGTAAAGTGTTTATCAAGGACTGACTTACATTGCTTAAGTGTGGACTATAATAATCGGGTTTGAATCCAAGCTCCAATCTCAAATCGTTGTAGCTCATTGAACTCTCTGCCAAGAGTGAAGTTTTTATTTGAGGGTATTCAGTGTGAAGATATTTGAGAACTCTCAAGTCAAAAGATTGTATAATGCATCGATGCTCGATTCGATTTATTTCTATTTCGGCCATTAACAAATCGGTGAATAATTCAGGAGTTGGATGGAATAAATTATCTCCAAGAGGTGTACATTTTGTCTCAATGTTGTAAAAAGGTAAAGCACGATGATGCTTTAAACAATATTCTTCTGAAATTTTTATGACATCTGAGAACAGTGGCTTGCAAGTCGATAGGCTTTTCTGTTCAGGGAAAGACGGATGTTGAATAGATCCGCAATCAAAAGCTGCAATACTTTCATAGGGCATCTTGAAAAGATTGAATGTATGCTCTTGTTCAACCGTAAGTTTATTTCCATTGGGATGTGTGCAAATAGTATGATTGAAATAGGGTTCATGAGAAACAACAATTTTACGGTCGGCAGAAACCACAACATCCATTTCCAAAGCGTGTACGCCCAACTCCAATGCATACATAAATGCCGGTATGCTATTTTCGGGATAGAGTCCTCTGCATCCTCGATGTCCGTGAATCTCTATCATGCTTCAATCGGCTGTACCCATACCATTAGAGCATCGGCCTTGATAACTTTTACATGGGTTCCTTTTTCTATAAACGGACCTAAAGTGGAAGCGGGATATAACTCGTTATCGATCATCACTTTTCCATTAGGACGTAATACTGTGTGTGTCATACCGCTTTTACCTACTAAATCTTGAAATGATTTATTGCTAACAAAACCTTCATCCGATCGCATGGTATCGTTTAAAACTAATTTAGAAAAAGCATGACTGCGTAATAAACTTTTACCAAATGCAATAATGAGTATGGTACCTCCAAAGAGCGATATTACCACCGTGCTTAATGCTTGCGTGATTGTTTCACCTGCAACCGGCTCGAAATTAAAACCTACATTATCAATCATTCCACTCACCAATGCAAATAGAATGCACGCCAATCCGGCTACACCGGTTACACCAAAACCCGGTATGACGAAAAATTCAACAAACAGTAATGCTAAACCGGCAATAAACAATAATATCTCCCAATTGGCAGCGAGACCTTCTAAATAGAGTGGTGCAAAATATAGAATGGCTGCTGTTATGGCTGCGATTAAAGGAAAACCCACTCCAGGCGTTTGAAGTTCAAAATATATTCCGCCCATCATTATGAGAATCAAAATCCCGCTTATAGCAGGATTAATTAAGAATGAAATTAATTTATCCATTCCGCTTGGCTTGTATTCTCGAATGGTATATTGATGAATGCCCTCTGCTTTTAAAACGGCATCTATGTCTTCTGCAATTCCATTGCAAAAATTTAACTTCATTGCTTCGGATGGCGTTAAGGTCAATACTTTACCACTATCCACTATACCGGGAATGTTTACATAAGGATCAACCATTGCTTCAGCAATTTTTGGATCACGTCCTCTTTTCTCAGCAGTTGATCGCATCATACTTCGCATATAACTTTGATATTTATCGGGCAATGCCTCAGCATTTGCTGTGACTACTGTGGCGGCTCCAATACTGGCTCCCTCGCGCATATAAATTCTATTGCAGGATATTGCTATTAAAGCTCCGGCCGAAGCGGCATTGTTGTCAATGAATACAATGCTGGGTATTTTGCTGTTTAATATTCTCGTTCTAATACTGTCTGCTGCATCCACCAATCCACCATAGGTATTCATATGGATCAGTAAAAAATGGGCACCATTCTTTTCACCAGCTTCCATGGCCTTGGCCGTTAAACGCAATAATCCCGGGCCTACTTCATCGCGCATATCAATTTTCATAACAATTTTTGTTGAATCACTGGCCAATAATTTAGTTGTGCAAAGCGTATTAACTAGGGTGAATAAATAAATAAAGAGTAATGCAAGTCTGAATTTGATATGAAATATTCTCATATAGGGTTAATGTTAATTGAAATGTTGAAAAACTAAACTATTATTATCTCGTTACTCTAGCAGTGCAAAGTACCTTTGTGTAAAATTAAGTGATTAATAAATGCAAAAAAAGAAATCAATCATAAGTGTAGCATTATTAAGTCTTTTGCTTTTGACCATTCAAACGGAAGCGCAACAAAAAAACGTAGTTAAGAGTGTTAATGGTACCGGTTATATATTGCATAAAGTTACACCAAAGCAAACTTGGTTTGAACTTTCCAGAATCTACGAACTTTCGTTAGAGGAATTGATGGAAGCTAATCCGGGTGTCATTGAATTAAAGATTAATCAAATCGTTCAAATACCTTCTCGCAAATCTTCTCTTGCAGTTGATCCAAATCCAGTACTGAAGTCTACAACAGAAATTGTGGTAAGCAACGACCAGAAAAATAAATTTCATATCGTTTTGGCTGGGGAGAGTCTGTATGGTATAAGTAAAAGATACAATCAAAGCATCACTGACTTGAAGATGTGGAATGCTCTGGAGTCGGATCAAATTTCAGTTGGTCAATCATTGGTAGTTGGATATATACATAACTCGTCAAAGACAATTGATATAACAGAAACGGCATCAAAGGTTGAGCAAAAAGAAACAATGTCGAAAGAAGTGCTTGATAGTAAGGAACCAGAGTACACACGAAGTATTGAAAAACCGGATGATCACAAATCGGTTTATAAAGTTAATGAAAGTGGAGTTGCTGCTTGGATAGAAGAAACAGAAGTAAATCCTAACAAATATTATGCTCTGCATAAAACAGCTCCCTTAGGATCAATTGTTAAAGTAACCAACCGAATGAACCAAAGATCGGTATATGTTAAGGTAATTGGTATGTTGCCTGATACCGGTGATAATCATGGATTGTTGATTAAAGTTTCGAAAGCAGCGGCATCAAAAATGGGCGTGCTCGATCCAAGGTTTCAAGTCGATTTGAGCTATGGAATTTATGAAAATGAAAAAGACTAATCTGTTTTAAACTTTTCCATTACTATCTTAAGAAAGGAATCATAAACTAAAGCATTACAGGCAATAATCTCTTCTCCAAAGAGAAAATTTCTTTTTCCATTAAAGTCGCTTACTGTACCGCCAGCTTGTTCAACAATAAAACTTCCGGCTGCAATATCCCAGGCATTTAGTCCATATTCCCAAAAGGCTTCAAATCGTCCGCAAGCCACATAAACTAAATCTGCTGCTGCCGAACCCAATCTTCGAAGACCGCGTGTATGATGCATGCAATAATCAAACACATCCATGTAGGGATGTTTTCGGTGATAATCGGTATACGGAAAACCGGTTGCAATGAGTGACTCGCGAAGATGAGATACAGGGCTGACGGTAATTTCTTTATTATTTAAATAGGATTTTCCAGCGCCAAAGGAATAAAAACATTCATCCAAGTTTACTTCATGAACAACTCCTGCAATCATCTCATCATTTTTCATTAACCCAACCGATACGCAATAAATAGGAATTCCATGTAAAAAATTGGTTGTACCATCTAAAGGATCAATGATCCATGTATATTCATTCTGCTGACTTTGTTTAGTTGTATTTTCTTCAGTAATAAAGCCGGATTGGGGGATAATATTTTTTAAATCCTTGACCAACATTTGCTCACTCGTAGTGTCTACATACGAAACCAGATTATTCAAACTCTTTTTCTCTACATCTGCAGGGTCAACCGCTCCTGAATTTTTACGAATAAATGCAGCGGCATTTTTTACAGCATCAATCAGCTGATCAGAGAATTTATCAGGAAGAGACATGACTTTGTTTCTTTTTCTTGTTGACAAAATAAATCAATACAATTCCGGTTAATACAATCATCAGAGCAATTAACTCCGCTTGTGTAAAGGTGTATCCAAAGTACTCAAACTTATTATTGATTCTTATTTTCTCAATCAAAAAGCGCTCTGTGCCTGTAAAGATTAAATAGATGCCAAACAAAATTCCAGGTGTTTTGAATTGTAAACGCAATTTCCATAAAACAAAAAACAAAATAATGCAAGCAGAAGCTTCATATAAAGGAGTGGGCCAAACAGGATATTCAAGAATCATACAGTGAGTTCCAGTGCATCCCGGAATGGGTACCCCTTCATTGATAACATTGTTGGGATACGAATAGGACCAAATCCAATCGGGTAAGAAATTTAAATAATCTGGTTTTGGGCTTAAATTGTTGATGCCCCAGTCTCCATCCCCACTTAGATGGCAACCCAATCGCCCAAACCCATATGATAACATCAAACCCGGTGCAGCGGCATCGCACATTGGAAAAGGTTTTATTCCATACTTATGAGCTTGATACAACACGGCTGCAGCCCCCATTAAAAGTCCGCCAAAAAATGTCAGGCCACTGAAAGAAAGCAATGAGCCAATCGGATCGTTAATCAACTCGTCAAAGTTTTCCAAATTGTGAAACAACTTAGCGCCTAGCAATCCGGCTACTGCTGCTATCATGGTAATTGTACTTACCATTTCATCCGTTTTTACTTCTCTTTCATGTTGCTCAACTTTTTCTTTCTTCTTTTTATCTTTTTCTCTGTACCGCAAATAGGCCAATGCCACCGCGCCAAGAATTCCACCTATAAAACTTCCTCTACCGGATAATAATATTCCTTGAGTGTCTTGAACAAAATCATTGTAATTAAACACAATGAAAATTATTTTAAAGCCTAATATAAAACCAATTAGGGCCTGTGAAACTAACTCTGAAAAGCTGGCGGGCTTGCCTATTTCTTCGCTAACTTTAACAATAGGGATTATTTTATTGATCTGTAATCGTTTAAGTTCCTTGTTAAGAGTGTATGCAGCCAATAAAAACGACAACGCCATAAAAAAGCCAAAGGTTTGCACTGGCAATGGAATAAATATTCCAAACAAATCATTGATTAAATCGGATATTGTTGGGTACATAATAAATTAAACAGGGAGAACACCCACGTCTTGCGAAATAGGTGTTGCATGGTAAGAAAAATCTTCTTTTGAGTAATGCAATTTTACTTTGCAGATGGAATTGATCAAATTTATTGAGTATGGAATTTTTGCTTTGATATAGTTCTGTGTATAGCCGCTGATGCTATCTTTCTGATTACCGGCTTCAAATAATACCTCATGTACTCCATTGCTTTGCGATTGTTCAAAAGCCATTTGTTTTTTAAGTGAAAGTGTCCGAAGAATATTTGTTCGTTTTTTTCTTTCCTTCATTGGTACTCGTGAATTGAAAGTAACTGCCAAAGTGTTATCTCTCTCACTATACGTGAAAACATGAAGATAGGAAATTGGCAATTGATCTAGAAAACGATAAGTAGTTTCAAACTCCTCTTCCGTTTCTCCAGGGAATCCACAGATGATATCTGAACCAATGCATGCATGGGGCATTAATTGTTTTATCAAAGCAATTCGGCTCTCATACGTGTGCCTTTGATATCTTCTACGCATGCGTTTCAACAACTCGTCTGAACCGCTTTGTAAAGGGATGTGAAAATGAGGCATTATTTTATGTGAAGAAGCGATCAACTCTATGGTTTCATCTTTGAGTAAATTCGGTTCAATGCTGCTGATGCGAATTCGATTTACGCTACATCGTAACTCGAGCGCTTCCATCATTTGATGACATGTAAAAGAGTGTTTTTCATCGGGATGCAATCTTCCAACATCGCCTAAGTTTATACCGGTAAGCACAATTTCGTTAGTGCCTTCATCTGCCAATTGATTACACTGATCAATAATATTTTCAAGTGTATTGCTTCTGCTTTTTCCTCTGGCAAGTGGAATGGTGCAAAACGAACAATTATAGTCGCACCCATCCTGAACTTTTACGAATACCCGAGTGCGGTGTGAGCCGGAATGACTGGGAATAAAATTTACAACTTCAGCAATTTCACAAGATTTTATCATGCTCTCATTCGATCCAGCGATCAATTGTTTGTAAGCAGCTATATTGAATTTTTCATTGGCTCCCAAAACCAAACTTACTCCCGGAATTTTAGAAATCGATTCTGGCTTGAGTTGAGCATAACATCCGGTAATGGCGATCAATGCTTCAGGATTTTGATGTAAAGCACGGTTTACTATACTCTTGCACTCTTTATCGGCATTGGCAGTCACACTGCAGGTATTGATGATATAAAGATCAGCAAAATGGTCAAATTCAACCTCTTCAAAACCTTCTTTCTTTAATAGTTGTGCCAACTGTGAAGTTTCTGAAAAGTTTAACTTGCAACCCAATGTATGATAAGCAACTTTCATTTAAATATTGATGGTTTGCAAAGGTACCATTTTATGTAATTGTTTGATATTTGCACCATGAGATTTGAGAATCCAAAAAATATATTCCCATTACTATTGTTCTTCGTATTATTTTTCTTTTGTTCATGCACAACAACAGACGAGTACGAATCGAAAAAGGTTTTTCGCTACAATGAAGCCAGCGGAATTACATCTTTAGATCCTGCATTTGCCAGATCGCAAGCCAATATATGGGCTGTCAGCCAATTGTATAATGGTTTGGTTCAAATGGATGAATCCATGAATATTATTCCCTGTTTAGCGCATTCATGGAAGATTAGTGAGGACGGACTTAATTATACTTTTTATCTCAATACCAATGTTGCATATCATTCTTCTGCACTAATCGATGAGAAAAGAAGAGTGATAGCCTCCGATTTTGTTTTCAGTTTCAATAGAATTATGGATGAAAAGACCGCTTCACCAGGGGCATGGGTATTTAATGCGATTGCTCGTGATGTAAATGATGTGCCCGAAATAAAAGCTGAAAATGATAGTGTATTAACGATTCGTTTAAAGTATTCGTTTCCACCATTTCTTTCTATTCTTACTTCGGCTTATTGTTCCGTTGTGCCTCCTGAAATCGTTCAGCATTTTGGTAAAGATTTTAGATCCAACCCCATTGGCACAGGTCCATTTAAGTTGTTTCTATGGCAGGAAAGAGGTAGTATGGTTTTTCATAAGAATGAACATTATTTTGAGTTTGATAAAGAGATTCGATTGCCCTATTTAGATGCCGTACAAATTTCTTTTATTCCCGATCGTCAAGCCGCTTTCCTAGAGTTCGTAAAAGGTAAGCTTGATTTTCTTTCAGGATTAGATGCCTCCTACAAGGATGATTTATTGTCGAGAAATGGTGAGCTTAAAAAAAAGTATAAGGGGAAATTTAATTTTGAAACGGGACCCTATTTGAATACGGAGTATTTAGCGTTTAGTCTTTCTGCCGATTCATTAAATCAGAGCAAATCGATTTTAAGTGATGTGAGAATCAGAAAAGCAATTAACTACGGGTTTGATCGGGTTAGTATGATCAAATATTTACGCAACAGCATTGGTTCTCCTGGCAGTTGTGGAATTACACCAAGGGGTTTGCCGTCATTCTCCGACTCTATTTTGGGATATGATTATCAACCACAGCTTTCGGCCCAGTTATTATCTGAAGCAGGTTTTGTTAATGGTAAAGGATTGCCGGAAATTGTTTTGTCCACTACTCCTGAGTATCTCGATTTATGCGAGTTTATTCAGTCGCAATTAAAAGATATTGGAATTCGTATTAAACTTGAAGTGAATCAGGGAGCTCAACATCGCGAAATGGTTGCTCAGAATAAACTCGCATTTTATAGAGCGAGTTGGATTGCTGATTATCCGGATGCTGAAAATTATTTCTCTTTATTTTATTCAGCCAATCATTCTCCTAAAGGACCTAATACAACGCACTTTCTGAATCAGACTTTTGATCAACTTTACCATAAGGCTTTACAGCTAAATAATGACTCGCTTCGTTATATGAATTATCAATCCATGGAGAAAATTCTGATCGAAGAATGTCCTTTTGTAATTTTATACTACGATCAGGTTCTACGATTATCGCAAAAGTCGATCCACGGAATCCAATCCAATGCCATGAACGGCCTATCATTGAAAAAAGTTCGAAAAGACTAAAATCCGATATGTTTTATTTTGAATAACGCTTGGTGAATTCCTTATTCTTATTGTATTTTTGGGAAAACGAGTTGAATGCTGTCGGATACGCATAATAGAATTCACAATTATTTAAGAGTCTCCCTCACAGATGCGTGCAATTTAAGATGTCGCTATTGTATGCCTCATGAAAACATGAAATTCATGCCTCATGCATCATTAATGACAAAGGATGAAATTTATAATATAGCACAGACTTTCGTTTCCTTGGGTGTCAACAAAATTCGCCTTACAGGAGGAGAGCCATTGATTCGGAAAGATTTTGATGAAATTTTGGTTCGTCTGAGCAGCCTTCCCGTTTTGTTGACGCTCACTACTAATGGTGTTTTATTGGATAGGCATATAGACCTTTTGGAGCAATGTAATGTGAATAGCCTCAATATCAGTTTAGATTCATTGGATGAAAAGAAATTTCTATCCATAACAGCTCGAAATTATTTTTCGAAAGTGATGGATAATATTCAACTCTTGTTGAGTAGAGATTTTCATGTTAAAATAAATGTTGTTGTTATGAAACGATACAACGACAATGAAATATTTGACTTTATTCAGTGGACCAAGGAGATTCCTATTCACGTTCGCTTTATAGAGTATATGCCTTTTCAGGATAATCGCTGGGACAGCACTAAAGTGTATTCATACAAAGAAATTATAGAAAAAGCCGAAACTTATTTTGCTATTGAAAAGATTAAAGATGCTCCAAACGATACCGCAAAAAACTATCGAGTGAAAGATTATAACGGAACATTTGCAGTCATCAGCACAATGTCGAGTCCATTTTGTAGCAGTTGCAATCGTATGCGTATAACGGCTGATGGTAAAATGAAAAATTGCTTATTCAGCAAAGGTGAAACAGACTTGTTGCATGCTTTGCGTAGTGGTAAGCCGATCGAACATTTAATACGTCAGAATCTTTTTGCAAAGGAAAAGAGCCTGGGAGGACAATGGAATGTTAGCTATCACAAGTTAGAAGAAGATACTTTAGTTAATCGCTCAATGATTCAAATTGGAGGATAATGATGATCAGTGTAAACGAAGCAGAAGAACTTATACGCATTAATTGTATTCCTTCCATCATTAAAGGAGTGAAGTTAGAGGACGCGTATAACCGCGTTTTAGCTGAAGATATCATTTCTCCTATTCATACCCCCGAACATAACCAATCGGCTATGGATGGTTATGCGATGAAATATGATGAGTCTCTCTTGCATCATCCCTATACCATCATTGCTGAAATACAAGCCGGGAGTGATTTTCACATTGATGTAAAGAGTAGTGAATGTGTTAGAATATTTACAGGTGCTTTTGTTCCGGAGTCGTGCGATACCGTGATCATGCAAGAAAAAGTGGAGAGGAAAAAGGATAAAATACTTCTTCTTGATTCGCAATTGAAACAAGGCAGCAATGTTCGGCCACAAGGATCACAGAGCAAACAAGGTGAATGTGTATTGAAAGCAGGCACACTATTGCGTCCTGCAGCCATAGCATTTATTGCTACACTGGGTATTTCGAAAGTGAAGGTATATGCAGCGCCTGCCATTCATTTAATTATTACCGGAAAAGAATTGGTCAAATCTGGTAGTGTAGCTTTAACCGGTCAGGTCTATGAATGTAATTCATTTGGTTTAAAAGCGGCATTACAAGCAGAGCATATTTATCCTGATAAAGTTTTTTATTGCGATGATCGATTGGATGAAATCAAAGCAGCTTTAGAGCAAAGTATGCACAAAGACATAGTAGTTATAAGCGGTGGAATTTCTGTAGGGGATTACGATTTTGTTGCAGAGGCATTGAGTTTGTGCGGAGTAGATACAATTTTTTATAAAGTAAAACAGAAACCCGGCAAACCGATCTTCTTTGGAAAAAGAAATAATACACTTGTATTTGCCTTGCCGGGAAATCCTGCATCAGTATTGGTTTGTTATTATCAATATGTTTTGCCTGTCATCAAACAAATGATGAATAAAGAACCTGGCAAACTCTTTACTGCACCTTTACAAAATAGCTTTAAGAGGAAAGCTGGATTGACTCAATATCTTAAAGGATTTTATTCTGACGATGGCTTAATAATTTTGGAAGATCAAAACAGTTATCAACTCAATACTTTTGCTGTGGCTAATTGTTTGATTGTCCTATCAGAACAATGCTCGGAATTGAAAGAGGGCGATATCTTAAATTATCTACCAATAAATTAATAATGAAATATGAATGCAAAGGGTAATATCTGGCTCGAAAATAAAAAGGGAATGCTTATTGGGCCTGGTCGAATGTATTTACTTGAATTAATAGAACAAACCGGTTCCATTAAATCGGCTGCAGCGGCATTGAAGATGTCGTACAGACAAGCTTGGGCAATGGTTTCTGATATGAATAAAAATGCTGCCAAACCGATCATTCAAAAAACTAAAGGTGGAGTGCAAGGTGGAGGAACGGCACTTACACCTGAAGGGAAACAGCTTATCAAAACATATAAAAAAGTTTTGACTAAGATGGATTCGTTTGTTTTAAAAATTAACGCTACGCTAAAATAATGTACACAGGATTTTTATTTCTTCTTTTCATGGTAGCTTTTCTATATTCTTCGGTAGGTCACGGAGGGGCAAGTGGTTATTTGGCGCTGATGAGTTTGTTTGATTTCCTTCCCGAAACAATGCGCATAACGGCATTGATATTGAACATCTTTGTATCTGGAATTGCATTTTTGTTTTTCTATCGTTCTGGTAATTTTGTTTGGAAAAAATGTTGGCCTTTTTTAGTCAGTTCAATTCCATTTGCTTTTTTAGGTGGATTGCTAGAGTTGAATGCAGAAGTTTTTAAAATCATTTTGGGATTGGTTTTGTTGTTCCCGGTTCTGCGATTATCCGGTTTGATTCACTATTCTGATTCGAAACAGATTAATGATGTGCCTAATTCTGCTGCATTTTTGAGTGGCGCTCTGATAGGAATTCTTGCGGGCAGCATTGGTATTGGAGGAGGAATTTTGTTAACTCCTCTCTTGGTTTTGTTTCATTGGGCAAAAATTAAACAAGCGGCAGCTATTTCTGCCTTGTTCATTTTTGCAAATAGCGCTTCGGGTTTATTTGCTCGTTTCACTCAAAACGCATCGTTAAATTCTGATATCTATAAACTTCTCCTTATTGCACTTTGTGGCGCAATGTTGGGTTCTTACATGGGTTCGGAGAGGTTTAAATCTATATGGCTTCAACGAGTTTTATCTTTTGTTCTGCTCATTGCCTCTGTTAAATTAATTGCACTATGATTTCTCATCAGGAAATAAGCGCTTATATTCTATTGGGTGGCAAAAGTTCGCGCATGGGAAAGGACAAGGCAACTATGCTTTGGAATCAAATCCCTATGTATGAACATGTATGTAATGTGGCGAATCAAATTACTGCTAACATTCACTTAGTGAGTTCGAGAAATGAACATTCATTAATAGAACGATCAATCGTTAGCGACTTGTATGTAAATATGGGACCTGCTGCAGCCGTTTATTCAGCATTGATGCATTGTATAACAAAGTATGCACTGTTGTTGACTTGCGATATGCCTTTGATTCATGCTGCTCTATTGAGTGATCTGATTGAAAATGCAAAAGAGAATTCAATCAACTTATGTAAGGCTGATGAACGCGATTATCCATTCCCGGGATTATATCCCATCACATGTACAAAAAGTTGGAAGAAACTTTTAGATAATGGTGAAAGATCAGTACTGAAAATCTGCAATCAATTAAATGCTGTAAAGGTTGTTTTTGATCATGATATGGAAGCATTTATGAATGTAAATACAAGATCTGATTTTGATAAACTAATACGTATCAACAAATGATAGTTTTATTTTTTGGAATAGTGAAAGAAATAACCGGTGTGTCGGAAATGGAAGTGAAAGATTGTAACGATCTATATTCATTGAAGGAAACTTTATTAATTCAGCATCCGGCATTGAAAAATCAAACATTTCAGATGGCCGTAAACAAAAAGATTTTCTCAGATAATATTTCCATAAATGACAATGATGTTATAGCCCTATTACCACCTTTTTCTGGAGGATAAAGAAAATGGATCGATATCAACGTCAAATGCAGATAGAAGAATTTGGAAGCGAAGCCCAGATTAAGTTAAGCAATGCTTCTGTTTTGGTCATTGGAGCAGGAGGTCTTGGATGTCCTGCTTTGCTTTATCTTGTGGGTGCAGGTGTGGGTAGAATTGGAATTGTCGATCATGATGTGGTTGATATCACTAATCTTCATCGTCAGGTAATTTTTCTTGAAAATGACATTCTTAAGAATAAATCTATTATAGCTGCTGAACGCTTAAGATCACTAAATGCCAATATACAGATAGAAGCATTTCCATATAAGATTATACCAAGCAATGGTATTGAGTTAATCTCGCAGTTCGATATGGTTTTGGATGGTTCTGACAATATGCCCACACGCTATTTGCTAAGTGATGTTTGTTTTGCTTTGAACAAAACACTTATTCAAGCTTCCATTTTTAAATGGGAAATTCAATTAATGATTTTTAAACCATTAAATCGTTTTTTAAAAAACTTGCGACAATTATATCCTTTTCGCAAAGAGCAGCAGCATATTCCTTCGTGCAATATCAATGGTGTGTTAGGCCCTGTTTCAGGAATTGCCGGAACAATGCAAGCCCTCGAAGCTATTAAAATGATTACGAAAATTCAGGATGATGTTTTCGATCAGATCTTGTATTTCGATGCTCGAACACTTCAAAGTCACTTTATCGAAATAACCGAGCACTTGCCTATGGAAGGATTGCCCAAGAGTTTGGCTGCAATACGCGATCACGATTATTTCGAATCATGTGTTGCCAATGCATATGAAATTGAATGGGATGAACTTATACATCAATCGAAAGAAAAAACGTTTTTTATTTTGAATATTAGTAGTAATAGTATCAAATTCTCCGAAATATTTAGCAGTTATGAAAGATGCTCTCCAGATGCTTTGTTTCCTTTAGTGGAAAAACATTCAATCGAAGATATTGTAATTGTTTGCAACAAAGGTATAAGTAGTAAGTTTTATGCAAATCAATTAAAGAATAAATTTCCGGCAAGAAGATTTTATAGTCTTAAAGGAGGAATAGAATCTATTGAAGAAATGTATGAATCCTGATAAACACCCTAACTTATGAAAGATATTTTCATAGAAGGAGCTATCGCTCCATCCTTCATAGCAAATGCTATTGATAAGCACCAAAGCAAACACAATATAGGTGCCCATCAGATTTTTTTAGGTCAGGTCAGAGCGGATCAATTGCAGGAAAGTGTTGTGAAGTCTATTAACTATTCGAGCTACAAGGAAATGGCTAACGAAAGAATGGCTGAAATTCGGGAGGAGATTTTTAATGAGTACCCTATTACGTGCATGCATGTTTATCATAGCCTGGGAAAGGTAGCAGTAGGCGAGATATGCCTTTTCGTATTTGTATCATCACCCCACCGTGCCGATTCTTTTCGAGCTTGTGAAGTATTGGTAGAAAGAATAAAAAATGAATTACCTATTTGGGGAGTTGAGTTTCTAGAAAACGGTTCAAGCATTCAAAAAGTAAATTCATAAAGATGATTGACATAACACATAAAACATTTACACTAAGAACAGCAATCGCTACTGCTATAGTTCGCTTTGGTTCAAGTAAAACAGCAAAAATGATTAAGGAACTAAAAGTACCCAAGGGAAACGTATGCGAAGCCGCCAAAGTTGCAGCGCTTTTTGCGGTTAAAAAAACAAGTGAGCTTATTCCGGATTGTCATCCTATGCCTATAGAAGGAACACAGGTTTCGTTTGTAATTAAACCTAAAGAATTGTTGATTGAAGTGGAAGTAAAAACGATATACAAAACAGGAGTGGAGGTAGAGGCTATGCATGCTGCATCTGTGGCAGCACTTACAGTTTACGATATGCTCAAGCCTGTCGATAAGCAAATCAGCATTCATGAAATTAAACTCAAAGAAAAGAAAGGGGGGAAGTCTGATTATTCCTATAATCTTGACGAGAATTTCCATTGCGGTATTATCGTTTGTTCCGATTCGGTAGCCAAGGGAAAGAAGGTAGATTCTGCCGGATTGGCTATAAAAGCCGAATTAAAAAAATATGGAGTAAATAATATTAAGTATCAAATCATACCAGACGATGAGCAGTTGATCAAGGAGATGTTTACAAAATACAAAAGCAAAAATTATTCACTCATCATTTTTTGTGGAGGCACAGGTCTCTCTCCCCGAGATCATACTCCCGATATCGTGAAACCTTTAATCGAAAAAGAAATACCCGGTGTTATGGAAGCAGCGAGAAGTTATGGCCAACAACGAACGCCCTATGCCATGCTGTCGAGAGGAATAGCCGGATTTGCCGGAAAATCGTTAGTGCTTACTCTTCCCGGATCAACAAGAGGAGCAATAGAAAGCATGAAAGCGGTTTTTCCTTACTTGCTCCATTTGTTTCATGTTCGCGATGGTGGTTCGCATTAGTATGAATAACTTATCCGATTGGGTTCAATCGGCTGAAAACAAATTTCTACTTTTATTCAATGAATTTTAAATGTCTCTCTATACATGATATTTCCAATCAAGAAGAAGAGGAGATTATCATTGCTTGGCTTTCTGAAATCGGTTTCGACATGTTTGAAGAAAGTCACAAAGGAATCAAAGCGTATGTGATTCATGAAAATTTTGATGAGCAATTATTGAATGAGTGTTTCGATAGGATAAAGAGTGTAAATTCCAATATTACTTTTCAATTGGATGAAGTTCCCGATATCAATTACAATCAGATATGGGAGCAGTCTTTCGAGCCGGTTAATATCGACAATAGGGTTTTTATTCATGCCGAATTTCAGCCAGCCAATCCTTCCGTACCCTATAACATCAGCATCACACCAAAAATGGCATTCGGAACAGGCCATCATCAAACCACTGAAATGATGGTGAGCGAAATGCTTCGGCATTCTTTCGAAGGAAAGCGCGTCTTGGATATGGGATGCGGCACCGCTGTATTGGCCATATTGGCTTTGAAATTAGGTGCTGCTCAAGTGTTGGGTATCGACTATGATCAACAAGCGATCGAGAATGCAATTGAGAACTTGAAAGTCAATCAGGCCGAATCAATTCAATTGAAAGTTGGCGATGTTGAATTAATTGAGGGAAGTGAATTTGATGTGATTTTGGCAAACATCAATAGGAATATACTCATGGCTCATATGAAATCGTACTCAAATGCGTTGTCAAATTGTGGAGTTTTGTTGTTGTCGGGATTTTATTCAGCCGATCTTGAATCAATCATAAATCATGCAGCTTCTTTTCAATTAGTTCTTCACTCGCGTTTATGTAAGGACGATTGGAATGCAGCTCTTTTCTATAAAAAATAATCAACCATGATAAAAAAGCTACTTTTCTTCTCTTTGTTCTGTTTAATTTCTATTCCATTATACAGTCAAAGCATTCGATCTTTTTCTCCTGATCCGGTTAACTATTTCAAGGAGTTGGACATTTTCTTTAGTGAAGCAGACAAAAGCCAGGCGAAAAAGTTTATCGATTTTTTTGAACCGGAATGGAATAGTTCTTTGAATGATGAGCAAAAAAAAATCATTATTGAACAGAGCAATCTGATGTTGAAAAAGCGCTTGAGACCTTTTCCGGATTATGAAAACTATTTGAAAGCTTGTGTTGCGATGATTAAGAATCCTGATTTCGCAAAAGAGTTTAATCAATGGAATAGTGCTATAATACGATTGCTCAATAGCTCACTCCCGAGAAGAGCAGGTGATTTTATGGAAATCTCTTATTTGTTAACGTCAAATAATGTATTATATGAATCTCCCTCGGTTACTTGGCAAGCGTTAGGCGGGCAAATGAAATTTGATTTTGACACATTACCTTTGATTCGCTTTAGTAATATTGATTTGATTGCTCGTGCCAAAGGAGATAGCAGTGTAATTGAGAAAACACAAGGTATTTACAATCCTGTTTTAAAAATGTTTGTCGGATACAAAGGAAAAGTTAATTGGAGTAGAGCAGGATTTTCAATCGATCAGGTTTATGCCAATGTATCCGGCTATGCGGTAGATATTACAAAGTCTGAGTATGTCATAGATACGGTAGAATTTTTTAATAAAAGTTTGTTTAAAACTGCTTTGCCTGGATCATACAAAGACAAGCTTTTGGCAAATGCCGATTCGGCCAGTACGTCTTATCCTCGTTTTGCATCTTTTAATACTTCGCTCAGCATTAAAGATCTGATAAAAGGAGCCGAGTATTTGGGTGGATTCTCCATGCATGGAAATAAAATTATCGGATCAGGAAATGAAGAGAGCGATGCTACATTGACTTTTTACAGGAACCAAAAACCTTTCCTCGTGGCGGCATCAAAAGTATTTGTCATTCGTACCGATCGAATTGTTTCTGAAGAAGCAGGCATTACTATTTATTTAGATACAGACTCTATGTATCACCCCGGATTGGAATTGCGTTACCAAATGGATAAAAGCGAGTTAAAATTGATTCGCAATACCCGAAGTGGTAATCAAAGCCCTTTCTTCGATTCCTATCACAATTTGGATATCTATTTTGAAGAACTGATTTGGAAAACCGGTGATCCTCTTTTTGATTTAGTAATGAAGCAAGCAGGTGCAGAAACCAAATTGGTAATAGAGTCTTCCAATTATTTTTCGGTCAATCGTTTTCTTCAAATACAAGGGATCATGCAACAGAGTCCTTTGTACATCATTAAACAATATGGAGCAAAATATTCTACTCGAGAAATTTATATTGAAGATTTAGCAAAAGAATTAAAGCTAAGTCAGAATCAAGTTCGCATGTTGGTACTTGATCTATCCAATCAGGGTTTTGTTTCTTACAATAAGCGAGAGGACAATTTTTTAATCAAAGACAAGCTCTTTTATTATCTCGATGCCCGAAGTGGGAAAGTGGATTACGATGGTATTTTTATTGAATCAACTATTTCGGCTGAAGCCAACGCTACGCTTAACCTCCTTAACAATGATTTGAAAGTACGTGGAGTGCCTTATGTTTTATTGAGCGATTCGCAAAACGTATTTTTTGTTCCCGAACAACAAGAACTCATCATAAAGAAAAATCGCGACATGACTTTTAATGGGCGCTTGCGGGCAGGTCGTATCGATTTTTATGGCGATGAGTTTTATTTCAATTACGATGATTTTAAAATCGACATGCCCGATGTGGATACTATGCGAGTTAAAGTTCCGGGAGAGAAATTAGACGCAAAAGGTCGTCCGGAATTACTTTCGGTGACTAGTTTCTTAGAAAGATTGCAGGGAACGCTATTCATCGATCATGCCGGAAACAAATCGGGAAAGCGCTCTGGAGGGCCTTATCCATATATGGTTAGCGACAAAGAAAGTTATGTGTACTATGATAATCCGGGTGTTTATGACGGAGTTTATAACCGCAATGATTTTTTCTATAAAGTAAATCCTTTTATGATGGACAGCCTTGACAACTTCGATAAAAATGGTCTGAGTTTTAAAGGAGAATTAATATCGGCTGGAATTTTTAAGAACATTGATGAGAGTCTGCGATTGCAGGATGATTTTTCACTAGGATTTACACGCAATACAGGGAGTGAAGCTTATGCACTCTATAGTGGCAAAGGTAAATACTCAGCTGAAATTCGTTTGAGCAATAAAGGATTGCAAGGAGCAGGAAAAATAGACTTCCTAAGTTCAACCACCTTATCGGATGAAATATCTTTTTTCCCCGACAGCACGAATGCCGATGCTCAGGATTTTCAAATTCGTGAAGAAAGTATTGATGGTGTTGGATTTCCAGGAATCAAAGCCAATGATGTTTATGTTAATTGGCAACATAAAGAAGATAAAATGTTTATCCGTAAAAAAACAAAAGACTTTGAACTTTACAACAAGCAAGCCTATTTAAATGGCGATTTGATCCTTACAAAAAAAGGACTGAGTGGAATGGGAGTGCTGGCATTGGGTGAAACAGAAATTATTTCTAATCTATTTAACTTAAAACAAACTACATTATCTGCCGATACCTCCGACTTTCGTATCAAAAGCCGACATCAGGCTTCAGCATTTAATTTTGAAACACACAACATGAAATCAAATGTTGATTTCACTAAACGAAATGCCACATTTGAGTCCAACGGTGCAGGTTCTTACATTCGTTTTCCCATCAACTATTATATCTGTTTTATCGACAATTTTAAATGGGCAATGGACGAAAAGGAAATTGAAATTGGTGGTGACAAAATCAACCTGTTACAATCTGAGTTCATTTCAGTATTGCCTTCACAAGACTCATTACGATTTAAAGCTCAAACTGCCCGGTTCAATCTTGAAACAAATGTGTTAATGGCATCGGGAGTAAATGAAATTTTAGTTGCAGATGCCAGCATCAATCCAAATGGTGAAAAAGTGGTAGTAGAAGCATTTGCAGTGATGCAGCCTTTTACCAATGCCATCATTACCGCAAATACGGTCAATAAATATCACACCCTTCGCGATGCGAAAATTCAAATTGAATCACGTCACAAATACAAAGGATCAGGCACCTATGATTATCGCGATCCTTCCGGTCGTTTGCATAAAATATTTATGGACTATATTTCGGTGGACAGCAGTTTTCAAACCTTTGCCAGTGGTTCCATTCCAGATTCTCTTTCTTTCTCGCTGGGAACAAACATTCAATACAAGGGTGGTATAGAAATGAAAGCCGCCATTAAGAATTTATTCCTCAAAGGTTTTGCACTTATTTCACATGCATGCGAGCATTTAGGAAACAACTGGTTTGGATTCACCAGTGAGATCGATCCTGCCGGTATAATCATTCCTGTAGATCAACCTCAAAACGAATTCAGAGAAGACTTGGTGAGTGGTATTTATTTTTCGAACGAAGGCAATAAATTCTATTCGCGTTTTTTGTCTAAAAAAGAGAATAGCAGCGATTTTGTTTTTCAAACTTCTTCCGGAATTTTAAAGCAAGATCAAAAGAATAATGCCTATCAAATTGGAAATACTGAAAAGATTGAAAACCCATCTGCCTCAGGATCAGTATTGAATATGAATGAAAAGAGTTGTGATATTTCATTATCAGGACCCGCAACTTTTAATACCGACTTTGGCCAATTTAAACTTTTAGCCGATGGCCGTAGCGATTATTTTTACCAATTGGACAGCCTGGGAATGGAGATGGTTCTGAATTTGGATTTCTTTTTTAGTGATGATGCTTTGAAAACCATGGCCGAAGTTATTTTAAGCAATCCTACCTTAAAACCTTCTGATGATCAAAGACCACAATTCGAAAGCTCAATGTCTAATTTATTGGGTAAAAAAGATTTTGAAAAATTTATAGCTGATTTAAATCTATACGGTTCTGTAAAAAAACTTCCAGAGCTTTTGCAAAATGGAATTACACTCAACAAGGTTCAAATGTATTGGCATCGCGAAAGCGATTCGTATCGTTCAGTTGGTCCTATCTCAGTTGGCTTTACAGGAAAAAGCACCATTAGCCGAGAGTTGAATGGCTACTTGCAAATTACGCGCAGAAAAAGTGGAGACATATTTAATCTATATCTGGAAGTGAGCAAAACCACTTGGTTCTTTTTTAATTATCAGCGAGGAATCATGCAGGCGGTTTCAAGCGACTCAAAGTTTAACGATTTTTTGAATAATACAAAACCGGAGAAAAGAGTTGCTCCTGAAAAAGATGGGGCAGCACCTTATCAATATATGTTATCAACAGAACGAAGGAAAGCAGATTTTGTTAAAAAATTTCTTGAATTTGGTCAGTAATAAATTTAGTAATATTGCCTAGTGCTGAATGCGGAAACAATAATGTGTCTCATTGGTGCCTATTTACTTGGCTCTGTTCCTTCGGCCGTTTGGGTGGGTAAACGATTTTTCTCCATTGATGTTCGTGAGTTTGGAAGTGGAAATGCAGGTGCTACCAATACCTTTAGAGTTTTAGGATCAAAGGCAGGAATACCGGTGCTGTTAATGGATATTGCCAAAGGATTTATTGCAGTTCAATTGGTTCATATAGGTGGCGACTATTTACCCGCTACTCAGCAATTTGTAAATTTTAAGCTGGCACTCGGTATTGCCGCTCTGTTCGGACATATTTTTCCGGTCTTTGCCGGGTTCAGAGGAGGAAAAGGTGTGGCTACTTTATTGGGTGTTGGCTTAGGCGTACATCACGAAGCAACCTTAATCTGCTTAGTCGTTTTTATACTGGTTCTATTTCTTTCCAAATATGTCTCACTCGGTTCAATGCTAGCTGCCTTGTGTTTTCCATTGGTCGTTATGCTCATCTACAACGAAACTATTCTCTCACTCAATATTTTCGCCATGACGGTTTCAATCTTAACGCTGGTTACACACCAAAAAAATATTGAGCGATTACTCAGAGGAACCGAATCGAAAGTAGGTTTTTTAAGTCGCAAGGGCTGAATTTGCTCAAAAACTAAATTCAATACTTCATATCGTAACCTTTAAACTCATTGCTGCATATAAGGTAATGTATAATAAGGTAAAAGATCATGGTAAGATTATGTGGAGTTTTCTGTGCGCTATTTTTATTTGGGATCAGTATTTCATTTGCTCAAATGAGCCGCAAGCAAGAAAACAAGAAGTGGACCGAAGCACAAGAATTGTTTGACACAAAGCAATACGATAAGGCAGAACCTTTATTTTCTCATTTGCTCAGTCAAGATCCAGCCAATTCAGCACTCAATTATTATTATGGCGTTTGCTTATTGGTTACTGAAAAAGACAAAGCAAAAGCCATCACTCATTTAGAAAAAGCTAGCGGTGATGAATATATGTGGGATCAGGTTTACTATTATTTGGGACGAGCGTATCAAATCAATAATGACTTTGATAATGCACGTTCAGCTTATCAGCAATTTACCTCTCGTGCTTCAGATAAAATGGCTGAGCAATGGAATATAGCTCAAGCAATACAATCATTAGACTATGCTAAAGAGATGATGAATACTCCGGTTCAGTTTAATGTAGTGGACCGATATTTAAAAAACAGCAGCAACTATTTTACTGCCTATCAAATGGAAGGTAAGGAAGGTAAAGTATTAATCAAACCCGAACATTTAATTAGTAAACAAGAATTGAATAATGGTACACATTATCCGGCATTCCTTTCTGCCAATGGAAATGTGATGTATTATACCGGATACAGTTCTTCTAAAGCTAAAACTAGCGATATATTCAGAATGGTAAAAAATAGCGATGGTACCTGGGGCACTCCCGAAATTTTACCGGCTACCATTAATACAAGCGAAAGCGAAGTGTATCCAATGTGCAACGAAGATGGTAGCACTTTGTTCTTTAGCTCAAACGGTTGGCCGGGTATGGGTTCGTTTGATGTATTTAAGGCTACGTACAATAGTGAAACGAAACAATGGTCAAGTCCGGTAAATATTGGTTACCCCATCAACACGGCTGACGATGAATACTATTATACCGAAAGTGCCGATGGCAAAACCGCTTTCTACGCTACTAAATTTAAAACACCTTATCCTAAATTGATGGTATACAAAATTCAATATGGTGAATCGAATACAGTAGTGCAGGTAAGAGGTAAAATTTTTCTTACCGATCGTTTGAATGAATTTAACGAAGTACGCATTACACTTAGCCATCAAAAAAACAATGAAGTGATTAGCAGCTTTCTCAGCAATGGGAACAATGGTGAATATGCCTTTAATTTAAATCAAGTGGGCGACTTTCGCATAAAGGTCGAAGCACCGGGTTATACTTCATTGGCTCAAAACATTAGCATCAACAATCAGGCAAGTGGTCGTATGGCTCAATGGATAAAATTGTCGAAAGCCAAAACGCATGACGAAATATTTATCGTAAACAAATACTTAAGCGATAGTGAAACCTTTGAGCAAGGTATAGAAGCGTTGAATCAAATGCATGTACAGCAATTGAGTGTAGCAGATGAGAATGATACAAATTCGAAAACAGAAACCAATGCTTCGAATACCAATACAAAGCAAAATAATACAGATAAAACAACCACTGCTGCAGTTGAAAATATTACAACTAAATCGAGCACTGCAGATGAAACAACCGCGGCTGCCAATACAAATTCAACAAACACAAACGATGTTAATGTAACGTCAGCCAATACAAGAAGCCAATCAAACACTACGTCTTCAGAAATTTCTACACAGAATGAAATAAATAAAGACATCGATACTTCAAATTCTAATGCAAGTACAAATAGTGAGAGTAATGCAGCATCGAGTACTAATGTGAGTACCGGCACCAACAATCAGCCAAGCTCAACCAGCAGTAATACCGATGCTGAAAAAAGACTACGAGAATATTTTAATACAAACAAAAGCAATATTGATCCCTCATTACCACAACCGGTAAAAATCACAGAGGTGCTTGGAAACAATAATCAACTCGATTTTAAAGTGCAGATCGGAACGTTCTCGAATCAAACAGCCGAAGAAGTATTTTCAAAATTGGTAACCATGGGTTTTGACGATCTTTGTTATTTAACCACCGTTCAAGGATGGCATATCTTTTTAACCGGACATGGCTCCGATTTTGAAAAAGTAAAACAATTGCAACAAACCGTATTTGAATATGGATTTAGTGATGCCTATGTGGTATGCTACCAAAATCAAAAGCGTGTTAAAGTTACCCCAGATCTATTAGCAGGCGAGGAGTAAGCTTTACACATCTTTATTCTTATTATCGTTTTCACCATCCCTCCGCTATTAAAGTAACGGAAACGGTTCGGGGCTAGGCAAGAGCTGGCGTTAAGAAGCACTAAACTGTTAGTAAGCACACAAGTTGATAGAAGCACAACGCTTCAATTACGCACTGTCCGCCCGTTATCGCTATGTCCTTGTTATGTGTAGTTAATTTTTTCATTGTCTTTGTTGTCTATTTCAGAAACACTTGTAATTCAGTCGCTCTTTCAAGTTCCGTTTTAAGCAGCTCTTCATCAGTTCTGTCAGTGGGAAATGGTTCAATTGTAATTATTGCTGCATTGCCTTGTATCAATATGTCTTTTATTACTGGCGAATTCTTTGAGTGTGAACAGATGTCACCTGCTTTTTTGAAAATGATAGATTGAAATTGAACTCCTGAACTAAATTTATTATAATTTAATGCCAATGGAAAGATGATAGTCAAGAGAACAAAAACAATTACAACCGAACCAGTATAAAACCACTTTCGATTTCGCTTATTTTTTATCCCTAAAAGAAAAAACACCAATAAAGCAGAAATTATTACACCAGTCAAATTAGTGATGAATAAAAGCATACTTCCTCCTGCAAGAATTAAATGATTTTGCTCTAACATTAAACCGCAGGCACAAAGTGGTGGAACTAATGCTACCGCAATTGCAAATCCCGCCAATACAGTAGAATACTCACTGCGGTAATAAC
>DAOQTX010000016.1:0-46814 GCA_035340715.1 Bacteroidia bacterium | reverse complement strand
CAGATATAGCATCTTTTCCAGTCCAAACTCTTCCTTGACCTAAACTATCCACCATTGCTTTATCAATACTTCTACCTTTTGATACATGACCGATAAAATCCTTGTAAATATCGTTGATCATAAACTCAATTGCTTTTCGTTCGGATTCATTTACAGGACGGTCCATGCTTCCTAAATCAGCAAAAGGTCCTGTTAGGTATTTGTCGGTAGTTATACCTAGCTTTTCGTTTAGTAATTTTTTTGCATTAAATAATATACCAAACACTCCAATTGAACCCGTAATGGTATTGGGTTGTACCAAAATAGTATCCGCTAAACAGCTGATATAATATCCCCCAGAAGCAGCTACATCACTCATACTCACATAAAATGGTTTGGCTTTTTTTGCCAACATTACTTCGCGTAATATTACATCGGAAGCTAGCGCTGACCCACCTGGAGAGTTTACGCGCATTACGATGGCTTTCACTTTCTCATCTTCTCGTGCTTTTCGAATGGCTTTAGCCAAAGATTCAGATCCAATGCTTTCTTCATTTCCTTTGCCCGATGAAATGGCACCCACTGCATAAATCACTGCGATTTTATCTCTTGAAAAAGTTTTTTGAATAGGATCTTCCGCGTGCATGTATTTTTTCTGACTCACTAAGGCAAGTTTTTTATTTTCTTCAATTGCACATAATTTTTTTAGCTCATTGTGAACTTCATCCTCATACATCAATTGATCCACCAATTTATATTCCAATGCTTGTTCGGCTATGCGCACCTTCATGTTTGCAGCTATTTCTTTTAACGTGTCAGCTGGTAAATTCCTGCTCATAGAAATTCGATCAACCATGGTATTCCATAAAGTGTCTACCAATGTTTTAACCTGAGTATAATTTTCAGGACTCATTTTTTCTAAAACAAAGGGCTCACCGGCACTCTTATACTTTCCATGTCGAATCAACTGAGGTTCAATTCCCGCTTTCTCTAAAGTTCCTTTTATAAACATAAGGTTGGCCCCCAATCCTCTAAAATCTATTATACCGGCAGGATTTAGATAAACTTTATCGGCCACAGATGACAAATAATACCCAGATTGACTGTATTCATCGGCATAAGCGATGATAAACTTTCCCGACTTTTTGAATTTTAGCAAAGCATTTCTAATCTCTTCGGTCATAGACATTCCGGCAACAACATTACTGCTGTGAAGGTATATGCCTTTTATATGCTCATCGTCTGCAGCATAACGAATGCATTTTAATAAATCATTTAATCCGGGATTCATATTGGCAGAGAAATCAGAAAAGTCAATACTGCCAAGCACATCTTTAGATGTTCTTTCGGTGATAGGGTAATTAAAATTAAGCTCCAGCACTGAGTTCGCTTCTGCTTTAAAAACCTTTTTATTTTCCATTCCACTTAATAAGGTTCCGGCAATAAATAGAATTAAGAAAAATAACACTATGCTCCCTACAATGACTCCTAAGACTGAAGCAAAGAAAAATTTAAAAAACTGTTTCATGATTAATTTTATTTAGCGATTACATGCAAAGTAAAGAATAGTAAAATAAATAGATAGTATTTTTGCTTTTCGTTAAGCTGATTTGAATGAAAAATGCCTACTTATTATTGGGGAGCAATTTAGGAGATCGAATGTCTTCTATTGAAAGTGCATTGTCGTATTTAGAAAATGAATACTGTGTGATCCAAAAGTGCTCTTCTTTTTATGAGAGTGAAGCATGGGGAGGAAATGCTCAAAACTATTTCGTGAATATTGCGATACATTTAAAAACAGGATTCACACCTAAAGAACTCTTATTGCATTGTAAACAAATAGAGATGTTGGCTGGGCGCAAAAGCTATAAAAAGTGGGGCGATAGAGAAATAGATATTGATATTCTCTTTTATGAGAACGAAACGTTTACTGATGAACAGTTGCTTATACCACATCCTTATCTTCAGGAAAGAAAATTTGTATTGTTGCCTTTAGCGGAAATCGCTCTTCAGTATATGCATCCTGTTGAAAAGAAAACAATCCGTCAACTATTGCATGATTGTAAAGATCCATTGAATGTAAAGAAGATCAATGAACATAAAAGATAAATACCCTTTTTTGTCAGCCAGCAATTTTATTGCTATTGAAGGTAATATTGGTGCCGGAAAATCTTCATTAAGTACCAAGCTGAGTTTGGACTTTGATAAAGAGTTATTGCTCGAAGATTTTGCCAGCAAAACATTTCTTAGCGAATTTTATTCCAATCCCGAACGATTCGCTTTTCCTTTAGAACTTTCTTTCATAGCAGACCGATATATGCAACTTAAGGATATAGATATTCAAAACAAAAAGTATGTTGCGGACTACCATTTTTTAAAGAATATAGTTTTTGCTTCTGTTAATCTTCAAAACGAAGAATTAGGAATGTATCATCAGTTATACTTGCAAATGGATTCTTTATTACCCAAGCCTGAATTGGTAGTGTTTTTAAATTGTGGAATTGAGAAGTTGCAATCGCAAATAAAACTTCGAGCAAGAGCAATGGAGAACAATATTGAAAGCAACTACTTATTGAGTATAAATGACTCGTATAAGAAAAACATTAATGATCAATCTGATATTCATTCTCTTTTCATAAATACGGACACGCTTGATTTTATTAACAATGACGATGATTATAATTTCATTATTCACAAAATGAATGACTTTTTGGGTAAAAAAAAATAGTTATCTTCAACCTCTGATTGACAGGCTTTATTTATACTTGCATACTTTTTATTGACAACTAAACTTTTTCTATATGAAGATTAAATACGTTTTAGCCTTTTTATTGGCATTTCTAGTAAGCTTTTCATCAGTAGCACAAACCTCAGGTAGCCGTTATGGTATGCCAAAAGGGAAAGATTACGATCGATTTAGCATTGGCTTATTTGGGGGAATAAACTTTTTTCAAGGTGAATTTTATAAAGATCCTAAAGACAAAGACAAATTTCCTAATTTTGATTTGAATCCTCTTTTTGGCCTTCAATTAGGCTATCAAATGAGTCATTCCGTTGGCTTACGTCTTAAAGGAGGTTATACTAGCTTTACCGGTGCTTCCGAAGAATATACATTCGCTGGAGGAACAAATATTGGCGGTGTGGTAGGTGGAACTGGTTCAGGAGGTACTAATTCAATTTTAACTACTCAGGATTTTGAAACCAATTCAATCATCGGAAGTCTAGATTTCGTTTACACCTTTGGTAATATATCTCACCTCAATAGAAATAAAAAGTTTCACATGAATCTTTTTGCTGGTGCAGGATTTTTAACCTACGACACTGAAGTTAAACCAACTAGCAATATTGATTCATTTCCTTCGGTTTTGAGAAAAGCTGATGGAACTGCTTTCGTATTAAATGGTGGAATAGGGTTTAAATATCAGGTGGGATCAAAGATTGACTTGTTTCTTGAATTAGGTTACAATCGTGGATTTACGGATAAAGTAGATGCTACCAACAAACCAGTAACAGAAAATGATGGATATTCATCTGTGTTGCTTGGTTTGAACTATATCTTTGGTAAAAAAGATAAGCAATTGGAGTGGGTGAATCCATTAGAAGTAGTCTATAATGATATAGCAGATGTTAAGGAAAAAATTGATTTGCTATCAAGTGATAAAGATAAAGATGGAGTTGCCGATATGTTCGATAAGGACAACAGTACTGCTGAAGGAATGAAAGTATATGGTGATGGTACAGCGATTGACAGTGATGGTGATGGTGTTCCGGATTCAAAAGATGGCGATCCCTTCTCTGTAAAAGGTGCCGTAGTAGATGCTAATGGAATGGAAACGGATAGTGATGCAGATGGTGTCCCAGACAGCCGCGATCTGGAACCGAATACTGTAAAAGGTAATATGGTTAACTTTCAAGGTATAACCATGCCCAAGAATGAAGCATTGGCAAATACATTTATTCCATCCATATTTTTTGATTTGAATTCAAGCGCTGTTAAATCGAACATGCATGATCGATTTACGATTGTTGCCAGAATTATGAAAGCTAATCCGGAGGTGAATTTTGAAGTGGTAGGCAATACCGATATTACCGGTAGTGAAACTTCTAATGATAAATTAGGAATGCGCAGAGCGGAATCGGTAAAAGATCATTTGATCAAACAATATGGTATCGATGGAACACGATTGAGCGTAGTTAGTCGTGGTGAGAAAGATCCACTAGCAAAGTCACTCAACCCAATGAATCGTAGAGTAGATTTTGACGTAAAGAAATAACATATTAGCTATTTTAATTAAGAACCCACCATGGATACATGGTGGGTTTTTTGTTTTTGCATTTAAAATGCGGTAAAACAAAACATCTTCGATAATTCAGAACTTAGAGTAGTATAAGATATCTTTTTAATGTGCTAGATTAGCTTAATTTGATTGTTTTAAAGGTTGTTTTGAATTTTGAAAGGAAACCTATAAATTTAATTAATGATATTAATTTATTATAATCCCTAATTGAATATTATTAACCCTTAAAAACCTTGCAATATGAAACTGATTAAGTATCTTCTTTTAGTCCTTTTATTAACAGTAGTTTGTAGTTCTTATGCCAGAAGAGTAGTCTGCATTGATGGTGATAATTCAGGCTATTGTAACAATCGCGAAGGCTGGGAAAACAACAATAAGAGACCCGGAGATGTGATAGTAGTTGGAGGTAATTTAACCGATTGCATGAACATGGTGAACAATGGAGATACACTTATAATTGTATGTCATGGTAAACGAGATACTGTTGGCGGCTATACCGGTTTTTGTTGGGGTGGTCAAACGTATTGGGAGTTTGGAGATGATTCTTTGCAAATGCCTGTACCGGAAAAATTCGATAGTATTCAGAATATTTTTGTTGAGTTTGCAGCCTGTTATTCTGATAGTATCTATTCAGGAGATACTACTTCAGTTTTGGATCGATTATTAGAAAAAATGGGTACTGCTTTAAGTGGAGGAGGGAATACCGGAAAAGGTTACAAAAATGAAAGTGAATCAGGATCTATAATTTGTTTTACAGCAAAAAATAAAGGAGTTAGAAATCAAGCTGACGCGTTGCTGAAAATAGAGGCTAATTATAATTATATATCAGATAATCCTCCTCCTAACAGAGTGCCTCCTGTGGTGCCTAATCAAAAAACCGCTGCACAACACTTATTGGATAGTTTATTAGGACCGGGTAAAGTTACAGTAGATTCAATAAAATATACACCTCCAACTGAACATATACCGGCAGTGCCTGCTAGTTGTGATTGCCACCCAACTTATGGATGCGGTTACGCACCTTTGGTTATTGATGGAGTATCCATTAAACCAACTAATTTTAGCGCAACGGTAACTTCATCCTCAACAACATTTTTTACCTGGGATGCTATGCCACATGCTGATTATTATCGTATCCGATATAGACCGGTTGGAAGTACTTCTCCATATTTTCTTTTAAACAGTAATTCGAATAGTTACAATCTTTCAAACATGATACCTGGTCAGGATTACACTGCTCAAGTTCGAACTGTTTCAAATAGTGGTCTTAATTCGTCTTGGAGTGATGCTGAAGTATTTATATTAAATAACTCATGTGTTGCTCCTCCTGCTACATTTGAAGTGGTTGTTGCACCCAATTTTGCTGTGTTAGGATGGAATCCACCCCCAACTCCTCCAACTCAATATAAGGTACAGTATAAACCATTAAGTGGAGGTCCATGGACTAAACTTACCATTCCTGGGAATCAAAATAATGTTCAAATAATGCCTTTGATCCCCGGAACTGCATATCGTTGGAAAATGAGAACTAGATGTGGTATTGAATACTCTAATTTTACAGAAGAAAGAATATTTAACACTCCGCCTATTGCGAACCGATTTAGTGTTGGTGCTAAGGATTTAGAGGGTATAAATGCATATCCTAATCCATGCACGGACTTTATAAACTTAGCCCTTGTGAGCACAGATTCACCTAAGCGAATCCAAGTGATTGATGTTTCCGGTAGAGTGTTGATTGAAAAATATATCAACTCATATGAAACGGAATCTAGGATTGACTTGCGTGAAATAAAAGAAGGAGTTTACTTTTTAAAACTCATTTCAGATGACGAGAAATTTTATATTGAAAGAATCCTTAAAATGTAAGGGGTATAGGGTATATTAAGAAGTGTAAATATAATTCTTCTTTCATGTACAAAAGAAAATCAATTCTTGCTTTTGTATCTATCTTGGTGTTTAATGCTACCGTATTAAATGCTCAACTTTGCAGCACTTTAAACCTTCAATTTGAATCAACCATCAACGGAACCTGTTCTCAAATGTTGTTAACTATGCAACCGGACCGTTTAGGGAGACCATATTTGTATGCAGCAGCAAAAGAAGGAGGATTAATTATTTATGATATTTCTAATATTTCAACACCCACTTACTGTAGCTCAGTATTGATATCATCATTGAGTGGTTTACATGTAATGAATGTTTCACAAGACAGTACATGGCTATATCTTGCACTTGGAAATCATTTTGGAACAGCAAAACAACTTTCTGGAATTGCAATTGTTGATATTTCTAATCCATTATCTCCTTCAATAAATGATGTTTGGATTGACAGCACAATGCAGCTCAGTGGTTGTGGAATTGTGTTGGCCGATAATGACTATGCCTATGTTGGAGCAATGAGAAATGGATTTGTTATACTCGATATCTCAAATAAAAATGACATTGTTTTTACATCACGTTTGATGTTGGACATTGGTTTTCCTCAACCAACATTTATTGATTCAACAAAATACAATGTAAGAGGTTTGTTCATTAGAGATCAGCTTGCCTATGTGTGTTACGATAGAGGTGGGATCAGAATTGTCGATATATCGGATAAAATGAATCCTACTGAACTTGGTCAGTATTCAAATTTAAATTTGAATGGAATTTTTATTCCACGGGCATACAATAATGTTGTGGTTCGAGATCATTTAGCATACGTAACAATTGATTACTGTGGATTGGAAATACTTGACATCAGCGATAGCACAAATATTAGTTTAGTGTCGTGGTGGAACCCTTGGAATTGTCCCGGAAGTAATCCCGTTGCGCAATGGAACACAAGTGATGGACATACCAATGAGTTGGCGATCGATACAAATTGTAATGTGCTTTTTATTTCTACAGGGAAAAGTGACCTATATGTTGTTGATATTTCAAATCCTTCAATACCTGATTCATGTGGGTATTATGGAGGTATAAATAATAATATCGGTACATGGGGGATTTCTTCCTCTTCAGATAAAATTTTTCTTTCGTATATCTGTACCCTTGGAGTCCCATTCCCCTCTCTTATCACTAAGATAGATCTACTAAGTTATTCTCCATGTTTACTTAACGTTACTCAGCCTAAATCTTCATATTTCAGCTTATTCCCGAATCCTGCAGGGAGTGAAATTAATGTATTAGTGGAGCAAGTAAAATTCACTGATATTAATAGATATACCATAAGAAATTCTTTGGGACAATTGATCAAAAAGGGGAAACTAGACTTCACTTTTGATAATCAGAATACAATTCGCCTAAAAAATATTGATAAAGGAATGTATTTCTTATCTCTAATTTCAAGAGATGAAGAGATTTTAGATACCCTTATCTTTACCAAGGAGTGATTTCAATTATTCAAAAATTCCTTCAATCACTTTTCCGTTCGTACCACTTGGCCAACTGATTTGTAAAAGAGTTGATAAGGTTGGGGCAATATCATTGATGTTTACCTTTTGATAGGTTCTTCCGTGTTTAATTTTCCAACCCATCCAAAGAAGAGGAACATGGGTATCAAAAGTATAAGGAGAAATATGTTGTGTGCCGGTAGTTTGATATTGCAAAAGTTCCTGATTATAAATAATAAGAACATCCGCACTTCTTTTACTATGATAAGATTGCTGTAATAGATTTGCAGGAAAATGTAAAAGCGGGCCTTCCAATTGCTTGCGTGTTAAAACTTGTGCGATTTGCATATTTTTTTCTAAAAAATTCGCCAATTTCTCACTGGCTTCATCGGGGTCAATCTGAAAAGATTCCATTTTTTGATGATCCAGATAAATCATGTGTTTAATGATCCCTAAGCATAATGAATCTCTTCCATACGTTTCTTTTAAAAACTGTTTTACAGAACCGATCAATCCTTTTTGATCGAATATACTTCCCGGAATTTTATTGTCTTTCAGATACGCAGGATTTGATTTGGCTCCGTGATCAGAGGTTAAAAAACATACATAATTCTCTTTACCATAGGTTGCATCCAGAAAAGTAAATAAACGCTGTAACTCTAGGTCGAGACGCAACATACAGTCGGCTAGTTCAATAGCATCAGTACCATGCATGTGCCCAATATAATCAGTGGCCGAATAGCTGATGGAGATAAAATCTGTAGTACTTTGAAGCCCCATTTTTTCTTCTACCATACATCGAATTGCAAAATCGGATGTTAAGGTATTTCCTGCAGGAGAGTAATTGATAACATTATAATTGATTGGATTCATTTTTGAGAAAGCATGTGGAAATACAGGACGGGTTTCAAAAGAGAATGTTCCTTCATAGGGATTATCATCACTGGAACAATCGTAGTAGCTTTCCATAGGTAATAGAGTAGTCCAATCCTCTGAAAGATATTTTTTGGGCAAGTTTAATTGGTTGAAATCAACAACCCACTTTGGTAGCTCATTCATATAATAGGTGCTGCTTACAAACTGTCCAATTTTACTGTCGAACCAATACGCTGCATTGGCACTATGTGACGCTGGTAAAATTGCACCTCTATCTTTTAGTGAAATTCCAATGCTTTTAGACTTAAACTGTTGTGCGTATTTAAGTTCATCGGCTATGCCGGTTCCTTTAAGAAGAACAGGAGATCTTCTGTTTATTTCATTACTTGAACCAAGGGGTTGTACAGTTAAATCTTCTACACAATTTATGGTATCTCCACTAAAAGGATCAATCCAATCATTAGCGATTATACCGTGTAGAGAAGGTGATGCTCCGGTAAATATACTGGCATGTCCAGGTCCGGTATGAGTTGGCATGTGCGTATAGAACGTATTGTAACAAACAAAGCCATCATTGATCATTCGCTTAAATCCATGATGGGTAAATCTCGAATTAAAGCGGTACAGATAATCTGCACGTAATTGATCTACTACAATCCCAACTACTAGTTTGGGTTTACTGTTTTGAGTAAGTTGAACTTTTTGTTGGCTCTTGCAGCTGATTGAGCTTAGGCTTAATGCCAATACAACGGAAAGAAATTTTCTCATGAAATGGTTAATAATTTTATAATATGAATACCGGCATATACCGCTCCAATACAAGCCACTACATTCAATAGAACATTGCTTAAAGCTAAAATAAAATTACTTTGTTGCAGCAGCATAAAAGTGTCAGCAGAAAAAGTGCTGAATGTGCTGAAGCCCCCACAAAATCCTATAGCTAGAAGAGGAAATAAGCTTTGCTCAGTTGATGGTTTTATAAATTGTAGTTGAAGCAACATTCCAAGAATGAAAGAGCTACAAACATTGGCCGTCAAAATACCTAAGGGGAAGGATTCAAGAGTAATGTATTTTTGAAATCCATATCGGCACAAACTTCCTAATCCGCCACCGCAAAAAATGAGAATGATTTTAATCATATACTTTGGTTTGAGAAGAGTGAATAGCGGCTAAATAATCTGTAAACCAACAGAGCAACCAAAATGCCCAGCATCCATCCACCTAATATATCAAGCGGGTAATGCTGTGCCAGATAAATTCTGCTATACGATATCAATAGCGTATAAGAAATCATAATAGGTACTAAAACGGCATATTTTTTTCTCAACATCAAAACAACAAAAAGTGCTAAGGCCATACTATTGGCTGCATGAGCACTTACAAAACCAAATTTTCCACCACATTTATTGTTTACTAAATGCACTTTACTTTGTAGATCAATATTGTGACATGGGCGATACCGTTTGAAAGAGTCTTTCATGAGATTCGATCCTTGATCGGCAAATAATATTAACGCGAAGACACAGGCTATAAGCCAATATATTTTTGATCGATACTGTTTCCACATTAAGAAAAGTAGAAGTACATAAAAAGGTATCCAGGTGAATTTATTGGTCACGAATATCATAAAGGTATCAAGCCATTCGGTATGTTTGGCATTAATCCAAAGTAGCGCAACTTGATCCATATGTTCTATCCAATCCAACATCAACTGTTGATTGTATTCCAAATGATATCCTTCAAACGCTCAATACCTAGTCCGGAAACAGAAGAAATATAGATACAAGGCACAGGAGTTCCATCTTTGTGATGATCGGTTGGCATTAATTCTTTCATCTCTTGCATTAGTTCTTCGTCCAACATATCGCACTTACTGATTGCAATAATTCTTTTTTTATCCATCAATTCCGGATTGTGAAGCTTTAGTTCATTTAAGAGTATCTGATATTGTTGATTTATCTCATTTACATCAGCAGGAATTAAAAAAAGCAAAACAGAATTTCTTTCGATATGTCTTAAAAATCGAAGACCTAATCCTTTTCCTTTATGTGCATCTTCTATAATTCCGGGTATATCGGCCATGACAAAAGAGCGATCATCACGATAGCGTACCATACCAAGATTAGGCACTATGGTTGTGAATGGGTAATCCGCTATTTCTGGTTTGGCTGCGGAAACCACAGAGAGTAGAGTGGATTTACCGGCATTGGGGAATCCAACCAAGCCTACATCTGCCATTAATTTTAGTTCAAGCACTTTCCACTCTTCCTTTCCTTCATCACCCGGTTGAGCAAAGCGTGGTGTTTGCATGGTGGCACTTTTAAAAAAACTATTCCCTTTACCGCCTCTGCCTCCGGGAAGTAGTGTTACACTTTGTCCGTCTTCTTCAATTTCAAACAATATTCGATTGCTTTCAAAGTCTCGGGCAACTGTTCCTAAAGGTACTTCGAGTATTTCATCCTTTCCATCCGCTCCTGTTTTATTTGCGCTGCTTCCCGATTCGCCTGATTGTGCAATTACATGCTTGCGATATTTCAAGTGTAATAAGGTCCACAATTGTTGATTCCCTTTTACAATTATACTTCCTCCTTTTCCACCATCACCGCCATCGGGACCTCCTTTGGCGGTTGTTTTGTCTCTATGAAAATGAACCGAACCCGAACCGCCTGCTCCGGAGCGACAACAAATTTTGACATAATCAATAAAATTAGAATCGGCCATTTAAAAATTAAAAGTTTCTAAAAAGTGTATTAAGGTTTTTCTATTTCGACACAAATCTTTTCGAAGATTTCATCTATACTATTGCTACCTTCAATTCTTCTGTATTTGTTTTGCCTTTCGTAATATTTAATCAGAGGCTTTGTTTTACTGTTGTATTCATCAATCCTATTGTCAATTATAGAGCGATCGGTATCGTCACTTCGTCCTGAATCTTTACCTCTATTAATGATTCTTTTAATCAACTCCTCTTTTTCAACAAAAAGGGCCAGCATTATATTAATGGATGTATTATTTTCTTCTAACAACTCATCTAATGCTTCTGCCTGTTTTTCGGTACGTGGAAATCCATCAAAAATAAATCCGTTGGCATCAGGGTTCTGTTCTATTTTCGATCGGATCATTCCAATCACTACCTGATCGGGTACCAATAAACCCTGATCCATTAGTGTCTTTGCTTCCATGCCTAATGGAGTAGCATCGGCAATTTCGCTGCGCAACAAATCACCGGTAGAAAGATGAATCAACTTGTATTTCTCAACAATTCGATTGCTTTGCGTTCCTTTTCCTGCTCCGGGAGGACCAAATATGATTAAGTTTATCATAGGTTTAAGTTTTTAATTGATAAATATCCTTCAGATTTCGCCCCGCACCATCATAATCTAATCCATAGCCAATAACAAAGGCATTTGGAATATCGAAACCTGTATAATCGGGTGAATAATCATACTCAATAGCCTCGGGTTTAAATAAGAGAGATGCCAACTTTACACTGGAAGGATTTTGTTTTTTTATTTCTTTAAGTAAATACTGCGCAGTATGACCTGTGTCAACTATATCTTCAATGATGACCACGTGACGATCTTCAACATTTTCTGTGAAACTCATAATTTGTTTTACGGCTCCACTCGAACTGGTACCACTATAGCTAGATAATTTTATAAACGAGATCGAACAATCGTTTTTTAAATTTCTAAATAAATCGGCAGCAAATAAAAATGCACCATTAAGAACCACCAGGAAAATAATTTTTTTTCCTTGATAATCTTCATTGATTTGAATGGCCAATTCTTCGATTCTTTTTTGAATACGCTCTGAGCCAATAAACTTTTCAAAAGTTTTGTCCTTTATGGTTACCTCTGTCATAATCGTTTCAAGTGCTCTAAATTATTCAATTTTTTTGGTTTTGAAGCCTCTGTTAGACAGATTACTTTTTTTAAGATTTGAGTTTTTTGAAGTATCATTGCATACTCCAGATATATGAAGAAATTAAATATGCAACATTCTACGCTCGGCATTTTAGGAGGCGGGCAATTGGGTAAAATGTTGTTGCAAAAGGCAGCAGATTATAATATAACTTCTTGGGTACTTGATCCGGATGAAAATGCTCCAGCACGATTTTTATGTAATAATTTTATTATAGGCGATTTTCGAAATTACGATGATGTTTACGCTTTTGGTAAGCAAGTAGATGTACTCACCATAGAGATTGAACAAGTTAATGTTGATGCTTTGGATCATTTGTCGAGTGAAGGGTTGATTATTCATCCTCATCCATCCATAATAAGATTAGTTCAGGACAAAGGACTTCAAAAAGAGTTTTATCAGAAGCATAATATTCCAAGTCCTTCATTTAGATTAATCAACAACAAAAGCGAGTTGAGTTCAGTTGAAGATTTTCCTGTTGTTCTCAAGCAAAGAACGATGGGTTATGATGGAAAGGGAGTAATGGTTCTAAAGAATAAGGCGGATGTTTCAGCAGCATTTGATCAGCCTGCTCTGCTTGAAAAAATGGTGGATATTAAGAAAGAAATATCCGTGATTGTTGCACGAAATGCTTCTGGTCAATCGATGGTATATCCTGCTGTTGAAATGGAATTCAACCCTGAAGCTAATTTAGTTGAATATTTATTCTCGCCTTCTGACATCAGTGAAGAACAAAAAACAAATGCAGGTGCTATAGCTGTTAAATTAGCTGAGCTTTTAGATTTAACCGGAATATTGGCCGTTGAGATGTTCATCGACCAATCGGGTGAGGTATCGGTAAATGAAATTGCTCCTCGTCCACATAACAGCGGACATCATACAATTGAAGCAAACATTACTTCACAGTTTGAACAACTATTAAGAGCTATTTTTGATATGCCCTTAGGAGATGCAGGCTCCATACATCCTTCAGTAATGATTAATCTATTAGGGGAGAAAGGCTATGAAGGAGAAGCTGTATATGAAGGCATTGAAAGCGTTTTGTCGATGCGCTCAGTATACGTACATTTATATGGCAAAAAAGTGACAAGACCTTTTAGAAAAATGGGTCACATAACTGTAACTGGAAGTGATTTGAAAGCATTGAGAAAAATTGCGAATGAAATAAAAGAAGTACTTAAGATTAAAGCATAATTAATGGCAAAGAATAAACAAGTTTTGGTAGGTATCATCATGGGATCAAAGAGCGACCTGAGTGTAATGCAAGCCGCTTCGGATATTTTAAATGATTTTAAAATTGAGCACGAAATTTCTATTGTTTCCGCACATCGAACTCCAGACCGTATGTTTTCTTATGCGCGCAGAGCAAAGAGCAGAGGGATTAAAGTAATAATTGCCGGAGCCGGAGGAGCAGCACATCTTCCGGGCATGGTTGCTTCGGTTACTCCTTTGCCCGTTATAGGAGTGCCAGTCAAATCATCAAACTCTATTGATGGTTGGGATTCATTGTTGAGCATTGTTCAGATGCCCAATGGAGTTCCGGTTGCTACGGTGGCCATAAATGCGGCTCAAAATGCCGGTATATTGGCTGCTCAGATCCTGTCGGTTTCTGATGCAAGGTTGTCGGAAAAAGTATCTCGTTTTAAAAGAAATTTAAAAACAAAAGTTTTAAAGTCAGATAAAGAAATACAAAAAAAATGAAATGGGTTTTTCCATTAATATTGTGTTTGATAGGCAACAATGTGTTTGCTGGTGGTGATGAACCATTAACTTCTCCTCATTCAACGTCTATGGGCCTTAGTGGAGCAACTCATCAAGGCATATGGTCTTCGTTTCATAATCAAGCCGGACTGAGTCAGCAGATAAATGGATTTGAATTTGCCTTAACACATCAATCAAGATATTTTATTAACTCCATTTCTCAACAAGGTCTTGCTTTGGCTATGCCTTTCCAAGATAAATCTGTAATGGCACTGAGTTTTACACGCTTTGGTTATGAGTTCTACAATGAGCAAAAAGCAGGGTTGGCCTATGCACGAAATTTTGGAGACAAGGTTTCGGCTTCGCTGCAGTTTGATTACTTGCTTTTAAATATAAGTGAGAACTACGGAAAGAGAAGTGCATTTACTGTTGAAGCAGGATTACAAGCAAAGCTTACGGATAAGTTGTTATTGGGAATGCATGCTTACAATCCTTTGGCAAGCAAAGTGGCAGATTTTAATGAAGAGAAAGCGCCTGTTATTATAAGTGGTGGATTAAGATATTTTGCTAGCGATAAAGTGAACGTACTACTTGAAGGCAGCAAAGATTCAGACTATCCGGCAAGTGTTAGTGCAGGCATCGAGTATCATATCACGGAGCCATTAATTATTCGTAGTGGCATCTCAACCCAGTCCACACTATTCACTTTTGGTGCATCCATTCTGCTTAGCAATATCAGTATAGATGTCGCTGCTGCTTATGATCAGATCTTAGGATTCAGTCCTCAAATTGGTATCAGCTATGGTCGATCGGCTAAGAAATAGGGTTCGCATTTTTCTCTTTGCGGCATTTTGTTGCCTTTCCTTTTTTGCTGTGGCGCAAGAAGATACCGATCAGATTAAATCGGATGCAAAAACAGAAGAGAATCTTGAAAATGTTGCGGAACAACTGGGAGAAGATGCAGACTTGAGTGAGCTGATTCGATACAGACAATTAACATTAGCCAATAAGTTAAACATCAATAAAGCGGAAGCAGAAGATCTAACTCCTTTATACTTATTGTCAGATATTCAAATTGGAAATTTGATTTTACACCGATCTAAGCATGGGAAACTGTTGGCACTAGAAGAATTGCAAAGCATTGAAGGATTTGATTTACAAACCATCGAAGCTTTGTTGCCTTATGTAAGTGTAAATGAGAGCGATTTCTTTATCGAACATTGGTCTGATATTTGGCGAAGAGGCAAGCACCAATTTACCCTTCGATACGAACAAGTATTGGAAGATAAACAAGGTTATATTTTGCATCGAGAAGACGAAACAGGGGAGAAGGGATATTTGGGCGATGCTTCGAAATTATATGCGCGATACCGGTTTACATTAGGTCGGAAATTGAGTTATGGGATAACGGCTGAAAAAGATCCGGGTGAAGAATTTTTTGCCGGGACTCAAAGTCAGGGATTTGATTTTTATTCAGCACATGTATTTGTAAGAGATATATCTTTTGTAAAATCCATTGCATTGGGTGATTATCAGGCAAGCTATGGGCAAGGATTAGTTTTATGGTCGGCTTTAGCATTTGGTAAAGGATCGGATCTGAGTTCTATAAAGAGAAATCCAATGGGCATAGCTCCTTATACAAGTGTCAATGAAGCTTTGTTCAGAAGAGGGGCAGCGGCATCCATTCAAAAAGGTAAATGGTCATTAGATGTTTTGTATTCCAATAAAAATTGGGATGCTAATGTAATAGCATCCGATACCAGTGAAGCCACGGATGAATTATTTGTTTCATCATTGGGTGAAGATGGATATCACAGAACGAAATCAGAAATAGAAGATAAGGATGCCATACAGGAGCAAATGCTTGCTTCGCACCTTGCATTTCGAAACAAACGATTCACAGCAGGATTTACCATTGCTCAACATGTATTTGATGGCAAGCTCAATCCCGGAAGTCAGTTATATAATATAGATTATTTCAGAGGGGATGAGCTATTGAACTATTCAGTAGATTATAATTATGTATTTAAAAATATAAATCTCTTTGGCGAATTGGCTCAAAATAAAAAGGGTTCTATCGCTTATACGGGAGGTGCTTTAATCAGCCTTGGTCAATATATCAATTGGGTATTGTTATACAGAAACATTGATATGGCATATAACTCCTTTCTAGTAAATAGTATTCGTGAGAGCAGTAATGGAGGAGAGTCCGGAATATTAAATGGCATTACCATTAAACCTTCATCGCAATGGCAGTTGAGTGCCTATTTCGATATGTTTCAGTTTCCATGGTTGCGCTATCAGGTAAATGCACCCTCCATCGGTTACGAGTATTTGTTCCAAATTGATTACAAACCTTCACGTAAAGTTTTATTGTATGCCAGAATAAAAGAACAAGACAAAAAAGCGAACAGCAGTGATGATGAAGACGAGTCGATTGATTATCTGGTCTCAGAAAAAAGTAGTCAACTTAGGTTGCATGCAAGCTATCAGGTTCATCCTAACTTTTCTTTAAAAACACGCATGGAAAGAATACGCTATCAAAAGGAAAGTAAAGATGAAAATGGATATGTCTTTTATCAAGACTTTTCGTATGAAAAACTTGGCTCACCCTTTTCGCTAACCCTGCGATATGCCCTTTTCGATTCTCCATCATACGATTCAAGAGTGTATGCTTATGAAAATGATGTTCCGGGGGCCTATTCAATTCCCGCGTATTATCACAAAGGAGCCCGATACTATGCTTTGGTGAAGTACAGAATACGCAAAGGGATGAGCATTTGGGGCAGGTATTCTGTATTTAATTATTTTAATCGAGATTTAATTGGTAGTGGAAATGAAGCTATTGATGGGAATATAAAGTCTGATATCAAGGCCGTTCTGAGAATAGATTTTTAATCTATTTAAAAATCTGAAATCCATTCTTTTTGAGTTGTTGAATAAAATCGGGATATGATTTTGTTACGGAGTTGTACTCATCAATTTCTATTTCTTCAAACACCGAACTGAACAGCATTAATGCCATAATAATTCTATGATCTCCATGTGAGCTAAAGGCTCTAATGGGCTTGTGCAATCCACTTCCATCAACTTTTAGACTATATTGATCTGCATTTTCACACAACACCCCACATTTATTTAACTCCGTTTGTAAGGCTACTATTCTATTTGATTCTTTGTGTTCTAATGTGTTCAGACCTTTAAACAAAACCTTTTGTTTGAGAGCGGCCGCAAGACAAATTAAGACAGGAGCTAAATCAGGGGTATCCATCAAATCATATTCGTCTTTAAGCTCAATGCTTGAATCATCTCTTTCTACTATCAAATTATTCTCACTTAAATTAACCGTTAATCCTGCGTCCTGTAGAAGAGCGGCAATAAATTTATCTCCTTGTATGCTGTTTTTGAAATGCCCATGTATGCTGAGTTCATGACGAGGTAATAATGCACAGTAAGCCAACCAAAAAGCTGCACTACTCCAATCGGATTCTATTTGAATGGAATCACCAACATAATGGCCTTTCGAAATTTTGATGCATTGTCCATCTATAATTATATCTATACCCAATGTGCGCATCATTGAAGCGGTCATTTCAACATAAGGCTTAGAGACTAATGTATCTTTTAAGTGTATGCTAAGGCCATCTTTTAAATAGGGAGCAATCAACATCAGAGAAGTGATAAACTGACTGCTTAAATCAGCTTTTATACTTAATGAGTTTCCCGATAAAGTTGTACCACAAATTTGAACAGGTGGAAAACCTTCATGGATCATACATTCAACATCAGCTCCCAACTCATTGAGTGCTTCAACCAATGGACCAATAGGACGCAAACTCATTTGCTTACCTGTATGAATTATGCAATTGGAAATTCTAAGCGCGGCATAAGCAAGAAAAAAACGAAAACTTGTTCCCCCGTCTCCGGTATGAATAAACACTCCATCGGAATGGGCGAGGGCTTGTTGTAATTCAGTGGTGTCTTTCGATTCAGATAAATTGTAAATGGGTATACTATTGTTGCTCAATGCTTGAATGATCAAAGCACGAGCACTCATGCTTTTTGAATAGGGAACATCAACAAAGAAACGTTTGAATGAAGAATCAAATTTTATTCTCATCCTTTTTGATATTAGTCAACATCAGTTTCATGTGATCAAATGCCATTTGAATTTCATTTAGGGCAATAGGAACATTTGTTTTAATTGTGCCAATGGAAACGGGTAAAGAAAATTGAATTTTATCATTTTCTTTTTTCTTATCATTCAATAAATAAGGAATTAATGAATCAAACGAAAGATCGCTAATATTAATTAAGCGACAATGTTGAGAAAGAATTTTAAAAACCCTTTGTGATTCAGAAAATCCAAGATGCTTTTCAGATAAAATGTTTTCCGATAGCATACCTAATGCTATAGCTTCGCCATGCAGAACATATGACTCTCTATTCATGCAGGCACTTTCAATGGCATGACCTATGGTGTGTCCATAATTCAACTTTTTTCTTTCTCCACGATCGAATAAATCTTTTTGAGTGATCTTTAATTTTAATCGAACACACTTTTGAATCACTGAGATACTAGGAATTCCATTTGAAGAAATCTGTTCAATTTCTGATAAAAGTTCATTACCATCAATTACTCCATGCTTAATAATTTCAGCCATTCCATTTTGTAAATGAACAGTGCTTAGGCTTTTTAAAAACACCGGATCGATATATACGCGCAGTGGTTCATTGAATGAGCCGATTAGATTTTTGTGTTGTTCAAAGTTGATGCTTGTTTTGCCGCCAAATGAAGCATCCGCCATAGACAATAGGGTAGTAGGAACATTAATAAAAGACATACCTCTTTTATAAACCGAAGCAGCAAAGCCTCCCAAGTCGCAAACCACGCCTCCTCCACAATTGATCAAAACATCATCTCTTGTAGCTTGCATGTTTAGCAGATACTTCCAAACCTTTTCGCAGGATTGAAGATTTTTATGATGATCACCGGGAGCTATGATTACATAAGGTGCTCTTTGTAAGAAGGGAACATGAGAAGTAAGAATCGGATAAGTAAAGCGAAATGTGTTCTCATCCATTAAAATAAAAACCCTGGAATTATTTTTAATTAAGTAAGATTGAAGATGTTGTAAAACGCTTTCGCCAACCAACACAGAAGTTTCCTGACTTTTTGCGTTTTCGGCTATAGTCATGCTTTTTGATTTTCAGAAGTATTGGCTTCAATATTTTTAGGACTGCTCGACATAACGGAACTTTGTTGTTCAATACTCTCGGTGTGAATAATGCTGTACAATTTTTCTAGAAATTCTTTGCTCAATTGTTGTTCCATGCCTAATCGGGTTCGGGTTTCCATAATCTCTTTCCATCGTTGAGGTTGATAGATGGTTATGTTATTTTTCACTTTATAAGAGCCAATAGCACGAGCTACTTTCATTCGTTTTGCTAAAGTATTGATTACTTCTTGATCGATCTCGTCTATCTGATCTCTAAGATCTTCTAGCTTACTTAATTCAAAAACATCTTCAGTGGTAAGTTTTCGGATAATTAACTGCTTTCGAAATTGTGCAAATTCATCAAATGATAATTGCTGCTTTGCATCAGAAAGTGCAGTATCCGGTTGTGGATGAACTTCAATCATCAATCCATTGAAATTTAAATCCATTGCAATTTGTGATACAAATGGAACCATACTTCTTTTTCCGGTGATATGGCTAGGATCGCAAATCAAAGGGATCTCCGGTAGTCTTCGTTTTAGTTCTATTGGAATTTCCCAATTCGGTTTGTTACGATACGTTTTATTCTCATAGCTTGAAAAACCTCTATGGATGGCTGCTACTTGCTTGTTTCTACTTTTATAAATTCGTTCAATGGCACCTTGCCACAAGTCTAAATCCGGGTTGACAGGATTTTTTATCAAAACAGGAATCTTTACTCCATTCAGTGCATCAGCAATTTCTTGAATTAGGAATGGATTTACCGAAGTTCTAGCTCCAATCCAAATCACATCACATTCTTGTTTCAATACTTCATCTACATGCTCTGCTTTTGCAACTTCAACCGCAAATGGCATATTGATTTCGCTTCGCATCTCATTCAACCAGCCCAACGCTTCAATTCCATGCCCTTCAAATGAATTAGGGCGGCTTCTGGCTTTCCATACGCCTGCTCGCAAAAGTGAAACACCTTGACTTTTCAGAAACAAAGCACTCGACATGATTTGTTCTTTGCTCTCAGCCCCGCATGGGCCTGCAATCAAGAAAGGTCTGTTTTTAACCTCATTTGAAAACAAAGTTGAAATGGTATTGGCTGGATGCTCTATCATTTGATGACAAAAATAAGTCTTTTCTTAACGTTTGCCTTCTAAATATTGTTTTTTAAGATTCGGCTCAAACCTCTATTTTTTTACATTTGTATCGTTAAGTTTCATATACGTTATAGTGACCTCAATAAAAGCTGCAGAATCATTTCGCATCGATTTTTCCAATACCGCTATTGCATTTGGTGCCCGATCCGACAAATCAATTAAAAGAGCATATTGGCTTTTTTCAATGATTAAATATAATTGGATTGTAAAGACGGGTCCGATACTGGTAAATCTGGGGTTTCGTCTTCGATTGCCTATTGAAGGATTGATTCGGAAAACGGTGTTCCGACATTTCTGTGGCGGTATTAGTATTAATGATTGTGATAAAACAATTGCAAGATTGGCTTCTGAAAATATTGGCAGCATATTGGATTACTCAGTTGAAGGCGCAGACGATGAAAAACTCTTTGATCAAACAGCCGATCAAATTATCCAAACAATTGAAAAAGCAAAAGGGAATAAATCTATTCCATTTGCAGTTTTCAAAGTAACAGGAATTGCACGCAATGCCATATTGGAAAAAGTAAGTAAAAAAGAACCACTTTCTGAAAGCGAGAAATTTGAATACGATCGATTGGTTTTTCGGTTTAACGCCATTTGTGAATCAGCTTCAAAATGCAGTGTTCGGTTGTTTGTAGATGCAGAAGAATCGTGGTTGCAAAATGCAATTGATGATTTGACAGAACTTATGATGATGGAATACAACAAGTCGGAAGTGATAATTTTCAATACCATTCAATTGTATAGGCACGATCGTTTGGAGTATTTGAAACAGGGAGTAAAGAATGGAATGGAAAAAGGCTACAAACTGGGATATAAGTTGGTTAGAGGGGCTTATATGGAAAAGGAAAGAGAACGTGCAAAAGATAAAAACTATCCTTCGCCTATACATGTTGATAAGAATGCTGTAGATATAGATTATAATGAGGCGCTAAAATTTTGTTTGGATCATATTCAACATACTTCTATTTGTGCTGGCACCCATAATGAAGAAAGCAGCTTGATACTTGCAAAGATGATGCAAGAAAAAAATATAAGCATTGATCATCATCATGTTTGGTTTTCACAATTATTAGGCATGAGTGATCACATTTCAGTCAATATGGCATATGCAGGATTTAATGTTGCAAAGTATGTTCCTTATGGTCCTGTTAAATCAGTTTTGCCTTATCTGTTTCGAAGAGCTGAAGAAAATACATCCATTAAAGGACAAACCGGAAGGGAACTTCAGTTGTTAAAGAAAGAAATGAAAAGAAGAAATTTGTTTACGTTCTAGTTTGTATTGATGAAAAATATTTTTTCTATAGAACATAGAAAATTGAATCTTCTTATTTTTGTAATAAACATATTTAAACTTAAAAATAGTTTTTGAATCGTATGAGTAATTCAACCAAACAGTTAGAAAAAGTAGTTATAAAATTTGCTGGAGATAGTGGTGATGGCATGCAGTTGACCGGAACACAATTTACTCAAACAGCAGCTTTGTTTGGAAATGATATAAGCACCTTTCCTGATTTTCCCGCTGAGATAAGAGCACCCCAAGGTACATTGGCAGGCGTTTCAGGTTTTCAACTTCATTTCGGAAGCGTAAATATTTATTCACCAGGCGATGCTTGTGATGTATTAGTTGCTATGAACGCTGCCGCCCTCAAAGCAAATTTACGTTCGCTCAGCGAAACGGGAATTATTATTGCGAATGTCAGTGGATTTGATGCAAAAAATTTACGCTTAGCCGGATATGCCGATGGAGATAATCCGATTGAAAACGGATCATTAAGTAAGTATCAGTTGATTACTATGGATGTTACCAAAATGACCCGTAATGCATTGAATGAATCCGGTCTTGGTACTAAAGAAATTGATAGGGCTAAAAATATGTTTGTCCTTGGTTTTTTATATTGGATGTACCAACGACCATTAGAAAACACTGTTCGTTTTATTGAAGAAAAATTTACCAAGAAGCCCGATATACGAGACGCTAATTTAAAAGTGCTAAAGGCAGGATATTACTATGGTGATACTACAGAAACATTCACCACCCGTTTTCAGGTAAATCCGGCCACGATGAAACCCGGAGTGTATAGAAACATAATGGGCAATCAAGCTACTGCAATGGGTTTGATTGCAGCCGGTGAACTTTCAGGACTTTCTATTTATTACGGAACCTATCCCATTACTCCTGCATCGGATATTTTGCATGAACTCAGTAAACACAAAAACTTTGGTGTGAAAACGTATCAGGCAGAAGATGAAATTGCAGCTATTTGTGCTTCCATTGGAGCCTCATTTGGTGGGTCTTTTGGAGTGACAGCATCATCAGGGCCAGGTATTGCATTGAAAGGAGAAGCCATGGGCTTAGCCGTTATGCTAGAGCTTCCGCTTTTGGTTATCAATGTTCAAAGAGGTGGCCCTAGCACTGGATTGCCAACTAAAACTGAGCAGAGCGATTTGATGCAAGCCTATTATGGAAGAAATGGCGAAGCCCCAATGCCTATTGTAAGTGCTTCATCACCTTCCGATTGTTTTGAATCGGTTATAGAGGCGTGCCGATTGGCGATTGAATTTATGACTCCCGTAATATTTCTAAGTGATGGGTACATTGCCAATGGAGCTGAACCTTGGAAATTTCCGGATGCCTCCTCTTTGAATCCGATTAGGTTTTCTTTTGCTAAAGAATATAATGGTGAGAATACTTATCTGCCTTATAAAAGGAATGAAAAGTTAGCACGACCATGGGCCATACCTGGTACTCCAGGATTGGAACACCGCATTGGAGGATTAGAGAAACAAGATGAAACGGGTAATGTAAGTTACGATCCGGAGAACCATGAGAAGATGGTTAACTTACGTGAAGCCAAGATTGAAGGTATTGCCAAACATATTCCAAAACAAAAAGTTGATACCGGAAATGAAAAGGGAAAACTATTGGTACTCACTTGGGGCTCATCATATGGTATTACTAAAAGTGCCGTACTCAAAGCGCGTGCTGAGGGATTGGATGTTTCACATACCCACCTAAGATATTTGAAACCTTTCCCCGAAAATTTAGGGGAGATCTTATACAGTTTTGAGAAAGTTTTAATGCCGGAAATGAATAGAGGTCAATTGGTACGAATCATCAGAGATAAATACATGGTTCCTGCAATTGCATATAACAAAGTACAAGGAATGCCCTTCTCCGTTTCGGAAGTCTTAGAAAAAATTAAAGAACAGTTTTAATCGAACAATCATGAGCCAAACTATTGAAAGTAAAAAAGAATATACCTCAAAAGAATTAAGCACCGATCAGGAAGTAAGATGGTGTCCTGGTTGTGGTGATTACTCCATCCTCAAACAAGTACAAACCATTGTTCCTGAGTTTGGAATACCAAGAGAAAACCTGGTTTTTATTTCAGGTATTGGATGCTCCTCACGTTTCCCATACTATATGGAAACCTATGGAATGCATAGCATTCATGGAAGAGCCACAACTTTTGCTACAGGACTAAAATCGAGTCGACCTGAGTTATCGGTTTGGATTGTGAGTGGTGATGGGGATAGTATGTCAATTGGTGGAAATCATTTTATTCATTTGCTCAGAAGAAATTTAGATGTCAATCTCCTTCTGTTCAACAATCAAATCTATGGTTTAACCAAAGGGCAATATAGCCCTACTTCAGAAACAGGAAAAGTAACCAAGTCAACTCCAATGGGCAGTATTGATCACCCATTTAATCCTTCGGCACTGGCTTTGGGAGCAGATGCAACATTTGTAGCAAGAAGTATGGATCGTGATCCGAAGCACATGCAAGAGCTATTGCGTAGATCCTATCATCATAAAGGAGCTAGCTTTTTGGAAATTTATCAGAATTGCAATGTATTCAACGATGGTGCATTTTTTATCTATACCGATAAGGAAACTAAAAAAGCTGAAGCATTATTTGTGGAAAACAATAAGCCACTGGTATTTGGAGCTAATGATGAAAAAGGAATTTTGTTAGATGGCTTTAAACCTGTAGTAGTTAATCTCACAGAAGGAAAATACACAGCCGATGATCTTTGGATACATGATGAACGCGATCGTGTAAAGGCCGGCATTTTAAGTCGATTTTTTGATGACCCTAAAATGGAAAATCATTTCCCTCGACCTTTTGGAGTTTTTTATGTGAGTGACCGTTCTTGTTATGAAGATGAATTGAATAAGCAAATTTCTAAAGCGATAGAATTAAAAGGTAAAGGAAATCTTAATGCATTAATCAGAGGTAAAGAGGTTTGGGAAATAGCAGGTTAATCTTAGCTATATTGGTTTTCTTGCTTTCGGTTAGTACTGCTTACGGTCAAACGGAGTTTATCCATCATCATAAAAACCTTGTCAAACTAAAATCCGATAAAGATTTAGACATACGTGTACTTTATTCTGATAGTCTTCAGTCGACTTTTTATATCAGCATAAAAAAAGAAGTAGCAGCACATTTCCATGCAAGTCATTGCGAAACAGTTTATGTTTTATCTGGAAAAGGAATGATGATGTTGAACGATTCAGTTTTTAAAATCAATAAAGGTTCGTTAATATTTATTCCACAAAACACGCCTCACTCAGTGCGAGTATTGGGCAAAAAACCTTTAAAAGTGATGAGTATTCAATCGCCTCATTTCGATGGAACGGATCGTATCTGGATTAAGCCTTAATTATTCTTCCATCCATTCTTGTGAAGTTCTGTACACAGTTCCTTTAAATAGAGCAACAATAGTTTCATCATTCTTCCGAATGACTACTTCATAAACACCTATTTTGTTGCTTTTGTGTTTTTCAATTGCTTCAGCAAAAATATTATCACCTTCTTTCAAAGCAACCAAATGAGAAATTGAAGTTTCTACACTCACGCTTTTTCTTCCATGACTGTTAGAAGCAAATGCCAGTGCACTATCTGCTAACGCATAACAGATTCCTCCATGTGCAATTAGAAATCCGTTGAGCATTTCTTTCCGTATTTGCATTTTCAATTTACAATAGCCCTCCGAAGTTTCTAACACTTCAATACCTAACCACTGACTAAAACTATCATTGTTAAACATGGCACTAATGACCCCTTTGGCTGTTATTATTCGTTTTCCCATGGTCCTTTTTTTAATTTGTATTTTACATCTAATCAACACGATCGCTGTTCATAACTACCTTGTACTATTTTAATAGTATCTACTCATCCTCTTAAATTTGTAGTACATCAAATTTAAAAAAATCTAATTTCGAAATGGCGAGAGGTAAAAACATTCAAACAAATTTAGATGATCAACAAAATATTCTAAATAGAGTTGATTATTCATCTGATCAAGGAGTAAGAGAAAATAGTTTATTTGATGACAAAGCTCCTTCAAAGAAGAATAAAATTTCAAAAACTGAATTAAACAAAAGTATTATGAAACTGGATGAAAAACTTAGCACACTTTCTTCAGTAGTAGGCGAAGAAGAACTTATGTTTTCACAAACTGAAGATTTAAAAAGTTTCGAAGAAGAAACTCAAATACAATATGATGAGGACATTCAGCAATACAATAGTTTGTTGGGTGAGTTGAACGAAGCCGTTAAATCTCTTTCTCAAAAGAGAGTGAAACTATTTAAAAAAGTGCCTTCTTCAAAAATCAAGAGTTAGTAATTAAATTATTGTAACATCCCCTTTTCTGAATAAAAATTATGAGTGAAGTATTGAAAGATGCAAAGTCCAAACACGAACAAGTGTTGGAATTGATTGATCAAGTTTCAACTATAGCTAGTCAGCTTGGTATTGCCCATTTAACCACAGAAGATTATGAGTTGGACGGGCGAAAAATATGTGTGAACGGAAGCGATTTGCTCAATTTCGGGTCATGTAGTTATTTGGGCTTAGAGCTCGATTACCGATTAAAAGCTGGAGCTATTGATGCCGCGCAACGCTATGGAACTCAGTTTTCATCATCCCGTGCATATGTTTCGGTTACCCTCTATAGCGAAGCTGAGGATTTGTTTAGAAAAATATTTAATAAACCTGTTATTCTTGCACCAACGGTAACACTTGGACACCTATCCAATATTCCAGTGTTGGTTGGTGATAATGATGCCATGATATTGGATAGCCAAGTTCACGATTGTGTACAGATGGCTACTACTCTCGTGAAAGCACGTGGTGCGCATTTGGAAGTAGTTCGCCATAACAATATGGAATATCTTGAATCGCGCATCAAAAAGTTATCAGAAACACACGATAAGGTGTGGTATATGGTAGACGGTGTATATTCAATGTATGGTGACTTATGTCCGTTAAAAGATCTGGAACAACTAATGAACAAGTACGAGAAGTTTCATTTGTATGTGGATGATTCTCATGGAATGAGTTGGGCAGGAAAAAATGGAAGCGGACATGTATTAAGTCAAATTAATTTTCATCGCAAATTATATTTGGTAACCGGATTGGCTAAAGCTTTTGGTGCAGCAGGTGGAGTACTTGTTTTCCCTGATGAAGAATCAAGAAGACTGGTAAAGAATTGTGGTCGAACTTTAATATTTAGTGGACCCATTCAACCACCAACATTAGGAGCTATAATTGCATCTGCTAGAATCCACCTAAGCAATGAGATTTATGACTTGCAGAGAAATCTACAAGAACGTATTAAGTTTTTCAATGCAACAGCTAAATTGTATGACTTACCATTAATTGGCGAATCAAACTCTCCGATTACTTTTATTGGTGTAGGTAAACCTGCTGTTGGTTACAACATGATCAAGCAGTTGTTGGATTTGGGATATTATACCAACCTCTCTGTTTTTCCAACGGTTCCATATAAAAATACAGGCCTTAGGTCTGTTATCAATGTTCATCATACGTTTGAGGATATTGAAATTTATCTAAAGACGATGGCCGAAATATTACCCGTAGTATTGAAAGAATCAGATTCTGATATAAGCGATATATATAAGGCTTTTAAAATGACACCCCCGCAGAAAAGTAAATAATTTGTGTGATTATTTCAGTAGCAACAAAAAAGCCCGCAATTAATTGCGGGCTTTTTTTATAAGATAATGCTAAATGCATTAAATTGAATAATTATATTGAACTTGTAACGGTGTTTATTATTAAAAGAACACTCCAAGCTGCAATCCTATATTATTAGGTACCGCTTTAAAGTTCTTGTCTTCAAATAAGTCTATAAAGCCATTGTTGTAGAAGATAGCGCTATACAAATTGGTCTTACCACTGATATTATATTCCATTCCGGCAGTAAACTGAAGAGAAATATTGAATCGGGTAACATCTTTAATGATGCTTTTGTCTTCTTCCTTAACACCAGCTACATCAATATCTGTACGTGCTTTAATCACATAGCCCGGTGTAAAACCAAGTTGCCCAAAAAATCGCATATAGCCAACTTCATTTGTTTTAAGTTTAATGGCCACCGGAACTTCAATATATTGAATATTATAACTTGCTTTTGCGGTTGTACTATCGATGGTACTTTTTAGTTTTCCTCCCCTATAATTAATATCAAGCCCTGTAGCAATAGTGTAATTTTCAGCGAAATTATAATCGGCCATCACACCATAAGCAAATAAAAGTTTCATACCATCGCTCTCCAAACCTTTAGTATCACTCTTGAGCCATGCTGCCTGAGGTGAAATTTTAAATCCAAATCGCAATTTTTCACTTTGACCATTACTAAAAAACGGTAAGCATACTATGCTTACAATTAACAACAAACTATTAGTTTTGTCTTTCATGAGTTTATTAAATTTTAATATTGTTAAATCTAAATGCCGTTTTCGGCTGTGCAAATATATTTTAATTTTTCCTCTCTTTCTCCTGAGTGCATGTACGAATAATCCATTTCTTATTGACACTTCCAATATTTCTATTCCTTTTGAACTACATCGTTTTGACAAAAAACTCTTTGAAAAGTCACATTATAGCCAAGAGGAATTTGTTGCTCTACAATCTGAATTTGGTAGTTTTCTTGACGTTTACCTTAACAATGTAGTTCGTTTGAGCGACTCTAATGATAGTCTTACCCTGCATAGTTTGAATGCGTTTATTTCGGATGTAGATATAAAAACAATTACTCAAACAACTCAAAAAGAATTTCCTACTCTAAAAGGGAATGATGAAAAATTGCATCAAGCCTTTAAGCACTATGCGTATTATTTTCCGGAGTCAACAATTCCGAAATTTATAACCTTTATTTCCGCATTTAATTATCAAACAATTGCAACAGATTCAGTGCTGGGTATTGGGCTCGATATGTACTTGGGGAGTGAGTGCAACTTTTATCCTTCATTAGGAATACCCAATTTTGTGATTCGAAAACTTTCTCATCATTATATGGCAAGCGATGCTATGCGCGGTTGGCTTCAAACAGAATTTACTGAAGATAGTCTGCCTTTTCAAATGTTACCAAGAATGATCTATCATGGTAAAATTCAATATGCTCTCAGAGCTATGTTTCCTACCGAAGAGGATACAATATTATCTGGATATAGTAAGGAACAACTAGAGTGGTGCTACAACAATGAATATAATATTTGGACTTTCTTAGTTGAGAATAAATGGCTCTACAACAATCAACCCTCAGAATATTTTAAGTTCATAACAGATGCAGCAAGTACCAATGGATTGCCAAAAGAGTCGCCCGGGAGAATAGGAGTATTTATTGGGGAGCAAATTGTGAAGGCCTATATGAAGAAAAATGAGAACATTACCTTAGCACAATTGATGGTACAAAACGATGCCCAAAAAATATTAATTGATTCGGGATATAAACCCAAAAAATAATACTACAATGAATAAAACGTCTGATATAAATATTAGAGTCACCTTAAATGAAAGCAAGCATCCTGAGAAAATTCAATGGCATGCGGATGATAGTGGTGTTGAAGGTTTGCACGAAAGTAAAGCAATGATCTTGTCGCTTTGGGATGATAAAGCAGCATCCAGCATGAGAATTGATTTATGGACAGGAGATATGATGGTCGCGGACATGCAAAGATTCTTTTATGAGACTTTATCTACTTTAGCCGATACATATAAGAACGCAACCAATGATGAGTCGTTGAGTAATGAACTAAAGAAAACAGCAAATCTGTTTGCACAGAGTAACCCACAAGAAATTAAGTGAACGCTTTGCTAAAAAAAATAATTGGGAAGTTTGGATTGGAATTAAGAAGGACCAATCCTAAACCACTATTGAATCTTTATAATGCTTACACACCTTCAGAGATTGAAGAGAAGCGGTTTTATAATTTAGGTGCTGGAAGTTTCTCACATCCCTATTGGACGAACATTGATAAAAAAAGCGAATGGTATAAGGGCTATGCCAAAGTTCCTTTTATTGAATACGATTTATTTTCACTTCAACCCTTACCTATTGCAGCAAAATCGGCAAGCATCATATACTGCAGTCATACCTTAGAGCATGTAAACGATGCGTCTGTGAAACACCTTCTGTCAGAAGCTTATAAAGCCCTAAAGCCCGGAGGATATTTGCGTATTATAACTCCCAACATTGAACTGCAATATAGAGCATATGTTGAGAATGATCGGGATTATTTCTTTTGGATCGATTCATATAGCGCTCCAGACGATGTTCAGCGATCTGGACTAAAGATCGGATTAGATAAAGCTTCAACTGCGCAGATTTTCCTGGAAGATTTTGCAAGCTATGCATCCGAATTGCCAGTCAAGGGATCGGAGAAAAGAATTAGTGACGATGAACTAAAAAAGCTATTTGAAACGAAGACTTTTGAAGAAGCTTTAAATCATTGTACTGCTCTTTGTTCTATTGATTTGCAAAAACAAAGTCCACAAAATCACATAAATTGGTTTAGCGAAAGAAAGCTAAGAAGAATGCTTCAGGAAGCCGGTTTTCAAAAAATTTATCAGTCAGCTTATGGACAAAGTCATTGTTCACCTTTGCGCGACATCAATTTTTTTGATACCACATTACCTAAAGTGTCATTGTACATGGAAGCCGTTAAGTAATTCATCGATTTTTTTGATATCGGCTGTAAATGTCAATATTATCTTTAATGAAATTCAAAATCATATCTGCTCCGATTTTTTTTGAAGCTGAACTGATAAATATTGGCGGAAGTGCTTCCCAATTTTCGAGGATCATTTCTTCGTATGCTTGAATGGATCTTTCCAATGGAACCTTTTTAAGTTTATCCGACTTAGTAAACACAACGGCAGCAGGAACATTCCACTCTGCCAATTGGTCCAACATCATCATGTCACTGTCCATTGGGCTTACATTTATGTCCATAAGTACAAAAGCACAAACTAAATTTTTTCTCTTTTGTAAATATTCCGCCTGGGTTTTTTCCCACTTACTTCTGAGTTTCTTCGATCGTTTGGCATAACCATATCCAGGCATGTCAACCAAATACCATTGCTTGTTAATCAAAAAGTGATTGATCATTTGTGTTTTACCAGGTGTGGAAGAAACCAATGCCAAACTTTTTCTATTGAGTAAATAATTGATCAGACTTGACTTTCCAACATTTGATCTGCCTATAAATACAAACTCAGCTTTATCAGCTGAAGGACAAGTTTCATGGTCTTTGCTGCTTTGAACAAAAACTGCATCATTAATGATCATTGCGAAAAAAGTTTAGGCTGTTTTATCAAGCCATTGATGTAATACTTTATTGAATTCACTAGGTTGCTCCATCATAGGTGCATGTCCACATTTATCAATAAAAAACAGATCAGAATTAGGTAGTAAGCGATTGAATTCTTCGGCAACCTCCTTAGGAGTGATATTATCCTGAATGCCCCATATTAAACAAACCGGTTGTTTAATTTGATCAAGTTCTTTGGCCATATTATGTCGTATGGCAGACTTGGCCAAGGAAAGAATTCGAATTAATTTATTCTTATCGTTTATAATCCCAAAAACTTCATCTACTAATTCTTTACTCGCACTCTTTGGATCATAGAATGTGTATTCCACCTTTGATTTGATAAACTCGTAGTTTTCTCTTTTTGGGAAAGAATTTCCCATAGAATTTTCATATAAACCTGAACTGCCGGTTAGCGTTAGCGATGCAATATTTTCCGGATAGCTTGTGATATAAACCAGAGATACATGTCCACCAAGACTATTCCCAACCAAATGAACATTATGGTATCCTTTAAAACTAATGAAACGATGAATAAATTTTGCCAGCTCTTTTACATTCGTGTTTAAAATAGGAAGTGTATAAATAGGCATTAAAGGTATAATGACTGTGTACTTTTCCTTGAAATGATCAATCACATCAGTCCAATTGCTGAGGGCACCAAACAATCCATGCAATAAAACAAGCGGAGCTCCACTGCCTTCTTCGATATATTGAAAGTCGCCCTCCTTTTTTATTTCGTAGTTCATCGTTTGCGCATTTGCTTCAAACCTACATTATTCCAATTTATATAACAAGAAAAGCGATGACTGAAATTTTTAATCTGAATGCAAAAATGGAAGAGTATGCACACGTGTTTTTCACAATTGGTAGTTGAATGTTGAATAGAGTACAAAGTTATTATACATCCCACTTCAACATGCAGCTCAAAGGTCAATAAAATCAATCATTTGCTTAATCAAATTGTGAAGCTAAAAAACAAATCGACAAAAAGTTTTAAACAAGTGGGATAAAGTAGGGTAGAGTGGGAAATCTTTTTCTATCTTTACGCTCCAAGAGGGAAAACCCCTTAAAAACGATAGAAAACAACAATTTCTGAGGCGATCATGAGTAATTTTTTAGGAGAATTTGAATGTAAGTTGGATGCGAAGTCTCGACTTTCTATTCCGGCTGCGTTGCGTAAGTCGCTCGATCCTTCTGCTCAAGAGAAGTTTGTTGTAAACCGAGGATTTGAAAGTTGCCTTAGTTTATTTCCCTACAACGAATGGCTTAACATCAGTGCGGAGATCAACAAATTGAATCGCTACAACAAAAAGAATCGTGAGTTTATGCGCTACTTCTATAGAGGTGCAATGGAACTAAGTTTAGATGCAGCCGGAAGGTTGCTTCTGCCAAAGCGACTTATGGAATACGCGGGTATTGATAAAGAAATCATTCTCTCAGCATACAGTAACATCATTGAAGTTTGGGACAAGAGCAAGTTTGACAACCTGCTAACTAAAGAGCCGGAAGATTTTGCAAACCTGGCAGAGGAGGTTATGGGTGGAAATAAAAATGATGAGCAAGGGATATCATAATCCTGTGATGTTGTGTGAGTGTATAGAATCACTGGCGATTAAAAATGATGGGATTTATGTTGATGTGACATATGGTGGTGGTGGACATAGTAAAGCGATTTTAGATCGATTAGGAAAAAAAGGAAGGTTAATAGCTTTTGATCAAGATAAGGATGCTTTTCAAAATATGATGAACGACAATAGACTTACACTCATCCATTCTAACTTCAGGAATCTGAAGCAAGAGCTCAATAATATTGGTGTAAGTCATATCAATGGTTTATTGGCAGACTTAGGTGTTTCTTCTCATCAGTTTGACGAACCCAGCCGAGGATTTTCTTTTCGCTTTGACGAGGCGTTGGATATGCGAATGGATGCCAGTAAAGGTTTGAGTGCATCAAAATGGATTTCTAAAACAAGTGAAAGTGATATGCAGCAAGTCTTTTCTCAATATGGTGAAATAAGAAACGCAAAAACAGCAGCTAGAAATATTGCAGCGTATCGCGAAGAATTTTCCATCAGTACGAGTGGAGATTTGCTTAAGGCATTAGGAAAGTGTGTTCCTCCTAAAAAAGAAAAGCAGTATCTGGCTCAACTGTTTCAATCAATTCGAATTGCAGTTAATCAAGAGATAGAAAGTTTGAAAGAGTTATTGCTGTCGCTTGGACAGTTAATAAAATCAGAAGGAAGGTTTGTTGTGCTTACGTATCATTCTTTGGAAGATCGATTGGTGAAGCATTTTCTACAAAGCGGGAATACGGAAGGAACCATTTCAAAAGATCTATACGGAAATACAATTGGTTTAGAGTTTATGCCATTGTACAGAAAAGCGATTGGGCCTACTGAACAAGAGATAGCAATGAATCCAAGAGCGCGCAGTGCAAAACTTCGTGCAGGAATAAGAATTTAAAATGAACCAGTTTAAAGAGAAAAACGAGAGCAAAGAGAGCAAAAAAAGCACTTCATCAGCTGGTGCGCATCGATTGGTTGCTAGGGTAAACCCGTTTGGCTATCTGACAGCTCAAAACATTGTGCGCATGTTGCCTCTGTTTTTCTTTTTGGTATTTCTATCCATCATTTATATCGCCAATACCTATTCATCTGAACGTACCATTAGAGAGATCAATCAATTGAAGGATGAACTAAAAGAAATGCGTTCAGAATATCTTACAACAAAGTCGGAGTTGATGTTGATGAGCAGACAAAGTTCGGTGTTTCAGAATGTCGAGCATATGGGCATCAAAGAGTCCACCATACCACCTAAGAAAATTGAAACATTAAAACAAAATCCTGAGCATGACTGAAATTAAAAAAGACATACTCTGGAGAGTTCGTTTGGTGTTTTTAGTAATACTACTTTTTTCCGGATCTATTTTTTATAAAATAATCCACATCCAATATGTAGAAGGTGATGAACTTCGTAAAAAAGCAGACAATCTTACCTTAAAGTATTTCGATCTCGAAGCAAACAGAGGAAACATATTTACCAGTGATGGAAGTTTGCTTTCTACTTCTGTACCTGTTTACGATTTGCGGGTTGATTTTAAAGCAAAAGGATTCAATGGCGATCATTCAGGAATAAAGATAGATGTGCTTGCTGCCCAATTGGCGAATCTATTTAATGATCGAAGTAAAGCGGAGTATAGATCAATATTGTCGCAAGGCCGAAAAAGAGGAGATCGATATTATTTATTAAAGTCGAAAGTTACCTATCGACAAATGAAGGCGGCACAGCAACTAAGCATTTTCGAGTTGGGTCGTTTTAAAGGAGGATTGATAGTTGAACAATTCAGCAAAAGAGAAAAACCGTTTAGAATGTTGGCTGCCCGAACCATTGGTCATACCACTGATCATGGTAAACCAATTGGTATAGAAGGAGCATTTAACAAATACTTGCAAGGACAATCTGGTAAATGTTTGATGCAAAAAATTTCAGGTGGTGTTTGGAAACCGGTTAACGATGAATTCAGATTAGATGCTCAAAATGGATACGATGTTGTAACAACCATTGATTTAAACATACAAGATGTTGCGCAACATTCATTGAGAAACCAATTGCAAATGCATGATTGCAGCAAGGGCACGGCTATCCTTATGGAAGTTAAAACAGGAGAAATAAAAGCCATCGCCAATTTGACAAGAAACAGTCAGGGAGAATATGTAGAAGACTTCAATTATTCGATCGGATATGGAACTGAAATGGGTTCAACTTTCAAGCTCTTGTCATACATGGCATTGCTGGAAGATGGATATGTTGATCTGGAAGATTCAATAGATACCCAAGGAGGTGTAGCCTATTTCAGTGGAGTCCCTATCAAAGATAGCCACGAAGGTGGATATGGGGTGATCACAATTAAAAGAGCGTTTGAACTTTCTTCCAACGTTGCCATATCAAAACTGATAAAAAAATATTATGCTAAAGAACCTCAGCGTTTTTTAGATCATATAAAGTCAGTTAAAATTGATCAGCCACTCGGATTACAAATAAACGGTGAAGCACAACCAAGAATAAAAGAGGTTAAGGACAAGGACTGGAGCAAGGTTAGTTTGCCCTTTATGTCTATTGGATATGAATCCATACTGGCACCTATTCACATATTGAGCTTATATAATGCTGTAGCCAATAATGGGGTTATGGTGAAGCCTATGTTTGTTAAATCCATTAATGACAACGGCAAAGAGATTGTAAGGTATAAGACCGAAGTTTTAAATCCCTCCATAGCCTCTCCTGCCACCATAAAAAAAATGCAATCGATGTTGGAAGGTGTTGTTGAGCAAGGCACTGCATCTAATCTAAAACATACCAATTACAAAACAGCCGGTAAAACAGGAACCGCAATAATGGCAAAAGGTGGAAAGGGATATCAGATAGATGGGAAGAAATATCAAGCATCATTTGTAGGATATTTTCCGGCACACAATCCACAATATACTTGTATGGTAATAGTGTACGATTTATCTCCTCGCTTTTATTATGGTAATGTAGTCGCTGGTCCGGTATTCAAAGACATTGCAGACAAAGTTTATTCCACGCGTCCAGATTTGCATCCTTCTATTCAAAATGACACTCTGCTTCCAGTATATACTTATCCATTAGTAAAAAGTGGAAATGGAAAGAGATTGATTGAAGTAGCAGATGTGCTTGGATTGTCCTTGAACAACAAAGCGGGTGAATACAATTGGGTAAAAGCTAATGCAGGAAACCAAGGAGTAAACCTGTTGGCTATTAAAGAGAGTGATGATGTAGTGCCCGATGTAAGAGGAATGGGATTGAGAGATGCCATTTATTTATTAGAGCGACAAGGAATGTTTGTGCATGTAATGGGCAGCGGTCAAGTGAAAACACAATCCATCGTACCCGGATCAAAGTCTAAGAAAGGTCAACCCATATATATCGTGCTCAACTAATGAAAAACTTACGCGACATATTATATAAGGCTGGAATAGAACAAGTAATTGGCACTACCGATTTGAACATTGGTAATATTTGTAACAGCTCATCTTCAGTAAGTCCGGGAAGTTTGTTTGTAGCTATTAAAGGCAGCAAAAGTGATGGACATCAGTTTATAAATGAGGCCATTGGTCGCGGTGCTTTTGCTATAGTATGCAGCGAATTACCGGATAAAACCGAAAGTAAAGTAACATATGTTGTAGTAAAAAACACCCAAAGTGCTTTGGGTGTAATCAGTAGTAACTTTTACGACAATCCATCATCACAGCTTAAGTTAATTGGAATAACCGGAACCAATGGTAAAACAACCATTGCGACTTTACTATTCAAACTTTTTTCTTCCATGAATTTCAAGTGTGGATTACTCTCCACGGTTCAGATCCAAGTTGGTGAAGAAATTATTCCGGCTACGCATACCACTCCTGATGCCATTTCCATCAACTCATTATTGCGCAGAATGGTTGACTCGGGTTGTGTATACTGTTTTATGGAAGTCAGTTCGCATGCGGCAGCTCAAAACCGAATTGCCGGGCTTGAGTTTGGTGGAGGAATTTTTTCAAATATAACACATGATCATTTAGATTATCACGGAACATTTCAGGAGTACATCAGAGCAAAAAAAATGTTTTTTGATGCCTTGCCTGCTTCTGCATTTGCCTTAGTAAATGTAGATGATCGTAATGGCACGGTGATGATTCAAAATACCAGAGCTAAAACCTATCAATACAGTTTAAAAGCTCTGGCCGATTATAAGTGCAAAGTACTCGAGAACACTTTTGGCGGTTTAATGCTTTGGCTCGATGGCTTTGAAATGCACAGCTTGCTGATAGGCAGCTTTAATGCTTACAATCTAACAGCGGTATATGCTGCTGCAACTTTGATGGGGGCCGACAAAGTTGAAGTGCTTCGTTATTTGAGCAACCTAACACCGGTAAGTGGGCGGTTTGATTATGTAGTGTCAACCAACGGTGTCATTGCAATTGTCGATTATGCACATACACCCGATGCTTTAGAAAATGTATTAAAAACTATAAAGGACATCCGAACCGGGAACGAAACAGTGATTTCTGTTTTTGGATGTGGAGGTGATCGAGATAGTGCCAAGCGACCACTCATGGCAAAAATAGCCTGCAAGTACAGTGATAAAGTTATTCTCACTTCTGACAACCCTCGCTCCGAAGATCCGGAAGATATTTTGCGACAAATGAAAAGTGGAGTTCCGGCAGAAAATTTTAAGAAAGTTCACAAAATAACAGATCGGAAGGAAGCGATTCATGCGGCCATAGGAATGTCTAAACCAGGTGATATAATTCTGGTAGCTGGAAAAGGTCATGAAACCTATCAAGAGATAAGAGGGATAAAATATCCATTTGATGATAAAGAAATAGTTCAGGAAACATTTAAAATCCATAATGCCTAATGTTGTTTTATCTGTTTGAATATTTGGACAAAGCGTTTGATTTTCCTGGTGCGGGAGTTTTTAGATTTATCTCCTTCAGAGCAGCTATGGCCATCATTACCTCATTGGTAATCTCTCTGCTATTTGGAAAAAAGATCATTGCCATGTTGCATCGTAAGCAAGTTGGTGAAAGCATTCGTGATTTAGGTCTTGAAGGTCAAAAAGAAAAGGAAGGAACTCCAACAATGGGTGGATTGATTATACTTTCTGCCATACTTATTCCAACGCTTCTTTTTGCTCGCATAGCAAATGTTTACATCATCATTATGCTCATCAGCACGGTTTGGTTAGGAGCCATAGGATTTTTGGACGACTACATTAAAGTTTTTAGAAAAAACAAAAAGGGGCTTGCCGGGAAATTTAAAATAGCTGGTCAAATTGGCTTAGGACTGATCGTTGGGGGAATTTTATATTTCAGTGATTCAGTCATTGTACGTGAAGATGTAATCTTGGCAACTCCGGTGATTGAAAATTCAATCGCCAATACTTCAGCAAGCATCGATATCAAATCCACTAAAACAACCATTCCTTTTCTAAAGAACAATGAGTTCAACTATGAGTATTTGATTTCAGCTTTACCAGGTGATCAAGAAATATGGTTGCCCATCGTTTTTATTTTGGCAGTAATTTTAATTGTAACAGCGGTTTCAAATGGCGCAAATATTACCGATGGAATTGATGGCTTAGCAACCGGCACTTCAGCAATCATCGGAGCAACATTGGGCATCTTTGCTTATGTATCGGGTAATACCATTTTTGCCGACTATTTAAACATTATGTACATCCCAAACACTGGTGAATTGCTAGTGTTTATGAGTGCATTTGTTGGTGCATGTGTTGGATTTTTATGGTACAATGCTTATCCAGCACAAGTGTTTATGGGCGATACCGGTAGTCTGGCTTTAGGAGGTATCATTGCCGTATTTGCTATTTCTATTCGTAAAGAACTTTTAATACCCATCATTTGTGGAGTTTTCCTAGTGGAGAATTTATCGGTAATGATGCAGGTTTCATACTTCAAGTACACGAAGAAAAGATTTGGTGAAGGAAGACGAATCTTCAAAATGTCGCCTCTTCATCATCATTTCCAAAAGTTGGGGTATAACGAATCAAAAATTGTAACACGTTTTTGGATTGTTGGAATTTTTCTGGCGGTGCTTAGCATAATAACTCTAAAGCTGCGATGACCCAATACACCAATAAAAATATTGTGGTTTTGGGAGCTGGCGAAAGTGGCTGTGGCGCAGCCGTACTAGCTCATAAAAAATCAAACAAAGTTTGGGTAAGTGATTTGTCGCGTATTGCCGATAAGTATAAACAGGTACTCTCCGATCATCAAATAGATTTTGAAGAAGGAAAACATACTTATGACATTATTAATAAAGCCGATGTAGTGATCAAAAGTCCCGGAATACCTGAATCTGCTGAAGTAATTCGGCACATCCGAAATCTTGAAATTCCAATTCTTTCTGAAATAGAATTTGCCGGTCCATACAGCAATGCTAAATACATAAGCATTACAGGTACGAATGGTAAAACCACCACCACATTATTAACACATCATATACTTAAAAAAGCAGGTTTGAATGTTGGTCTTGCTGGTAATGTAGGTCATAGCTTGGCTATGCAAATTGCTCTAAACGATTGTGATTATTATGTATTAGAACTGAGTAGCTTTCAATTGGATGATATGTATTCATTCAAATCCGATATAGCAGTTCTTCTTAACATCACACCCGATCATTTGGATCGATACGAGTACTCTTTGCAAAAATACATTGACTCGAAATTTCGAATTCTTCAGAATCAAACCATCAATGACGCATTTATTTACTGTGCCGATGATCCCATTCTGCAACAAGAAGTATTAAAGAGAAATCCTGCGGCCACTACCTATCCTTTTTCTATAAAGATGATTGAAGGTATGGCTGCCTATTTAGAAGACAACAAACTGAACATTAACCACAATAAAAACCTTTTCACTATGTTTATCTATGATCTAGCCTTACAAGGCAAACACAACATCTACAATTCGATGGCTGCTTCAGTAGCAGCGAAAATTCTTGACATTCGTAACGATGATGTACGCGAAAGTTTATCCGATTTTCAGAATGCTGAGCATCGTTTGGAATTCGTAAACACCATTTTTGGAATCGATTTTATTAACGATTCAAAAGCGACCAACATTAATTCTACCTGGTATGCTTTAGAAAGCATGACAAAGCCGGTGATCTGGATTGTTGGCGGACAAGACAAAGGCAACGATTATTCTATGATTAAAGACTTGGTCAAAGAAAAAGTAAAAGCTATTGTTTGTTTAGGCAAGGACAACAGTAAAATTTTAAAAGCATTCCGCAATGTTATCGATGATATCAGTGAGGCTCGTAGTGCCGAAGAAGCGGTAAGAATGTCTTATAAAAAAGGAACCAAAGGAGATGTTGTACTTCTTTCACCTGCTTGTGCAAGCTTTGATTTATTCAAAAACTACGAAGACAGAGGTTGGCAATTCAAAGCGGCTGTTAAATCTTTATAAGCAAGAATGAGTTGGTTGCAACGATATTTTAAAGGCGATCATACTTTATGGATCATAGTATTCATATTGGCGTGTGCTTCATGTATGGCCGTGTATAGTTCTACCGGTACTTTGGCCTACAAGTATCAAGGAGGAAATACAGAGTATTACCTTATGAAACACATGATGATATTAATCTTTGGATTTGGTATTATGTATGGTGTTCATCTAATCAACTACACGTACTTTTTGCGTATTGCCAAGGTCGCTTTAATGATCACTATTCCCCTACTGTTTTTAACGCTATTAATGGGAACTAGTTTGAACGAAGCAAGTCGATGGTTAAAAGTACCGGTACTTGGGATCTCGTTTCAAACTTCTGATCTGGCTAAATTGGCATTGTTACTTTATGTAGCTCGAACACTTTCTCGAAATCAAAACAACATTAAAGATTTTAAGAGTGCTTTTGTCCCTCTAATGGCACCTGTTCTATTAGTTTGCGCATTGATATTACCGGCTAATTTTTCTACTGCCTCTATTTTGTTCTGTACCTGTTTGGTCTTGATGTTTATCGGTCGCATCAATTTAAAATATGTATTTGCCACTTTAGGCATTGCACTTTCTATGTTTGTTTTATTCATATTGGTTGCGAAGCTTACCGGATACGATGGTCGTATTTCTACCTGGGAAAAACGAATAGAGTCCTTTAGCAGTAAAGATCCCGATGCCAATTATCAAAGCGAACGCGCAAAAATTGCAATTGCAACTGCTGGAATTACAGGTAAAGGACCGGGCAATAGTGTACAAAGAAATTTTTTACCTCATCCGTATTCCGATTTTATTTTTGCCATCATCATTGAAGAGTTTGGATTGGTTGGAGCATTTATGTTGTTACTTCTTTACCTCACTCTCCTGTATCGAACCTTGCTTATTGTCAAACGTTCCGACAAAGCCTTTGCATCACTCTTTGCATTTGGCTGTGCTTTTAGTCTGGTTTTTCAGGCATTGATTAATATGGCTGTAGCTGTGAATCTATTTCCGGTTACAGGGCAGCCTTTGCCGTTTATTAGCATGGGAGGAACATCGCTTTGGTTTACTTGTTGTGCAGTGGGAATTATTATTAGCGTTAGTCGCGATCTCGAAAAAGAAGAGCAAGCGAACGTGAAAGGAAATCTACAAACCGTATCGTAGTTTATGAAACCGCTTCGAATTATCATCAGCGGAGGGGGAACCGGAGGACATATTTTTCCGGCATTGGCTATTGCCAATGCTTTGAAAGAGCAAAAAAACAACGTTGAATTATTATTTGTAGGTGCTGAAGGCAAAATGGAAATGGAAAAAGTACCAGCTGCAGGTTATTCAATTGTTGGATTACCCATAGCCGGAATTCAAAGAAGCCTTACACTAAAAAATTTTTCGTTCCCATTTAAACTTTTAAAGAGTCTCAAAAAGGCAAAGCAAGTAATACAGCAATTTAAACCAGACGCAGCTATTGGAGTTGGGGGCTATGCTTCGGGTCCATTGCTATTTATGGCAGGAAGAAAAAACATAAAGTATTATATACAAGAGCAGAATTCATATCCTGGTATTACCAATAAATGGCTTGCCAATAAAGCGGAAAAAATTTTTGTAGCTTATGATGGAATGGATCGTTTCTTTCCTTCACAAAAAATAATAAAGACCGGTAATCCGGTTCGAAAAGATATTCGAGATCTAATTGATAAAAGAGAAGAGGCATTAGAATTCTTTAAACTCAGTAATCAACAACCTGTATTATTAGTAGTCGGTGGATCGCAGGGAGCATTAAGTATTAATAGAGCCGTTCAAGCAGGTTTAAAAAAAATATGTGATCAAGGAGTTCAGTTGATTTGGCAAACCGGAAAATATTTCCATCCTCAAGCAGTTGCTGCAGTACCAAAAGAGATTGAGCAACAAGTCAAAGTATTTGATTTTGTACAAAGAATGGATTTGGCTTATGCCGCAAGTAATTTGGTGATCTCTCGAGCCGGTGCTTCCACTGTTTCTGAGTTGAGTATTGTGGGAAAGGCAGCCATAATGGTGCCTTTGCCAAGTGCAGCAGAAGATCATCAAACAAAAAATATCGAGGCACTTATTACAAAAGACGCTGCTTTGATGGTAAAAGATATTGAAGCAAAAGATCACCTAATTGACACAGCATTGAAATTAATTGACGATAAAAATGCCATTCGCAAACTCGAAAACAATATTAAATCAATGGCTTTACCGGATTCCGCTGAAACTATAGCTTCCTACATATTGAAAAACATCTAATGATATGTTCAATCTAGATACGATAAAGAATGTTTATTTGCTTGGGATTGGAGGCATTGGTATGAGTGCCTTAGCTCGATTCTTTAAATCTAGAGGATGTCAAGTGAGTGGCTACGACAAGACAGCCACAAGTCTTACACAAACATTAGAAAAAGAAGGAATAGTAGTTTATTATAGTGATGAAGTCCAGTTACTTCCTGAGTTTATACGTAATGGTTTTAATACCCAAACTGACTTAATCATATATACACCTGCTATACCACCAACTCATGCGAGTTATATTTATTTAAGAGAAAATAATTTTATTTTATTTAAGCGCTCTCAGGTATTAGGAAAAATATCCGAAGGTTACTACACCATTGCCGTTGCAGGTACACATGGTAAAACAACTACTTCATCTATGATTGCTCATATCGCGGTGGAGGCCGGATTTCAAACCACTGGATTTCTTGGAGGGATCACAAAAAACTTCAATGGGAATTTGGTATTACCAGATCCAAAGGCAAAAGGAAAAAGTATTTTAGTGGTTGAAGCAGATGAATTTGATCGATCTTTTCTGACACTAAATCCTGATATAATTGTAATCACTTCATTGGATGCAGATCATTTGGATATTTATGGAAATCATGACGAAATGATTTCATCCTATCAACTGTTTACTCAACAATTAAAACCAGAAGGAATAATCATTACAAAACCTGAGGTAATTGAGAAACTACAAATTAAAAATGGAAGATCATATTCTCTTGATGGCAATGCAGATTACCGCGCAAAGCGTGTGCAAGTTTTGGATGGAAAATATCAATTCGATATTCATTTTGATCAAAGTGTACTGGAAGATGTTCGATGTGGATTACCCGGTCGACACAATGTTGAAAATGCTGTAGCTGCCTCGGCTGTATGCGATTGCATAGGTGTTTCCTTCCAAAAAATCAAAGATGCTTTAGCTTCCTTTAAAGGAATAAAGAGAAGATTTGAAGTTTTTTATTCTTCCAAAAACCTGATCGGAATTGATGACTATGCACATCATCCAACCGAAATACGAGCCGCTTTGACAAGTGTTCGAGAATTGTATCCCGATAAAAGAATTTACACCGTCTTTCAGCCTCATTTGTATTCCAGAACCCGAGACTTTATGGAAGAATTTTCAGAAGTACTCGCACTGTCAGATGTACTCTACCTATTGGAAATTTACCCGGCAAGAGAATTACCCATCAAAGGAATTACGAGCAGTGCATTGTTCGAAAAAATTCCTATGCCTATGAAATACCTGGTGTCAAAAGAGGCATTTTTACAAAAAGCACAGCAAATTCAAGAAGGAGTTGTGCTTGTGCTAGGTGCCGGAGATATTGATCAGATCGTTACTCCTTTAGCCGAACTATATTCTAAAAGAAATGATTAAAAGGATTGGGACATATTTCAATGGGTTACAAAAAAAAGCCGGATTGATATTTCTGGTGCTTTTTAGTTTGTTTTTGTTTGGATTTGCTGCCAAAGAACAATACGCCTTAAAGTGTAAGGCATTAGTTGTTAAAATAGTAAATGATGCAGAGATCACTTTTTTAGACGAATCGGATGTTGAGCAAATCATATTAGAAGGCGGTCAAGTAAAATTAGGTTCTATCGTTGCTGATATCAACATGGCAATGTTGGAAAAAAAGATTGAGTTAAACCCATATGTAGCCAATGCCGAAGTATTTTCAACCGTTGATGGAAAGCTATATGCCGAGGTCACACAGCGAAAGCCGTTGATTCGATTAATCAATCAGCATGGTGAGCATTTTTATATTGATACGGAAGGTGATTTTGTGCCGGTGTCAGATAAGTCAGCTTATTCGGTGATTGTAGCAAACGGGTTTATCTACAATAATTTGAAAGAAAAAAAGGCGGTCGCAGAAGTTGAGATTAAGGGTAAGATAAGTAAGAGTTTGGCGTATCAACTTTATGAGTTAGGAAGGTTCTTTGATACGCACGAGTTTTGGAACAATCAAATTGAGCAGGTGTATGTGAATGTATATCAGCAAATAGAGTTGATCCCAAGAATAGGTAATCAACGAATTGTTTTAGGGAATACAGATCAACTTGAAGCAAGGTTTGAGAAATTAATGTTGTTTTATAAAGAGGCGATGCCTAGAGTGGGGTGGGATGCGTATTCGAAAATAAACCTGATGTATGATGGGCAAGTAGTGTGTACTAAGAATAATTAAAGAAAGTTTTAAATATCATGGAGCTAAATGAAAAAATAATAGTTGGACTGGATATCGGTACCACAAAAATTTGTGCCATTGTAGGTAAGAAAAATGCGTATGGCAAAGTAGAAGTGCTGGGCATGGGAAAGGCAGAATCATTTGGAGTGATGCGAGGTGTGGTTGCCAATATTGATAAGACAGTTCAATCGATCATTGAAGCCATAAGTGAAGCGAGTAATAAATCAGGTGTAAATATTCAGGATGTATATGTTGGTATTGCCGGACAGCACATTAAGAGCATGCAACATAGAGGCATGCGCACCCGTCCGAATTTGGATCAGGAAATTTCTCAAAGAGATATTGATTTGATTTTAGAGGATATGACCAAATTGGCTATGCCTCCCGGTGAAGAGATCATCCATATCATACCACAAGAGTTTATCATTGATAACGAACAAGGAATCAAAGAGCCGATCGGAATGTTGGGCTCGCGACTAGAAGTAAACTGTCACATTGTTACGGGTTTGGTTACTGCCGCTCGCAACATTCAAAAGTGTGTGAGTCGGGCTAACTTAAATCCTGTTGGATTGATCTTGGAACCTATAGCAAGTGCCGAAGCCGTTTTAACGAATGAAGAAAAGGAAGCAGGAGTCGTTCTTGTGGATATAGGTGGCGGAACAACGGATATTGCCATTTTTCATGAAGGTTTGATACGCCATACCGCTGTCATTCCATTTGGTGGAAATGTGATTACAGAAGACATTCGCGAAGGATGTAGCATTATTCGATCACAAGCGGAGTTGCTAAAGATAAAGTTCGGAATTGCCTTAGCTTCGCAAGCGAAGGAAAATGAAATTGTATCCATCCCCGGATTAAGAGGAAGAGAACCTAAAGAAATTAGCGTAAAGAATCTTGCCAATATCATTCAAGCCCGAATGGAAGAAATAATTGAGCAAGTATATTATGAGATAAAAAATTCTGGTTGGGAGAGAAAGCTCATCGGAGGAATAGTAGTAACCGGTGGAGGTTCGCAATTGAAACATATAGTACAGCTTATTGAATTCATTACCGGAATGGATACTCGATTGGGAGAACCTAATGAACATTTGGCAAAAGCGAATGAAGAAATTCAAAGCCCTATGTATTCTACCTCTGTAGGATTGGTTTTGCAAGGATTTAATGAAGAAAGAAGGAAAGAGATGAGTCAGGTGAGTGAAAAGCGCCAAAAAGAAAAAGTACCAGTCAAAAAAGGTCCCTGGTTTAAAAACTTTTTTGCAGACACTAAAGAATTTTTAACCGATACAGGAAACGATAACTCTATATAAACTATACAACGAGAAAAAAATGGACAGATTAAAATTTGATTTACCAAAGGAACAACCTAGTATAATAAAAGTAATTGGTGTTGGTGGAGGGGGTAGCAATGCCGTTAACCATATGTACCGTATGGGGATAAAAGGGGTTGATTTTATTGTATGTAATACCGACCACCAAGCTTTAGAAGCAAGTCCGGTCCCTATAAAAATTCAACTTGGTCCAAATCTTACCGAAGGACGAGGAGCGGGTTCTCAACCTGAAAAAGGTCGTGAAGCTGCTTTGGAAAATATTGATGAACTACAAGAGATACTAACGACCAATACTAAAATGGTATTTGTAACCGCTGGCATGGGTGGAGGTACCGGAACCGGAGCAGCACCTGTAATAGCAGAAGCTGCCAGCAAAATGGGTATACTTACCGTTGGTATTGTAACGGTGCCTTTTGGATTTGAAGGCCGTAAAAGAAAAGAGCAAGCATCATACGGAATAGAAGAAATGAAAAAGCATGTCGATGCATTGCTAGTGATCTCTAACGACAAAGTGAGAGACATATATGGTAACCTAAAGGTGTTTGAAGCGTTCTCAAAAGCAGATAATATATTATTGGTGGCGGCAAAAGCTATTGCCGGAATTATTAATGAATCGTTTTATATAAATGTTGACTTTGCCGATGTTGAAACGGTAATGCGCAAGAGTGGTGTAGCTATCTTAGGAAGTGGAACAGGCGAAGGAGAAGATAGAGCAATGAAAGCAGTGCAAACGGCATTGGATTCACCATTGTTGAATGATAACGACATTAAAGGTGCTCGATATATCTTGCTCAGTATATCAGCCGGTACGGATGAACCTACCATGGATGAAGTAGGCGAAATCAATGATTTTATTCAAGCAA
>DAOQTX010000015.1:28468-46899 GCA_035340715.1 Bacteroidia bacterium | reverse complement strand
CAAACTCAAAATTGAGATTAAAGGTTAATTAAAAAACGACTACAGCGTTATGAAAAATTTATTTTGCCATTTTACTATGGCACTATCCTTTATTTTATGCACACAGCATCAGGCAATGTCACAAAATGAAATGCCGATTCTACCAACAGATCCTTCAACAGGTATGTATTTATATACCGGTGAGGTACAACAAAATCAGGTACCATTGCAAGAATTGAAAGATCGATGCCAGCAATGGATTGATGGCTATTACCAAAATATGAATGTTGAGATAGCTGATGTTCAAAGCAATTATCAAAGCATTTCATTCAAGGCATTTTTCCAAATCAATCCCGGAGATCAAGAATCGGATATTGCGTTTACCGAAAAAGTACAGTACACCTTTTATGTGAATTGTAAAAACAACTCATATACTTACGAAGTAGGTGATATAAGATGGGCAAAAGCATTTTATTATCCGATCGAGAAATGGGCAATGGAGAAAAATCCGAAAACGGCTCTGATCTTTAAAAACTATTTGATTCAAACAGATGCGGAAATAACCGATTTGCTGATTTCATTCAGACAAGCCATGTCATTGCCATCTAATACAACCATGACTGCCACTTGGTAGTATTATATAATACGAATACTGTCGGAGTCGGATGACAACTTCAAAGATTGAAAATCAACCTTACGGATAAGACAAATTCCAGGTTGTCGTCCTACTTCGATTTTGCCAAATTGGTGAAAAAGATCCAATGCCTCCGCTCCATTTTTAGTGATCCATTGAAGCATCATTTCTAAACTCAGTTGAGGAAAGTGACTTTGTAAAGTGTACAATTCATCAATAAGATTTAAAGATTGATTAGAAGCCAAACTATCTGTTCCAATGCAAATGGGTAGGTTGCTATTAAGCATTACGTCCAATGCGGGGAGTTGTTTCTCGATATATAAATTCGCTTTAGGACACAAGCACCACCAAAGCATTTTAGAAAAAGCCAAAGCTTTTTCAATATCTTTTGAAGTAGAAACTGTATTGTGGACCAATACTATTTTATTGCATTTGGACATATGCGCCAATGCCCAATCCATAGGGCGAATCCCTTTAAACGATTGGTCATCAGGTACGCGATCAATATTGGCTAGAAAATTTTCAATGCACGATTCTTTCTCAAGAAAGAAATCCAATTCATCTTGACTTTCATGCACATGAATGCTTTGAGCAGCACCTATTTTGTAATTGTAGTTTAATATACCACCGAACAACTTTTTAGAAACGGAGTAGGGTGCATGAGGGCTCAGCGAACTCCCATAAGCTTTTTTTCCCATACAATTTTTTAAAGAAACATTCAATAAATGCCCCTTCTCTACAATTTCATCTGCTTCATCTTTTAAGATTCCAAACAACTCTATAAATGAATGGTAAAAGATGGGACTATTGGCTTTAATTTGAAAGGTTATATCGGAATTGCAGATATCGCCCACCAAAGAAACACCCGAAGCATATAATTCTTTATCAGCTCTTTGTGCCGAAGCAATTGTTTGCTCTCTTATTTCATTTTTTCGTACCCTTTGAACTTCTTGTATAAATTGACACAAACCTTTTTCGGATGCAATTAAATTATGCATCCAACTCAACTCCAGGTGACAATGAGCATTTACTAATCCAGGCAATAAAATACCTTCATATTTTTTAATATTCTCTATGGTGGAGGCTGCTTGTGAAGAAAGAATTTCCAGAATGAATCCTTTCTCGTTCACCCGAAGAGCAGACCCATCTTGCAAAAAGGCATTGCCATCGAAAATTTTATCAGCACTTATTGTTGTATAATCCATGATTAGAGATCACATTAGCGTATCTTCGCAAAAGTAGAATGACCGCTAAAACAAACATACGGAATCTTTCAGTGGAATCTTTGAGTGATGCATTGCTTAAGATGGGTGAAAAAAAATTCAGAGCCAAACAAATTCACGAGTGGCTTTGGAAAAAATCGGCCATTGATTTCGATTCGATGACCAATCTTTCTGCTCCCTTACGCGACCATTTGAATTCAAATTATTTTATTGGAAATATAAAAATAGCGGAAACACAAGTGAGTCGCGATAGAACCATAAAAGTTGCATTTCAATTGGTTGATGATCACATAATCGAAGGAGTGCTGATTCCAACTGAAAAAAGAATGACGGCTTGTGTTTCATCTCAAGTAGGATGTAGTTTGTCTTGCAAGTTTTGCGCCACTGGAAAGTTAGAGCGCAAAAGAAATTTAGATCCTGGTGAGATTTATGATCAAGTCGTAGTTCTATCCAAATTGGCAAAGGAGCAATATGATATTCCTTTAAGTAATATTGTTTTTATGGGAATGGGTGAACCGCTATTGAATTATGCGAATGTTTTACAAGGCATTGAGCATATTACCGGAAAAGATGGACTAAATATGGCTAGCAAGAGAATTACATTGAGCACAGCAGGCATTTCAAAAATGATAAAAAAGTTGGCCGATGATCAAGTGAAATTCAATTTAGCTTTATCGCTTCATGCGGCTAATGATCTCAAGCGAAGTCAGATTATGCCGATAAACGACAGCAATAATCTCGAGGTGCTCAAAGAGGCGATAAAATATTTTTATGAAAAAACTGAAAATCAAATCACCTTAGAATACATCGTATTTAAAAATTTTAATGAATCTATTAGCGATGCTGAAGAGCTGGCAGCCTTTGCAAAAGCTTTTCCATGTAAAATAAATCTAATCGAATACAATCCTGTAGGTGCGGATGGTTTTAGCAGAGCCGATGAGAAAAAAACAGATGCTTTCAAAAGTATTTTGGAAAGAAAAGGGTTGATTACCAATATTAGAAGAAGCAGAGGTAGAGATATTGATGCTGCCTGTGGCCAGTTGGCCAACAAAAATAAAGTATCAGAAAGTACTTAAAAATCAATGGCAGGTATTTACTTCCATATACCCTATTGCCGAAAAGCATGTCACTATTGTGATTTTCATTTTTCGGTTAATCAAAAAAATAAGGGCGAGTTGATGCAATCTATGATTGAAGAATTGAGAATTCAAAGAAATTTCTTTTCTGTTTTAGATAAATCAACCCCTATTGAAACCATCTATTTTGGAGGAGGAACTCCAAGCCTTTCAAGTAAAAAGGAACTTTCAGATCTTATTGAAACGGTTTACACAATTTTTCCGGTTAGCAATAATCCCGAAATAACCATAGAGTGCAATCCAGATGATTTAAGTTCAGATTATTGCAATGATTTATTTGCATTAGGGTTCAACAGAGCCAGCATTGGAATTCAAAGTTTTGATGATCATTTTCTATCCGTTTTGAATCGTTCGCACAATGCACAGAAAGCGTTTGAATCGATTGATAATATAGTGCATGCCGGCATTAATAATGTGAGCATAGATTTAATGTATGGCTTACCCGAACAGTCAAACGATCATTGGCTTAAACAGTTGGCACAAGTAAGAGACTTACCCATACAACATTTGTCATGTTATAATTTAACTATAGAAAGTAATACAGTATTTGGCAAGCGTGTAAAACAAAAACTGATGCAAGAACCCGATGATGAGGTTGCAGGGAAACAATTTGAGCAATTGATGGAATGGGCAGATGAAAATTCGTTTGAACATTACGAAATATCCAACTTAGCGAAAGCAGGATTTCAATCTCAACACAATAGTGCTTATTGGTTGAATAAACCTTATTTGGGTATAGGTCCTTCGGCACATTCTTATAATACCGTTCATCGTTTCCATAATTTCAGCTCCAATGCAAGATATGTGCAGCAACTGAATAATAAGCAACAATGGTATGAAATAGAAGAACTCGATCATGCGGATAAAGTGAATGATTATTTGCTAACTAGTTTGCGCGCCAATTGGGGGATTGACTTAAACTATGTTGAAGATACTTATGGCGCAAAAGAAAAAGACAGAATTCTTACTATATTAAAAACCATCGATCACGAGCATTATCATATTTCATCCGATGCAAAAGTTACCCTAAGCAAAAAAGGAAAATTATGGTCTGACCGTATCGCACTAGAAATATTTCTCGATCATGAATATTGAATCACTCAGAGCATATTGTTTATCGTTTAAAGCCGTCAGTGAACATTTTCCTTTTGATGAAACAACGCTGGTTTTTAAAGTAATGGATAAGAGTTTTTTGTTTAGTGATATAACTTCAAAGCCCTTGCGCTTTAATGTAAAATGCGACCCTGATAAGGCGATAGAATTGAGAACACAATACGGTTGTGTGTTACCGGGTTACCATATGAATAAAAAGCACTGGAACACGATTGTTGTCGATGGAACAGTAGGTGGAGATCAACTGAAAGAGTGGATTTCGGATTCCTATCAACTCATTTTGGACTCTTTACCTAAAAAACGAATGAAAGAATATGAACAACTTAAAGGATAAGCAAAAGGTCTTTAGCATCTTTGTACAATAAAAATTTTACTTCATGAGTAACGCAGGCACAAAAGGAAAACCTTCGACCATTCGAAAATTATTAAACTATTTTATACAAGGGCTTATACTCACCGTACCTATTGCGGTTACCATTTATGTGATCATAAAAGCCATCTTTTGGATAGATGGCCTCATACCCTTTAACATTCCGATACATGTGCCGGGTAGTGAAACTGTTTATGATTTGCCCGGATTGGGAATTTTATTAATTCTCATCATTGTTACTTTTTTAGGATTTATAGCTACTCGATTCGTAGCCAATCCCATGTTTCTTTTTGTGGAACGAATCATGGAGAAAACGCCTTTATTAAAAATAATTTATACTTCAGTTAAAGATTTGATTGAAGCTTTTGTTGGCGATAAAAAAAGATTTACAAAACCGGTTTTGGTTACAGTAAGCGAAACTCCGGAGGTACAACGTTTGGGATTTATAACCCAAAACGATTTAAATATGATTGGTATAAAAACCGGGAAAGTAGCAGTTTACCTACCTTTTTCTTACAGTTTTGCTGGGGAATTGTTAATTTTAGATTCCAGTAAAGTTGAACCCATTGAAGCCTCTGGAACGGAAACAATGAAGTTTATTATATCTGGAGGTGTGACCGATATTGATTAATGGTGTCATACCAATTGAAAAAACCTTAAATAAATAGTAATGAAAACTTTTAAAAATTTAGCTCTGCTCTTTTTCTTAATAATTGGAACTTTTTCTATTCATGCTCAAAGCATTCAAATAAAAGACACAAAAATGAATGCTAATGGGTCGTATGTTGATGCATTCTCTTCCTTTATTCCCGAAGCGAATAAAAAGATGACTGAGAAGGCAGTTTCAAGCTGGATGAAAGACAACAGAAACAAAGTAAAACTACCTAAAAGAGATAGCAAGGGAAAATATCTTGAGTTAAACTCGGTTTCTCCAAATCCTGTTTTTGTTGAGTATGATATAGTTGAGCGAGTAGATGGAATAGAATTAATCATGGCTTTTAGCGATGCTGAGAGTAATTATTATTCGGCACAAATCAATCCCGACAAGGCTGTTAATATCAATCAAATGATGTATGACCTGTCTTTAAATGTGAGAAAAAAAGTATCGCTTAACCAAGTTGAAGCAGCTGAAGATCGCTGGAAAGACAGTAAAGACTTATTGAAGAAAAAGGAAAAAGAACAAGCCAAGTTGGAAAGCGAAATAAAATCGATGAAGAAAAAGATTGAGGACAATGAAAAAGAAATTCAAAACTTAATCAAAGAGCAAGGTACATTGAAAGAGAAAATAAAAAACGATTACGATGACCTGAATCGATTGAAAGACAAAGCTTCTAAAGTCGATTAACATAAAATTCTATATATGATTAACCCTAGACATTCTGGGGTTATTTTTTTTAAAATCTCCTTATCTTCAAAGACGGGCTCAGTATATTTTTAATGCTTAACGAAGCATATGATAACCTTTTGTGATATTTTGTGTTTTAACGACACATTCTTTTGCCTTGCACAGGTTTTAGACGTATCTTTGCAAGGCATTATTAACCATTAATAACGCTAAAAATCAATGATTACCGTTAGCAATAGAGCATTAAACAGGATATCGGAATTAATGACAGCCGAAAATAGGGACACTACTTATTTTGTACGTGTTGGAGTTGAGGGGGGTGGTTGTTCAGGACTTTCATATAAACTTGAGTTCGATAACCAAATAAAAGAAGAAGATAAAGTTTTCGAGGATAAAGGAGTTCGAATTGTGGTAGATCGAAAAAGTTTTTTATACTTAGTAGGAACCGAACTTGATTTTACCGATGGATTAAACGGAAAAGGTTTCAACTTTAATAATCCTAATGCATCCCGTACTTGTGGTTGCGGTGAGAGTTTCTCTGTTTGATTTTTTTTAATACGTAATTTACAATTAGTCTAAATAAAAATTTGAATGTCTGAAGACCAGCAAATAATTGATAAAGTAACCAGCGAGGAATATAAATATGGTTTTACGAGCGATATTGAAACCGAAACAGCTCCTCCTGGCTTGAATGAAGATATAATCCGTTTTATTTCTGAAAAGAAAAACGAACCTCAGTTTCTTTTGGAATACCGTTTAAAGGCTTATCGCCATTGGTTAACGCTCACAGAGCCTGAATGGCCAAACGTGAACTACAAAAAAGTTGACTTCGATAAAATCATTTATTATGCAGCACCTAAACAAAAACCAACACTCAATAGTTTAGACGAACTTGATCCGGAATTGAAAGCCACATTTGACAAACTAGGCATTTCATTAGATGAGCAAAAGCGATTGGCAGGAGTTGCCGTTGATGCGGTAATCGACAGTGTTTCTGTAAAGACTACTTTTCGTGAGAGCCTTAAAGAACTCGGCATCATATTCTGTTCCTTTTCAGAAGCGGTGCACGAACATCCCGAGTTGATTAAAAAATATTTAGGTTCTGTAGTGCCTTATACCGATAATTTTTATGCGGCATTAAATGCGGCTGTTTTTAGTGACGGTTCTTTTTGCTATATCCCAAAAGGGGTACGCTGTCCGATGGAGTTGTCCACCTATTTTAGAATCAATACCGCAGGAACCGGTCAATTCGAAAGAACTTTAATTGTGGCCGATGAAGGCAGTCAAGTTTCTTACCTAGAAGGATGTACCGCTCCAATGAGAGATGAAAATCAATTGCATGCCGCTGTAGTAGAAATTATTTCTATGAAAGATGCGAATGTGAAATACAGTACCGTTCAAAACTGGTATCCAGGAGATAAAAATGGAAAAGGTGGCGTGTACAATTTTGTAACTAAGCGAGGAGTTTGTGAAGGATCTAATTCGAAAATTTCCTGGACTCAAGTAGAAACAGGTTCCGCTGTTACCTGGAAATATCCAAGCGTAATCCTTAAAGGGGATCATTCAATCGGAGAATTTTATTCGGTAGCGGTTACCAAAAATCATCAACAAGCCGATACAGGCACTAAGATGGTTCATATTGGTAGAAATACTAAAAGCACCATTGTTTCGAAAGGAATCAGTGCTGGTTTTTCTCAAAACAGTTACAGAGGTCTGGTGCGCATCGGAAGCAAAGCTACCAATGCAAGAAATTTTTCTCAGTGTGACAGTTTGTTGCTTGGAGATCAATGTGGAGCACATACGTTTCCATATTTAGAAGTTAACAACCAAAGTGCAAAAGTGGAGCATGAAGCGACTACTAGCAAAATTGGAGAGGACCAGATTTTTTATTGCAATCAAAGAGGATTGTCAACAGAAGATGCGGTAAGTATGATTGTAAATGGATATTGCAAAGAAGTGTTTAATCAATTACCTATGGAGTTTGCTGTTGAAGCGCAAAAGCTTTTAGCAATAACTTTAGAGGGAAGTGTAGGATAATTAAAGAGAAAATAAAAAAATGATAACAATTAAGAATTTAAGTGCATCCATCGAAGGAAAAAAAATATTGAATGGATTGAATCTGGAAGTAAAAGCTGGTGAGATACACGCCATAATGGGGCCTAACGGATCAGGTAAAAGTACATTGGCTTCTGTCTTGGCCGGAAGAGAAGATTACGAAGTTGAGAGTGGAGAAGTTTTATTTAACGGAAAAGATTTGTTAGAAATGTCGCCCGAAGAAAGAGCAAGAGAAGGGTTGTTTCTTGCCTTTCAATATCCGGTTGAAATTCCGGGTGTAAGCAATGCCAACTTTCTAAAGTCAGCAGTGAATGAAATTAGAAAACATCATCAAATGCCTGAATTGGATTCAAAAGATTTTTTAAAATTGATGAAAGAGAAAATGCAATTGGTAGAGTTGGATAAGAGCTTAACCACAAGGGCTGTCAATGAAGGATTTTCAGGAGGAGAAAAAAAGAGAAATGAAATCTTTCAAATGGCCATGCTAAATCCGATACTTGCTATTCTTGACGAAACCGATTCAGGTCTGGATATTGATGCACTTCGCATTGTAGCCAATGGAGTAAATAAACTTAAAGCAGAGAACAAAGCATTCATAGTAATTACTCACTATCAACGATTGCTAGATTATATCGTTCCGGATGTTGTTCATGTGCTAAACAAAGGAAGAATTGTAAAAACAGGTACCAAAGAATTGGCTTTGGAATTGGAAGAAAAAGGGTACGATTGGTTGAAGACTGAAAGCACCTCTGTTTAATTTTTATAAAGTAATATGACCTTAACAACTCAAATTTCATATACAGGCAACGTGATAGAAGAAGCAGATCAAACCGCAATGTATTTTTCCGGCAATCCTTTTATATTGGAACTTAAGAAATTGGCATCTGTACATATTAATGATGGGTTTGCTCATTCAAAAGATGAAGAATACAAATACACCAAGCCTGAATTGTTTAATAGTTCTTTAGGAAGTTTTGGTTCTTCAAATGATAAAAAACAAGCTGCAATTGATAATGAACTGCTTCAAACTTTTGACAGTAAAATACATCTTCTTCAATTCTTTAACGGCAGATTAGATCATCAAGCCAGCAGAATTGAAACGGAATCAAACGGAGTCTACATTGGTTCGATACACGGAGTGCCGGCTCAGATTGACATTAAGCGATATCTTAATTGCACAGCACAAGCCAATTCAGATGTTTATACCCATTTAAATACGGCAATGTTCTCCGATATACTTGTAGTGTATATTCCAGATGGGGTTACATTAGAAAATGATATTTTTATTTCGGAGCATTATGAGAGCATCGAAAAAATTTCTACAGCGCCACGCATTTTGTTCATTGCCGGAGTAAACAGCTCCGCTCGAGTGATTCATCACTATACCACTTCAGGCGATTCTAAACACAGTTCAGTCTTAGTTACTGAAATATTTGGAGATAAAAACTCAAAAATTGATTGGTTGAAGATTCAAGAAGGAAAGGAAAATTCCTTTGCAATGGATCAAACTTTTGCAGAGTTAAAAGACGGAGCTCATTTCTCAATACATACTTTTGCGTTAAGCGGAACTTATTGTCGAAACAATCTTATCATTCGACTATTAGGGCGTGATATTGAAGCACATTTAAATGGACTTTATCTTGCGGGTAAAAACAGATTAATCGACAATCATACCCTTGTAGATCACATAGCTCCTCATTCGGTTAGTTATGAGCTTTATAAAGGCATTGCAGGACATAATGGAACAGGAATTTTTAATGGAAAAGTATTTGTTCGGCAAGCAGCTCAAAAAACAAATGCATTTCAAGAGAATAAAAATTTATTGCTTTCAGATGAGGCGCATATGTATGCGAAACCTCAACTGGAAATATTTGCCGATGATGTAAAATGTTCTCATGGGGCTACTACCGGACAATTGGATGAAGAGGCATTGTTTTATTTGCAAAGCAGAGGTATTGGTTTTAACGAAGCACGTGAAATGTTGATGCATGCCTATTCTGCTGAATTGATCAACAAAGTAATTCAAGATCCGATCAAGACCTACTTAACTAGAAAAGCGGAAGAAAATTTTCCGGATTAAAAAATGGAAAAGGAATTATTCATACCATCAGATCAGCTCGGTTTTGATCCTGCGGTTTTGCGAAATGATTTTCCGATTCTAACACAAGAAGTTAACCAGAGACCGCTGATCTATCTGGACAATGCTGCCACCTCTCAGAAACCTAAGCAGGTAATTGATGCAATCAGTCAGTATTACAAAACCTACAATGCAAATGTCCATCGAGGGGTTCATTTCCTTAGTCAGGAAGCTAGTGCTGCTTTTGAAGATGTGAGGGTGAAAGTTAAAAACTTCATCAATGCCCAAAGCGAACAAGAGATTATCTACACTTCCGGCACTACCGCTTCCATTAATTTAATAGCTAAATCATTCGCTCAAACTTTTTTAAAAGAGGGCGATGAAATACTGATCAGCGAAATGGAACATCATAGCAATATTGTTCCTTGGCAAATGATTTGTGAACAATTTAATACTCGACTAAAAGTAATACCTATTTTGGATAGTGGCGAGTTGAATATGGAAAAATTCAAAGAGTCAATCCATGAAAAGACAAAACTCATTTCTATTTGCTATGTGAGTAATTCACTTGGAACAGTGAATGCGGCAGAAAAGATTATTGACTTAGCACATCAGAATAATATTCCAGTACTGTTGGATGGAGCACAAGCAGTATGTCATCAAAGAATTGATGTGCAACAACTCGATGTAGATTTCTTTGCCTTTTCAGGACATAAGATGATGGCGGGAACAGGAATAGGCGTATTGTATGGTAAGAAAAAGTGGTTAAGTGAAATGAAACCAATTGAAGGTGGCGGTGAGATGATCAAAAATGTGAGCTTCACCGAAACTACTTATAATGATTTACCATTTAAATTCGAAGCAGGCACTCCTAATATTGAAGGAGTCATTAGCCTAGGTGCTGCCATTGATTATTGGAATTCGATAAACCGATCGGCTGTTGAACAATATGAAGATTATTTGTTGAATTATATGCGCAATCAGTTATCAAGTATAGATGGAGTGCGATTGATTGGAACCGCTTCTAAAGTGTCGGGGGTTGCATCATTTATAGTAGAAGGAGTCAATCATTTGGATTTAGGAATGTATCTAGACACATTTGGTATTGCAGTTCGAACAGGCCATCATTGTACCGAACCTGTTATGGATCGGTTTAATATTCCCGGTACACTACGTGCTTCAATATTGTTTTATAATACTAAAGAAGAAATCGATCAATTTATCTCAGCCACAAAACAAGGAATAAAACTATTGAGATGAAAAGTGTAGCAGAAATAGATAGAGAAATAGTAGAAGATTTTGAATTGTTCGATCAATGGCCCGATAGATATCATTACATCATAGAACTAGGGCAAAAATTAGATCCAATGCCGCCTGAATACAAAGTGGATCAGAATAAAGTGAAAGGCTGCCAATCGAGCGTATGGATCTTTCCGGAACGAAAAGGTGAACGTTTGTTTTTTCACTGTGATAGTGATTCTGTTTTTGTAAAAGGTGAAATAGCTTTGTTAATGAAGTTGCTACAGAACAGAACACCTGATGAAATACTTAATGCTCCCATTCATTTTATCGAAGAAATTGGACTACAAAAACATATAGCACCAACCCGAGCAAATGGACTGGTTGCCATAATTAAACAAGTAAAATATTACGCACTGGCTTTATCTGCAAAAAATGATTGATTCAATCCAAAATATAATTCCCTTAAATAAAAGAGTTGTAGATGTATTGCGATCCTGCTATGATCCTGAAATTCCGGTTAATATTTTAGAGCTTGGATTGATCTATAATATTGACGTTTCATTAGGAAATGATGTTATCGTTCAAATGACATTGACTTCTCCCGCGTGTCCGGTTGCAGAATCGTTGCCGGTTGAAATCGAAGAAAAGATTAAAGGACTTCCTGAGGTGAATTCAGCCAAAGTTGAAGTAACTTTTGATCCTCCATGGGAAAAAGATATGATGAGCGAAGAAGCCAAATTAGAACTTGGAATGTGGTAATCATGGACGGTAATCAAGAAATAATAAATCGAGTTCAGTCAAGTGGATTAATTGTATTAGACCTTGAAGAATTGTTTCCAATTCCGGACTTTGTTGAATTGGATATTCGGGGTTGGTTGTTTGAAGAAATCCTTTTGAAGGAAAAAGATTTTAGAGAAAAATTAAAGCAAAACAACTGGGAGCCATATACAAATAAACATGTAGCAATATTTTGCAGCTCTGATGCTTTGCTTCCTAAGTGGACTTTTCTTTTATTGTCGCAATCACTCAATGGCATAGCTGCTTCAGTGCATTTTGGAAATAAACAACAAGCGATTCAAGATTATCTATTAGTGAAAATTAATGAATTCAATTCCGAACTCTATCGAGATGCTAAGGTTATCATTAAAGGATGTTCATCAGAATATTATAGCGAATCAGCATATGTAGCATTTGGTCAGAAACTTATTCCTTTTGTTTCCAGCCTCATGTATGGAGAACCCTGTAGCACGGTTCCGATCTACAAAAGGAAAAACTAAAGAGCACGACTCATTATAAAGTCATCATTCTCATAGCTTCCCAACTGGAATTTTTTTATTCCACAGATGTTAAATCCATTTGCAGTATAAAATTCGATAGCTCGTTTATTTTCTTGCCAAACCCCTAAATGTATGCTGCGAAATTGATTGTTGAGTGCAAAAGCAATTGTTCGTTCCAACATATATCTTCCGGTTTTCATTCTATAGAATTCTTTCAAAACATAAATTCGCTCTAACTCTAAACTCGGCAAGGAAATGGAGCATGTACAAGTTCTGTCCCAACGCAATTTTAAATACCCACCGGCTTTACCGTTTATATATAATAGGAAATATCTGATTTTTTGATGAGCTAGTTCCTCTAATAAAAGTTGCTTCGAAAAGGAAGAAATGATATAGGAGTTTAGGTCTTCTTTATTGAAAAAAGCTTCATAAGCATCCAAAAAAGTCTGTGCTCCGATCCTATGTAGCTGATCGGTCATTGATAGATCACATTGCCTTAAATCTATCGCTATATCTGAATTTCGGTCGTTTCGAGTCATTCTCAGATGGGTATTTTTATTACCTTCGCAACTCTTATGAAAACGGCAAAGTACAAAGAATATCGACAGCTTGATTTGGTCAAGGCAGCTGATGAACAATTAACGTTTTGGCAAGATTCAGCTATTTTTCAAAAATCGATTAGTAGTCGTTCGGATAAAAAAAATTTTACATTTTACGAAGGACCTCCATCGGCCAATGGTCTTCCCGGAATTCACCATGTTATGGGAAGAGCCATTAAGGATATTTTTTGCCGATATAAAACACTAAAGGGTTATACCGTTGAACGAAAAGGAGGATGGGATACACATGGACTTCCAATAGAGTTGGCGGTTGAAAAAACTTTAGGTATTACAAAAGACGATATAGGCACCAAGATTAGCATCGAAGAGTACAATGTAGCCTGTCGAAAAGAAGTAATGAAGTATAAGAATGTTTGGGACGATCTTACAGTAAAGATGGGCTATTGGGTCGATCTTGAAAATCCATACATAACATTCGACAATCATTATATTGAGAGTGTATGGCATCTGCTTAAGCAACTTTATGATAAAGATTTACTTTATAAGGGTTATACCATACAGCCATATTCTCCCGCAGCCGGCACAGGCCTTAGCTCTCATGAATTGAATATGCCCGGCACCTATCGTGATGTTAAAGACACTTCTGTCGTTGCACAATTTAAAGTAGTCCATAATGCGCGTTCCGAAAAACTATTTTCTAGTTTATCGTCAGACGTATATTTCTTGGCTTGGACTACTACTCCATGGACATTGCCGGCTAATTGTGCATTAGCCATTGGAGAACACATTAGTTATAGTTTAATTGAAACATACAATCCTTACACATTCAAAAAGCAATGCATTGTATTAGCAAGCGATCTGATTTCAAGATTCTTCTCTGAAGAACAAAGTCAGCTACCCATGAATGAATATGTTGAAGGTCAAAAAAAGATTCCATACAAAACGATTAGTACTTTAAAAGGCAATGATTTAAAGGGAATTCAATATGAGCAACTGCTTCCGTATGTTCAACCGAATGGAAAAGCATTTGAAGTTATCGCAGGCGATTTTGTAACCACTGAAGATGGTACCGGCATTGTGCATACGGCAAGTGTATTTGGTGCGGATGACTTTAGAGTCTGTAATGAGAATGGGATACAAAGTATCATGGTTAAAGATGCCGATGGTAACGATGTACCATTGGTAAACAAGCAGGGACGCTTTGTGAAAGAAGTTACCGATTTTGCCAATGAGCCGGTTAAGGAAGAATACCTTACGGATACAGAAAAAGAAGAAGCACGATTGGCTCAAGGGCGCGATAAATATTTGACTGTTGACGAACGTATTGCTATAAAATTGAAACAAGAAAACAAAGCATTCAAAGTTGAGCGATATGAACACTCCTATCCTCATTGTTGGCGTACCGACAAGCCTATATTATACTATCCGCTCGATTCTTGGTTTGTTCGAACAACCTCGCTCAGACAAAGAATGATCGAACTCAATAACACTATTAACTGGAAACCCAAAAGTACCGGAACAGGAAGGTTTGGAAATTGGTTGGAAAATCTGGTTGATTGGAATCTATCCCGTAGTAGGTTTTGGGGAATCCCATTGCCAATATGGGTTTCAGAAGATCGGAGTGAAATGATCTGCATTGGATCGGTGATTGAATTAAACGCACAAATTGAAAAATCGATAGCGGCTGGTGTCATGAAAAAGAATCCTATTGAAAAGGAGGACAAACTTTCAGATTTACATAAACCCTTCATCGATGAAATTATATTAATTTCAGATAGTGGCAAACCACTGTATCGTGAATCAGATTTGATTGATGTTTGGTTTGATTCAGGAGCTATGCCCTATGCACAATGGCATTATCCTTTTGAAAATGTCGAACAATTTAAAAATAGTTTTCCAGCCGACTTTATTGCAGAGGGGGTAGACCAAACCAGAGGATGGTTTTTTACCCTGCACGCCATAGCGGTTATGCTATTCGATTCGGTTGCCTTCAAAAATGTTGTATCAAACGGTCTGGTACTTGATAAAAACGGGAATAAGATGAGCAAGCGTTTGGGCAATGCGGTTGATCCATTTTATATTCTCAAAACCTATGGACCCGATGCTACCCGATGGTATATGATCAGTAATGCACAGCCTTGGGATAATCTTAGATTCAATGAAGAGGGTATTACTGAAGTACAGCGAAAGTTTTTCGGAACACTCTATAATACATACTCGTTTTTTGCGCTTTACGCCAATCTTGATTCTTATTCAGTAGATGAACCATCACAATCGGATGAGGATCAATCAGAATTAGATCGTTGGATTATTTCCTTGTTGAATTCATTGATAAAAGAAGTCGATAGCGCGTATGCTGATTATGAACCTACCCGTGCAGCAAGACTACTTCAGGATTTTGTTTGCGACCATTTGAGTAACTGGTATGTTCGTCTATCAAGAAGAAGATTTTGGAAAGGAGAATATTCGGATGATAAAAAAGCTGCTTATCATACACTCTATACTTGTTTGACAGAGGTGTCAAAAATGATGTCACCCATTGCACCCTTTTTCTCAGATCAATTGTATAGAGATTTAACACATCATCAATCCACTCAAAAATTTGAATCGGTTCATTTGTCGGACTTCCCGATGTATGATGATTCAAAAGTGGATCGTGAGTTAGAAGAAAGAATGGAGCTGGCACAAACAATTTCTTCAATGGTACTTTCACTTAGAAAGAAAGCCAACCTACGAGTAAGACAGCCATTGAGAAAAATTTTGATTCCGGTTTTAAACGAACAACTTTCGGATGAGATTAAAAAAGTACAAGACCTCATATTGAGCGAGGTTAATGTGAAGGAAATTTTATTTGTTACCAATACCGATGGTTTAGTTGTTAAGAAATTAAAACTGAACTTTAAAGTATTAGGACCAAGAGTCGGATCAAATATGAAGCAATTGACAAACTTGGCAACAACTTTAACTCAAAATCAGATCAATGAGTATGAACAAAAGGGTACCTTAAAGATCAATGAAAATGATTTTTCATTTGAATTACTAAATGGCGATGCCGAAATTCTTTCAGAGGATATTCCGGGGTGGCAAGTAGCCACTCAGGGTAAATTAACAGTCGCACTCGACACAGAGCTATCGGATGAATTAAGGCAAGAAGGTATTGCGCGCGAATTGGTAAACCGGATACAAAACATACGAAAAGAGAAAGGATTTGAGGTTACGGATAGGATTTCTGTTAAATTAACCAATAATGATTTGCTTAGAAGATCGGTTACATCTAATTTCGATTATATTTGCAACGAAATTTTAGCTTCATCACTAGAACTGGTTGATCAACTAGAGCCTCAAGATGCAATAGAAATTGTTTTGGAAGAAGAACTAACGACATTAACCAGTGTTAACAAATATTAATTATGGCAAAGAAAACTAAAAAGGCAAGTGCCAAAAAATCACCCAAGAAAGCCATTAAAAAATCGGCTCCTAAGAAGAAAGCTATTACAACAAAAAAGACTAAGGCAGTGAAGAAAAAGCCGGCAGTAAAAAAAGCGGTAAGGCCTGTTAAGAAAAAAGCTAGCCCCAAAAAAGTTACAGCAAAGAAAAAAACAAAACCTGCTAAAAAAATTGTTGTAAAGAAAACAGTTAAAAAAGCGGTAAAGAAAGTTGCACCTAAAAGCAAAACAAAAAGCACCAATACAAGAAAGACAAATCAGCAAATGACTCAGAAGAAAAGTACCGTAAAGGTTTCTGTAAAAACAAAAATAGAAGATAAAAGAGCGCGATATTCTGATTCTGAACTTATGGAGTTCAAAGAAATAATAAATCGTAAACTATCCGATGCACGCAAAGAACTTGGAATTTTACAAGGGATATTAAACAATGCCAATAATCATGGCACGGATGATACAGCCAGTACCTTTAAAGTTTTGGAAGATGGTTCGGATACATTAGCGAAAGAAGAAGCAGGAGTACAAGCCGCGCGTCAAAAGAAATTTATTGAACAATTGGAAAATGCACTTATTCGGATTGAAAATAAAACGTATGGCATTTGCCGTGTAACCGGTAAGTTGATTCAAAAAGAAAGACTTAGAGCTGTACCGCATACTACACAAAGTATTGAAGCTAAATTGCAGCAGTATCACGATTAATTCTTTTTCCACCTAAGTGAAAAGAGCTGTACTTATTGTGCTGTTAGTGCTGATCATTGATCAGATTCTGAAAGTCTATATTAAAACCAACATGTATTTGGGGCAAGAATATGTTATTGCCAATTGGTTTATCATTCACTTTACTGAAAACAATGGAATGGCTTTTGGTCTTCAATGGGGAGGAGAAACCGGAAAGTTGTTGTTGAGTTTGTTTCGATTAGTCGCAGTTGTCGTATTGGGATATTATTTAGTTCGATTTATTAAGGATAAGAAGCCTACTCTTTTGATAACCTGTACTTCATTAGTATTAGCTGGGGCATTAGGAAATATAATTGACAGTATGCTATATGGTTATTTGTTTACTTCTTCTGAGTTTCAGATAGCCGCATTCGATCCTGGAAATGGCTACAGTTCTTTACTGCACGGAAAGGTTGTTGACATGTTTTATTTTCCAATCATTCAAACAATTTTGCCTGAGTGGCTTCCATTTTGGGGAGGTCAATCCTTTGTGTTTTTTCAGCCGGTGTTTAATATAGCCGATGCCTCCATATCTTGTGGAATTATAACCGGACTCATTTTTCAGAAAAGATTTTTCCCGCCAAACGAAGAGAATGTAAAAACGGGAAATGAACTGATAACAGATCAGCAAGATCAATCCAACGACTCAGGGAATATAGAAGCATAAGAGTTTGTAAATTTTTTATTGAAGTATAAATCGTTTACATCGTCCTGTTCAGGTAAAAAGTATATTTCAAATTCATCACTCTGGTATTCCTGAATTTCTTCTTCAGATAAATGATAGGTTAAAACAACATTGTCGGACAAAGTGCTGTCACTTTGTATCTTAAGTTCTGCATAGTAAAATCCGCAGATTAAAATTGTCGGATTGCGGTGTTGTTTTAGATTCTCTGCGATTAAGTTTACGTACTTAATTTTATTTCTCCTTTTCTGAATGTCCGCTATTAAAGGGCCATGGAGGACATCAATTGCAACAATTTGCGATTGGATGGTATGTGTGAAACCTAATTCAGAAAAGTTACTGCCCCTATTCGGGTGTATTAAATTTATACCTAAAATAAAATTGCTTAGAAACATTAATACTATCATCACTTTGAGAACTTTAATCTTTAGTTGCATACCAAAATAGATGCAAGGAAAGATAAGGGCAGGAATCATGAATGCTGATTTTTGAGGCATGTACCAATACCACAAAGAGTGAATAATTATACCGGCAATGGATAAGATAAGTACTGTTTTTGCAGGCGGAGTTAGTTTGGC
>DAOQTX010000015.1:0-28458 GCA_035340715.1 Bacteroidia bacterium | reverse complement strand
CCAATAAGCCGCCCAATCCTGCAGGAGCAAGAATAAATTTATAAAGAGCTTTCATAAAGCTTGGATAATTCTGCTCATAAAAGTTTATAAATGAAAAACCATAAGTGTAGAATAGTGGAGAGAAAATAAGGATTGAAAAAAATAGAAAACCGGAAATGAATTTAATGTAAACGCTCAGATTGGTTATTTTAAATTGTGTGTATAGAAAATAGAATAGCAATGGAATAAACAAAACTGAAGTTACTCTACAACCGCAAGCTATAGCTAAGAAAAGAGCAGAAACTATGATGTTTTGTTTTACTAAATAATGTATGGACATGACTATAAAAGCGAAAGCCCACATATAGTCCATTGCGTTGGTTGAGTTTATAAAAATGATCGGGATAAAAGAAGAGAGAAGAGAGGAGAGAAAAGCTTGGCTTCGGCTTTTACGTAATAGAAAAATTAGTTTGTATAGGTATAGAAATCCAAACGAGCTAATCAAAGCAGTACACAAATTGAAAACAAAAGCTCCTTGATTTGCAAGCAGAGCATAAACCAACTCTTGAAAAGGGTGTCCGGGTAAACGGGAATACTCATATATCCCACTTGAATGAATCTTGATAGAGGTTAAAGCCAAACCCCATGCATCTTCTTCTGAACCATATCCATCAAATAGGAATGGCAAGCGACTTAAAAAAACTATAAAAAACAGTAAAAAGCCACTTAGTTGCTCATTCTTAAATGAAAACGAATATTTTTCTAAAGCATTTTCTACCAATGTTATCAGCGTGTTTACCAAGTATGATCAATATTTCACAAATAAATTGACGAAATTAAGTCAATGCAGATGTACTATTGTATAATTCCGTAAACCTAAATCCCACCCGTTAAAATTTTAATACTTAACGAATATAGGGAAGATGACAACAACAATCAGGTTATTTTTAAGCACTGTTGTATTAATTGTATGTAGTTTTCATGTTAATGCACAAGTGTATAACATGAGTAATGGAACGGTGAATACTTGTGGAGGAACGTTTTATGATAATGGAGGTTCTGCAGCAGATTATTCTAATAACTCAAATTTAGTTCAAACATTTTGTTCAAGCTCAGGGAATTGTTTGCGTGTTACGTTTAACAGTTTTAGAACACAGGGAGGGAATGACATATTGTATGTGTACGATGGCCCCAATACGGCCTCTCCTTTAATTGGTACTTTTTCAGGGAATGCAAATCCCGGCACTTTAATATCAACCAGTGGTTGTTTAACTTTTCGCTTTACATCAAATGGTAACGTTACTCGTCAAGGATGGAGCGCAACAATCTCTTGCTCACCCTGTAACACAGGTTATTTGATGAGCAACAGTTCAGTAACCACTTGCGGTGCTTTGTTTTATGATGGAGGAGGAGCTTCTTCTAATTATTCTAGCAATTCAAATCAAACCATGACTTTTAACTCTGCTAATGGTGCTGGCACATGCATAAAGGTTGTGTTTACTTCTTTTAACACTCAATCAGGTTTTGATGTATTGCATGCATATGATGGCACTACAACTTCATCACCATTTATTGGAAGTTATTCTGGTTCAACTTTGCCTCCATCATTGTTGGCATCCAGTGGAAGTATAACATTTCGTTTTGTTTCTAATAATTCGAACAACCGTCCGGGTTGGAGTGCTATCATCAGTTGTGAAGTATGCCCTTCAAATCCCGGAACGCCCAATTACCTGCACCCAACGGTCGGCCTTCAGAATACCTATGTTGGGACACCAATGGTAAATACATGTGGAGGTACTTATAGCGACAATGGTGGATCATCCGGAAATTATGATTTAAACATCAATAGTGTCTATAGAACTTTTTGTCCTGATCAAGCAGGAATGTGCATGAGAGTTCAATTCCAAAATTTTAGTTTGGAGCCAGGATATGATGGACTTACCATATTAAATGGACCAACCCAATGGAGTCCACAGTTTCCTGGAGGATCCGCTTTTACAGGTACATGCAATTCTTATCAGCAATGTATGGGAGCAGGGTTAGGCCCTTTCACTTCTACTGATGAAAGCGGTTGCTTGACCTTTGTGCACTACAGCGATTTCTCAATAACCTATCCAGGTTGGGTTGCTACCTTCAATTGTGTTCCCTGTAACTATGGCCCAAGTGGAATCAGTAATTCCGATTGTGGAAACTTTACAGCTATATGTTCTGACTCATCATTCTCTGATGCCAGTACCGGTCCAGGATTAGTGTCTGATGGAAATACAGGCTGTGTTTTGAGTGAAAACTATTCAAACTGGTATCAAATAAGAATACAAACTTCGGGGACTTTAGGGCTGAATATAGTGCCAAATGTAACAGCCGATGATTATGACTTTTCTATTTATGGTCCCAACACCACTTGTGGTAATTTAGGTGCTCCGGTTCGATGTTCTTACGCCAGCAATACTGGAACTACAGGACTAAATGCAATTGCTACCGATCAATCAGAAGATGTACTAGGTGATGGTTGGGTTCAAGATATGCCGGTATTAGCAGGAGAAGTTTATTATGTATTGATAAACAAATGGACCCCAGGCGGAGCTGGATTTACATTGAACTGGGTATTAAGCAATGGAGCGTCCTTAGATTGCAGTATAACACTGCCGGTAGAATGGCTAGACTTTTCTGCCATTCCAAAAACCAATGAAGTGCTTTTAAAATGGACAACCGCAACAGAATGGAATAGCGATTACTTTGAAGTAGAGAGAAGTTCGGATGGATATCAGTTTAAGAGTATTGGCTCTAAGAAAGCTAGCGGTAATTCTTCTTCTATATTGGAGTATAGTTTCTCTGATGATCAGCCGGTATTGGGTTTAAGCTACTATCGCCTCAAGCAAGTAGATTTAAATGGTGAGTTTGAATATTCAAAAACATTGGCTATTCAATACAATGGACAAGCGTTGTATCAGCTGAAGCCAAATCCTGCAAATGATAAAACTCATGTAGTTTTTTATTCCGATGACGGAGAACAACTCGATTTGGTTGTCCGTGACACACGAGGGAATATAGTGTATCAAACTACTCTTACAGGCATGGAAGGGATCAATCAATTTAGCTTAGACTTGGAGTTACTACCAAAAGGTTTTTATACCGTAGAACTTCGAAATCAAATGAGAAGACAGATCAGTAAATTGATAAAAATCTAATACGATTTCCGTACGAGTTTATAGGTTTCTATTAATGTGTTATCTATTTCTTGCAACACTTGATAGAACCCTTCATTTTTATAAAGATTGCGAGCGATATAGGCTTTGATCTGTGTGGTTAATACATACGAAGATGATGACCAATCAATTGCATTAAACGAAACTCCGTTTTTGGATACATAGGTTATAAACTGTGTATGAATTGAGTTTTCATTTAGAAACTTAGCGTTAAAATCTTCAAATGATTTGTACTTTTTTAACTTGTTTCTGTTTTGATCGATATAATCGTAACAAAATGCAGTTACTAGACCTTGGTAAACAATTTGTCGGTAATATTCGGTAATACCAATAGTATCCAAGGGTATGTAAACATCCGGCATTATACCTCCTCCGCCATACACTGTTTTTCCACCAGGAGTTTTGAATTTTAAAGAGTCTGTAAAAACGATACTGTCTTTATTGTTTAACTCTTTATGTTCAATTCGTTTGTTTATCTCATTGTAATATTCTTCTGCACCCTGATCGTAGGGTTTTTGAATACTTCTTCCTGTAGGAGTATAATATCGCGAAACAGTCAGTCGCAAGGCGGATCCATCAGGAAATTCTGCTTGTTCTTGTACCAATCCTTTGCCAAATGAGCGCCTGCCAACAATAGTTCCACGATCCCAATCTTGCACAGCTCCTGCTACAATTTCAGATGCTGAGGCTGATCCTTCATCAATCATAATATACAGAGGATTTGATTCATAATCTCCTTTGGAGGTAGCTTTATAAATTGACTTTGGGCGAGATTTTCCTTGCGTATAAACTATAGTTTTTCCATTGTTTAAAAACTCATCGGCTAATTGTGTAGCCGCTTCAAGATAGCCACCCGGATTTCCTCTGAGGTCTAATACCAATGCTTTCATTCCCATTGATGATAGTTCATTAAAAGCAGATTTATACTCATCAAATGTGTTTGCAGCAAAACGACTGATCTTTATGTAACCAATAGAATCGGCAGTAAGGTATTTAACATCAACTGAGTAGATTGGAATTTTTCCGCGCGTAATCGTAAATTCTAAAATCTTTTTCGATCCTCTTCTGAAAATTCCAACTTTAACTTTTGTATTGCTGGGGCCACGAAGAAGTTTCATCACATCTGTGTTGACAATTCCGATTCCGGCTATATTTTTTCCATCTACCAATACTATTTTATCTCCGGCTAAAATCCCGACTTGTTCACTTGGTCCCCCTGATATTGGACTCACCACCATAACCGTATCGTTTTGGATGTGAAATTCAATTCCAATTCCATCGAAGTTTCCCTGCAAAGGTTCGTTCAATGCAGATAAATCTTCAGCAGGTATATAGCTGCTGTGCGGGTCGAGGTTATTTAATATTTGAGTGATTGATTCATCCACCAACTCCTGAGCATTGATGGTATCTACATACTCTTGTTGAATGTAATTAATGATTTCTGTAAGCTTACTAAATTGACCAGGTTTGGAAGAATAATAATACGAAGCGGAAATAAATGGTGATCGTATATTGTTTCCAATTAATATTCCGGCAACGAGTACTAGTGAAAAGAATATAGGGTAGTAGTATTTGTATTTTTTATAAAAACTCATTTTTATTATTTCTCCTTTTATATTGGCTCACTCGCCAACTGTCTTACTACAACACCAAATTTTTCTAAAAAGTCTATTCCTTCCTCAAATTCTATTTTTTTATACTCAGAATACTTGTTCAGATAAACCACCTCTTTAATTCCGGTAGTATATATTATTCGAGCACATGAAATGCAAGGCGATAAGGTGATGTATAATGTTGATCCCTCCAAATCGACTTTATTTTTTGCCGCATATAAAATTGCATTTTCTTCAGCGTGCAAAGCCAAAGAACACCCACCGCGTACTGAACGTGGACATCCTACGTTTGGCCATTCTTCATCGCAATTGTGTGTTCCGGCAGGAGGGCCATTATAGCCTAAAGAAATGATTCGTGTTTCTTTAGTGAGTACGGCTCCCACTTGAATCTTAACACAATGAGATTTTTTGCTAAGGTTTTTAGCTAATTCCATATAAATCTCATCGAAACTGGGCTTTTGGATCATTGGAATAAAAATATAAAAACAAAGAAAAAGCAGCCATGATCGCTGCTTTTTCCTGGTACCCGGGAAGGGAATCGAACCCCCACGATGTTGCCATCACCAGATTTTGAGTCTGGCGCGTCTACCAGTTCCGCCACCCGGGCATAAATTTGGATTGCGAAGGTAATTTTTTTAATTAAAAAATGCATAAAATTGATATATTGATTAAAAAAAAGTGTGTTTGTGGATTCTATTGAAATTATTGAGAAATAAGGCTTTTGGATACTAAATAATATTTTGGAGACCTGCTTTATTTTTTGTTAATTTGCGTCCCATTTTTCAAAAAACCGTAACAATCATTGGAATCACAGGTAAAGATATTTTCAGGATCCGGATCAAGATATTTGGCTGAACAAATAGCTGAGCAATATGGGTCTCCTATGGGCGAAGTTACTGTTACTCGATTCAGCGATGGTGAGTTCTCTCCTTCATTTGATGAATCGGTTAGGGGATGTGATGTATTTCTAATTCAATCAACTTTTGCCCCAACAGATAATTTATTCGAACTGTTGTTGATGATTGATGCGGCCAAGCGTGCTTCAGCACACTATATTACTGCTGTTATACCTTATTTTGGTTTTGCTAGAAGTGATCGAAAAGATAAGCCAAGGGTAGCGATAGCAGCAAAGCTAATTGCTAATCTTCTGAGTGCAGCAGGAGTGACCAGAGTAATGACGATGGATTTACACGCTCCTCAAATACAAGGCTTTTTTGATGTGCCGGTTGATCATTTAGATGCTTCAACTATTTTTGTGCCTTATATAAAAGAATTGGAGTTAGATAACTTAGTAATATGTGCTCCCGACATGGGCGGAGTTCATCGTTCGAGAGAATATGCTAAGTACTTTAAAGCCGATATGGCCATCATTGACAAAAGAAGGAAAAGAGCAAACGAAGTGGATGGTATGCAGGTGATTGGGGATATTGAAGGAAAGAATATTGTCTTGGTGGACGATATTGTTGATACCGGTGGAACTTTATGTAAAGCAGCGGCTTTGTTGGTTGACCATGGTGCAAAATCTGTACGCGCATTGTGTACACACCCTGTACTTAGTGGTAATGCAATTGAAAAAATTGAAAATTCATTATTAACTGAATTGGTAGTTTGTGACACACTTCCGCTCAAAGGAAAATCAAGTAAAATACGTATGTTAAGTTCAGGTGCTTTGTTTGCAAAAGCAATACACAAAGTTTACGCATACGAATCTATAAGTCCATTATTTATAAAAGCATAATACAACAATAAAGAATGAAAACATTTGAAATTAAAGCCGAGAAACGAACTGATTTATCAAAGCAAGGATTGCGTGAAATCAGAGAGAGGGAGAGTATACCTTGTATCGTATATGGTGGAAAAGAAAGTTTACACTTTTCTACTCCTAAGCTTAGCTTAAGAGACTTGATCTATACTCCAGAAGTATACTTAGTGAATATTGAACTAGAAGGTGCTAATGTAAAGTGTATCATTCAGGAAATTCAATTCCATCCTGTAACAGATGAAATATTACACATTGACTTTCTTCAAGTGCACGATGACAAGCCAGTAAAAATGTCTGTGCCGGTTCAAATCAATGGTAGTTCTGAAGGTGTAAAAATGGGAGGAAAGCTTATGATTAAAGCACGTAAACTAAGTGTTAAGGCACTTCCGGCTGATCTTCCGGATCGAGTAGAATTGAATGTTGAGAAATTGATGATTGGTGATAGTATTCGTGTTGCAGATATAGATATGAAAGGAGTTACGTTTTTAGACTCTCCGAATAATATTGTAGTTGCGGTTCGAGTTACCCGTCAGGTTGTTGAAGAGACTCCTGTTGCTGCAGCAGCACCTACAGCGGATTCTGCTTCCTCAGAATCCGGAGAAGATAAGAAAGAAGATTAATCTATTGGTATTTTGAAATATCTGGTAGCCGGATTAGGCAATATAGGACCTGAATACGATAATACCAGACACAATATTGGTTTTAAAATTGCAGATGCTCTTGCCGATAAAGCGAGAGCATCTTTTGTTTTAGATCGTCATGCATTTGTGAGTCAGTTTAAAAACAAAGGTAGAACCATAGTGCTGATAAAGCCTACCACCTTCATGAATCTGAGTGGAAAGGCAGTGCAATACTGGATGCAATCAGAGAATATTCCTATCGATAAGCTAATTGTGCTTGTAGATGATCTTGCCTTACCTTTTGGTCAAATACGTATAAAGGCAAAAGGGGGAGATGGAGGTCACAATGGACTCAAAGATATTACCGAGATTCTTAAATCAGATAATTACGCTCGATTACGATTTGGCATTGGCAATGAATTTAATAAAGGCAAGCAAGTTGACTATGTTTTAGGCGAATGGAGTGATGAAGAAAAAAGGCTTTTAGAAGCCAGAATTAGCTTGTCCTGTGAAGCCATAATGAATTTTACCTTTTCCGGACTTAATTTTGTTATGAATACCTATAACAATAAGTAGAAAAGCATGATTTTTGGATTGTGATGTATTACATTACAATAAACAAAACTTTAAGATCATGAAAAAGTTATATCTCAGTTCAGCCTTTATCTTAATGATTGTGTTTGCCCTATCCAATATTCAAAGCGGAATGGCCGGAGTTGATAATGCCGGTGGATTAAATTTTCAAAGGAATAACTCAGGGATAGATATTTCACCTTTAGTTACTTCTAACCTTGTGAATATTCGATTTAAAGATCAACAATCACTGCAAAGCGTAAAGATTATTGTATTCGATATGCTTGGAAATATTGTTCCAAAAAATCAAATAATGTTTCTGAATGAGAATATGATGTCTCTTAATTTGTCCAACTGTCAGCCGGGATATTATTTCATAAGAGTACAAACATCTAATGCAGTGGTAACAAAAAGAGTTTCTTTGATCAGTGCTAAAATTGCATTAAGCGCTTAGTACTTTTTGTAAGCTCACTTTATCTTTCACAATTTCATTTATTTTAGATATTTCAATTCGATCTTGAACCATTGAGTCACGGTCGCGTATTGTCACCGTATGATCTTCCAAAGATTGGTGATCAACAGTAATGCAATAGGGTGTGCCAATTGCATCTTGTCTTCTGTATCTTTTACCAATCGAATCCTTTTCTTCGTACTGACAATTGTATTCAAACTTTAGTTGATCAACTATTTCCCTCGCTTTTTCAGGCAGCCCATCTTTTTTAACTAATGGAAGTATTGCTACTTGATAAGGTGATAAGAATGTCGGAATTTTTAATACCACACGATCACTTCCGTCCTCTAATTTTTCTTCAGTATATGCAGCGGAGAGAATTGCCAAAAACATACGATCTAATCCAATTGAAGTTTCCACAACATATGGGATATAGTTGGTATTTTCTTCAGGATCGAAATATTGAAGTTTCTTACCACTATGCAATTCGTGATTCTTTAAATCAAAATCGGTTCTAGAATGTATGCCTTCCAACTCTTTAAATCCGAATGGAAATTTGAATTCAATATCGCATGCGGCATTGGCATAATGTGCTAATTTTAGATGGTCATGAAATCGGTAAGCGTCACTTGAAAATCCTAACGATTTATGCCAGAGCATTCTCTGTTCTTTCCAATGAGCATACCATTGCATTTCACTACCCGGCTTAACAAAGAACTGCATCTCCATTTGTTCAAACTCTCGCATTCTGAATATAAATTGGCGAGCCACGATTTCATTTCTAAAAGCCTTCCCAGTTTGAGCAATTCCAAATGGAATTTTCATTCGTCCTGTTTTTTGAACATTTAAAAAATTTACAAAAATTCCTTGTGCAGTTTCGGGGCGCAGATAAATGGTGTTTGAATCCTCAGATACACTTCCCATTTGTGTTGAAAACATTAGGTTAAATTGTCGAACTTCAGTCCAGTTTTTTGAACCGGATATTGGACAAACGATTTCACAATCTAAAATGATTTGTCTTATTTCATCAAGATTGTTTGACTCTAGACCTGATTTAAATCTTTGATTGATCTGAGAAATTCTATTGTTGTATTCAATAACTCTTGCGTTGGTTTCTACGAATTGTTTTTTGTCAAATGAATCCCCAAAACGTTTAGCTGCTTTTTCAACTTCCTTTTCAATCTTAGCATTAATCTTAGCAATATGTTCTTCTATTAGAACATCTGCTCTATATCTTTTTTTTGAATCTTTATTATCGATTAATGGATCATTAAAAGCATCAACGTGACCGGATGCTTTCCAAGTGGTAGGATGCATAAAGATCGAGGCATCAATTCCAACAATATTTTCATTCATTTGCACCATGGCTTTCCACCAATAGTTGCGAATATTATTTTTCAGTTCCGCTCCATTTTGACCATAGTCATAAACGGCACTTAGGCCATCATAAATTTCAGAGGACTGGAAAATAAATCCATATTCCTTGCAATGAGAAATGATATTTTTAAATAGATCAGCATTATTTGTCATGAGGGCAAAAATACGTATTTAACTCATTGACGAATGAAGGGAAACGATTAGCCAAATAAATGTTTGAACACTTCGTCAACACGATTAACCGGTATTGTTTTTATTTGACTAAGCAAGGTTTTATCGAGTCCTTTCAGATTATAGGAGGAACAATAGAATGATTCAAAACCAAGCTTTATTGCTTCCTTAATTCTGTTTTCAATTCTGCTCACCGGTCTTATTTCACCGGTAAGACCGACCTCACCACAAAAACAGTTCATTGAATCAATTGGAAGATCCTCTGCAGAAGAAAGAGTTGCGCTTATAATGGCTAAATCGACTGAAGGGTCCTCAATGCGAATGCCTCCTGCAATATTTAAAAAGGAATCTTTGGCGGCTAACTTGAATCCGCATCTTTTTTCTAAAACTGCTAAGAGCATATTGAAACGCTTGATATCGAATCCGGTGCAAGACCTTTGTGGAGTTCCGTAAACAGCAGAACTGACTAATGCTTGCACTTCTATAAACATAGGCCGAATGCCTTCCATTGTAGCAGCAATAGCATTTCCACTGATAGGCTGATTGCGTTGTGTAATAAAAATATCGGATAGGTTTTCGGCTGCAATTAAACCTTCAGGTCGCATTTCATAAATGGCCAATTCTGATGTAGAGCCAAATCGGTTTTTGATGGACCGCACCATACGATAGGCATGATGACGGTCGCCTTCAAACTGAAGTACTGTATCGACCATATGCTCTAATATTTTAGGGCCTGCAATTATTCCTTCTTTTGTAATGTGCCCAATCAAAAATACAGGAGTATTATTTTGTTTGGCAAAGCGTAAAAATTCAGCAGCTGTTTCTCTAATTTGACTAATGCTTCCGGCTGAAGCTTCAAGCAAATCGGAGTGCATAGTTTGAATAGAATCTATGATGATTAAATCGGGTTGTAACTCCTTTAAATGCTTAAATATGTTTCTCGTGTCGGTTTCACACAAAATGAAACTATTGCTGTGTGCCGCGCCTACCCGCAGCGCTCTCTGTTTTAATTGTTGTTCGCTTTCTTCACCAGAAACATATAGTGTTTTAATATTGCTCTCCTGAAGCATCAATTGTAAAAGCAAGGTAGACTTTCCGATGCCCGGCTCACCACCCAAGAGAACAATAGCACCGGGTACTATTCCTCCTCCCAAAACTCTACTGAGTTCTTTGTCGGTAATTTGAATAAAGTGAGCTTTATGTTCTTCAATATGGGTTAAACTTTGTGGAGCTGTATTTCTTTTTTCAAGTTTTAATGAACTGTTGCCATTTTTAACTTTAAGTTCTTCAATGTATGTATTCCATTCGTTGCAGGAAGGACATTTGCCAACCCATTTGCCAGACTCGGCACCACAGTTTTTGCAAAAGAAAACAGTCTTTACTTTGGACATATCACCAAAGTAAAGAATTAATTATTGAATAGCTGATTTTTTATTTCTTGATAAACTCCCTTTGAATTACACCAGAATTTTCTGGTTGGTGAGCGATATAGAGAATACCGTCTTCCAATTCAACTATGGTCCATTTACCATTTAATTTTTCCATTGAAACATTTGGTACATGTTGTTCTAAATCGGAAGTAATTAAGAAAGGCTCAAACATAGTTGCATCAATACGATATTTACCATGATCGGTTGTATCGATAGACCCGTCTGTATTGCGTTTCGTAATATAAATGGCACCATCATTAAAGATCCAATGTTCGTACCGGTTTTCGATACTGGGACTGGCATAAATTCTTTGCCAAGAACCTTGAATTTCTTTTTTGAGTTTTTTTTCTGATTGTAACCACTGCTTGTTTTCGCAAGAACTAAATGATAGGATTAAAAACCCAGCCAATACAAAAGATAATATCTTCATGACTTTATTTGTTTAATAAAACTTAAATCAAAAGAATTTACGAAGGATCGCTTACAGGGTTCAGTAGAATCGAGATTATTTCTTACCGCTTAAAATCTTTTCTTCAATATTGCTTGTCGAGTACCCGTGAAGATAATCAATTGTAATCACTTTTCCATTGTTTTTAGTTACAATATCGTATCCCACAATATCTTTTGGCTCATAATCACTTCCTTTTACCAGGATATCGGGGAGAATTCTTGATATCAAATTGTAAGGAGTGTCTTCATTAAAGACACAAACTGCCCCAACAAAGGCAAAAGAAGCTAAAATTCTTACACGTGAATTTTCATCTTGAATGGGGCGGGAGTTTCCTTTTAATCGTTTGATCGATTCATCGCCATTCACTCCAAGGATCAATAAATCACCTAAAGCAGCAGCTTCTGCCAGATAGGATACATGCCCTAAATGAATAAGATCGAAACACCCATTGGTAAAAACTATTTTCTTCCCTAAGAAGCGATTCCGAAAAATAAAAGAATCCAGTTGATCGTCTTTGATGATTTTGCGGTCAATTATTTCTGAATAGTGCATTAGGAAGCTTTACTTGTTGAGAAGGAATATAAAAATAGTGAAATAATTCCGGCTACAATGACCAATAACGTTTGATATGTATGGACCAATGTTGCGTATGCTATGCCATCCGTAGATGATATATCGAATAACATTAAAGCCTGTGACACAATCCAATGATAAGCACCGATGCCCCCTTGAACCGGTGCAGACATTCCAAGACCTCCGGCAACCAGTACAAATAAACCTTCACCAGTACCTAGCCCTGAAGTAGCTTCAAGTGCAAAGAAACAGACGTAGGTCATAAAAAAATAACAGATCCAAATAAACAATGTATGTGCAATGAATGACGATCTTCGTTTGAGATTGATAACGGTTTTCATTCCAGACCAAATACCGGATACAAGGTTTTTAATTTTCACAATACTCTTTGGCAGATTCTCTTTTTGTTGATTTAGTTTTCTCCAAATCAAGAAGAGTAGAATAAGAGAGACGACTATCAGAATAACAATAAGCTTTTTGTACTTCACTAAATATGAATCGGGAGTAAGTACATTGGTATGGATAAATTCGGTCATTAAACTCCATTCAAAAATTAATACCAATCCAATACTGAACAGCAACATGAATAAGTCAATTACACGTTCTACGATGACGGTTCCAAGCAAAACATCAAAAGGAATTTTTTCTTTTTTACTCAGCATGGCACATCGTGTGAACTCACCCATTCGAGGGAGGGCAAGATTGGCAAAGTAACCTGACATCAGAGCGTAACATGCTTGTGATTTTCGAGCAGTGTGTCCGGCTGGCTCAATCAAAAGAATCCAACGATATGCTCGACTTAAAAATGCTAAGAAGCCGAGAATTAATGATAAAGAAATATAAAAGGGGTCGGCTTGTTTTATTTTGATCCAAATCTCATTTAGATCCTCATCTTTAAATGTAATCCACAAAACAAAAGCACCTATTATAAATAGAAAAATATACTTGAGTGCTTGTTGCAGTTTTTTATTCAAGCCGTTTAATTATTGATTTTATTATTCTGATCTGGAAATACCAATTTTGGTTGATGTTGGTTTGCTTTTTCATTTTCAAGCAATCCATAAGAAATTACAATGATGACATCACCTACCATCATTTTTCTTGCAGCAGGACCATTCATACATACCACTCCACTACCTCTTTCACCTTTAATTACATAGGTTTCGAGTCGCTCTCCATTATTGATATTAAGGACTTGCACTTTTTCGTTTGCGAACAAGCCGGCTGCATCCATCAAGTCTTCGTCAAGTGTGATGCTTCCGACATAGTGCAATTCTGCCTGTGTAATCGTTAGGCGATGTATCTTAGATTTTAATACTTGTATCAACATGGGGCGCAAAGTTAGAAAATAAACAAACGGTCAATCAAATGCTCATGTCAATATTATCGAGCAGACGTACTTTTTTTGTTCTAATAGCTGCAATGGCTCGAATATTTTTATTGGGTTGCCATTGTCTTATACGTTTAAGTGATTCACTTTCGACAATTGTAAAATAATCAATTTCGAAGAGTCCCGATTTTTTGATTTGTAGTTCTGCTATGGTGATCAGTTTATCTATTTCAATATTACCTCTGTTTTTTCGACAATATTTGAGCGCTTTGTAAAGTACATTGGCTTCAAGTCGTTCAGTCTTGGATAAACGAACGTTTCGCGAACTCATGGCTAATCCATCAGATTCTCTTTTAGTTGGCACCCCTATAATTGAGATAGGCAGTTTTAGTTTTTTAACCATGAACTCAATGATTTTGAGTTGTTGAAAGTCTTTTTCTCCAAAATAAGCCACTTGAGGTTTTATGATATCAAAAAAGCGTTTCACTACCGTTAACATCCCATCAAAATGGCCTGCTCTGAATTCTCCTTCGAGTGTTTGACCGATAAATCCAAGCTCGACAACACGCTTTTTGCAGTTTTCATCAGGGTACATTTCATTAACATCGGGCATGAACAAAACATTACATCCAAAGTTTTCCAACATTTGAATATCTTTTTCAGGAGTTCTTGGATAGGATTCAAGGTCTTTTTGATCGTTAAATTGAATGGGATTGACAAAAATACTCGCAATAATTTGTGCGTTCTTTTTTTTCGCTTTTTCTATAAGAGATATATGACCATCGTGTAAGGCGCCCATGGTAGGTATAAAACAAACATGATCCGGATTCTTTAGAGATTGCCAGCGTTGGTATTCTTCTATTTTAGTAAAGATGAGCATAAGTGCTTGTTTTTTTCTTATTAAAGTGCAATTTTAAGCATAATTGAAGCGTTAGTGGAATAATATTTGCAATTCTCTGATTAGTAATTAATTATTGAAATATTTTACCTCAATCCTTGTGTTTGAATTGAAAAATAGGTACAATATTCGTATCTTTGCACACCGATCAGAATTTTCATTCTAAAATATCCATTAAATTAAATATGAGTAAAAGAGTTCTCTACGTATCCAGCGAAATAACCCCTTATGTATCTGAAAACGAAATTTCTTCTATCTGTAGATATCTTCCGCAGGGAATACAAGAAAAAGGATCTGAAATAAGAACCTTTATGCCCAGATATGGCTGCATTAATGAAAGAAGAAATCAATTGCATGAGGTTATTCGTTTATCCGGAATGAATTTAATTATAGACGAAAACGACTATCCATTAATCATAAAAGTTGCCTCTATTCAAGCGGCAAGAATGCAGGTATACTTTATTGACAATGAAGAATATTTTCATAGAAAAGTGATCATAAGAGATTCAAAGAAAAAGTTTCTTAAAGACAATGATGCAAGAATGATATTCTTCTGTAGAGGCGTTTTGGAAACAGTAAAAAAACTTGGATGGGCTCCTGACATTATTCATTGTCATGGTTGGATGTCTTATTTAGTACCTATGTATGTGCGTACCGGATATAAAGACAGCCCTATGTTTGCAAATTCTAAAATTATCACTTCGGTGTATAACGATAAGTTTGAAGAGGAATTTAATTCTGACTATGCCAAACGCGCTATGATGAATGATATGAGTGCCTCAGATACAAAAGATTTAAAAAATCAATCCTACAATGGACTGCTCAGCTCTGCTTTAAATTACTCTGATGCGGTAATAAAAGGTAGTAGCGATTTAGAAACTACTGTAAACAGTCAGATAAAGAAAAGCGGAATCCCTTGTCTCGATTATCAGAATAGCGATACTTATGTTGATGCATATGATGCTTTTTACAACGAATTATTGCAAGAAGAATCTGTATTGGCCTAATTTCTCCCTTATTTTTACTAACATTGCCTGCTTTTAGCAATAAAAGCACTTAATCTGCATTTATTTCAAAATGAATTTAAAAAGCGGGCTACTAGCCATTTCATTTCCACTGATAATTTATTCATGCACCAATCCGGTTGATGTTGGATTAGAGGTTCAACCTACAGGAGATTTAGTAGGTATTTTGGTTACAGATACAATTACTTTAAGTACTAAAACTATTCGAGAAGACTCAATACCGAGTGCCCAAAACACATTAAACCTTGTTGGATCTTATATTGATCCAATATTTGGATTAACGGCAGCGTCATTTTCAGCTCAGGTAAGGATACCCAGTAGCAATGTTAACTTTGGGACAAACCCTGTAGTAGATTCAGTTATATTAAGTTTGGCTTACAAAGGATATTATGGAGACTCTACCAATATAGGGTCGCAAAATATTTTGGTTCATCGGATTGCGGAAGATTTGTATAGAGACACGGTTTATTACTCCAATAAAAAATTTACTGTTTCGGATCAATTAGCTGATCTAACTTTAACTCCTGCTCCTTATGATAGTATTGAAATAGCTGGTGTCAAGAAAGCTCCGCATCTAAGGCTAAAGTTAGAAAATTCATTTGCTCAAAATGTAATTCTTTCACAAAGTGGGCAAACTCCTCTATCAACCGATGCAGAATGGATTAAGTACTTCAAAGGGATACAAGTGAGTACTAATACTTCTGTGGCAAATGGTCAAGGAGGGATTATGTATTTTGATTATACCAGTAGTTTAACTCGATTAACCGTTTACTATCACAACGATAGCGATGACTCATTGAACTACGAGTTTGTGATTAATGATAATAGTTCAAGAGTAAACCACTATGAACATAACTTTAATGGTAGCGTTGCAGGTATGTCTATCAATGATAGTATTCTTGGACTACAGAATGTGTATCTCCAGTCATTATCCGGAACTAAAATTGAGATACAATTACCTCATTTGTTAAACCTAAAAAATATACCGAACTTGAGTATTAATAAGGCAGAGTTGATCATTCCTGCACAAAACATTAGCGGAAATGTATACAATGCACCGGTTCGATTGTTAGTAAATGCAATTGACAGTACAGGTAATGCTGAGTTTATTCAAGATATATTTGAATCATTGACCTACTATAACGGAAGTTTGAATGAGTCAACCGCTGAGTATCGTTTTAATATTGCCCGTCACATTCAAAGATTGCTGAATGGTAGTAAGCAAAATTATGGATTGTATTTGGTAGCAAGTGGAGCAGCAGTGAATGGTAATCGTGTGGTGCTTAATGGAGGGGGTCAGATCAATGGAACACAACGAATGCGTTTGGCAATAACATACTCTCAATTTAATTAAAAGAAAAAGTTATGTGTGGTATAGTAGCATACATTGGTCACCGACAGGCATTCCCAATCATCATGAAAGGATTATACAGATTAGAGTATAGAGGATATGATAGTGCTGGGGTTGCTATATACAATAATGAATTAAAGGTTTACAAGAAATCGGGAAAAGTAAGTGATCTTGAAAAACATATTGGAGAAAAGGACACTTCAGGATCTTTAGGGATGGGGCATACACGTTGGGCTACACACGGTGCACCAAACGATACAAATGCTCATCCTCATTATTCATCGAATAAAAAGTTTTGCATCATTCACAATGGCATCATTGAGAATTACTCATCTATTAAAACTCAATTGGAAAGCAATGGGCATGTTTTTGAAAGCGAAACAGATACAGAAGTTTTAATACACCTGATCGAAGAGATATATAAAAAGGGCAATGTAAATTTCGAAGAAGCTGTTCGCTTAGCGCTTAATGAAGTGATAGGCGCTTATGCTATTGTTATCTTATCCAAGGACCATTCCAACCAACTTATTGCAGCACGCAAAGGTTCTCCTATTGTAGTCGGTATTGGAAAGGATGAATATTTTGTAGCATCAGATGCTACACCTATCGTAGAATACACTCGAAATGTTGCATATCTGAATGATGGTGAAATGGCCATCATAGAAGATGGAGCACTAACCGTTAAAACCATTCAAAATGAAATAACCAACCCATTTATTCAGGAGCTTGAAATACAATTGGAAGCTATTGAGAAGGGAGGTTACGATCATTTTATGCTCAAGGAAATTTATGAGCAACCCAAAAGCATTTGGGATAGCATGCGCGGCAGATTTAATACAACTACCGGTGTATTGAAAATGAGTGGTATTGAAAATTACCGGAACAAATTTCTTAATGCAAGACGCTTTATTATAGTGGCTTGCGGTACATCATGGCATGCCGGATTAGTGGCAGAATATCTTTTAGAAGATTTGGTTCGCATACCTGTTGAAGTAGAGTATGCTTCCGAATTTAGATATAGAAATCCGGTCATCTTTGAAGATGATATAGTTATAGCCATTTCGCAATCTGGTGAAACGGCCGATACTTTAGCCGCTATTGAATTGGCTAAATCGAAAGGTGCAACCATCTTTGGGGTTTGTAATGTGGTGGGTTCATCCATACCACGAATGACTCATGCCGGAGCATACACACACGCAGGTCCGGAAATAGGCGTGGCCAGCACTAAAGCTTTTACAGCTCAAGTGACCGTTCTTACACTTATAGCATTGTCGGTGGCTGAAATGAGAGGTACGATTAGTCAAAGTAAATTTAGAACACTACTAAGTGAGTTGGAAAATATTCCTGATAAAATAGAACAGGTGCTTTCTAAAAATTCGAAGATTAAGGACATCTCTGCATTATATGCTGACGCCAGTAATTTTTTATACTTGGGTAGAGGTTATGGATTTCCGGTAGCGTTGGAAGGAGCATTAAAGTTAAAAGAGATTTCATACATACATGCAGAAGGATATCCCGCTGCAGAAATGAAACACGGACCCATTGCATTAATAGATGAAGCAATGCCGGTTGTGGTAATTGCAACCAAAAACAGTTCGTACGAAAAAGTGCTTAGTAATATTCAGGAAGTTAAAGCACGTAAAGGAAAGATCATTGCTATAGTTACGGACGGAGATAAAGATGTAAAAAGCATAGCAGATCATTACATTGAAATTCCTGAAACAGATGAGTTATTGATTCCTTTAGTGAGTGTAGTCCCATTGCAATTATTATCCTATCATATTGCTGTTATGAGAGGGTGTAACGTGGATCAACCACGAAACTTAGCAAAGTCTGTAACGGTAGAGTAGTAAGATCAATAAGCTCTTTCGTTGATTCCTTCTACATAGTTAATAAAAGCTCTGCTGACAACTCTGTTTCCTCCCGGAGTTGGATATTGTCCTGAGAAATACCAATCGCCTGTATGGCCCGGACAAGCGTTATGCAAATTCTCAATGGATTGAAAGATGATTTCAACTTCAGCGTTTATATCTGTAGCTTTTAATAGTCGTGTAATTTCACTCGACACTTCTTTATAGTCAAAGGGTTCGTAAATTTTATTTACATAATTTGTTGCCATGTCTACCTTGCCTTCAAGCTGATCTTTGCACAATGCATAAACTTGATCAATGATGTGCTCTTTGTTGTGCTTTTCTAACAAAGAAATGGCGGCTTGAAATGCAACAAGGTCTCCAATTTTTGCCATGTCGATTCCATAGCAATCAGGAAAACGAATTTGAGGAGCAGAAGAAACCACAACAATTTTTTTCGGCTCCAATCGATCGAGCATTCGAAGTATACTGTTGCGTAAAGTTGTTCCTCTTACAATGGAATCATCAATGATAACCAGATTGTCAATTTTTTTTCGAATGGTACCGTAAGTAATATCGTACACATGAGTCACCATTTCATCACGATGTTTATCGTTGGTGATAAAGGTTCTCATTTTTGCATCTTTGATAGCAATTTTTTCAATTCTTGGTTTTATATCAAGAATATCGGAGAGCTTGTCGTGCGTTAAGTTTGTACCTCCTTCAAGTATCTTTCTTTTTTTTACTTCTTTCAAATAATCTTCAACACCACTTACCATCCCATAAAAAGCCGTTTCAGCTGTATTAGGGATAAAAGAAAAAACGGTGTTTTTAAGATCATAGCCAATGCTATCAAAAACAGCAGGACAAAGCAATCGACCCAGTTCTTTTCGTTCTCTATAAATATCCCTATCGCTACCTCTTGAAAAATAGATCCGTTCAAACGAGCAGGATCTTTTCTCTACTGGCTTGTTTACTAAATGTTCGTTTATACTGCCATCTTTTTTAATCACCAAAGCATGTCCAGGGGTAAGTTCTTTTACGATAGAATAATCAATGTTAAGTGCTGTTTGAATGGCAGGCCGTTCTGAAGCAACTATACATATTTCATCATCATAGTAATAGAAGGCTGGTCTTATTCCTGCAGGATCTCTAAATACAAATGAATCGCCATGACCTAACAATCCGGCAATCACATATCCGCCATCCCATTTTTTAGATGCACGTTTTAACACTTCCGTTACATCAATATGATTGGATATATAGGAAGAACTTTCTCGCTTACTCATACCTTTCTCTTTGCACATTTGGTACAAACGATCATTCTCTTCGTCAACAAAATGTCCAATGTTTTCTAAAACGGTAACGGTATCCGATTTTTCTTTTGGATGTTGCCCTAACTCCACGAGCATTTGATATACTTCTTCCACATTAGTCATGTTGAAGTTGCCGGCTATAACCAGATTGCGGGTCATCCAATTGTTACTTCGAATGAATGGGTGGCACTGATCAATAGTATTTCCTCCAAAAGTTCCATATCGCAAATGCCCCAGCATAACCTCACCTAAAAACGGCACCTTCGATTTCATCCACTCAGCTGAAAAATTATTGTGCTGTGCTTGCTCACATACTTCATAAATACTTTGATTGATCGATTCAAAAATATCTGCAATTGGTTGCTTAGCATTCGACCGATATCTGTGCAGATAAGGCTGGCCAGGACCAATATCTAATTTTACACTTGCAACACCGGCTCCATCTTGTCCTCTGTTGTGCTGCTTTTCTAATAGCAAATAAAGTTTATTTAGGCCATATAATACCGTACCATATTTTTCTTGATAATAGGAAAGAGGCTTTAAAAGCCGGATTAAAACTATGCCACATTCGTGCTTTATGGAGTCGCTCATAGAGGAATGATATATTGTCCTAAGAGCCTGTAAAGATACAGCTAATCATCAACAAACGCTAATTGCTGTTTATGGCTTGATCAATGAATTTAAGCTTTGAAATACTTCTTTTTCGGCAATTAGCTCTAATATATATACCTCTGATTTGAATGATGATAAATCAAAAAAAATGGTTGGGATGAAGTTTGTAATAATGTTTTATCTCCATACATATCCATAAGGCAATTGCAATTTTTAGTGAATGATAATTCAATTACTTTGCACCCATTTGTTTTTATGGGCTAAGGAAATCACTTGTGCTTTTGAATTTACATGAAGCTTAGTATAAATATTGGCAATATGTTTTCGTACTGTAAGAACACTAATATTGCTCAACTCGGCAATACGCTTAGCATCATATCCATTCACCATATGCAATAAAATTTCTTTTTCTCTATCGGAGACTAATAAATCGATAGAGAGATTCGGTTTGCTGGAATTGTTTTGAGAATTTCGATTGAGCAACTGAAGTGTTTTGCGTGCGATAGCAGGACTTAAAGGAGCACCTCCATATTCTAAAACTTCTTTAATGGATAAATGTATGGCACTTGCCGATTCATGTTTCAATAGATAACCCGAAGCGCCTGCTTGAATGGCATCAAAAATATTGTCATCATCTTCAAAAACGGTAAACATGATAAAATGTATTTCGGGATATAATGCTTTGGCGATACTCACTGTTTCTATACCGTTCAGTTCTTCCATCTGAATATCCATAAAGACTACTTGAGGGAAATAGGCTACCGGACTTTTTTTTATTTTTTCTAAAAACTCTATTCCACTATTCGAAATGAAACTAATCTCAACATCTTCTATTGGTTCCATTTTTTGGATAAAACTATTTCGGTTTACCGGATTATCTTCTACTAATGCTATATTCATCTCAATTATTTTCCTGCATAAAAATCAAGTTCTTATCGCGTAGTTAAAATACTTAATTTGTAGTAGTCGGCCATTCAATGCGTACTCTTGTTCCTTCAGGCAATGAATCCCAAAACACTAAAACATTAATCAACTCAGCTCTACTTTTAACATTTTTTATACCATTGCCTTCACTAGAATTTACATGCATGCCTTTGCCATTGTCTTGAATAGTTATCAAAGAATTCTTACCCGACTGAAAAGCAATTTTCAATTCGCTGCAGGCACTGTGTTTAAGAGCGTTTGTAGTGCATTCTTTTAATATCATAAATAGATTCAAACCTTCGGCAGGGGTCAAATATTTTTCTTCTTCAATATTTTCAGAATAGAAACTAATGACTTCAGGATAATTCTTAATTAACCTTTGTAACCAAAGTTTAAAACGGTCGGCAAGCACAGTAAGCGAAAGTTCTTCATTTTTCAATACCCAAATGGTATCGGCTAATTGGGTAACCATTTGATTTGCATTTTCCTCTAATTGTATGGTTAAAGTTGGATCAAGATGGCCTGTACCTTGCAATTGTTTTACATTAGATCCTATTGCCGCAGCATAGGCTCCTAAATTATCGTGCAAGTCTGCGGCTATACGCTTTCTTTCCGACTCTTTAGCCATCATTACCGCTCGTATTTGATTTGCTTTTTGCAAAGCAGCTGATCGTTCAATTTTTTTGTGGGTAACATGCTTGTAGTTGCGGTAAAGGGTATAGAGGAGGATAATGATTAATACAAATAATATTATGGAGCCAATCAGCAATAATTTATTTTTTTCCAATCGTGCCTCTTGTTGTAGAATGATGTTTTCCTTTTTTTGAAGATCGTATTTCGTACGTATATCTGCCAACGCCTCCGCTGAATTGAGGTTATACAATGAATCATTCAGTGTAACAATTTTTTCTAAGGCGATAGCATGATTGAATTCGTCTTTAGCCAATTTGTAGTTTTCGGCTAATGCCTTATAAATAAAGATGAGCCTTGAAAGGTATTTTGTCCCTCTAGCTATTTGAATTCCTTTTAATGCTGTTTCTATGCCTTGTTTGTATTTGCCAACGGAAGCATAGAAGTTTGACAACTGGCCCAAATCGGAAACGATATAAAGTAAATCACCCAACTGTTCACGATAGTACAAAGCATTTGTTAAATCGGCTTCAGCCTCATTATATCTTTTTGCATTAGCATAAATATCTGCTCGAATATTCAAACTATTGCAAAGTCCGGTTAGATTACCAATGTTTTCATTCGCCTGCATGGCTTTATTGATATAAAATAAGGCGGAGTCTTTCTGGCTGAGGTTATTGTAACTCGATGAAAGATTAGAATACAAAGTTCCTAATCGATTTTCTATGGAAGCGGATTTTACAAAATGAGTGCTTTTATGAAACCATGAAATTGCTTCAGAAAATTTCCCCAACTCCATATTTGACCATCCGATATAATTATAGGATTTGGCAATCCAAAAGCTATCTCTTTTTGCTTCTGCAATTTTGAGCAGCTCCATACTGTACTCATAAGCAATTTTATTTTGGTTGCTTCTAATCAAGCCAGAAATTTTCAAGCCCATGCTTTCGCTCCAAATAGAAATTTGATCTTCATTTTCCTTGCTAATGGAAATGATACTATCTGCTATCGTTTGCGCCTCTTTGTTATTCCCTTTGAATAATTTATGTTGCGCAGTATACATTCTAAATCTTAAAACATCTTCAAGAGCCATACTACCTAATTTTTCACTCTCATTGATGTAATGTATGATCGAATCGTTTGGAAGCGAAAAAGAATTTGATAATAAGCGCAGAAGTAAATTCTTTTTGGTATTCGAATCAGAGCTGGAATAATACTCTATTCTGGTTCGATTGATTAATTCGGTTTGACTCCAAACGTCTGTTTGTATACAAACCAATAGTAGCAATACCAAGCTAATGTTATACTTCATATCAATAAAATCAAGCCTAAAAGTACGAAAAGTCAAATATCCTGACTTTAGATGAAGCAGATTATACTGCTACTATAAATTGAGTATTGTAAGGAATTTTGAATTGAAAGACTTTTGTTTCTAATCTAATTCAAACTCATATGAAAAAGCTCTATTTATTTATCCTATTAATCGCAGTTGCTTTTAGAGCATCTGCTATTGGAGAATCAGAAAACAATGATACCTGGGGTCAGGCCGATTTAATCTCCATCGGTCAAAGCGGTACAGGTCAGTTTAATCCTAATGGAGAAACAGATTGGTGGTATTTTAATACACTAAATGACGGCAATCTGCACATTCCTTTTTCATCTCTGAATGGACAAAATGTTTTTTGCGAAGTTTTTGATACGCTTGGAGTAATACAGCTTTCTACTTCAGTTTATACAGCAGGAAACAGCAATGTATATGTGAATGGATTAGCTGCAGGTACTTACTACATAAGGTTGAAGCCTTATTTTGGTACGGAATCGACCACCTACAGCTTTACTATAAACTTTACTACTCCTACCGAGGCCAATGATATTGAATTTAATGATAGTTATCTAAGTGCACAAGTTTTGAATCTTAATGATTCAACCACAGGGCATGTGAACTACTATTACAATGGTTATTCAAAAGATACTGCCGATTGGTATGCATTAAATGTTACTCAAGACGGAGATTTATCGTATACCATTCGTTCAGGTAATGGCCAGAATGTATTTGCGGTTCTTTATGATGGTAATGGCACCTCGGTACTTGCAGGAAATTATACAACTACCTCAGCAACGTATAGTAAGGGTGGAATGGCACCCGGCATATATTACATTAAGATCTACACATATTACAGTTCTGAGTATGCTCCATATACACTGATCAATAACTACACCACACCCGGTTATAACAATGATATGGGAATGAACAACTATGCCAGTAATCCTACAATAATGCCATTAAATGGTACTATGCAAGGACATATTGGATATAGATACAACGGCACAGTCGATCATACCGATTGGTATTCTATTACCGTTACTGAAGATGGATTATTGAGCTATACCTTAACTGTTTCCAACGGACAGAATGTATTTGCACAATTGTATGATGGTGACACAACAACACTTTTGGCTGGAAATTATACTACCACTTCGGCTACGTATTCCAGAAATGGAATGGCTCAAGGTGTTTATTATTTAAAGGTTTTTACTTACTATAATTGGGAGTATGCACCTTACCAGATTTCAAATACATATACAACAACGGGATATGCAAACGATATTGGAAATAATGACCTGTATACAGCTGCAAATGTTTTGCCGATAAATAGTACTTCCGTTGGTCATATTGGTTACGCCTATAATGGATATGACGATTTAAATGATTGGTATAGTATTACTTTGCCACAAGATGGTAAATTGGAATGGACCATAACCTCACACAACAGTCAAAACGTTTTTGCTCAAGTATTTGATTATGATGGTACAACCTTGTTGGGAGGCAATTATACAACTAACACTGCAACATACAGTTTGATCAACTTAGCAGCCGGTACTTATTATATCAATATCAGGAATTATTATACCACTGAGTTTTCTCCTTATACATTAAGTTCCTCTTTTACACCAAAGACTTTTGCGGCTGAGAATTCTTCTAATAACGATTACGCTAAATTGGCCACTACATTGGCAGCCAATACGGCAACTACTGGGCACATTAATTATTATTACAATTCTACCTATGACCAAGTGGACTGGTGGAAAATAGGTTTTGATAGCAATGATACCTTACGAATAAAATTTGAGTTGGAGCAAAACGTACACAACGGATCTTATCCATACGTATATTATGATTTGTACTCTGACACCGCAGCAGCACCGCTTCAGTCTTTCCTATTTCAGAATCCTACTACAAATTTATCTTTGACCGGATTAGCTGTAGGAACATATTATATAAGGCTATCACAAGGATTTAACAGCTTTGGAGCATATCGAATAACCGCTACTTTTCAGGAGCGATGCTTGAATACTGTGGTAATCAATTCTTCTTCGCAAACGATACCTTGTAATGGTTCAATCAACTATACGGTTAGCGGAGGCGTGGCTCCGTACTCGGTGCAACTATATAAAAATGGAATTGCTAACGGTGTAGTTCAAACCACCAATGGCGCAATAGCATTTACTAATCTAAGCCCTGGAACGTATTATTTGAGAAGTTATTCATTTGGTGCTTCCGGAATATGTAACAATGTATCGGGTAATACCGTGTTTAGTCAACCAGGTGTGCCTACCATTACTCCTAGTGGTGCTACTAGTTTCTGTAGTGGAGGCTCAGTAACTCTTATGTCGAGCAGTGCAAACTCTTATTTGTGGAGCAACGGAGCAACTACTCAATCTATTACAGTGAGCACTACTGGCAGTTACAGCGTAACTGTTTACAATGCTGCTTTATGTGATCGTACATCAGCTCCTCAAAGCGTTACTGTTTATCCGGGAATGACATTAAGTACTACCGTGACCAACTTAAGTTGCTATAAATCTAACGATGGTTCTATGTATATTCAAATCAGTGGAGGAACACAACCATTTACCTATTTATGGAGCGATGGAAGAACGAACAAAAACAGACCGGCCGTAAAAGCGGGCAACTATACATTCACAGTTACCGATGCTAATGGATGTACTGCATCTGTTTCAATAACAGTAACGCAACCAAATAAGTTATTGGGAACGAAAGTTAAAACTCCGGTTTCTTGTAACGGAGGTAATGATGGTGCTTGTACCGTAAATATTACCGGAGGCACTCCTCCTTATACGTATGTTTGGAATACTGTTCCGGCACAAACTACCAATACTGCTACCGGCTTGGCCAAAGGAGTATACAGTTGTATAACTACCGATGCTAATGGTTGCACCAGAAAAAACACTGTTGTAATTCCTGAGCCTGCTATACTTTGGATTAATATGACGAAAACAGATGTTACCACCAACGGAGGTTCGGATGGAACTTGTACTGCAACTCCTGCAGGAGGTAACGCACCATATAGTTATGTTTGGAATAATGGAGCTACTACCTCTACTATAACTGGACTAACTGCAGGAACCTATACTTGTACCGTTACCGATTCAAAGGGATGTACAGTGAGTAAGAACAAAAATGTAAATCAACCGGCTATAGCTGGATCAGGTGAGAAAATGGATGATAATGCATTCATCCAAAGCATGCTCATTTATCCTAATCCAAATATGGGAGTATTCTCCATAATGTTGGATGAGAATTTAGATAATGAGAATTTTGAAGTGTCTGTATTCGATCAAACCGGAAGAGTAGTATATCAGGGTATGGTATATCATATCAAGGGAGAGCCGCATTCATTTGATTTGAACAGAATGGAGAATGGAATTTACCGAATTCGTTTTGTTGGGAAAGATAAGGTGATACAAAGCAACTTCTCCATAATGAATTAACCCTCTTAATGTTTATTTAGTAAAAAGCCCTTTCAGAAATGGAAGGGCTTTTTATATTGTAGTGTATCGAAACTATTAAATGAAATCTTGTTTGTTGAGATTCAACCAACGCAGAGCGCTGCCATACAATAGAAGTTGTTTTACCTCTTCACTAAATGACATCGATTGTATAAGTGTGCCTGGTATTTGCTCTCCCAATGGGAAAGGATAATCTGAACCTAATGCAATGTGATCTGCGCCAAATAGTTCTACTATAAATTCTAATGTTCGTTCATCATGAACCAAAGAATCGATAAAAAATTTACCAATATATTTTTCCGGAGAGATTGGATTGTCAATTGCAACTAAATCGGGACGGCAATCAAAACCATGTTTAATACGACCTAAGGTAGCCGGAAAACTTCCTCCACCATGAGCAAAAGCTACTTTCAGCTTGGGGAGCCTTTCAAAAACACCTCCAAAAATCATAGAACAAATGGCTAATGAAGTTTCGGCTGGCATACCCACCAACCACGGCAACCAATAGCGAGTCATTTTTTCTTGTCCCATCATCTCCCAAGGATGAACGAAAACAGACATACCTATTTTTGAACATGCTTCAAATATTGGGAATAACTCTGGAGCATTTAAATTCCACTGATTGATGTGAGAACCAATTTGAATTCCTGCAAGCCCAATTTCTTTGCAGCGATGCAATTCTTGTATAGCCAAATCAGGATCTTGCATGGGCAAGGTGCCTAATCCAACAAATCGTTTCGGAAATCGATGAACAATATCGGCTATGTGATCATTAAGGTATTTTGCAACCTCCAGTCCGTCACTCGGTTTAGTCCAATACGAAAACATAACCGGAACAGTACTGAGCACTTGAACATGTACTCCATGAGCATCACATTCTTTCAGTCTGGTTTCGGCACTCCAACAATTGTCTTCAATTTCACGAAAGAACGTGCCATCATCTTTGAGCATACGGGCACAACAACTTTTGTGATGGTCTAATGTGATAAATCCACCGTAACCAAATTTATTTTTCCATGACGGTATGTTCTTCGGTAGAATGTGTGTATGAATGTCTATTTTCATTGAGTTAAAATAAAAAAACCTTGCGCATTTCCGCTACAAGGTTTGAATAATATTTATAAACTAAATTATGCAGGGATAGGTGCGGGAGGAGCCATTACATGGCCACAAGCATCGCAAGTTCTTTTTTTCTCATCGGCATAAAATGCGCTCATTATTTTTGGCAACTGACCAACGATATCACTTAAATCAAAAAACTCTTCGTAAATCTTAGCTGCACAATGCTCACAATACCATTGACAGGAATCCTGTTCGCTTGGTTCACGGTAGCGCTCAATAACCAATCCAACAGTATTGGCAGGTCGCTGTGGCGAATGTGGAATATTTGGAGGTAACAAAAACATTTCTCCTTCTTTGATAGTGTAATCCACATGTTTGCCATCTTGAATTGTTTTCACAACAATATCGCCTTCCACTTGATAAAATAATTCTTCACCTTCTT
>DAOQTX010000014.1:39049-48305 GCA_035340715.1 Bacteroidia bacterium | reverse complement strand
GCCTGAAAACACAAAAACTTATTCACTATTTTTGGTTAGTTGTGCAACAAGCACAATGTGTTTATGCCAGCTGCAGGTACCGTGTTAATTTGAAGTTAAGTTTCTGTATTACGTTTCGGCACGTGGGACAAGACGCAGCTTCGAAAGCCGCAGCCGTCATAAACACGGGTCGTTGTGCTTCATAATAACCAACCGCTAACTAATGATAAAATTCTTTAGAAAAATTAGACAAAAATTACTCTCTGAAAATAAATTCAATAAGTATCTGATTTATGCAGTCGGAGAAATAATACTTGTAGTGATTGGGATTCTTATAGCCCTACAGCTAAATGAATGGAACGACCACCAAAAACAAATAAAATTAGAAAAGGAATACTATTGTCGGTTGTTGGACGATATTAAACTTGACGATGAACAAATACAAAACCTATTACAGTTAGCTGAAGAACGCCTTGTGGCTTCGAATGAATCTGTCAGATTACTTCTAAATGATAGTTCCAAAAAAATTGAGATTGGGACACAAATATCTTTGTCAGGAAAAGCTATCTATTCCGATTTTGAACCAAACAATTCAGCTTACGAAGATTTAAAATCTGGAGCTAACCTTAATATAATCTCTGATAAGTCTATCATTAAAGCGCTGAATCATTATTTCAATAGAGTTGAAGAGTTAAAGAGCATAATAATGATCAATGGAAAACACGCGGTGGATATTGCATTTGCACACAATAATTATTTTGCAAATGGCTCTATCGAAGCTTCAGTCAGAGATGGTAGATTTAAAAATGGGCTGGACGAAGATCTGAAGGTTTCCGTTCTTTCTTTTGATGATAACATACTAACTTCTCAAATGAGAACGAGATTGCTAAATGAATCATTGGAATTCGTTGGAACAAATTCAAGACAAATTGAACTCTATAACTTACTCTTGCAGGAAACCAATAACTTAAAGGAACGATTAAAAAGTAAATGTGAAGAGAAATAAATAATGGAAGTACAATAGTGTCTATACGTAATTGCAATTGCACACCCATTCAATTGCTCATTAAGAAAACTGTTGCATTCATTCTGTCAAATAAAAGATTTAAAAAATGAACAAGAAAAATTGTGTGTTTATTGCAACAAGCATTGATGGCTACTTGAGCGACAGAAATGGTGGCCTCGATTGGCTACAGTATGTTCAAAATCCCAATAAAGATGATATGGGATATGGAGAATTCATCCTTGGTATTGATGCACTAGTAATGGGCAGAAAAACATTTGAAACCGTACTCGGATTTGATGTCGATTGGCCGTACAACAAACCTGTATTTGTTTTGAGCAATTCCTTGTATGAAGTCCCTGAATCACATATAGACAAGGCCATTTTGATAAAAGGAGAGTTAAAAAATGTTGTGAAACAAATTCACGACAAAGGGTACCATAAACTTTATATTGATGGAGGAACAACAATAAGGAATTTTCTTAAAGAAGATTTGATTGACGAAATGACACTTACCATAATTCCAATTTTATTAGGTGGTGGATCTGCACTATTCGGAGATTTGCCAAACGAACTGAATTTCGAACTAATTGGAACAAAAACATTTCTAAATCAAATAACACAGATACATTATAAACGAAAAGAATAAAATACGAAATGCCAACAATGGCCATAAGTAATTGCTACAAGCTCTAATACCCCTTATAACAAATACATCACTTGCTTCACAGCTTCTATAACTCTTTTAGGATTGGGTAGGTAGGCTTCAATCAAAGTTGGAGCATAGGGTAAGGGAACATCCCCTCCCATCACACGCAATACAGGACTATCCAAATAGTCGAATGCATGGCGCTGAACATGAAAACCAACTTCGCTGGCAATACTCGCCAGTGGCCACGATTCTTCAACGATAACCAACCGATTGGTTTTCTTTACCGAATTCACCACTGCAGCATAATCAATCGGTCGCACACTGCGCAAATCTATTACTTCTGCATTTATATTTTCTTTAGCCAACTCATCAGCAGCAGCAAGAGCAATCTTCATCATTTTTCCAAAAGACACAATGCTCACATCGCTGCCTTCGCGTTTTATATCGGCCACTCCTATTGGCATCAAATATTCTCCTTCGGGCACTGCACCTTTATCGCCATACATCTGTTCGCTTTCCATAAAAATAACAGGGTCATCATCGCGTATAGCCGACTTAAGCAAACCTTTTGCATCGGCAGGATTCGATGGCACCACAACCTTCAATCCCGGGCAATTCGCATACCAGTTTTCAAATGCTTGTGAGTGTTGAGAACTCAGCATTCCGGCCGAACCGGTAGGCCCTCTAAAAACCATAGGCACATGAAAATGTCCACCGGACATGCTCATCATTTTTGCAGCCGAATTAACTACCTGATCAATAGCAACGAGTGAAAAATTAAACGTCATAAACTCGATAATGGGGCGTAAGCCACGCATGGCCGCTCCTACTCCTATACCTGCAAAACCAAGTTCGGCTATTGGCGTATCAACCACTCTTTGCGGACCAAACTCATCGAGCATTCCCTGGCTTACTTTGTAGGCACCATTGTATTCGGCTACTTCTTCACCCATTAAAAAAACACGCTCATCTCTGCGCATTTCTTCACTCATGGCTTCTCGAAGAGCCTCTCTAAATTGTATTTCTCTCATGTTTTGGTATTGACTCAGTTTTTAAAAAAAGCGGAGCAAAGGTAATCAAACAAAGTAAATCTTATTCTTCGTTCATCCGAATACCATCTACTGCCTGGCTCAATTCATTATAGGTTTTAGTATCGTATTGTTCGCGCGCCACTTCCATTCCCTGTTCATAGACAATGATGGCCTCCTCAGCATTATTATATTTCTCCATCAACTTGCCCAATTGATAATAAGCAGGCAAGTATTGTGGATTGGCTTGTATAATTTCCTTCAACAAAACAATGGCTTCCTCATCACGATTTCCGGCAATAAACTCAAGCGACAAGGCATACTTACTAAAAAAATCTTTCGGGTCTTTTAAAATGTAGCTTTTTAAAATTTCAATACGTTTTTCTGATGACATAATTACAATTGGTTTTGGTGCTATTTTTATATGCTTAACTTTGCACGCTATAAAAATAATGCTTTAATGAAAATATTAGTTTGTATTTCTCACGTTCCCGACACCACCTCAAAAATCAACTTTAGTGCCGATCAAAAAGAATTTTCATCGGCCGGTATTCAGTTTGTCATCAACCCTTATGATGAAATTGCTTTAACACGCGCATTAGAACTAAGCGAAGCCAGTGCAGGCACTGTTACCGTAATCAATGTAGGCGATGCTACTACAGAGGCAACACTTCGCAAAGCTTTGGCCATTGGTGCTACCGATGCCGTGCGTATAGATGCCGCCCCTCGCGATGCATATTTCACGGCAGTGCAAATAGCCAACTATGCCAAAGATCAATCTTTTGATTTGATTTTAACCGGAAGAGAATCCATCGACTATAATGGAGCTCAGCTATGTGGAATGTTGGGCGAATTACTTTCAATGCCTTCAGTGAGTGTTTGCAAAAAGCTCGATCTGAATGGAAATGACGCTACTTTAGAAAGAGAAATTGAAGGAGGAAAAGAAATACTCACATGTTCCTTACCCATGTGCATCAGTGCATCAGAAGGAATGGCTGAACCCCGAATTCCAAACATGAGAGGTATTATGGGCGCCCGTAGTAAACCGCTCAATGTAGTAGCGGCAGTTGCTGCAGATGAATTGAGCAAAGTACAATCGTACGATAAACCCAAACCTCGTGGCCAGGTAAAACTCATTGAAGCCGAAAAAGCAACAGAACTTATCGACTTGTTGCACAACGAAGCAAAAGTTATTTAAATCATTAATCTGAAAAAAATCATGTCTGTACTTATATATTTAGAACACGAAAACAATTCTCTTAAAAAATCAACTCTCGAAGCCATTTCTTATGCTTATGCCATGAATGGTGGGAAAGACATTTTTGGTGTTTGCCCGGGAAATACCGATTCATCATTAGCGACTGTGGCCGGAAAACATGGTTTGTCAAAAATGTATAAAGCCACCAATGTAAATAGCTTCAATGCCGAAAGCCATAGTGCTATGGTATCTGAAGCGGCCGCAAAATGTGCTGCAAAAACCATTGTAATTCCTGCATCATTTTCAGGAAAAGGCATCGCACCCAGGGTAGCCATAAAACTAAAAGCCGGTTATGTTGATTCGGTTGTAGCATTGCCCGACACCTCAAACGGATTTACCGTTCGAACAGGAGCATACAGTGGCAAAGCATTTGCAGATGTGAGCCTATTATCTGAAACAAAAGTACTGTCGGTAGCTGCCAATGTTTTTTCAGCGAAGGAAAATGCAGTGAACTGTGAGGTCGAGGAATTTAGTATTGCTGATAGTGCTTTAAACAATCGTGTTCTAATAAAGGAAAGCATCAAAGCCGAAGGAAAAATTTCTTTGCCCGAAGCAGAATTAGTGGTTTCGGCAGGCAGAGGAATGAAAGGTCCAGAAAACTGGGGCATGATTGAAGAGTTGGCCTCGTTGTTAGGTGCTGCAACTGCTTGTTCAAAACCGGTATCGGATGCCGACTGGCGACCACATAGCGAACACGTTGGTCAAACAGGAATAGCTATCAGTCCAAACTTGTACATCGCTATCGGAATTTCAGGAGCCATACAACATTTGGCCGGTGTAAGTTCATCAAAAGTAATCGTAGTTATTAATAAAGATCCTGAAGCACCATTCTTCAAAGCGGCCGATTATGGCATAGTCGGAGATGCATTTGAAGTGTTACCAAAACTGATCGATGCTGTGAAAAAGTTTAAGGGTGCCTGATACAATCGATCAACCATTTTTTACAACTTTAACCTCGTTGAATAATTTGTATATTTAGATCGGCTTTAGCAAATTTCGAAAAAAGAGCGCTAAAATCTGAAAGAAACAGAGCTTGCATGAAGAAAGTAAAATTGGCATTAATGGGTTTAACCCTTAGTCATAATCAGTCGGGGTCTTATGTCCTGCTTTTGGCTGAAGAGAACAACAACAGGCGATTGCCCATCGTCATTGGCGGGTTTGAAGCCCAAGCCATAGCAGTTGAACTCGAAAACTTAAAACCAGCTCGACCACTCACACATGATTTGATGCGAGATATTTGCAAAGAGTTCGACATTCGTATTACTGAAGTAGTAATCTACAACATAAAAGAAAGTGTATTTCACAGTAAAATTATTTGTACAGACGGCACAACTGTGAAAGAAATTGACGCTCGTACTTCGGATGCCATTGCCTTAGCATTGCGTTTTAAATGCAATGTTTATACCTACGAGTTTATCATGGAACAAGCAGGAGTTGTGATTGAAGACGATAAAGAAAAAGAACCCAAAGCGACTCCGGCAAAGGTGAGCAGTAGCAAACCTGAAAGCAAAAGCAATAATCTACAAAGCATGTCGAATGATGAATTGCAAGAAAATCTGATGAAAGCAATAGACGAAGAAGCCTATGAGCGTGCCAGTCAGATTAGAGATGAATTGCAAAGACGTAAAAACAATTAATCATTTTCTTACTTTCGGCTAGTTAATTCATGCAGCTTCTGATTTTGAAGCAGTAAAAAGAAAATACAGTATGCTGGAACACATATTACGCGGCAGTCTCGGATTACTTTTTTTAGTGCTGGTTTTATTTTTACTCAGCAACAACCGAAAACAAATCAATTGGAAACTTGTCCTTACCGGATTAACTATGCAAATATTATTTGCTATTGCGGTACTAAAAGTATCATTCGTAAAAAATATTTTTGAAGTAGGTGGAAATTTCTTTGTCAAGATATTATCCTTTACAAAAGAAGGATCATTATTTCTTTTTGGAAATCTAGCTGAGTATTCTGATACGCTTGGTTTCATATTTGCCTTTCAGATTTTGCCTACCATTGTTTTCTTTGCGGCACTCACAAGCCTTTTGTTTTATATAGGAGTACTTCAAAAGATCGTTTATGTTTTTGCATGGCTAATGAGTAAGAGTATGCGCATGTCAGGTGCTGAAAGTCTTTCAGCAGCTTCCAATATTTTCTTAGGACAAACCGAAGCACCTTTACTGATAAGACACTATCTGCCCAACATGAACAAATCGGAAATCCTTTGTATAATGGTAGGAGGAATGGCCACTATTGCCGGAGGAGTAATGGCCGCTTATATAGGGTTTTTAGGTGGTAGCGATCCACAACAACAACTTTACTATGCAACTCATTTATTGGCTGCATCGGTAATGTCGGCACCAGCCGCTATTGTGGCTTCAAAAATGTTGTTTCCACAAACCGAAAAATTTGATGAGACCTTAGATATTTCAAAAGATAAAATAGGAAGTAATGTATTGGAGGCTATATCCAATGGCACTCTCGATGGAGTGAAATTGGCAGTAAATGTTGGCGCTATGTTGATTGTTTTTATTGCCTTAATTGCTATGGTAAATTACTTTTTAAGTGATGTGATTGGGAATATTGGTGGATTGAATGAACGCATAGCCTACATTAGTAACGGGAAGTACGATAGTTTTACATTGCAATTTATGCTGGGTTATATTGGTGCTCCGATTAGTTGGTTAATAGGTGTTTGTAAAGAAGATATTCTATTGGTTGGGCAATTATTGGGTGAGAAAACGATACTCAATGAATTTGTTGCTTATACTACACTTGGTGGATTAAAAACCAATCTTGCTTTTCATGAAGAGAGAAGCATAATCATGGCCACTTATATTTTGTGTGGCTTCGCCAACTTTGCCAGCATAGGAATTCAGATAGGTGGCATAGGGGCTCTTGCTCCTAATCAGCGCCCTACCTTATCTCAGTTAGGCATTAAAGCACTTATTGGAGGTACAGTGGCTTGCTTGTTCACCGCATGTATAGTAGGATTCTTAGTTTAATCAGCTCAATTTAGCTGAGATCAAACGAATGAATTCACTTCGGGTGGTATCTTTTTCAAATTCACCGGTAAAAGCAGAAGTTGTGGTTACAGAATTTTGTTTTTGTATCCCTCTCATTTGCATGCACAAATGTTGCGCTTCAATAACTACCGCTACTCCAAGAGGATTTAATGTTTTCTGAATAACATCTCGAATTTCGGTAACCAATCGCTCTTGCACCTGCAATCGTCTTGCATAGGCATCTACTACTCTCGGAATTTTACTCAATCCAACGATGTACTTATTGGGTATATAGGCTACATGTGCTTTACCAAAAAAAGGCAATAAATGATGTTCGCATAGCGAGAACAATTCTATATCTTTTACAATTACCATTTGCTGATACTCTTCCTGAAAACGAGCAGACATTAAAATTGCCTCTGCATCAAGGTCGTAGCCATGAGTTAAAAACTGCATGGCTTTCGAAACTCGTTCGGGTGTTTTAAGCAGACCTTCGCGATTAACATTTTCTCCCAATCCCTCTATAATTCCTTTGTAGTGATAGGCTAGTTTGTCCAATACCTCCTTATTGTACTTCTCCGTTTTCACATATCCGTCCATATCATTGTGACGAATCATATCATCTGAAATTTTATTGCTTTTCATACTATTAATATTTATCCGAAATACTCTGCAAAATTGTTTTCTGTTTCATGTAAGCGAATACTGTGAAGCGAAGCTCCATTATCTTTCACCTTATCTTTTAACTCATGGTAAATGGCTTTGGCAAAAAGTTCTGTTGTCGGCATTATACCTTGCATAAATGAAACATCGAGATTGAGGTTTTTATGATCCACTTTTTCAAGTATCAACTCATTGATAATGCTACTCAGTTGTTTTAAATCCATTACAAATCCGGTTACTGCATTTGGAATACCTTTTACGGTAACATATAGAACATAATTGTGCCCGTGCCAATTTGGATTGCTGCATTTACCAAATACATCCATATTTTTCTCATCTGTCCATTCGGGATTGAATAAACGATGAGCAGAGTTGAACGTTTCTCTACGTGTTATATATACCTCATTCATTGTATCTGTGTCTTGTGCAAAAATACGCTATTCCTATTCAATTAATATCTGTTTTAAGCAAAAGAGAAAAGCATCTGATGCGAATAAACTACATTTGTCTCTTCTGATTATAGAATACATGAACAGAACTGCTAAAGATGAACATTTCCGACTGCTAATAGTTTTTCCCAGTTTAATTGAAAAAAAACAAGTTGAAGCGATGCTGAAAGCTACAGATTTAAAGAATCAAAGAATTGATTTGAATTATTTTATCTGTGGTGCAGGATCACCTTCTTGCATATTAAATCTATCGAAGCACTTTCAACATCATAGCTACGATTTAGTGGCGTTGGCCGGTATTGCAGGAGGAATTAAAGGGCAAGCTGAGATGGCTAAAGTGTATAAAATTTCATCCGATTATTTTGGCGATTTGGGAGCCGAAGACCAGGGGTCATTTATTCATTTAAGTGAACTTAAATTAAATGCTGACAACGAAAAATTTTATTATCCCGATTTTTATTACCATCAACAAGTATTGAATCAAATTCAAGAAAAAACCTCGGTTACTTTAAACAAGGCTCATGGCCAAATGGAATCGATCGACAAGTTCATTGCTCACAATAATGTTGCCATTGAAAGCATGGAAGGAGCCGCATTCTTTATGACTTGCAATGCATATAATCAGAAGTGCATTCAGATAAGATCGGTTTCAAACTATGTCGAAACGCGAAATAAAAAAAATTGGGAAATTGAAAAAGCTCTTTCGGCTTTAAGTGTTTGTTTGACTCAACTTATTAGCGACATCAACTCAATTACTGAAGAATAAGAATTACATCAGGAATAGCAACCACTTCGTGTGATTTGTTTAATGCGGTAACTTTTTTCAAATATACAGTATCTCCAGCCCGCGCATTTTTAATAGCATTTCGAGCTAAAATAGGTACACCCAATTCTCCTATTCCGAATTCTTTAGTTTGAAAAGGTTTTAGAGTAAGCATACTTACCTGAAAGGTATTTAAACGATAGCTTTCTCCATTTGAACATTTAACCATTAAAGTATCAGAGCCTGCCCAGATCAACGCATCAGCAATGGCAATTTTTTTTGTCATTTCCTTATCATCGGGTAAAAAACAAGACTTAATCTCTGAATTCTGGGACTGGCCAATGAATGGAATTAAGGCTAACAGGAATATCAGGAAACAATTTTTCATAGTCTTAAAATTATGTACAATCAAATTTACGTTTTAAATCGGAAAGAGTTATCAGAATAGAAAATATCTTTGC
>DAOQTX010000014.1:0-38949 GCA_035340715.1 Bacteroidia bacterium | reverse complement strand
AATCAAATTTACGTTTTAAATCGGAAAGAGTTATCAGAATAGAAAATATCTTTGCATCCTTCATGAGCACCTCATATCTACATAAAAGGAAAATCAAAATCGGCTTCTCCCCTTGCCCAAACGACACTTTTATTTTTGATGCATTGGTGCATAATAAAATTAATCAGGTTGATTTTAAATATGAACCCATCATTGAAGATGTGGAAGTATTGAATCAAATGGCAGTGAACGGAAAACTAGATGTATCAAAACTAAGCGTACATGCTTATGGTCATGCAGCAGCTCATTATTCTATTTTGAATTCAGGGGCTGCGATTGGTCACAATTGTGGCCCTTTGTTGATCAGTAAGAGTTCATTTTCAAAAAATGAAATGGCCGATAAAATCTGTGCTATTCCTGGACAATACACTAGTGCATTGCTATTGCTTAAAATATTTTTTCCTGAAATTGTAAAAACTAAGCAGATGCTTTTCTCTAAGATAGAGCAAGCATTGGAAGATCATATCTGCGATTTGGGATTGATAATACACGAAAGCAGATTTACTTTTATGGAAAGAGGATTTATTCCAATTGCTGATTTAGGTAAATTATGGTATGCAGATACAGGCCTGCCTTTGCCACTGGGTATCATAGCGGCTCATAAGCGAATTGATAAAAAAGATCAATTGAGAATAAACGATCATATACATAGGAGCATACAACTTGCTTATCAGAATGAAAATCCGATAAACGATTATATTCGTTCACATGCTCAAAGCCTTAGTGACAAAGTGATCCATCAACATATAGAACTCTATGTAAATGAATTTTCATTAGATTTAGGGCCGGTTGGAAAATCAGCCATTCGCTTTTTGTTGAGCAGAGGCGCTCAGCAGGGCTTGTTTAAATTACCCTCACATTCTATTTTTACGGACGAAATATGATAATTGTAACCGGAGCAGCAGGATTTATTGGCAGTTGTTTGATCAGTTTTCTGAACCAAAATCAGTATAACGATATTGTAGCAGTTGACGATTTTGATCGTCCGGAAAAAGAAAATAATTTAAAAGGTAAGACTATTAGCGAGAAGGTAAACCGTGATGATTTTCATGAATGGGTGCAAGCCAAGCATATGCACATTCAATTTATTTTTCATTTGGGAGCCCGCACCGACACAACTGAATTTGATACTTCTATTTTTGATCGGTTAAACCTAACCTATAGTAAGAAGGTTTGGAACAATTGTGTTGAGTATGGAATTCCACTTGTTTATGCTTCGTCTGCAGCTACCTATGGCGAAGGCGAGTTAGGATATGATGATGATGAAGCGAAAATAAATTCGCTCAAACCTTTAAATCCATACGGTGATTCGAAAAATGAATTCGATAAATGGTGCTTTAAGCAAAACAAGGCGCCCTATTTTTGGTGTGGTTTAAAATTTTTCAATGTGTATGGTCCAAATGAATATCATAAAGGTCGGATGGCCTCCGTCATTTGGCATGCCTATAAACAAATAAAACAAAGTGGAAAGATGAAACTGTTCCGCAGTCATAGGACAGATTTTAAGGATGGTGAACAATTAAGAGATTTTATTTATGTAAAAGACTTATGTAATGTTTGTTTGTTTTTATTGCACCATCGAAAAAATTCCGGCATCTACAATCTGGGGTCGGGAGAAGCAAGAACTTTTAACGATTTGGTATTGGCCGTTTTTAAAAGCTTACAATTGGATGCTTCAATAGACTATATCGATATTCCTCAAGACATAAGAAACACATACCAATACTATACTCAAGCCAATATGAACAAATTGAAAAAAATTGGGTATAGCCAATCTTTTACCTCATTGGAAAATGGAGTTGAGGATTATGTTCAACAATACCTGATGAAAGAATCCTATTATTAATGATTAGGAAACTATACCATAACAAAGTGATGCGCTATGCATTTGCAGCAGGTCTGGCAACTTTTGTTGATGTGATAGCCTATTACATTTCTTTTCATTTTATTCTTCAGAAAACCGACCTTCAGTTCTTTGATGATGCGCTTACTGTATCTGCACCTATAGCTTCCTTAGGAATATCCTATACTTGTGGGTTGATTACCAACTTCACCATAACAAAACTTTTTGTTTTTAAAGAGAGTAACTTACGAACTCGTCATCAATTTCTTCGATATATACTGGTCGCTATAGCGGTGTTGATATTGAATTATATTGCTATGAAGTTTTTTGTATTTGTATTGAATTGGTATCCTACACTTTCAAGAATTATAAGTGCGTTAGGCGTAGGAATGCTCAGTTATTTGAGCCACAAGTATTATTCGTTCAGTTCAAAGCCCGATCAATCGATGTGAGTTTTGAGCTCGCTTAAAAACGACCGAATGTTCTTGAGTGAATTCAGTGTGTCAATTTTTGAGTCCAGCTTACTTCCAGATGCCCTCATTCTGGTTTTAGCCCCTTTTAAGTTATATCCCTTCTCTTTTACTAAATGATAAATCATCTTAAGATTTTTCACATCCTGTTTTGTAAAATATCTGTTGCCTTTTTTGTTTTTATGTGGCTTTATGATGTCAAACTGTTTTTCCCAGAATCGAATGAGTGATGCATTTACTTTCAGCATCTTACTAACCTCACCAATGCTGAAATAAATCTTCTCGTTTGAAATGTTTTCCGTTTCCATTGTAAACCGTTTGAACAAATTTAATCGAATGACTGATTGCTTTGTGAAGCTATTTCAATAACTTTTTCAAACTCCTCTGGTGATAAGTCGTTGTAGAAAAAGTTGATCGGATTAATCTTATTCCCTCCTTTTATTACCTCATAATGAAGGTGTGGAGCAGTGCTGGTTCCGGTGTTTCCTACATATCCAATCACATCTCCTCTATTGATTCTCTTCCCCTGTTTAACCGTTATTTTGCTCATGTGCCCATAAAGTGTTTCGTATCCATAGCCATGTGAAATAATCACACTATTGCCATAGCCTCTGCCGGCATACTCAATTTTTTTAACCACTCCATTACCTGTGGCGTAGATTTCTGTACCACTTGGTGCAGTGAAATCAATACCGGTATGCATCATTCGGGTTTTGTATATAGGATGAATGCGATAACCAAACCCTGATGCCACTCGAGTTAAATCCTTATTGGCGACCGGCTGTATGGCAGGAATAGAAGCAAGCATCTGACTCTTTCCTTTGGCTAGACTAAAGATTTCATCCATCGATTTTGACTGTAAATAAAGCTGCTTCTCTAACTGATCGATTTTGTTAGAAGAATTAATCAATAGTTCAGCATTATTACTTCCCTCCAAATGGGCATAACGATTTAATCCGCCAAAACCAGCTCTTCTGATACTCAAAGGAATGGGTTCTGCTTCAAAAACTACACGATATATATTTTCATCTCTCTGCTGAAGGTCTGCCAAAATTCGCTCACTTCTTGCTGTGCGTTTATTTAGAATCTCATATTGCAATCGCATTTGCTCTAATTCTGCTTTCAGTTGCTTTTCCTTAGGTGAATCTATATAGCTATAAGCCAAAACCACTATGAGCGTACCAAAAACCAATGCCGTAGCAATGAATCCCAAAACACGAAATAATCGCTTTCTAATGCTAACAACTATTTTTTCGTAGCGGAGTGTATGGGTATTAAAGTAATATTTTGCTTTCTTCATATCTACTCTAATTGAGAAGTTTTACTTTTGCAATTCAAATGATATGCATACAAAAATAGTTTTTTTAAGCTAAACTAAGATACGCTTATAAGCACCTTTACTCTATGAAGCCAACTGAATTGAATTCAAAACAAATTCGAGCCATATTTTTAGACTTTTTTAAAGACAAAAAACATAAAATTGTTTCTTCTGCTCCGGTGGTGGTTAAGAACGACCCTACCCTCATGTTTACCAATGCCGGTATGAATCAATTCAAAGATTATTTTTTGGGAACTCAAAAAGCTCCTTTCACCCGGGCAGCCGACACACAAAAGTGTTTGCGGGTGAGCGGTAAACATAACGACCTCGAAGAAGTTGGTGTGGACACGTATCATCATACCTTATTTGAAATGTTAGGCAATTGGAGCTTTGGTGATTATTTTAAACAAGATGCCATTGCTTGGGCTTGGGAATTGTTGGTGGATGTGTATCAGATTCCAAAAGATCGATTGTATGTTACCGTTTTTGAAGGAGATGCATCGGAGCAATTGCCCTTTGATCAGGAATCATATGATGAATGGAAAAAGCACATTAGTGAAGACCGCATACTCAAAGGCAATAAGAAAGACAATTTTTGGGAAATGGGAGAAACAGGTCCTTGCGGCCCATGTTCCGAAATACATGTGGACATTCGAAGTGATGAAGAACGCATAAAAACAGATGGAAAAACATTAGTAAATGCTTCTCACCCGCAGGTAATTGAAATTTGGAACAATGTTTTCATGGAATTCAATCGCAAAGCCGATGGCTGTCTGGAAAAACTTCCACAACAACACGTTGATACCGGAATGGGATTCGAGCGTTTGTGTATGGTTTTGCAAGGCAAACAAAGTAACTACGATACCGATGTCTTTCAAAATACCATATCTTTTATCTCTGAGAAATCAGGAATCAAATATGGAGTGAATGAAAAGACAGACATCGCCATGCGAGTAATGTCGGATCACATTAGAGCCATCGTATTTACCATAGCGGATGGACAACTTCCATCTAATAATAAAGCAGGTTATGTTATCCGAAGAATTCTAAGAAGAGCTGTTCGTTATGCCTACACTTTTTTAAAATTCAAACAGCCATTTTTGTACAAGATGGTCAACATCCTTGCTGACCAATTTGCTGATATTTTTCCAGAAGTTTCTCAGCAAAAAGAGTTTATTGCAAAAGTTATCTATGAAGAAGAATCATCTTTCCTCAGAACATTAGAAACCGGTTTGAGAAAGTTTGACTCATTCAAAGGAAATTCCATTAGCGGTAAAGATGCCTTTGAACTATACGATACCTATGGTTTCCCAATTGATCTAACCCAATTGATGGCGCGCGAAAAGAACATGCAAATTGATATGAATGAATTTCATACATGCATGGAAGAACAAAAAAATCGATCGCGAAAAGCCGGCAGCAGTGAATCATCCGATTGGGAAATTGTTCGAGAAGAAGATGAATCGGTATTTATTGGATATGATGAAGTAGAGTGTATTTCTAGAATAATTCGCTATAGAAGTGTACAGGCGAAGAACAAAAAGCAATTTCAAATTGTGTTGGACCGTACACCCTTTTATGCCGAAAGTGGGGGACAGGTTGGTGATACCGGAACTATTTCCTCAGGCTCAACGGTATTGAACGTTTTAAATACCATAAAAGAAAATAACCTTACTCTTCATTTGTGCGATCGCTTGCCGGAAAATCCTGAAGTAGAATTTAAAGCATCCATCGATCGATCGAGAAGAAATAAAATAAGTAGAAATCACTCCGTAACACACTTAATGCATTCTGCTTTGAGATCGGTTTTAGGTAGTCATGTCGCACAAAAAGGATCCTTAGTTGATGAGCATCATACCCGATTTGATTTTTCTCATTTCAATAAAGTGAGCAATGATGAAATTATTGCTATTGAAAAAATGGTTAATGAAAAAATAAGAGAGAATATATCTTTAGAGGAAATGAGAGGTGTACCTATTCAAGATGCAATGAATATGGGCGCTACTGCTCTATTTGGCGAAAAATATGGCGAAACCGTTCGAGTCATTGTTTTCGACAAAGAATATTCAATCGAACTCTGTGGAGGTACACATGTTAAACAAACCGCTGAGATTGGAATGTTTAAAATTAAAGCTGAAAGTTCTGTGGCGGCAGGTGTAAGACGAATTGAAGGAATTTGTGGCGAGTCCGTAATGAGCTTTGTAAATGAAAAACTCGAGCAGCTCGACCAATTAAAAAATGCATTAGGCAGTCCCGATCCGTTAAAAGCCATCGAAGTGTTAAAAACTGAAAACGAAGAGTATAAACAAAAAATATCCTCGTTGTATCGAGAAAAAATATATCATTTGAAAAGCGATTTAGTAACGCAAGCAGAGAAGATTAATGGAGTTCATTTTATCGCAAAGGAAATTGAGTTGAACGATGCCGATTCTGTGAAGAGCTTATCATTTGATTTGAAGAATACACTGCAACCCCTCGCTCTCCTATTAGGAACCGAAATCAATGGAAATGCACATTTGTCTCTAATACTCTCTGATGAACTTACGCAAAATAATAAAGTGCATGCCGGCAAATTGATCAAAGAATTGTCAAAAGAAATTAATGGAGGAGGAGGTGGCCAAGCGTTTTATGCTACAGCTGGCGGTTCAAATGTTAAAGGAATTGCTTCTGCCCTTCAAAAGTTCAGAACTAACTTACAGGATGAACTCAACAAATGATCAAACTTTGTTTGAAGAACAACAATTCTTCCGACAAACCTGGCTTTGGAGTTTGTTGTCCATCATCATTGTGCTATTCATTTCCCTTGCTCTAATTCCAAATAATTCTTCCAATGATAATGATCAATCATTGTTGATTTACATTTTACTCATTCTTTTTATAGGCATATTGATTTTGTTTTATAAAACTAATCTCCAGGTGAGAATTAGCTCAAGCGGCATTAACTATAGATGGGTTCCTTTTAACAAGAATTTTAAAATTGTTTCGTTTAGTGAAATAGACCAAATTCAATTTAAAACATATAAAGCCATTCGTGAATTTGGCGGATGGGGATATCGAATTGGAATAAAAGCCACAGCCAATACGGTTTCTGGAAACAAAGGTATTTACATTCAATTTAAGTCAAAGAAGAAAAGAGCCTTATTGTTAGGTTCAAATAAAACTGAAGAATTGAGAAATGTATTAAATGATCTTGCAAATAAAAATATAGTAAACTATTCAGAACATGGATAAGAAAGATCCATTCATAAACAGACAAATATTTTTGTTTTTAATCATTGTATCGCTAGGCCTTTTTTTAATTTACTCGCTCAGTGCATTTATTAGCTCATTCCTTGTTGCATTGGTCATTTCAATTTTAGCCCGACCGATGATGAAATATCTTACCCTAAAAAGAAAATGGAACATATCATTGGCTGCACTTTGCGTGATGCTTTTAAGTGTATTCACGGTAGTACTACCCGTTTTCTTTGTTGGTATTTTATTGGCGGACAAAGTCAATAATCTAATCTTAAACACCGATCAGATTTACAACATGTTGCTCGAGGTCGATCGCTATATCAGTTCCTATACCGGTTTTAAATTGATTTCTGAAGACACTTTAGAAAAGATGAAAGAGATCGCTTCCAATCTAATTCCCGCTTTCTTAAATCAAACCCTGAATATGATTGCTGTAGTGGTAATGATGTACTTCATGCTTTTTTACATGTTAATTTATTCTATCGACCCCAGAAATTTTTTAGGAAAAATATTGCCCATCAGCAGACAAAGTATTGAGTTGTTTGTTGAAGAAATGGATAAGATGGTTTTTTCCAATGTTGTATTGGCACCATTCTTAGCTTTGATACAAGGAGTGATTTCGGGAATGGCATTTGCATTTTGCCAATTACCCGAACCCATATTCTGGGGCATGATGTGCGCTGTGTTTTCTTTTATTCCCATCGTTGGTACAACTATCGTATGGTTACCGGCATCCATCTATCTTTATGTGATGGGCCTCAATACACAAGCCATTATACTTTTTTGTTTTGGCGCTTTAATCATTACTAATGTTGACAATGTTTTCCGATTTGTATTGCAGAAGAAGTTTGCCAACATTCATCCACTTGTAACCATATTGGGAGTTATCGTTGGATTAAAGTGGTTTGGCCTTACCGGTTTAATATTCGGCCCCTTGTTGATATCGTATTTTGTATTATTACTAAAAGTTTATCGAAGCGAATTTAGTTCCTCATCAGAAGAAAAAACTGAAATTTTAGTAAAAATTCCAAGCAGTGAAGTCCATGAAACAACTGATCCAAAAACACCGACTGCCTAACTTGGATCTTACTTGTTAACATTTAAAACTTAGTGGCATGTATTTTGTTATTCATTATACATCAACCTATTTTTTCCATGAGACAATTAAAGATTACCCAATCTATAACCAATCGTGAAAGTCCTTCTTTGGAAAGATATCTAAACGATATATCCAAAGAGCCGATGATCTCTCCTCAGGATGAAGTAGAACTCGCACAAAGAATTCGAAAGAAGGATCCAATCGCATTAGAAAAACTTGTTAAAGCAAATCTTCGCTTTGTAGTTTCCGTTGCAAAACAATATCAGAATCAAGGTCTGACCCTACCCGACTTGATCAACGAAGGCAATTTGGGTTTGATAAAAGCCGCTCAAAAGTTTGATGAAACCAAAGGATTTAAATTCATATCATATGCAGTTTGGTGGATCCGTCAAGGAATATTGCAAGCATTGGCTGAACAATCAAGAATTGTTCGACTGCCATTGAACCAAGTAGGTAATGTAAATAAGATTAGAAAAACATTTGCGGAATTAGAACAAAAATTTGAACGCGAACCAACAGACGAAGAGATTGCAAGTGAATTAGACATTAGCAAAGAACAGCTTGCAGACACTTTACGAATTTCGAACAAAGCAGTATCTATGGATGCTCCAATTGACAGCGAGGATAGTTTTTCGATTGGTGATTTGTTAGAAAACACTAATACGCCAAGCACCGATAATGAATTGATGAATGAGTCTCTAAAAAAAGATATCGATCGATCGTTAAATACTTTAACTCCCAGAGAAAGTGATATCATAAAATTATTTTACGGAATTGGCAATTCGCATCAACTGACTTTAGATGAGATTGGAGACCGAATGAATTTAACTCGTGAACGTGTGAGACAGATTAAAGAAAATGCATTAAGACGATTAAAGAATAAATCAAGATCAGGTGTTCTGAAAAACTATCTTGGATAAAAATATGGTCGGGTGTTTACAGGATTCGGAAGGGCCTCTGCAGTTGAGCAGGGGCTCTTCTCTTATAACGCAAATTGAATTTGGGTTTTTTACTATATTCATCCATCAAAAAAATAATTTAAGTGACCACTCGCACTAAGCTCAACACTAAAGACGGCCTACCTTTTTTGGAAGGTGCTCGCAGCAGAAGTTCAGAACTCTTTTTTTCTTTTAAAGTTTTATTAGAATTTATTAAAGGATTTCGCGCCTTACATTTTACCTCTCCTTGTATTACCGTTTTTGGTTCTGCCAGATTTAAGGAAGATCATGTCTATTACAAAGCCGCCTATGAATTTGGGAAAGAAATTGCTAAAACCGGCATAACGGTAATGACTGGAGGAGGACCTGGCATAATGGAGGCTGCCAATAGAGGAGCATATGAAAATGGAGGATTTTCTGCCGGATGCAATATTACACTGCCCCACGAGCAAAGCCCCAATCCTTATATGCATCAATGGACGACTATGAATTTCTTTTTCGTTCGAAAAGTTCTTTTATTAAAATATTCTGTTGCATTTGTAGTACTTCCTGGAGGAGTTGGCACTATGGATGAACTCTTTGAAACGTTAACGCTCATTCAAACTGCAACTATAAATGATTTTCCGGTTATAGTTTACGGAACAGATTACTATAAAAATTTAAAAGAATTACTGGAAGAAATGGAACAACAAAAAACCATTTCATCAAAAGATTTGGATTTGGTTTTATTTACTGACAGCATCGAAGACGCTATGAATCATATTCAGAAATATCTCAAAGAGAACTATCAAGTTAAACGAGTGAAACCTAGAAGAATATTTTTAGAAAAACTTTTCAAACAAAGAACTAGTGAGGAAGCTTCTCTCTAAATTTTCCATACACCCAAGTTCCGAATATGGCGCTTAGTATTGTTATTCCAACCACCCACATGCCGCTACCCAGTTGTGCAAAAAGAGGTCCGGGACAAGCTCCGGTCATTGCCCAACCCAATCCGAATAACACTCCACCGAAAATATTTCCTTTATGAAATTTCTTTGTGTGAAAAACTATTTTTTCTCCGTCTAAAGTTCTGATGTCAAATTTTTTGATTAACCAGACAGAAACTAATCCAACAACAACTGCACTTCCAATGATTCCATACATATGAAACGATTGAAAACGAAACATCTCTTGTATCCTAAACCAGTTTATTACTTCAGCTTTAATAAGCACTATACCAAATAAAATCCCAACTATAAGGTATTTAATATCGAAATACCATTTATAGTTCGTTTCGGATTGATTGGTGCAAATACTTTGCGTTTCTCGATTACTCGATATTAATTCATTATTTTGATGACTCATCCTAGAATAATTTTAACAGAAAAGGAAGTACAACATTTGACATAATGATTCCGCCTGCCATAAAACAACAAGTAGCAACAAGCGAAGGCCATTGTAAGGTAGAAAGTCCTAATATAGCGTGACCGCTAGTACAGCCTCCACCGTATCGGGTTCCGAATCCAATTAAGAAACCTCCAACAACAATCATAATAAATCCAGGAAATGAAGTGAGTGATTGAAAAGAAAATATTTCTATCGGAAGCAGGCCACTAAAATTTTGAAGTCCATCCTCTTTCAATTGTGTAATCAATGATGGAGAAATAACTGCTGCATAATTCGGATCCAACAAAAAGAAATAGGATAATACTCCTCCAATCAGAATTCCACTAATAAAAAATAAATTCCAACGCTCCTTTTTCCACTCGTAATTGAAAAATGGAATATTGGCAGGAATACATGCAGCACAAATATGTCGCAAGCTACTTGAGATGCCAAATGATTTATTGCCTATGATAAATAATAAGGGCACTACTAGTCCAATTAATGGCCCAGCCACATACCATGGCCATGGTTCATATATAAATTCTATCATCGTTATTGTTTATACTAAAGTAGTAGGGCAAACATAATCAGTAAGATCAAATGACCCATTTGCTTTAATAGCACCAAATCCACCTTTTACATCAATTAGATTTTCGTATCCACGTGCTTTTAAAATTGAAATAAATGTCATGCTCCTGTATCCTCCGGCACAATGAACATAAGTGGGCTGCGATTGATTTATTTTTAGCATACTATCATTTACTGTATCCAATGGCCCATTCACTGCCGTTTGAATATGTTCACTATTGTACTCGCTTTGCTTACGAACATCTAGAATATTCAACTTGTTATTTTTTGAATACAAGTTCGCCAATTGATCTGCGGTTATCGATTCAATTTGATCAATTTCTTTGTCGGCTTTTCTCCAACTTTCAAATCCCCCTTTTAAAAATCCAAGGCACTGATCAAATCCTACTCTAGCCAATCGCGTAACCACTTCTTCTTCTCTTCCGGGATCAGCAACAATCATGATGTTTTGTTTAACATCAGGAATTAGAGTTCCTACCCAAGGAGCAAATCCACCATCAATTCCAATGTTGATTGAGTTTGGAATAAACCCACTGGCAAAAGATTGAGCATTTCGTGTATCCAATATTATCGATCCGCTTTCATTGGCTAATAATTCAAATGCTTCCGGATCAAGAGCTGTAGCACCACGTTCACGAACGATATCGATGCTCTCATAGCCTTCTTTATTCAACTTTACATTCATGGGGAAATATGCCGGAGGAGCCATCAATCCATCGGTTACTTCTTTTACAAACTCATCTTTAGTCATGTCCGCTCTCAATGCATAATTCGTTTTCTTTTGGTTTCCTAGAGTGTCGCTGGTTTCTTTGCTCATATTTTTACCACAAGCCGAACCTGCTCCGTGAGCCGGGTAAACAACAATATCATCGTTGAGCGTCATCACTTTTGATCTAAGTGAATCGAATAAAGTTGCCGCTAACTCTTCTTGGCTTAAATGAGCGGCTTTCTGAGCAAGGTCTGGGCGACCTACATCACCTATAAATAAAGTATCACCGGAAAATAAAGCTTTCTCATTCCCATTTTCATCGCTCAATAAATAGCAAGTGCTTTCCATGGTATGACCAGGTGTGTGCAACACTTTGATTTTTAATTTACCTACTTCAAGTATTTCATTATCAGCAGCAATATGTGCCTCAAAATCTGGATTAGCCATAGGACCATAAACAATTTTAGCTCCTGATTTCTTAGCTAAATCAATGTGTCCTGAAACAAAGTCAGCATGAAAATGTGTTTCCAAAACATATTTAATCTTAGCACCGCTTCGTTTTGCTCTTTCTATATACGGTTCTACTTCTCTTAATGGATCAATCACAATTGCTTCACCATTCGATTCTATGTAGTAGGCACCTTGTGCTAAACATCCGGTATAAATTTGTTCGATTATCATAGTTTTAATTTAATAGTGCAAAGATAAGGCTATGTATATGTTTAAATAGTGACAATTATCACACATCAGTTTTGAATGAAAATTTCTTTAATAATTATATATAGTCCCATAATAATTACAAAAACAGAAAAGCCCTTTTTAAGTTTAGCTCCGCTTACGAGTTTACTTAAGCCATTGCCAATAAAAATACCAATGATCGCTAGGATGCTGACTGAAATCAACAACTTCCAATCCATATAGTAATTGGAAACGTCTCCTATAAAGCCAATTAGTGATTTTGTCGCAATGATTAATAATGAAGTACCTATTGCTTTTTTCATTGGCAAGCCACCCAACAATACCAATGCTGGTATAATTAAGAAACCTCCACCTGCCCCAACCAAACCGGTAAGCACACCAACTAAAGCACCTTCTATCATTGCCATCAGTAAATTCTTCGGTTTCGGGCTTTTTTGATCTGTATTTGTTTTTTCAAAATACATACTATAGGCTGCCAACAACATTAGAATAGAAAAAAGAATCAGTAAAAATGTTCCCTTTGATAAAACGATATGATCATTCGAAATAATTATATCTGGTATAAAGGGTATTATATATTTTCGAGTTACAAATACTGCAATCACCGAAGGAATACCAAAAGTTAATGCTGCTTTAAAATCTACTTCTAGATTTCTGATTTTGGAAATAACACCCACTAATGCAGTTGAGCCAACGATAAATAACGAATATGCTGTAGCCAGAACGGGATCAACTCCAAATAAATAGACCAAAACCGGCACGGTTAGAATAGAGCCTCCTCCGCCAATCAATCCTAAAGAAACCCCTATAAGCACTGCAGCTATATAACCTACTAATTCCATACTTTTTTTGCGAAGATCAATTCTCTGATCAATGAATCTTGTAACATATATCACACAAGATAAATTTTTTCGCATTTAGAATATCAATATGGCATAAAGCACAAGAGCCCGCCAATAATTGGCAGGCCCTTTACGATTAGAGTTGCTCTTTACCTTTGAATTAATAAACGAGCTGCAGATTTGTCGTGCCGTATAAAATACACTCCATTCTCATAATTTGATGTGTTGATCAAAAGATCATTAGCAAAAGGAAATGTTTGAACCACTCTTCCACTTATATCAAATAGTACTATTTCACTTTCAGAATTTCCTTTCAAACTTACATTCAACCACTCGTTTGCGGGATTAGGAAAAATTGAGATTGCGTTTATTGCTTCTACCTCCTGAATATTGGTAAGGTTATTATTATAATTGAAAGTAGGGCCTTGTATTACAAATGGACCAAATCCATTTGGTACGCGAGCAAAACCTGCATCTGCAATTTGTTGAGACCATGAAATACTATCCAATAGCTCCATATTCGCATTCAGTAAATAAAGTTTCTCGCCAGAGCCAGACAACTTAAAATTGGCATGCAAAGGTCCTTGCCAACCATCCTCATCGGCCCAAATAATTAAATAATCGCCAGGCAACATACTTGTTCCAATCGGAAATTGAAACTTAGTTAAGTTCAACTCATTGTCACTCAAATAATAATTACTAAGGTCGATGGTAGTAGTAGAAGTATTATGCAATTCAACCCAATCATCATATTCGCCATATGAATCGCTTGCTGTAGTTTGATTGATGGCCATCAGCTCATTAATAACAACTGTAGTATCTGCAGCCAATGAAGGAAAAACCTGGTAAACGTAAACATCGTGCTCGGCACCAACAGGTGAATAGCTTCTGGTACTGTATAAGTTTGATGAAATGGCTTCGACATAATAACGCATCCAACTGGTTGCCGACTGTGCAGGTATTTCTCCTGCATAAACACCATCTCCTGCTGCCCCATCATTATGCAGTCCATCGTCATACATATACACCCAATAAAAACGTCCAACCAATCCATTACAGTAATAGAGTTTTACGTTTGAAACTCCAGGATTCGATGTAACAGTTGCTTTAACCGTAACCACTTCATTTGCATTAGGAACTTGCCATTGAACATTGTTTGTATAATACGATACATCTGTTATGATTGGAGCACTTTGACTCAGTTCAATATCATTTGACAAATAGTTTTTTCTGTTCTGAACCCATGCTTTAATCGCATTCTTTTCCTGTATAAATGAGTTATAACTATAAAGTTTTTTCGGATCAGCCAGAACAAAAGAATCTATTTGATTAAAATATCCCTCAATGATTCCATTGGATATGCTAGTATCATATACCTCACTAATTAGTGTGCGCATGTGAGCCAAATATCGCTGACGATAATCAGGATGACTCAGTAAACGAGCCAATAAAGGATAGTTTGCATTACCAGCATTATAATACAAACTCCAATTCACATGATTGTTTGCCATGACACTGTTGCCATCATATTCTTGTGGAGTTAATCGGCCGGTTTCACTTTCCCAATAGCAATAGTAATCCATCTTGCCCTTATAAATATAACTATCATCATCCGAGAACAATATCTCACTCGCTAAAAACCACAACGCTCTATCGATATCTAAATAGTTGTTTAGAATGCTATCAAACTGCACATTACTAGTGTTTGCTAAACGCTGGCATGCTGTAATTAAATCGCCCCATGGTTGTGCTTTGTCGGTACTTTTTAATGTGTAATAGTTTTTATATTGATTGCTATCATTTCCCAAATAATTTAATGCCGCTGTACCATCTCCCCACATTCCAATGCCACCCGGAGCACCAGGAGGTTTATCAGCTCTCCAATTGGTACCATCGTTAGATAAAAACCACTCCTTTAAAAAATCTCCATTCAACTGCTGCACATTAGGGTACAATCCCCAATTCTGATTATTAATGAACAAATTGACAAAAGCGGATTGTGCAACCGGTACATGTCTTTTTATTTGTGACTGAAAAAACACTTCACGCATAAAAGAAGGATCTTGAAAACAATTGTTGAGATTTAATGTCTTATATCCCATCAGTTCCTGGGCATCATGCACATAATCGGTAGAAATATTAAACGATTTCTTCTGCGAACTGGTCGTTTGCGAGTAGGAAGTTTGCCCTTTAAATCGAACGCCTACTGAATCATAGACAGTTCCATCTACCGTCATCGTAGCAGGTAAATCAATCTTGTTTTGATAGTTTTGAGTCAATAAGGTCCAATAATTGCTTTGAGGAAAATCCAAATATATATTTCTAATAATCGATTGATTGTATAAATCCTGATTGTCATTTTTTCCCATTGTAATCATTCTTCCATCCGGACTTAACTGCATAAAATGAGGAAAATCTTGAGCAGTTGCTGACAACGTACACAGGAGAAGGAGCATAGGTAAAATTCTAAATTTCATAATAATATTAGTTTGATTTGAAGGGTTTGACCGATTTATACTTAAAGGGTTTAACATATTAATAAATAAATTCTTCAAAAGTGTAACCCCCTCATTCTACCTTACGTTTACCGACTTACATATTGCCCCAATGTGAAAGCAATTGTAGTGACCGTGAGGTGGACAATCGTGCTGAAGTTATAGTCTGATCTTTTGTGAATCATAGGGTGAATATAGACAAAAGACGGATTAATTAAACTCTTGAAACAAAACAAGAGCTGAGCATATAACTTCTATTCATTAAAGAGAGAGGCTATGGGCAATCATTCAATCAATCAGCTAAGTTTTTTTTGAGGTTTTTATTGGTATGATCATGAATGAAGAATCAAAAAGAAAAAAGTACTCAACCGCTGAACAAAAAGGGTTGAATTTGGATTATCAGCAAGTTTTCAATTCTATTGATGAACTAATATTCAGTATTAGCTATCCTCGATTAAGCACTATTTATATATCCGAAGCTTGTTCCCGTTTTTTTATCATAAATGCCAATGCCTTTATTGAGAACGACCAACTTTGGCTTTCATTTATTCATGAAGAAGACAGAGCCACATTACAAAATGAACTGTTGAACATACAAAAAGATGAATCAACGGTACTCGAATATAGAATTGTTTTAAATGATGGTACCATAAAATGGGTTAAGAGCACTTTTAATCCGATTGTGAACAGTGAAAGTAAAATTGAACATATCAATGGTTTTACAGCGGATATAACAGATATTAAATTAGCTGAAACTTCACTGATTCAAAGTCAGGATAAATACCGCAACCTCTTCAACCAAATGGAGGACGGTTACTATAAAAGTACTCATGGCGGAAAATTTATCGATGTAAATCCTGCATTGGTAAAAATGTTAGGCTACTCCAGTGCCGAAGAATTAAAATCCATTGATATTAAATCGCAACTGTATTTCGAGTCGAGCGAACGTGAGGAAGCAAATAACTCGTACGATTTAGATGGAGTTTCAACTTTCCGATTGAAAAGGAAAGACGGAACAGAAATTTGGGTGGAAGACAAAGGCACTTATGTTAAAGATGATCAAGGTAACATACTCTATCATGAAGGTTTTTTAAGAGATGCTACACAAAGAGTCGAAAATGCAAGAGCACTTAAACACAGTCTTCAAGAAACAGCCAATTACAAAAAGGCTTTGGACCAATCACTAATGTTCTGCATTACCGATAAAGAGGGAAACATTACGTATGTTAATGAAAACTTCTGTCGTGCTTGCAAATTCAGTCCCGAAGAGTTGATTGGTCAGTCTCATCGTTTGTTGAATTCCGGTTATCACTCAACCGATTTTATTCGCTCTATGTGGAAAACCATAAGCAGTGGGTCTTGTTGGAGTGGTGAGTTTAAAAACAAAGACAAAAATGGAAATGAATATTGGATCGACACTTCTATTGTTCCAATTTTAAATGAGCATGGTGAAGCCATAGAATATCTATCCGTCTCATCCAATATCACGGATAAAAAAAGATTTGAAATTCTAATCAGTGAAAATGAAAAGAAATACAGAAACATAATTCAATCCAGTAATGACTTAATACAGAGTGTTGACATAAGCGGTAAATTTGAATTCGTAAACACTTCATGGTTAAATACGCTTGAGTACACAGCTGAAGAAATACATCAGCTCAACATATTTGATATTGTAGATGAAAGCGATCACGACCTCTGCTCTGCCTTATTTAGAGATATTTCTAATGGCATAAAACTGGAACGCATCACTACTATTTTAAAAACCAAATCGGGTAAAAAAATAACGGTAGAAGGCAATTCTGTTCCTATGTATAAGGATGGTGTAGTAATAGGAGCTCAAACATTTTTTAGAGATGTTAGCGATAGAGTTGCCGCAGAAGAAGAACTGGTTCGAAAAATGAACGATTTGAAAAAATCGAATAACGAACTCGATAAATTTGTTTACAGCGTTTCGCACGACTTGAGAGCCCCACTCAGTTCAATGTTAGGTATTATAGATCTCGCAAAAGATGATACTACGGAAGAAATCATGCAAGAGCATCTTCATATGCTACAAAACAACATCAACAAGCTGGATGGATTCATAACCGATATATTAGACTATTCGAGAAATGCACGTTCGGATATTAAAAGAAGCGAATTCAATTTAAGAGAATTGGTTGAAGAAATATCACAGAACTTAAAATACATGGGTGGTAGCAACAGAAAAGTGGATATCCGAATTCAAAGCAATGGGTTGGATACGATTGTATCGGATCGAAGCAGAATGAGTATCATATTCAACAATCTTATATCGAACGCTATTCGATATCAAAATACCAAAATAGAAAACCCATTTGTCGATATAGAATTAAACTTATCGGATACCGAAACCGGTATTATTGTCCGAGATAACGGAATTGGCATTAGCAGCGAACTGCAAGACAAAATATTTGATATGTTCTTCAGAGTTTCCGAAAATTCTGTCGGATCAGGTTTAGGTTTATATATTGTTAAAGAAGCTATCACCAAACTTTCAGGAGAGATTTACATAGAATCTGAACCTGGTATTGGAAGTGCATTTAAAATTAAAATCCCTCAATAAATAACAAACAAATGAGTACACAGAAACCCTTTTTCAAAAAAATTCTAGTTATTGATGACAGCGAAACAGATCGTTATATCGCTAAGCGAATGTTCGAGAAGTATCACTTTGCCGAAGAATTGGTTCTAAAAGAATCGGCTATGAAAGCTTTAGAATATCTAAAATCCTTAGAAGAAACTCCAGAAGAACTTCCAAAGTATATCTTCTTAGATATTAGAATGCCGGAAGTAGATGGTTTTGGGTTTTTAGAAGAGTATTCGAAATTACCCGATTGTGTAAAATCAAATTGCGTAATCATGATGCTTTCTACCTCTTTGGATCCAAATGATCATGAAAAAGCCAATACAAATCCTTATGTATTCCAATTCATGAACAAACCATTAGACAAACATAAAATGGATCAATTGGAAGGTCAATTCAAGCACACAAATTAGTGTATCGATTCATTGTAGATATTTTATTCATTAAATTAAACAGGCTCTCAACTTAATGAGAGCCTGTTTAATTTATTATAGCTATGCCAAACTACTGAAAAACAGCACAATATAAATGTGTTTTCCCATAGATTATGATTATCAAAATTGCATTGCAATATTGATTATAGAAATTTACCTTTGCTGCCCAATTTTTTAAGCAAACAATTGATAAATACCCTATTATGAACAACATTATTTACATCATCCCCGCTTTTGGCGTCTTAGCGCTGATTTATAACTTTTTTAAAGCAGGATGGATTGACCGTCAAGATACTGGAACTGATAAAATGAAGAAAATCGCTCAGCACATTGCTGATGGCGCTTTGGCGTTCCTAAAAGCTGAATACAAGATTCTTGCAATATTTGTTCTGTGTGTAGCGGTTTTACTGGCACTAACTGCCGATGCGGAAACATCTTCTCCCTTAGTAGCCGTATCTTTCATTATGGGTGCTTTATGTTCGGCCTTAGCCGGATATATCGGTATGCGCATTGCAACTAAAGCAAACGTAAGAACTACCAATGCTGCTAGAACCAGTTTAGGAAAAGCATTAGAAATTGCTTTTGCAGGCGGTTCAATTATGGGCTTAGGAGTTGTAGGTTTAGGTATATTAGGTCTAAGCTCATTGTTCATTGTTTACAGCAATATGTTTGGAGTAGATACGCATGAGAATTTATCGAAAGTAATTACCATCATAACCGGGTTTTCATTTGGTGCAAGTTCTATTGCATTATTTGCTCGTGTTGGTGGTGGAATTTATACCAAAGCAGCAGATGTTGGTGCTGACTTGGTTGGTAAAGTTGAAGCAGGTATTCCTGAAGATCACCCATTAAATCCTGCAACCATTGCCGACAACGTTGGTGATAACGTAGGTGATGTAGCCGGAATGGGGGCCGACTTATTTGAATCGTATGTGGGTTCAATTGTGGGTACAATGGTTCTTGGCGCAGCATTTATGGGCGCTGGGTTCATGGACAACTTTAACGGCCTGAGTGCGGTGCTTCTACCCTTAGTATTAGCTGCAGTAGGTATTGTAATGTCTATCATTGGAACCTTTTTTGTAAAAGTTAAGGAAGGTGGTGATCCACAGAAGGCGCTAAATGCCGGTGAATTTGGCTCCAGTATTCTTATGATTATAGCTTCATGGTTTATCATTAAATGGATGTTACCTGAGGTTTGGACCTATAATGATGTATTGTATGGAATTGAAAGAACCATTACCAGCACCGGTGTTTTCATGGCAACCATTATCGGTCTTGTTGCCGGATTGCTTGTAGGATTAGTTACTGAATATTATACTGGCACAGGAAAGAAACCGGTAATTTCTATAGTTACTCAATCAGGAACCGGATCAGCAACGAATATTATCGCAGGTCTTGGTGTTGGAATGATGTCGACCGCTATTCCAGTAATTCTGATTGCAATTTGCATTGTAGGTGCATTCCATTTTGCCGGACTCTATGGCATTGCCATAGCAGCCGTAGGAATGCTTTCAAACTTAGGAATTCAGTTGGCTGTTGATGCTTATGGTCCTATTTCTGACAATGCAGGGGGTATTGCTGAAATGTCTGAATTACCTAAAGAAGTTCGTGGTCGTACCGATAAATTAGATGCGGTTGGAAATACAACTGCAGCTATCGGAAAAGGATTTGCCATTGCGAGTGCCGCATTAACAGCACTTGCCTTATTTGGTGCATTTATGAGTGCTGCACATCTAAAGAGTATCGATGTTTCTAAAGCTAATGTAATAGCAGGTCTGTTTATCGGGTCTATGTTGCCTTTTGTATTTTCTGCAATGGCAATGAGCGCAGTTGGACGCGCGGCTATGAGCATGATCGAAGAAGTTAGACGTCAATTCAGAGATATACCTCAGTTAAAAGCAGCATTGGATGTAATGCGTAAGAACGATGGTAAAGATTTGAGCGAGTGGAATGAAGAAGATAGAAAAACTTTTGAAGCCGCTGATGGTGTTGCTGAATATGGAAAGTGTGTTGAGATATCAACTAAGTCTGCGATCCGTCAAATGGTTCTGCCAGGGTTGCTTGCTGTTTTAGTACCTGTATTAGTTGCATTCTTTCCAGGTTTTGGTGGAGCCGAAACATTAGGAGGTTTGCTAGCAGGAGTAACTGTATCGGGAGTATTAATGGCAATTTTTCAATCCAATGCCGGTGGCGCTTGGGATAATGCTAAGAAAATGTTTGAAGAAGGTGTTGAGATTAATGGACAAAAATATTACAAAGGCAGTGAGCCACACAAAGCTGCTGTAGTAGGTGATACCGTTGGTGATCCTTTTAAAGACACTTCAGGTCCATCCATCAACATTCTAATTAAGTTAATGTCGATAGTTGCTGTAATCCTTGCACCTATGATCACATTGGAAAAAACAGATGCCGCTTCAGGTGATGTATTTCCAGCTGGAATACATGCTTGTTGCAAAACTGCTGTAGATTGTTGCGATGATGCAAAAGCCGGAATTGAATGTGAGCACATTAAAGAATGTAAAGCAAAATGCGAAGCAGAAGGAAAAAATTGCAATAAAGCTAAAGCATGTTGCAAGGATAAAGAAAAAGCAGCTTCACATTGTGCTGCGAGCGATTGTGAGAAAAACTGTGTTTGTGAAAGCGGATGTACCTGCACACATTGTGCTTCCTAAATTCGAAATAATTAAAATGAAACCCTGCCATTCGGCAGGGTTTTTTTATATTTGATAAAATTCAATTCAAATATTATGAAAAAGAATAAATTGATTCTTATTGAACTATTGTCTGTTTTGTGTTTTGTTTTCCTAATCAGCGCATGTGGTGGAGAGCAAGCTAGTGAAGAACAAGCGACAAGCGGTGAAACAACAGAGCAAACGGAAGCGTCAACTACTGATGAAGCAACAACAAGCGAAACCGCTGAAGGTGAAGCTCACGGGCATGCTCATTACGCTTGCCCAATGGATTGTGAAAAAGGTAAACAATACGAAGAAACTGGCAGTTGTCCCGTTTGTAAAATGGAACTAAAACAAGTAGAAGGCTAAAAAAAATAAGCCCGCATTTGCGGGCTTTCTTCTTTTTTTCAATGACCTTATTTTTTTCTAACAATCACACAGTATCGGCTTGAATTAATCATTTCTTGTATCATCTAATAAGGTATTTTCGCTTTATCATTTCGTATGGCCGACACTAAGATTTATTTTAAAAATTTAGATACCATTCGGTTCTTTGCTGCACTGATGGTGTTTCTTGGCCATGCCATAAGCCCCGCATTTGAATTTCTTCCCATAAAAGACACTTTCATCGAAAGACTTTTACTAACACTTAGCGATGGACCAATGGGTGTTTCAATCTTTTTTGTTTTGTCTGGTTTTCTCATCACCTATCTATTGGTTTTAGAACACAATGTAAGCGCATCCATTTCAGTAAAAAATTTCTACATCAGAAGGATTCTCAGAATCTGGCCTTTGTATTTTTTTGTTGTCCTATTTTCTTTTGGAATATATCCGGGTATAAAAGAACTTTTTGATATGAACAACCCACTGGGATCGAATGTAATCTATCACTTATTTTTTCTCAGCAATTTCGACATCATCCATATTCATCAAAACTGCTTAGGTCTTGCTGCCATGTCGCAAAACATTACTTGGTCTGTATCCATTGAAGAGCAGTTTTATTTGTTTTGGCCTTTAATTTTTGCTTTTACTCCCAAAAAATTCTGGACCGGAATAGTTAGCCTGGTGGTTCTTCTTTCCATTGCTTTCAGACTACATCATCACAATCATGATACCATCTTATACTTCCATACTTTTTCTGTTATGATTGATTTAGGGATTGGAGCTTTATTTGCCTTGACCATTCATAACATTTCGCGCGTTAGAAATTGGTTTGAAAAAGCAAATGGAAATTATTTATGCCTCTTTCTAATAATATCGCTTAGCTTGATGCTTTATGAAGATGAGTTATTTGCTTTCGAGTATGGTAAAGCTGTGGGACGTATCTTTATTTCCATATCATTTGCATTGGTTATTGTTTCTCAATCGCTAACAAAATCAGTGTCAATGTTTAGTTTGCATCATTTTAAATTTGCTAATCGATGGGGTAAATACACCTATGGAATTTATCTGCTCCACCCTATTGTAATCACGTTGCTAGATGTAAGTACTCGAGCTTTAAATATCTACACTAAGAATTTAATAGGTATTCTGATCTTGGGAATAATCAGCCTGATTCTAACCTTATGGATCAGCAAATTGAGTTATGTGAAATTTGAAAAGAAATTTCTCAAACTAAAGGATAAATACTCCACTATTAAAACAAGTGGAAGTTAAATTAAATCTTATTGTATTAACGATTTTGTAGTATCGACAGACATTTCATTAGATTGTTCTGATATATGATTGTCTGCAAACTTTTTAAAATTATTTAAGTACCCTTGATCGATGGTTTGAAATGTGCCTTTAAAAAAACGAAACATGCTTCGATAAAACATATTTGAACCGCGGCATACATAGCTTCCTTCAATGATGGTCTGATCTCCTTTTGCAGTAAATTGAACCGAATTCGTCTTCAACATAGCACCGGCTTCAAAATCCAAAACTACCTTTTGATTGGGAACATATTCTAAAACCGTTTCATTTAGCACAACAGCATTCCCTTCACTTTCAACAGTCATTCTTAATTTAGCTCCAGCTTCATGGGGTTCACCTTCCATTACTTCTACCGATTTCACTTCAGGTATCCATGCTTGTAAGTGATCAATGTTATTAAACAATTCAAATGTTTCTTCTAAAGGTTTATTGATTTCAATGCTTGCGTTGTATTCTACTTTAGGATTGATGATTCCCACTAAAAAAAATGCAGCAACTAATAATAGAATCGCAATTAAAACATACTTTAAGACTTTCATACTTTCATTAGATTAATAAGCGAAGGTAAGCATTATTAGATCTTTGCTTTCAATTGAATCATAAAATGTCTTCCAGCTTGTGGGAAATAATAGTTTTCTGTAGTATAGGATTGGTCATAGATATATGAAAAAGTATACCCATTACTTACATAGCTTTCATCAAGAAAATTATACACCGTCAATCCCAAAGAAATCTCCTCCTCCGATTTATTCTTCATTTTATATCGCATCGATACGTTTACATATTGATAGGCATCCAAAACCCTTGAATTGTTCTCGGTATTATCCAAATATTGTTTCCCAACATACTTGAATGTAGCTACAACATCAAAGTCTTTAATAGGATTATAGGTCAAGTTTAAATTGCTGATCAAATCCGGTGTGAATGCTATTCTGGTTTTAGAATAATTCTCTACCAATTGTCCCCCATTATCATAGTCATCAACATATGCTGCAAAACTTTTTACACTACTGTTCATCCATGTAACATTCACACTGCTTGATACTTTTTTATGAAGACGATAATCCAATGCAAGCTCAAAGCCTTGGCGATAACTGTCTTCAATATTTTCTCGTATATAATTACCTACATCGTTAATCTTTCCATTAAGGACCAACTGATTTTTGTACAACATGTGAAACATGTTTAATTCAATCTTAAAAGTTGATTTAGTAAGGGACGTCATCCACTCAAAATCCAAGAGCGATTCATGAACCGGTACAAAGCCAGGCGCAACATCCACGTAGTCCGATCGGTTGGGTTCTTTGTTGCCCATTCCTGCAAACACGGAACTTCTCCATGAATCATTCCAAGAATACCAAAACCCAATTTTTGGGTTTAAGAAATGCAGTTGATCGGATTTCTTACTTAGTTTATTATATGCATCAGGTATATCGTATCGATACTGCAATGTTCTATACTGCATATCAGCAAACAATCCAACCTTCTTACTTAATCGATACTCAATTTTTGAATACAGATTAATGTCCGTTTTCAAAGCATCATTTTTATAATACACATGCTCTGTTTCACTGTTTGAAGCATAACGAGCCCATATAACTTCTCCAAAGTGTTTTCCAAAATAGCTATTGGCGCCTCCTCCAAGACTATACTTCCATCGTTCCGACCTTGAGTCATTGATTGAAAAAACAATACCACCAAAATCATTATCCAGCCATTTTCTTCTGATTAAATCCGAACTACGAATCGTATCACCAGATAAAATTATTTCATCAATTGAATAATCACTCAGACTTTGGTTAGTCTTATACTCTTCATAAAAACCTTTGCCTTTGGTAAAATGACCGGTTACATTAAGTGAAAAGCCATTATCAGGCATATAGGAATAAGCCAAATGATAATGATTCTGTAAATAATTATCGACCTGATTTTTATAGGTAAATGAATTGAATGTTGGGTTAGAGCTTAACAAATATTCCGGAATACCATTCCATGCTTGATACGTTATTTCATGCCCAGAAAAAACACTCGCTTTTATACTGCCTTTTTTAAGAAAATAGGTCGCATTGACCATAGCGGATTTTAAATCGGAGCTAGAGCGATCAACATATCCATCGGATAGAATCATAGAAGCTCTTGCATCAACTAAAAATTTACTCTTGATCAAACCTGAGCCAAACGAAAGGTTATATTTCTGTGTATTAAATGAACCATAGCCAATAGTAGTATTAACAAATGGCTCTAATTTAATTTTATTGGTTTCTAAATTTATACTTCCACCAAATGCACCTGCCCCATTAGAGGAGGTTCCCAATCCTCTTTGTATTTGAATATTGTCTGTTGAACTTAAGAAATCAGGTAAGTCAACCCAGTAAACTAATTGCGATTCGGCATCGTTGAGTGGAACTCCATTTATTGTAACGTTAATTCGGCTAGCGTCACTTCCTCTCATTCGAATGGATGTATAACCTACTCCTGTTCCTCCATCGCTGCTACTAACCACCGATGGGGTTTGCTCTAAAAGATACGGAACATCTTTCCCATAATCATTACTCTCTATTTCATCATGTTTTATCACATGCTGCGCAACAACATTGTTACTTGAAAAACGATTGGCCACGATAGCTATTTCACTAGTCTGAATAATATCTCTCTCCAAAAATATTTCCTTTACCTTCTCAGAGTTTTGCAATTGAATGCTAAGAGGTTTGTATCCCATATATCGTACATGAAGCACAATATGATCTTGTTTTAGATTTGAAAATTCGAACCAACCATTTGCATCACTCACTTTTACCAAATGCGTTCCCACCCATTCTATTGTTGCGCCCATTAAAGCTTGCTTAGTAGCAGCATCAATTATTTTTCCTTGAATTGAAGATTGAGCAAATGCATTATTACTAAAGAGTACTGCCAGAAAGATAAACATAAATTTTTTCATGCGTAAATATTTATTAATCTTCAGAAGCTTAATGAAATTGTTACGCTGTAAATCCCTACGCAAGCATTATCTTGACAGGTTCAACGGGTATAATCTCAGCCCATTTGGGCACCCCTTCAGACCAGACAAAATTATAAATAATATTATAGGCCTGCAAAATTTTCTATTTGTTTTATGGCAGAATTTAACCTCTCTTCCCCTTTTCCTTTTACAATTCCATAATCAAAGGAATAGTGGCAAAGCTTTTCTTTATATAGGTCAAACAAATGTTCGCGGTTGAATTGATTTTCACGTAAGGGATCTGAATGCCATTCAATATCGGGATATGTCAATAGATAAAAATCGGGGCGTAACGATTGTATTGCCTTATTCAAATACAAAGGACTGAATTCGAATTTAAGTTCAAACCACACTTGAAGGTTTATAAGCTCTGTATCGAAAATAATCTGTTCATTTTTCTTCAATAGGGTTGACATTAATTCTATTTGCTTTGCTGTAATGTTCTCAAGGTCGTTTACGGTATAAGGTCTGTTAAAATGGGTTAAATACTCGCGAGCATATTCTGGCACTAGCTGTGCATTCAGATACTTGCTAAGCGCCTCTGCCAATACTGTTTTCCCGGTACTTTCAGGACCTAATATTGCAAACTTACTCATACGCAATTTGCTTCATCGATTTTTTCCAATCGAAATAACCTTTTATTGCTAAAACGAAATACACTGCAAATAACAATGCATACAAATACAGATTCATATTTAAGTAAATAATGATGTAAACAACATTTACAAACATCCATAAGAACCAGTTTTCTATTTTCTTCTTTGCTATTAAATACTGAGCTACAAAACAAATCGCACTTGCAGCAGCGTCAATATATGGAATACGTGCATCGGTATAGGTCTTAAATACATAACCGGTAATCAGAGTGTATATCACTACCAAAAGAAACAATCCGAACAAATTAAGAGTAGATTCCGTACTAACTTGTAGTGATTCTTTCTGTTTCACATTCGATTTATCCAACTTTTTTTCAGGTTCATTTTTTACCCAATTGAACCATCCATAGGTCAAAAGTGCCATATAAACAAACTGTTGAATCACATCATTATAGAGTTGCTGGTGAAAAAACAAATAGGCTGAAATACTAACATTTACAAGGCCTACAGCGAAGCATAGCTTGTTCTGAATGATCGTCAACCAAACCCCTGCAATTCCAAAAACAAATCCGATAATTTCCAAAACAGTCATATATAGTCCATCGTAAATTGCAAATCAATTCTTGAAATTTTCATATTTTTAAATGTTATTTGCATCGCTTTCCAAAACCAAAGAATGAGCAATCTTAATAACTTCAATCGAATCATCGACTCCTTAGAGGTAAAATTTTATAGAATTTCTCACCGAAAGGTGATCAACCCAGTTGAGCTTAGAGGTAGCATTGATCAAAAAAACATTTTTCTTCACGTTGAAAAAGGTGATTTTTTCTTTCAAAAAAATCATGTTAAAATAGAGGAAGGAGGATATTATTTTGCTCCTTCCGGACAAGAAATTTATTTTCAACATGGACAAGGACCTAGTTTAGTTTCTCTGGATCGGGGTGGTTTTGTTTCAGCAGAACAAAGAGAAAAATACTTATTACCGGTAGCAGGCAATTATCAACCTTCAAAGGATGATGATGTATTCAGCATCATAGGGTTTGATGTTCTAATTTATGGCGCAATTCCATTTTTTAATATCATCGAATTGCCCTGTTTTATCTTACCTCAAAATGAACATCTCAACTTGATCATAAAAAAACTTTTGATGGAGATGGACAATGATTATGTTGGAAAGAATTCACGAATGCATTGTTTGTGTCATGATTTGGTGATACAAATTTGTAGAGTGATTTACGATACGCCTGAACTCAAAAAGAATCTAAACAAATTGGATTTTCTACTCGACAGAAGACTGGTGAACATGATTCAATACATCCAAGATAATTTAGATAAAGATTTGAGCAATAAATCTGTAGCGTCATTGGCGTATGTATCTAAAGATTATGTAGGGCAATTTTTCAAAACATTAACCGGCCAAAATCTTCAAGAGTATATTGAAAACCAGCGATTGGAACGAGCTTACCATCTGTTGAAAACAACTAATGATAATGTTCAGGAAATTGCACATTTAGTAGGGTTCAAAGATCCTGCATATTTTAGCAGAAGATTTAAAATAAAGTTTGGAGAGAAAGCCAATCAAGTGCGACAAAGAAATAATACTGTTGTTTAAACCGCATGTACAGCAGCTGCCATTTCTTTAATCAAAGATGGATCTTTTTCAATGGCATTACCCACTACTAAAACATCTGCACCTGCTTTGCAATTGTTATAGGCTTGTTCTGGATTTCTAATTCCTCCACCAACTATAAGCGGTATTTTTAATGAGGACTTTACTTCTTTGATCATATCGGCTGATACCGGATTTGTTGCGCCACTTCCTGCATCCATAAAAATCAAACGAAGACCAAGCATTTGACCGGCCATTGCTGTGCAAACAGCTATATCCGATTTATGAGCAGGTATGGGTGATGTATTACTCATGTACTGCACCGTGGTTTGAACGCCTCCATCAATTAACATGTAACCGGTTGGAATAACTTCAATTTTTTTATGCTTCAACATAGGAGCTGCTACTACATGATTCCCTATCAGTAATTCGGCATTCCGCCCAGATATCAAAGACAAAAAAAGAATGGCATCAGCTACTTCATCTATTTGTAATGTATTCCCAGGAAAAATCACCAATGGAATTTCACTCTCCTGCCGAAGAGTTTGAACGGCATTTTTAAATTGGTCGTTTATTAATAAACTTCCACCTATGAATATGAAATCGACATTTGAATCATTTGCTTTTTTAGCCAATTGCCCCAATTGACTCTGACTAATTTTATCAGGGTCGACCAATACACTCAACATCTTAGCTCCTTTCTGTGATGTCGATTCAATATGACTTAATATTGATGACTTCAATTTGGTTCCTTGGTTGGTAATAAATGATGACATACTTCTTATCTGATCTCTTCAAATATCCATAAAAATGTAATAGCAATCAATTAGCTCGAAGTAAGAAAAAGAAAACTAAAGAAGAAATACCTTGTTACAGATTCGTATTTACTATTAAAAAGCTAAGTTGTACCTTTGCAAAAAATTTTAAACTATGCAACAAACCAAAACATCGAATTTCGTGAAATACAAGGTAAAAGACATCGGATTGGCCGAATGGGGAAGAAAAGAAATAACATTAGCTGAGGCGGAAATGCCCGGATTAATGTCATTGAGAGAAGAATTTGGAGCCTCAAAACCTCTTAAGGGTGCTCGCATAGCGGGATGCCTCCATATGACGATCCAAACCGCTGTATTGATTGAAACATTAGTTGAATTAGGCGCTGATGTTACCTGGTCTTCTTGTAATATATTCTCCACACAGGATCATGCTGCTGCTGCCATTGCAGCTAAAGGCATTTCAGTTTATGCGTGGAAAGGAATGTCAAATGAAGAATTTGACTGGTGTATAGAACAAACCCTGTTTTTTGACGAAGAACGTAAACCATTGAACATGATATTGGATGATGGTGGAGATTTAACCAATATGGTTTTTGATAAATATCCTGAGTTGATACCCAACATTAAAGGATTATCAGAAGAGACTACAACAGGGGTTCACCGATTGTATGAAAGAATGGCAAAAGGTACCTTACCTATTCCTGCCATAAACGTAAACGATAGTGTTACAAAAAGTAAATTTGATAACAAGTATGGTTGCCGTGAGTCATTAGTAGATGCCATCAGAAGAGCCACAGATGTAATGATGGCTGGCAAAGTAGCCGTTGTTGCCGGTTTCGGTGATGTAGGCAAAGGATCTGCTGAGTCGTTGAGAAATTCTGGAGTTCGTGTACTGGTTACGGAGATTGATCCCATTTGTGCATTACAAGCAGCGATGGAAGGTTATGAAGTAAAGAAGATGGATGATGCGATTATCGAAGCAGACATCGTGGTTACTGCAACTGGTAACAAAGACATAATTGTTGATCGTCATTTCCTTAACATGAAACACAATGCCATTGTTTGTAACATTGGGCATTTTGATAATGAGATCGACATGGCTTGGTTAAATTCAAATCATGGAAAATCTAAAGATACCATCAAAGATCAAGTTGATAAATACAATGTTAATGGAAAAGACATTATCATATTGGCTGAAGGTCGTTTGGTAAATCTAGGTTGTGCTATGGGACATCCATCATTTGTAATGTCTAATTCATTTACCAACCAAACATTGGCACAAATAGAACTTTGGAAAAATGTTGATCAATACGAAAACAAAGTGTACACATTACCAAAACACTTAGATGAAAAGGTAGCACGTTTACACTTAGCTAAAATTGGTGTTGAGTTGGATGAACTCAGTAAAGATCAGGCGGACTACATAGGGGTTACAGTAAAAGGCCCTTACAAACCTGAGTATTATAGATATTAATCAAAGATTAATCATAAAAAAAAGGCTGTCGTACTGACAGCCTTTTTTTATTTGTTATCTGTGCTGACAGAAACTTGCTTTAAATGCTCCGGCTTAAATTTCATAGCTGTTATGGGAAGTCTTGGCGTGTTTGTTTTGCCACTTGGAATTAATTTATAAAACAGATTTCCAAGTTTAGGATCAGTATCAATCATCTCATAAACAACTGGGCTTTGAGAATTCTTGATGGCATTAATTCGTCCAATTTCTTCAAAGGTTTTTCCATCCATTGATTTGTCAACGGCAAAAAACTCCTCGGTGCAATTGGGCCCTGTAATCCATGATATCTTTACTGCTCCATTTTCCGGCTCAACATTAAAAAATATCAATTGAGAACTGAATGGACTAATTCTATTGGTATTTCGAACTACCAAATTGTCCATAATCGCTTTGCCACTATTGCCTCCGTTTAGATTGTACCCAACAATAATATTATCTGTGGTATTCCAAGCCATCTTCGATTTTGGAATGAAAATTTCCGAATGTACAGTCATGCCGTTTACAAATATTTCAGCTTTACCACTCTCAGGGTTATACAAGAAGCGACAATTTCTATAGAAGCCGTCCGATGGAATTAAATAATCGGTAGCAATACTATGTGAGTTTATTTGTCCTTGTTCATTCATGGTTTTAAAACTCGCATTTAAGTAGCCTTGTTTGATCCCAAAATTCAAAGTAGTACCGCGAACGAAGAAACTACCTGTTTCATCCTTAATACGTTTAAACTCTGTGCTGACATCAATCCCGTCTGAATTAAAAGTTTCATTTGCACTAATCACAAGATTAATACCCTTACTTCCAATACCGGCACTGATACCTGAAGTGTTATCAAAGCCATCTGCAGAAATCGTAGCATTACCTCCATGCGTTATCGCCATTGGTCCTATCCATGCTTTTAATACCGGTTCATCGTCCCATGCAAAAAATGAGATTACTTCGCCATTGTTAATTTTATCTTTCATCAAATCTTCGGGAAGCACTTTAGCCGAAGTCTGAAGAACAGAAGCACTATTGTAGGTTATCACCAACAGTATGACCAATCCTAAAATAGAAGTTGCACCCGCAACCAATATTCCTTTATGGAGTACTTTTAATTTGTTCGTTTGATTTCTTTGAATTTTCATTATCGTTTGGATTTGTGTTATTTTCCTTTTACAATTTTATAGGTAACTTTTTTGTCTAACCCTTGAAGCGTTAGAATGTAATTACCCGGAGCTAACTTTGATCCGTCTTCAAAACGGAAACGGTTGGTTCCTGTATAGGCCATTTCTTTTGAGTTGTACACAATTTGACCGTTTATGTTCAAAATCATTATATCCACTTCTTGATCCGATGGCATAAAATATTCCAAATTGAAATAATTGCTAAATGGATTAGGACCTACTGAAATTATATTCGCCTCCTCTGGAGTTTTTGCAGTGTAGTTAACACTTACAACTTCCGAATGTGTTGAAGTACCATCGTAGTCGGTTTGTTTCAAACGATAATAACTGATGCCATTTAATGGTGATGGATCGACAGCAGAGTAATTTCGCACAGTAGTACTATTTCCAGCACCTTTTACCTTGCTGATGTCCTCAAATGTTTTTCCATCTCCACTTCTTTCAATGGTAAAGTAATCGTTATCCTTTTCAGTTGCTGTTTGCCAGCGCAGATCGACTACATCATTATTGAGTTCAGCATCGAAAAACAAAAGCTCAATAGGAAGAGGCGTACTGCTTACTGACATTATGATATGGCCTGGAGTTGAGAAATTAGGCAATGTTATAGTGCCTATGCCTGAAGTAACCCCTGTTGTTGTTCCTAAAGATGGTCCCCACATAGTTCCATTCCATACTTGTGCAGAAAAATAATCCGATGGATTCACTGTAGTATTTTCTACCCCACGATAGGATAAAACTACATTAGCATTGAATCCTGGCGCATCGATATTGTACCAACGATCGATAACACTAGTTATACTCATATCTTGACCGTTCTTATGCATGTTGGTTACTGCAGCAACATTTCCAGCACCGGCCCAAGGCTGATTATTACTTCCTGCTGTAGAACGTGTTGAAATACTCACCGTTCCTCCTGCACCTGTAATTGGAGTGAATGTAATTGGAATATAATCGCTGCTATTTACACCAAAAGGGAAAATATGATCACCACTTGCCATATTCATCCACTTAATGATACTTCCGTTTACAGCATTATTCGTTTCACTCTTAACATATCCATTGCTTCGTGTAACTGCTGTTGCAGCACCATTTTCTATCGTGATGGTATTGTCATTCAAGTTTAACTCACCGGCCGTTAATTGCAAGGTCCCTCTAACGAAAACATTGGAAGCATTTAACATAGCGTATTCGCTATTTGCCGATCCTTGAAAATCAATTATCAAATTTCCATATTTATGATTAGTACCCGTAGCATTTCCAGCACCTATACCAGTTACCACTTGATTATCAGCACCATTGTATATAATATTACTGTTGGCATCTAATTCAAAGTCTAAATTATTTGACTTGTTAAAAGTTGCATTGTTTGTATTGTCGTATAAACCATTTATGTTGGCAGTAATAAGTGTACCACCTGAAGCAACCTTTACTCCAGAATTGTTGCGGTTTCCGTTACTCTTAATTTGCAAAGTTCCTGCATTAAACACCCCTCCACTTTCAACCAACAACAAATCCGTATAAGTAGAGGCATGAGATGCAATTTGGAAATCGCCTGTATTGATCGATAATGTACATGGACTCGCAACAACATATCTCACTTGATGCACATCATTTCCGCTTGCGGTTCGTGTGTAATCAACTGTACCGTTTCGTACAAATCGCAATTCACCAAAAACTGTATTCGTACCGGGGTTACTGTGGCGTATATTTCCATTTCCTGTTAGGTTGAATTGTGCACCACTAAGACGAACTGAATGAGTAGTATTTGAAGAAGAGGTGTTCGAATTAAACTCAATATTCCCTCCACTATGCGTAAAGTTTCCCTGTATATTAAGCACAACAGGATCTGGTGTAAATGTCGATCCATTGTCGTACATATACAGAGTACCATTACTCATTGTAAAAGCACCACTTAGATTTACGGTTTGGTTATTTACGTTTCCTTTAAACACCAAAGTTCCGTTCGTTATATTCAAGTTACCAGAAATACTTACGGTACTAGTACCATTTAATCGGCTAAAGCAAGTAGTGCCTCCAGATACAGTTACATTTCCTGAATACGTCAAAGTGGTTGTATGCCCTATGCCGGTTGCACCATAATTGAAATCATTGGTACCTCCATCGAAGGAGGCATTACCGGAAACACTAAACGTTTCAACCCCTTGGGCTGCATTGGATATAAACTGAGCTCCACCGCTTCCGGATATATTAAAATTACCAGAGATGTTGCTCGTTAGTTTGGCGGTACTAAAAGTGGATGACAAAGTACTAAGACCAACCATTCTAAATATTGAATTATTGGACCCGAAATTAATGTTCAAATCAGAATTGACTGTTAAAGAAATATTGTCGGCATTAGCATTGCATGCATAATACACCATAAAAATACCTTTGTTAAAATTTAAAGTATTAAAGGTCATGGTTGCTTTTCCTGGATTGTAGGTCGTTAAATTGTACACCCCTCTGAAGTCTCCATCAACTTGAGTAAATACTCCTGTGCAGTTGAATGTAACATTACCATTACCTACACCAGATACACCATCGTTGTATATCAGATAAGCATATCCATCAATACTGGCATTTCCATTTACATTGAAAGTTGCATTTCCATTTCCATCGTATATACAGGTCAACATTCCATCATTAATAGTAAGCTCAGATGTATTTACAGTAAATGAGCCCGGATGAGTACCTACATGAAAATCCAAGTAAGAATTACTGTTTTGTAATTCTATGCTACCTATTGTAGTATTTGAAATAGAGCCTGATTTGTCTAGCACAATCCAACCCACATCTACACTCAATTTCCCGATTACCTGATTGGTTTGAAATCCATTGTTTTGATCCCATTCGTATAGCCAAGGTCCATTAACACTGTTCAGAGTTAAGTTCCCAAAGTTACCCGTCATATAGGTAGTAACTGGTACATTAAAGTCAAACCACTTTTCAACTATGAAAGTGCTTGTAGGGTCAAAGTTTTCTACTCCATTTGTCAGAAGCGTAGCATTACTCTGATTGTTTGATGATGGTTCCCAAATAAAAATACTGTTCGCCCCAAGAGTAAACATATTTCCGCTTGAAAACTGAATATTTCCATTTTTCATATTGAGCGTACCATCTACTGTGAGAGAACCACTCATTGTGAGTTTCTTATTACTTGTAAACTTCAATTCACCTCCGGTTTGTACCAATACACCTTTAATATTGTAATTGTTGTTCATGGTTACCGTGTGAGTATTCATAATAACAACAGAATCATTACTGCCGGGTACACCACTTGGTGACCAAGTAGAGGAGGAACTCCAATACCCACTTTTGGAAGAATATTTGGTTGCTGCAAAAGAAATAGTTGCAGATAATATTAAAGTAAATAATATGATTAAGGCCTTTCTCATTGCTCTTCAGTTTGAAAGGTTTCGTTTGATTCTTCAGCACGGATCGTACGCACATTGTTCATTCCCGAACCCCTAAGAGCCGGAGATTGATTCCGTATGTTTAGTGATGGTACATTAAAGTCAACCTGAGTAGCACTTACATCCATTATTACAAATGATTCAACATTTGCCTTGGAGGTCTCTACCTGGCTTACGTTAATGTAAATAGTGATGGCAATTATTAATCCTAAAATGGATGAACCGGCCACCACCAGTCTTACCTTATGTGTTTGCTTTTGCGTTGTAGCTTTACGCATAGATAATTTTCTTTTCATAATCTTCCCTACTTTTCTTCAATTTAGTATCCTCTTATACTTGACTTTGGAATAAAAAGTTGCTGTTCATTTCATAAAAAATAAAAAAGGCAGAATTTCTTCTGCCTCTGATTGTATGAAAAGCATGCTTTTTACAAAAAGCATGGAAAAAACGTTTTAAGCGGTTGCAAACATCACGTCATCTTCAGTAATAGTATCGCCTTCGCACAACAATGCAGCTCTTTCGATTACCGCCTTTAATTCGCGAATATTTCCAGGCCATGCATACTCAAGCATTGTTTTCGCAACTTGATTGCTAATAGTCTTAGTTTGCACTTTATTTTCAGTACAAAATTGATTTAAGAAAAACTTAGCCAATAAAAGAATGTCATCGCCTCGCTCACACAATGGAGGAAGATGAATCAAGAATCCTTGCAAACGATAGAACAAGTCCTCTCTGAAACGTCCTTCCTTTACTTCCAAAGCCAAGTTTTTATTTGTTGCAGCCACCATTCTAAAATCCAGCTTAATTATTTTATTGCTGCCAATACGTGTGATTTCCTTTTCCTGTAATACTCTCAATAGTTTGGTTTGTAATCCCAGGTCCATTTCACCAATTTCATCTAAAAATATAGTTCCGTCATTGGCTTCTTCAAATTTTCCAATTCGCTTCTCTCTGGCATCTGTAAAAGCACCTTTTTCGTGTCCGAATAATTCGCTCTCAATTAACTCTTGTGGAATAGCACCCATATTCACAATGACAAATGGCTTACGCGCTCTTGGTGAATTGTAGTGAATTGCTTTAGCTACCAATTCTTTTCCTGTACCACTTTGGCCCGTCACTAAAACGGTCATAGTACTTTTCTCAACCTTTTGTATCAATCGAAGTGTTTTAAGGATTTGTGCACTATTGCCTACAATGTGATTGTATCTATTGCGATCAATAATTTGCTCTTGCAAAGTTTCAACCTCTTTTCTAAGATTCACATTCTGCAATAAATTGCGTACCGAATTTTCGATACCAACATACATATTATCATTTTTTAATACATAATCTTTTGCACCGTTTCGATAAGCCTCAACCACGACTTCAACACTCTCCTGACCTGAAACAATCACCATATTTATGGTATCTGAATACGTTTTAATTTTATTCATTAGCGTTAAACCATCCATACCAGGAAGGTTATAATCGATCGTTACGATATCAGGATTTTCATGTAGGTTGTTAATACAATCTTCTCCGTTAGTAAAATGTTTAATTTCATGAGTTCCCAATTTCTCTAACGATTGAGTGATCACTCGAGCCATAATTGCATCGTCTTCAATTACAAAAATTTTTGCCATAAAGTATTTTAATTAAGTGTTGTAAGTTCAAATTCAAGTTCTTTAATCGCCCGTAATGAAGTTTCAATAACCTTATTCACGGATTCCGGAATCTCGTCAAGGTTTACTCCTTGCTTGGCATTGGTTTCAATTTCCAAAGAAAGTGCATGCATATCCTTCATACCTAAATAACTGAAAGAAGGTTTTATTTTATGCGCAATTTGGCTAATGGTATGCCAATCCTTTGAGCCAATTGCTTCTTTTAGTTTGGCAATTGAATCAGGCATATTTTCCATAAATAGAACAATAAAATCTTTAATAAACTCATTGTCATCTGACATGGCTCTTAAACCATCTAAACAGATCAACTTAGTTTGTGACGACTCAACTTCTAGGTTCATTGGTAAAGATTCAACAGCAGTCGAATCTTCCATTTTTAAATTTGCACCGGTTAAGCGCAGCAAAGTCCTCTTTAAATCTTCCTGGTTGAATGGTTTAGACATATAATCATTCATTCCGACCGATTTGTATTTCTCTAATTCAGTAGAAGATGCATGTGCCGTCATAGCCATAATTGGTACAGTGGCTCCATGTGTGTTTAAAGTCCGAATAGCCTTTGTTGCTTCGTACCCATTCATTTCTGGCATTTCAATATCCATTAATATAATGTCATATTGAGAAACCTTCATAAGTTCTACCGCTTCCAATCCATTATTGGCTATAAAAATTGTAGCACCCCAATCGTTTAAAATCTTTTGAAGAATCATTTGATTGATCGGATTATCTTCTACAACTAAAACATTCAGCGTATGGTGTAGATGTAAATCTTCACTTTGATCAACAATACTTTCTTCAATTTCAGAGTGTTCAACTATGGTGTATGGTAGCTTAACGATAAAGGCTGTTCCTTTTCCTAGTTCACTTTCAATTGCGATTGTTCCTCCTTGAAGTTCTGTAATTCGTTTAACAATAGACAAACCTAAGCCTGTTCCACCATATTTACGGGTGATATCATCTCCGGTTTGAGTAAAGCATTCAAAAACTGTACTCACCTTATCTTTTGGAATTCCAATTCCGGTATCTCTAACGCATATATTAATTACACAAGAATCATCGTACACCTGCTCCAATGAAAGAGATAAGGTCACTTTTCCTTCGTGTGTAAATTTTACGGCATTACTTATCAAGTTATTCAAAACTTGGCTTAAACGAACTTCGTCACCCAATAACGTTTTAGGAATTTCATTAACAATGTTCAATTCGAGTAGAATTCCTTTATCCTGAGCTTTTGTGTTAAATAAGTCAATTGCATGTTGAGCGATGGATTTAATACTAAATGGAATTTCTTCGAAAGTCATTTTACCGGCTTCTATCTTCGATATGTCCAAAATATCGTTGATGATTACCATTAAATTATCCGCTGAATACTGAACCGCATCTAAATACTTTTTTTGTTCTTCATTTAGTGCAGTTCCCGACAATATTTTTACCAATGAAATGATACCATGAATTGGTGTCCTAATTTCATGACTCATGTTGGCTAAAAACTGTTCTTTAATTTTTGTACTTTCTTGAGCAATAGCTAAAGTTTTAACCAATTCCTCTTCAGTATTTTTCAAATCAGTAATGTCCATCACTACACCAATTACACTCACCGGCTCATTACTAGAGTCGCGTATAACTGTATAGTGGGATTCAAAATGATACTGACCATGTTTATTTTTAAACATAGACTCCTTTCCCAACAAAGCCGACATATAGTTATTGATGGTTAAGGGAATTTTATGCCATACATCAAAAATCGATTTGCCTACAATATCTTTCGACTCAATACCTAGGCGTTTCACTCCATTTCCTCTGAACATGTTAATCATCCCTTGATTATCAATCGCGAAGAAAATCAGTGGAGAAGAAGCTACAATTGCTTCAAGTTTTTGCTCAATTTCAATCAGAGCCTTTTTGAATTCTACTGACTGCCGCTGTGCGTTATTAATCTTTAATGCATAACGTATAGCTTGTCCTATTGAATCAGCTGTAACAAGATTCTTTGTCATGTAATCAAAAGCTCCAAGTCGAAGTGCTTCAGATTCAATAGACTTTTCCAAAACAGAAGTCACCATGATGACTGGAGTGTGATATCCCCTTTCTCTGAATTGCTTTAGGAACTCTAACCCATTGGATTCAGTAAATGTATAATCCAAAAAAATACAATCGAAAACGTTCATT
>DAOQTX010000013.1:0-48927 GCA_035340715.1 Bacteroidia bacterium | reverse complement strand
GACCATCCAGCCAAATCACTAACATGATAAGGCCAACTTAAGTTGTCATCTTTAATAGCTTGAACCCATCTGCCTTTATCTTGATCGAGTGATACACTGTAAACTGTAAATCCTTTTGCATTCTTAAATTTTGAATCCTTGAATTTATTGTACGCTCCAACAACGTGTGGATTTTCTATTCGGCAAGGACGACACCATGAAGCCCAAAAATCCAATAATACCATCTTACCTTTAAGTGAAGACATAGCAATTGTTTTTCCTTCCGGAGAACTATACGCTAGATCAACTGCTTTGTCGCCAATATTTATTCCACTTGATGCTTTATCTTGATAATAAAAGCCAAATGAAAAAGCGGCAATTCCAATTAATAATAACGCTGATTTGATTGATTTCATAATATTTAATTTCTGTGTTTTTTACAAATATGATACCATTATACAAGAAAATCAACTCATACGTTCTATCTGAGCTCCAAGGCTCACCAAACGTTCATCAATTCGCTCATATCCCCGATCAATCTGCTCTATGTTGTGTATTACACTTTTGCCTTTGGCCGACAACGCAGCAATCAGCAATGCAACTCCAGCTCGTATATCGGGCGATGTCATTGAAATTCCTCTTAATGCATGTGATCTATTCAAACCAATCACGGTGGCTCTATGCGGATCGCATAATATGATTTGAGCACCCATGTCAATCAATTTATCGACAAAGAACAATCGGCTCTCAAACATTTTCTGATGTATGAGAATGGTGCCTTTTGCTTGTGTAGCGGTTACTAAAACCACACTCAGTAAGTCGGGAGTAAATCCTGGCCATATAGCATCAGAGATTGTAAGTATACTTCCATCTATAAAAGTATCAATCTCGTAAGCATCTTGTGCAGGTATGAAAATATCATCTCCTCTGAATTCCATTTTAATTCCCAAACTTTGAAATACAGATGGAATGATTCCTAAATGTTGAATGCCTGCATTTTTTATCAAGATTTCGCTTTGCGTCATAGCAGCTAATCCAATAAAGCTTCCAACTTCAATCATATCAGGCAACATGGTGTGGCTAGTACCACTTAGTTTTTCAACACCTTGTATGCTTAATAAGTTTGAACCAATGCCAGTAATCTTTGCTCCCATCCGAACCAGCATGTTGCAAAGCTGTTGAAGATAAGGCTCACATGCTGCATTGTAAATGGTGGTTGTACCTTCAGCTAAAACGGCAGCCATTACTATATTGGCTGTACCTGTTACCGATGCTTCATTGAGCAACATATAACAACCTTTTAACTTTTCAGATTCAACCGTATAAAAACTTCGGCCTGCATCGTAATTAAATGTTGCTCCTAAAGATTGAAAGCCCGTAAAGTGCGTATCTAATCTTCTACGTCCAATCTTATCACCTCCTGGTTTAGGAATTGCTGCTTTTCCAAAGCGGGCCAACAATGGACCTACAATCATAATAGACCCACGAAGAGCTGAAGCTAATTTTGCAAATCGCTCCGTCTCCATAAAATCCATATCAATATCATCGGCCTGAAACGAATAGGATCCCTTACCCAATTGCTCAACCTTTACACCAATTTCTTGTAATAGATCAATGAGTTTATTGACATCACGAATGTCCGGTATGTTGTTTATGATCACACGCTCGGGAGTACATAAAACAGCACATAAAATTTGCAGTGCCTCGTTCTTAGCGCCTTGCGGGGTAAGTTCTCCTTTCAAAGATTTACCACCAATTATTTCGAATCGAGGGGCAGATTGCATTTTTGACACAAGCGGATTATCTATTTTTTCTTTTATGTCCATGTGATCTGGATTTACCTTTACGATTTCTTCTTCCCTTTGAACCAGAGTTTTGACGATTTCTGTTGGTATCTGGAATAAAAGCTAAACGAGTATTATCCGGAACAGAGAGTTCACCTTTACTCATGTCTTTTAAGTTTTCAATAATCACCTCATCTGCTGCATTATCTTTATTCCATGTTTTGTAAAGTGATTTCATAAAGTTGGCCATCTCTACGGTAGATTTTTCTTTATTCTCACCATCTTCCATCTTTATTAATCCTTCAATAAAACGTTCAACATTACGGCCATAATGTTTGTATTTAATCCTATTGCTTGGATAGGCAATTCTCTTTGGCTTGCGTAAAAAGTGTTCTTTGGCTGGAAAAGAATAGGGAACATCAACATCTAATTTAAAATTAGAAATGATATACATATGATCCCAAAGTTTTTCATTGTTGTCAGTACTTTCTCTGAGTTGAGGATTGAGCTGACCCATTACTTTAACAATAGCCAAAGCCATTTTAGTTCTCTCAGCCCTATCTTCTATAGCAACACAATGGTCGATTAATTTTTGAATATTTCTTCCATATTCCGGTATAACCAGTTTTGTTCTTGAGGTATTATACTCCATTTAAAATCTTCTATTAATATAGGTTAAATACAAAGGTAGGCCTTTTCGTCAAATTATGTCTTGTATCGAAGCTATATTCACTATTATTTTCAACATAAATACGTAAAAGAAATTAATGTTCTACTTTTGTTTTAATACTACATTTTGAAAAATTCAAACTATATTGTAATTGCTGATAGTGGGTCGACAAAAACCGACTGGCTTTTGGTAGAAAATAAAGCCATCCTGTATCAAAAAAAGAGCAAAGGACTTAATCCTATGTTTTTGACTGAAGATGAAATTGTTGAAGCAGTTTCTAAGGAAAAAATTTTTAAGGACGAGCTGGAGAAAATAAAAGAAGTACATTTTTTCGGAGCAGGTTGCTCATCGGATGAGCGAAACAATCGTATGAAAAATGCACTGCGAAAAATGTTTACTAAAGCGACCATTTATGTTGAACATGACATGAAAGCTGCAGCGTTAGCTTGTTGCGAAGGCGAAGCTGGTTTGGCTTGCATACTTGGCACCGGATCAAATATTTGCTTTTTCGATGGAAAAAAAATTCATGACAGCAAACATGGAATTGGATATATCTTAGGCGATGAAGGTTCTGGATCTTATTTTGGCAAAAAGATTATTGCCTATTATTTGTATGGCATAATGCCTCGTGATTTACACCGAAGATTCAAAGCATATTGTCGATACAATCGAGATGAATTGATTCAAAAAGTTTATCATGAAAAAGCGGCAAATATTTTTTTAGCCGACTTTGCTCGCTTCATGACCAAAAATAAAAATCACGGTTTTATTAAAAATCTGATTTCAAAAGGGATGAATGAATTTTTTGATACCCACATTGAAACTTTCGAACAGTGCAGAGAATACCCAATTCATTTTGCTGGATCCATCGCCCATCATTTTAGTGAAACAATCCATCAGTGTGCAATAGAGCGAAACCTGATGATTGGTAATATTATACAACGGCCTGCAGAACAATTGGCGAGCATCATTACTCCCCAATCTAAGCCAACAGAGAAAAGAAAAAAAACTAGATCGAGAAAATTTAAATCTCCACGCAAGAAGGAATCAAAGAAGTAACATCTGCCTTGTTACGAATCAACTCTCGAATAATGGAAGACGATATCATGGAATGTTCGGGATTGGCCAGTATAAATACCGACTCTATTTCTGGAGCAATTTTATTATTCATATGTGCAATTGCTTTTTCAAATTCAAAATCGGCCGATGAGCGAAGCCCTCGAAGAATATGACTTGCTTTGATCTGCCGACAGAATTCTACGGTTAACGAATCATATTGCATCACCTTAACACGAGGCTCATTGGAAAAACATTTTCGCAACCAGTTCAATCGATCTTGTTCACTAAACATGTACTTCTTTGAAGAGTTTGAGCCTAAACTGATAATTACTTCATCGAAAATTTTCAATCCCTGTTGAACAATATATATGTGTCCATTGGTAAGCGGATCGAATGAACCCGGGAAGCATGCTCTTTTCATACAGCCAAAGTATAAAATTTAATTGTAATCTTATTTTTCAATACTGTTCTTAAAAAAGCTGAATTGCACAGCACCGTAACTTCTTTTTTCAACAAACTCCTTTATTCCATCATAGTGATCACCTGAAGGATGTTCTAAAACAAACACGCCACCTTTTTCCAAAAGCTCATAGGAAAAAATGGAATTGATCAACTCTTCTCTACTTTCATATTTATACGGTGGATCCGCAAATATGATGTCGTACTTTTCTTTACATGATTTTATAAAACGGAGCGCGTCATAACGGGTAGTTTTGATAGTACATTTGAGCTCCTGCTCCGCTATTCGTCTAACAAAATTGAGGCATTGACTATTGGCATCTACTGCAACGATGTGTTCACAACCACGGGAGATCATTTCAAAACTAATATTACCTGTGCCACAAAACAAATCAAGAAAACGAACAGAGCTAAAGTTAAAATGCAAATTGAGAATATTAAATAGCGCTGATTTAGCAAAGTCCGTAGTTGGTCTGACCGGTAGATTTGATGGAGCAATTATTTGCTTCGCTCTATACTTTCCACTTATGATACGCACAGCAGCATATTGTATAAGCCTACATACGCGTGTGAGGGCAAATTGTCGAAACCGTATGCATATTCACAATGATCGGGGCGATTCATGAAATCAAAATGACGGATATACTTACGAGCCATAATAAACAAACCACTGTTTCTGGCTATTTCACCAGAAACGTGAAAAGGTATTTCATCGGGATTTAGATCGAGTTGTTCTAAGGCTGTAAGCGAATAGAACATAAAATCTTCACCTCCTTTAAATGCAAAATGATTGCTCAAAAGCAATTTGGAACCTTGTGAAATTACCAAGTCAAATCGGTCTCCAATAATATTAGCATGCACCCTCACACTTTGATCGTGCTTATAGGTATGAAGAAGGCTATCAGCATATAAAGCATTGGAATTTAATACATGAATGTCACTCTGTATATGTCGGAGTGTCTGTTCTATTAAAGGATTAATGGTGTATAAAGATCTGATATCTTGCGATAGAAATTTTTGTTGCAAAACTTTTCTACCATTGTATCTACTTTGTAATTGATGTATACTTTCTGCTTGCTGCTCATCAAACATAGCAGCAGGAATATGCATAACATCATCAGAAAATACTCCAACAAACGAATCCGAAAAACCACAATTGAGTATTCTAGAACTTTTATGAGTATAAATCTCATTTAACCCATCCACAAGATCGCCTTCGCTTTCATCGGTTTGGATTAGAAATTTCTCCAGTGCTATAAATTTTTCTCTGCTCTTATCAAATAGAGAAAATATAATATGATGATGATTTACTTGAGCAAGTAGTCTGTATTGCTCAGCATGTTCGGCAGATACCGTTTCATCGATGACAGATGCAAGTAAACTATTATTCCCAATTTCCTGCATTGGTGGCTTCACTCATACTTCCAACAGAAAGCACCTGATTCTTATCAAATGGTTTGGTGTCGATTACCTCAAATACTTTAACTTTTACTCTACCCTTTTCAATTTCACCTGCTTTCATATCAAAGATGGCACCATCGCCAAATGGAACGTATTTTAGAGAATCTACGACAAAATCAGGAGCCTTAAAAAGAGAATCCTTGATGCTTACAAAAGAGGTGTCGCGAATAATAACGGCTGAAGTATCATCAACATTACCGATTTGTTTAATCAATGTAAACGTACCATTCTGAACAAAACTTATGAGTGTATCGAAACTTGCTGTAAATTTTCCATTTTCAGCTTTATACGCCAATTGAGCTTCGCGTATATCTTTTAATCTTTGAATAACATGTTTGTATCGGAAGTCTTTTTCTTTCTGATAATCGATAGGATCTTTAATGCCTTTGATTAGTAGTACAGTAAATAAGATTATTAAAACCGGTAAAACAATACGTAAGATTTTCATACAAGTTATTTGAGGTTCGGGCGAATTTACAAATTTTAATTACTCCAAATTGAATAATTTTAATACAATTTGATTTTACAATAATCATACAATAAAATCATGATATTCCATAAAAAAGCATTCGCAAACCAAACAAAATTAGGGCAATAGCTGCTAACCTATTAAAAAGAATCAATATTTGTGCAGTAATAACTCTACTGAGCTTTGAAGCAAGATATGCTTTAGTGCTATCGGTCAAAAAAACGACCACCAATGCTGATAAATAGAAAAGGAACTTATCATTTGATGTGTATTCATAGCTAGAAATACCTGCCGATACACCTATCCAAAATAAGGGCACAAATGGGTTAATCATATTCATTACAAAACCCTTACTAAAATTAATTACAGGCCTAGTAGGAATCAATTCATCTGATTCGGTATTTTCTACACGAGTATTTTTCTTAAACAAAATTGAAATACCGTAAACTAAAAGTAAAGTGCTCCCCAAATACGAACCATATTGAACGAACCAATTTGATTCGAAGAGTTGAGACAAACCTACTGCAACTAAAATGATGTATACAGCATCACTTAATAAAACGCCAGCGGCAAATACAATGCCTGCTAAAGGCCCTTGTCGCACACTGATGGCCAGAATTAAGAAAAAAACCGGACCAATCATAAACGATAAAGCGAAGCCAAGTGCAGCTCCTGTTGCTACTGTATTAAGCATTGCCCAAAATTATTGATTCGAAAATAAGTGGATCTATTGCGAAAAACAAATGACTTCATTTCTGCAACAGTGCTTTGACCGTTATCGAACGGATATGTTTTGAGATCGAACAAAATTCTCCCATTCATCAAAGGCTTCTTGTTTCATTACACGAGGAAACTTGTTCTGAGCTCCAACTTTACCTTTACTTTCAAGGAAAGAGATGAAAACATTGGTTGGAACTACTTTGACTAAGATGTCTTTTAATGCAGAGGAACGTTCAACTCTATAGTCATCATTAAGGATACACAAAAGATCATCAAGTTTTTGTGTGAGTAGATCTACATCCACTTCATCATTTGTTCCGATATACCATCGATGGGCAAACATATTCTCATAAGGGATTCCTGCTACCACAAATTCATTAATTGTAATATTGAAATGCTCTGCTACCATCTCAATGGCTTTATTCATATTGTCGACCGAAAGATGCTCGCCACATAAACTCAAGAAATGCTTTGTGCGTCCAGTTATAACAATTTCTCTTTTTTCAAGTTGAGTAAATCGAATAACATCTCCGATCAGATAGCGCCAAGCTCCAGAACAAGTCGATAATAGTACGGCATACTCTTTATGGTCTTCTACCTCATCAATTAATAAAGTTTTTGGACGATTGGTTTTCAAATCTCCCTCACTGGTAAAATATTCGGAAGTAAAAGGAATGAATTCAAAGAATATACCATTATTGGTTATCAATTTCATGCTCCGGTTTTCGGGCTCATCTTGATAAGCTATAAATCCTTCGCTGGCCAAATATGTTTCTATAAAAAATACTTTTTTAGAAAAAAACTTGTCCAAACTTTTCCGATACGGCTCAATGGAAACTCCTCCATGAACATAAACCTGAAGGTTTGGCCATATCTCGTGTATGCTCTGTAAATTATATCGCTTGATAATTTTCTCGAGCAACAACTGAATCCAGGCCGGAACACCTACAATAATTCCGATATCCCAACTTGGAGCCTTTTCGGTAATCTCTTCCAACTTTGCATTCCAATCTTTCTCTTTTGAAATTTTTCTACCAGGCTTATAAAAATGCTGAAACCAAAATGGAATTTGACTTGCAGTTATCCCTGAAAGGTCTCCCTCAAAAAACCTTCCTTTCTGACTTAAGTGGGTGCTACCACCCAACATCAATATACCTTTCTCAAATAAAGACTTTGGCAAATTATATTTTGACAATGAATAGATCTGCTTGAGGCTTGTTTTTTGGATTGCTTTTACCATGTCTTTGGTTACCGGGATATGCTTAGACGATGATCCTGAAGTACCGGAACTTAAAGCAAAATATTTTACTCTTCCTGGCCAACAGACATCTTCTTGATCGTGAAGGGCTTTGTTCCACCAAGATGAGAACAATGCATCATAATCGTAAACCGGAACAGTATCTCTAAATTTTCTGATAAAGTTCTTAGCATCTAGCATGGCTTCGAATTCATACATCTGACCGAACATCGTAAATTGAGCCTTGCGCAAAAGTTTCTTTAATTCTTTTTTCTGCTCGAGCATAGGATTTTTCTTTTCAGAAGAAATCCTTGTTCTGAGTTCAATGCCTTTCTTTATAATGCTACCCAAAATCGCCATATAAATGGAAGATTTTATTTAGAACATTATGCGGTAACCGCTTCCATGTTTCCGATCATTTCTGATGCAAACTCGGAACATTTCAATAGAGTAGATTGATCCATTAATCTATGAAAATCGTAAGTAACTCTTTTCGAATCAATTGTTCTTTCCATTGATTTATAAATATTGTCTGCTGCTTCTTGCCACCCCATGTACTCCAACATCATTGCTCCACTTAATATAACTGATCCTGGATTTACTTTATCCTGTCCGGCATACTTTGGGGCAGTACCGTGGGTTGCTTCAAATATTGCATGACCGGTTATGTAATTAATATTGGCTCCGGGCGCTATACCTATACCTCCCACCTGTGCGGCTAAAGCATCGCTAAGGTAGTCGCCATTTAAGTTCAAGGTAGCAATAACATCAAAATCATCAGGACGAGTAAGCACTTGCTGAAGTGTAATGTCGGCTATGGCATCTTTTATAATCAAACCTGCCCCGGGCTTTCCCTCAGGAATTACACACCAAGGACCTCCGTCCAATTCAACAGCCCCAAATTGCTCTTTAGCAATTTGATAACCCCAATCGCGAAATGCTCCTTCTGTAAATTTCATAATGTTGCCTTTATGAACCAGGGTAACATTTTTTCTTTTGTGAGTGATGGCATAACTAATGGCAGAATGAATTAACCGTTCGCTCCCCATGTAACTTACAGGTTTTATTCCTATGCCAACTTCCAAGTTATTTGTTCTATTAGTCGCTCCTATTTTCTCAAGTTCTGCATTCCACGCTGTTGTTTTCGCTGCAGTACCAAAACGTATTTTTTCAAAAGCTTTTGGAAATTCCTTTTCTAAAAAGTCTAAAACTTTTTTAGCATCGTCAGTACCTGCGGCATATTCAATACCTGCATAAATATCTTCAGTGTTTTCTCTAAATATCACCATGTCAACTGCTCCGGGATTCTTAACAGGAGAAGGCACACCACTGAACCATCTAACAGGTCTCAAACAAACATATAAATCTAAAATCTGACGAAGTGCAACATTCAAACTTCTTATTCCTCCGCCTACAGGAGTGGTAAGAGGGCCTTTAATCCCAACTTTGTATTTTTTAAAAGCATCAAGAGTTTTATCGGGTAACCAATTTCCCGTTTGGTTGAAAGCTTTTTCTCCCGCCAATACTTCTTGCCATATCAACTCTCTTTTATTGCCATAAGCTTTTTCAACAGCCGAATTAAACACTCGAACTGAAGCAGCCCAAATATCAGGACCAGTGCCATCACCCTCAATAAATGGGATAATCGGTCTGTCGGGCACATTTAATTTACCGTTTTTAATTTCAATAATCTCTCCTTGCATATAATTGTTGTTTTTAGTTTTCAGTGTCGCGAATTTACAATTTTCAAAGGACTATAGAATATCCAATTTAAATTGCTTTTGCAAATCCAATAGCACAGGATTCGATTGTGCTAATTCTTCAAATTTTTCTTGTCCGGTATAGGGTATTTTTTTCACTTCGTCAAATGCTCTAATCTCAACTTCCAAAAGAATGTGATCGTTTTCAAGAGTGTTTCGAATGAATTCCATTACCCATTCTTGTTCTTCTTTAAGCTGCTCTTCTTGAACGACATTATCCAAAATCACTTTTAAATTTGGGAGGCCTGATTCTTCGGGTTTGTGATTTTCAAGTATAAACGCGAGCATTTTCTTTCCTTTAGTTTGGCTCAAGGACAACAGTTCTGCCCACGCCAAAGTAAGTTGATCAAATGAAAAAGGATTTGATCTTTCCATTTGTACTACAACTGGTGCGGATTCTACTTTAGACTTTTTTTTTAATGAAATGGTTTCCCTTTCTAATGAACCATCGCTATCCTTGTCAATCACTTTCTTCTCAACAGAATGGTTTGAGATAGGTTTCTCCTCTTTTTTCTCAGGCAATTTCTCACTAGCAACCGACTTTTTATATTCAACCCTTTTGGGTTCGGCAACTATGTTTGCATCTGTTGTATCAGTTATTTCTGAAATAACACTGCAAAGTTTTATTAAACAAAGCTCTATATGCAGTCTTTGATTTTTGGCTTGACGATATTGTACATCACATTCATTGGTCAACTTCAAAAAATGAATCAAGGTTTTGATTGCTATTTGCTCCGATTGAATTTGGTACTGATTCTTTATACTGGGGGCTACTTCAAGAAGGGAAATAGTGTCTTTATTTTTACAAACCATTAAATCTCTGAAGTGAGTGCTCAATCCATTGATAAACTGATGTGCATCAAATCCATCTTGCATAATTTCATCAAACAATAAAAGTGATGATGCAAAATCACCTTCGGTAAAATGTTTGGTCAACTTGAAATAGTAATCATAATCTAAAACGTTTAGATTTTGAACTACATCTTTATAGGTTATACTTCTTCCCGAAAATGAAACCAATTGATCGAAAATTGAAAGCGCATCACGCAAAGCACCATCCGATTTTAATGCAATCAAATGAAGAGCATCGGGCTCTGCCACTACGTCTTCGTTTTTAGCAACATATTGCAGATGCTGAGCAATATCTTCTACTTGAATTCTATTAAAATCAAAAATCTGACAACGTGAAAGTATAGTAGGAATTATTTTATGTTTCTCGGTAGTAGCCAATATAAATATGGCATAGTCGGGTGGTTCTTCCAAAGTTTTAAGAAATGCATTGAATGCGCCACTACTCAACATATGAACCTCATCAATGATGTATATCTTATATTGTCCTTTGTGTGGAGCGTATCGAACTTGCTCCACTAAGCTTCTGATATCATCAACAGAATTATTGCTGGCTGCATCAAGCTCATATATATTCAAAGACTGATTTGAATTAAATGACTGACAGGATTCGCAAGTATTGCAAGCTTCAGCTTGTTCACTGATGTTCTCACAATTAATGGTCTTTGCTAAAATTCTGGCACAAGTAGTTTTACCAACACCACGTGGACCACAAAACAAAAAAGCCTGCGCTAAGTGTTTATTTTTAATTGCATTTTTAAGTGTTGTGGTTATAGAATCTTGGCCCACTACCATGTCAAAGATGGGTGGTCTGTACTTTCGAGCGGATACGACAAAATGGTTCACTGTGATAGACTTGTTGCTATACAAAGATAACAATTCATACTTTTGTGCGATAGCTTTGTTTATAACTCCATCTTCCATTGAAATTCAATCCTAATAAGAAATCAATTCAACGTTTGTGGACTTTTTTAGATAAAATTTCGAGGCGAAAATCAATTGATCTGGAAGATAAAGTCAATGAAATTCATAATGAAGTTTTTTCACGAACAGATTGTTTAAGTTGCGCCAATTGTTGTAAGAACTATAGTCCGATCATTAAAAAACGTGATCTAACTCGAATGTCAAAACACTTTCGAATTTCGGAGAAACAATTTTATGTGAAGCACCTAAAAACAGATAGTGATGGAGATTTTGTTTTTCAGCTAAGTCCCTGCCCTTTTTTATTGGTTGATAATCGATGCTCCATTTATGAAATACGTCCTGATGCCTGCAGAGATTATCCGCATACAGATGGAACAGATTTTAGAAAAAGAATTCCGTTGACCAAAAAAAATACAGCCGTTTGCCCGGCTGTATTTGAAATCATTTCTAAATTAGAACAAGAATTAGAAGGTCAGTTCTAATTCTTATCGTCTTTAGCTCCTAATGCTTTTGCCAATTTGTTTAAATCAATCTGATTAACCGCTTCAACAAATTTTTTCTCACTCTCATAACCTTGTGCTGAAAATGTAACTAAAGCTCTTTGAATAACCATCTGAGCATAAGCATACTCATCTTCTTCATCGTCTGAGAACTTAACCAAAGCATTTCGGTCCTGAATTTTAATGGTGTGGCCAGCATCGTTTTCTACACCATAATCTTGTGGATTATCAAAAAACATTTGAATCGCATCCGCTTGAGGTGAGTTGGGCATGATAGAAACGTTAAGTGTTTTACCGGATTCTCCCTGATATACCCTGCTGGCGGTAAAACCAGCTCCCATCATTGTTCCAATGCTGGTTACGTTATCGTTTTCTTTGGCATAGCTCATTTGATCTACAGCCGAAGGCATATTGTTTAGCAGCTGTTTGCCAATCTCATCATTAAGTTTATTGATGGCTTCCTGCAATGATGCTGTAGCTAAACTATACTTTTCTTCTTTGGCATACGCTTTTGCTTCGTCCAACATTTTATCAATTTCCACTTGTGAAAACCCAATCAAAGGAATAAACAAGCAAAGAGTAAGAATGATCTTTTTCATTTAAGATTGTTTTATTAAGAGTTCAATTTTACTAAATTTTAGAGGCGAAGTCAATTAATATATAGTTTCGAAGAGACATTTCATATAAATTTAATACTTGGGAACTTTATTAAAATTATAGAACATAAAACTAAATATATCGGCTTCTTCTTCTATTTTCTTTGAGGTCGGTTTACCTGAACCATGTCCGGCATTAGTGTCAATACGAATGAGAGCAGGATTATTTGGTGATGCTTTGTATTGTAATTCTGCAGCAAATTTAAACGAATGTGCCGGTACTACCCGATCATCGTGGTCGGCTGTAGTGACCATGGTTGCAGGATATTGCACTCCCTTTTTAATATTGTGTAATGGTGAATACTTTATCAAATATTCAAAATCAGTTTTATTATCACTGCTGCCATAATCATAGGTCCAGGCCCAACCAATGGTAAATTTGTGAAATCTCAACATATCCAATACTCCAACTGCAGGGAAGGCTACTTTAAATAGATCTGGTCTTTGTGTCATACATGCGCCTACTAATAATCCTCCATTTGATCGTCCACTTATGGCCAGGATTTCGGAATTGGTGTAGTTTTCTTTTATCAAATATTCAGCAGCACTGATATAATCGTCAAATACATTTTGTTTTTTCTCCTTGGTTCCTGCCACATGCCATGCCTTGCCAAACTCACCTCCACCTCTTAAATTCGGTATAGCAACGATGCCACCTTGTTCAAGCATCAGCATCCACTCCGGTTTAAACATTGGCAGAATACTAATATCAAAACCGCCATAACCATACATTAAACATGGATTAGTTCCATCTTTTATTAAATCTTTCTTACTTATGATGAACATTGGAACTTTAGTTCCATCTTTACTGCTGTACCATACTTGTTTTGTTTCATATTGATCAGCCGTGAACGCAACCTTAGGTTCGAAATGAATGCTGAGGTTCTGATTAATCAAATGATACTTATATATTGTTGTTGGTTTTGTAAATGTTGTAAGAGAAATATAAACGAAATCATCTTCTTTATCGGAAGAAACCGACCCAATAGATCCGATCGAGGGCATTTCAATTCTACCTAAAGACTTTCCATTGTAAGCTATTTTCTCTAATTGATGTGTGGCATTGTGCAAATATTTCAACACTAAAATTGATCCTGCCATGCTCACCGATTCCAAAACCTTTCCTTTGTCTTCAGCTACTAATGTTATCCAATTCTCCCTCTCAGGTTTGTTGATATCGACATAGATCAAACGGTTGTTAGGAGCATTATTATTGGTTAATATCAGTAGTGAATCACCAACATTGTCTATTACGGAATAATCGTAGTCAAAGTCATTGACTAGAACATTAAAAGACTTCGCACTACTCTGATTTCGCTTATAATAAATCATATTGCCAGAAGTCGATTCACTACCGTAAAGAATGACAAATCCTTTGTTCTTTGTTACTTGTGCTCCAAAGTTTCTTTGTGGATGCTCCTTGTCTTCATAAATCAATTGGTCGCTTGATTGTGGTTCACCTAATCTATGTAGATATACTTTATGAAATTGATTCTTCTTGGAATATACATTATCCTGTGAGGGCTTGTCGTAGGCACTATAATAAAATGCATCTCCATCCCAAGATATACCTGAAAACTTTACCCATTCAATCTGATCATCCGTATGTTTTTTCGTTTTCAAATCCAGCACTTTAATCGAGTTCCAATCGCTACCTGCTGATGAAACCGTATAAGCGAGATATCGTCCATCTTTAGAACCGGTTGTACCTGAAATGGCTACCGTTCCATCTTTTGAAAGTGCATTTGGATCTAATACTTCCATAGGTACCATGTCCTTGGCAGGCTGATAAAATATGGTACTCTGATTTTGCAAACCGGTATTTCTAAAATAATAATAGCCTTGACCAATTTTTATGGGAGCACTGTATTTCTGATAATTCCACAATTGGCTAAGGCGATCTTTGACGCTTGAGCGAAAAGGAATATTTGACAAATAAGAAAACGTGAGTTCATTTTGCTGTTTCACCCAAGCACCTGTTTCTTCCGACATATCATCTTCGAGCCAACGGTAAGGATCACTTACAGCATTGCCATGATAATCGTCCACTTGATCAACTCTCTTTGTATTCGGATACGAAAAGGATTGAGCATTTAATAAGAGTGTACTATTTAGAAAAAACAATGTAAGACTCAGATAAAGTAATTTAAATTGCATAGACGTAATTGGATTAATATCTTTCAAACGATTTTAATAAGATAGGATAAAAATATGAAAAGGAAGGAAATATGTAAACAACTGTGTGTCGGATTGGTATTAATACTGTCATTAACGCTTGTTTTTTCTTGTCAAACAAATAAATCAGATTCGGTTGATCAGGACTTTGAACGATATAAAGATACTTTTATTGAATCCATCTGGAAATTAAATCCTTCTTGGGCCATGTATGTTGGCTATCACAAATATGATTCTGTTTTATTGGTGCCTGATTCTAACTATTTGGTTTCACAAGTAGCTACATATGAATCACTTCTCAATGAATTAAAGAAGATTGACGAAGGATCTTTGAATCAAAACAATAAAGTTGACTATTGGATGATGCGTGATTTTGTGCTTTCCAGTTTGTGGTATGCAAAGGAATTTAAATCACACGAATGGAACCCAGCGGTATATAATGTTGGAGGAGAATTTGCTGAAATACTAAATGGACGATTTGCCACTTTAGATGAGCGCATGCGTTCAGTTTTTTTAAGAATGCAAAATGTTCCGCATTATTATCAAGTTGCTGAGAGTAATATAAGTAACCCGACCAAAGAACATACTGAACTCGCCATTTTACAAAACAAAGGTGCGTTGAGCATTTTCGGCACATCACTTATAGATTCCCTTAATGTCTGTAAGAATTTATCAGATAGAGAAAAAGAGGAATTCAAATCCAGAATTAATCTAACAACTGCATCCATTGAAAAGTATATTCACTTTTTGGAACGATTGAATTCGAGCATTAATGAAACCAACAGTAAAAGTTTTAGAATTGGGAAAGAAGCCTATTTCAAAAAGTTTGAGCACGATATACAAAGTGCATATACGGCTGACGCGCTATACAAAAAGGCAATAGAACGTAAGAAAGAACTGCATACTAAAATGGGTGAATTGGCCGAACAACTTTGGCCAAAATATTTTTCTGATACTCAAAAACCTAGCGATTCAAAGAAAATGATACGACTTATCATTGATACCATTGCATCGAGCCATTGCCATAGAGATTCATTCCAACTCGAAATTGAGAAACAGATTCCAGAATTAGAAAAGTTTATAAATGAAAAAAACTTATTGTATCTCGATCCTTCAAAACCTCTTGTAGTGAGGAAAACTCCTGAATACATGGAAGGCAGCGGTGCAGGCGCTTCCATAAACAGTCCTGGCCCTTACGATAAAGGAGCCAATACCTATTACAATGTTTCTCCTTTAGATGGATATACCAACAAAGCAGCTGAAAGTTATCTTAGGGAATACAACAATTACACCTTGCAGATTTTAAATATACACGAAGCCATTCCCGGTCATTATACCCAGTTGGTATATAGCAACAATGCTCCAAGCATGATCAAAAGCATACTTGGAAATGGATCCATGATTGAAGGATGGGCGGTATATGGTGAAAGAATGATGTTGGAAGAAGGCTACGGTAATAATAATCCGGAGCTTTGGATGATGTATTATAAATGGCATTTACGTACCGTATGTAATACGATACTAGACTTTTGTGTACATACCTTAAATATGACAAAAGAAGAAGGATTAGATTTACTGGTAAATGAAGCATTTCAAGAACAAGCCGAAGCTGAAAACAAATGGCGCAGAGTAACTCTGTCTCAAGTACAGTTATGCAGCTATTTTAATGGTTATTCTGAAATATATGATTTACGTGAAACGCTAAAATTGAATTCGAAAGAATTTGACCTCAAAAATTTTCATGAAACGTTTTTAAGTTTTGGATCTGCTCCAGTAAAATACATTTCTTTGCTCATGAAGAGTGAGAAAACAAAATAAAAGTTGATCTGTTATTAAAATTTATCTTGATCTGATTATCTACTTTACTACCATAAGCTATGTTTTACATCATTTGCAAAAAAGCTAGAAAAGAAAGGCGTGATGCGGAAAACAAAAAGAAAGATCCGCACTTTACCATTCATAGTTCTGTTGCCGATTTAAAAGAAGAAGGAATTATTTTAAGTACAGCTTCGCATCCTATGGTGAGCTTATCCTATTTTGAATCATTGGAGCGCAGTGAGCCTCTTCGTATGAAGTTTTATTATTGTGTGGCATGGAAAAATGGCAATCCGATTGCTTTGTATCCGCTCCAACTCTATACCATTAATTTAAAAACTCTGGATGATTTTCTAGATCTCAATGCTTTTGAACCTATAAAAGTATTGAATGGGCATGCATCGTTTCTCCAAAAACTTTTATTCACTTTCAAAAGTGAGTTACATGTTTTAGTAGCAGGAAATGCGTTTATTACGGGGCCTCTACATACCATATCATTAAACGATGATAATTTGAACTATGCTCAAAAGTTATTGCCAGAAGTTTTGGATTTTGCTGAGATAGAACTCTCTGATTTTTATAAAATTCATGGCATTGTTGTTAAAGATTTTTTATCCGGGTCCGATTCAAATTCAACTTTTAATTCTTCGTATAACAAAATAACGCTCGAGCCATGTATGGAGATGGAACTGCATGAAAGCTGGAAAACATTTGAAGACTACAAAGAAGCTTTATCATCGAAATATCGAGTTCGAATTAATAAAGCACAAGAAAAGTTTGGGACTCTGAATTCAAAAATACTTTCGAAAAGTGATGTATCAAATTACAGTGAAGACTTGTTCAAATTGTATGAGGAAATGCATAATAAAGCGACCATACGTTTTTCTATGCTGAGCGAAATCTATTTTAAGGAGTTGATCAATAATTTATCTGACGAAGTATTGATCCGTGGTTTTTTCGACAAGAAAAAAATGGTTGCCTTCACCGTGAGTTTGCATAGTTCAAATCACTTTGAAGCCCACATTGCCGGAATGGACTACAGTTATAATCGTAAATATTCGCTATACCTGAATTTACTCACCTTTTACCTTTCCGATGCCATTCAATTAGGCTGTCAGAAAATATCATTTGGCAGAACTGCAACCGCAATAAAATCAAGCATAGGAGCAATTCCTAAAGATGCTATTTGCTATTTAAAGGTTAACAAGCCATTAAGCTTTGAGCACCTAAAACCTTACATTAATACCAGAAAATCTAGTGAGGATTTGATTCGATCTCCTTTTAAAACGGAACTTACTCTAGATTCTTAATTGAGAATTGCGAATTTATTCACCCAAATATTTTGCATTTTCTCTTTAAGATTATTCGTATTCGCCAAAAAACACTTTCGTATACCCTACAAAATGCTCTATTTTGCAATGCAGAGTTAGGGAAATTAATTCCCAAAGACAAAGCAAACATGTTATTTGAACATTTTAATTGTGGGTATTTCAATACTCAAACCGATAGGCAAAAGCAATTAATAGAAGAGTTTAAACAGATTCGATTGCAATATGGCGATCCGACAAAATGGAAAATTCTCAAAGCGCTTGCCCGGACAAAGAAACATACCCGGTCGGTTTATCCGCCTGGGTGGCAGATAGTATAAAAGTTGAGAGGGTTAAACTACTGCCTTGAAAGGGTTGCAACAGCAACCCTTTTTTTATATCATGCTTTTCTAATTTCAATAACTAAAGCACCTGCAAAAATCAAAATCAACAATACGGAGCCAGCTAACGAAATTTGTTCTCCCCTTGCATAAACTACAGGTTCAAATTTGAATTCTATGCTATGCTTACCGCTCGGCAATTCCATTCCTCTTAAAACATAATTTACTCTTACATATTCCGATTTATTTCCATCCAAATATACTTGCCATCCTTTGTCGTAATAAATTTCTGAAAACACCACAAAAGATTTTGAGTTGCAAACAGCATTGTACTTTATTCTATTGGGTGCATAAGATTCTAATGTAATACTAGACAAACTATCAATACCATAATCATTAGTAGTAATTGACGATTTAAATCGCTGATCTACCACAGCCAACTGCTTTGGATTAAAGTCAGATAGCGCAGCAATTTCTTCATCCGCATTATTCACTACGCGCACTTGATTAACGAACCAAGCGTGCCCTAATGCATCTGGATTTATTTGCGCAATGGGTTCAGCACCTTCTGATGGTCTCAAAATAAAATACTTCGTGTTCAACATATTCAAAACTTGAACATTGTTCTTGCTGATTTGATATTCAATTAATTCTTGATATCGTTTTAGTTTAGCTCCATGATATCCTCCAATTGACTTATGAAAATAGGATGTACTGGCATCATTAAAGGTAGAAACCGTAGTATTCATAACTCTGAAGTTTGGATCCGGGTCAGATAAAATTTGCAGGTCAGCATTGCTGGGCTTAAATGGCTGTTCAGCATTGCTTTTAGATGTGAAATTGTCGTTATTTAAATAGCGTTTTGAAACGGGCAACAAATCAATGATAAATATTAAACCTAATAAGACATATAAGGTTTGAGTATTAATTTTAGATTTCAAATAATACCAAAGAGTAGCGAAGCAGGCCACAATAAAAAATAAGGACCTTACCGCATCAATCCTCATCATAGTCACACGATCAGCAATCAAAGCAGTTTTTAGCCATTGATAGGATTCAAAATTGGCATCAACCGGACCACTAAAAGAAAAAAGCACCGATCCACCAAGTACTAAAAACAAACATAATCCTCCGGTAATATACAATGCACTCAAAAGTGATTTTTTAACTTGTGCTATAGGTTGCGATTTATTTAAGAATTCCTTTAACCCAAGGAATCCTAATAAAGGAATGGTTAGCATCACAATTACAAGCGTCATTGACACCGCTCTAAACTTATTATAGCCCGGAACAAATTCAAAAAACAAATCGGTAAGTGGAGTAAAGTTTCTACCCCATGACAGCATCAATCCTAAAACACTTACTGTAACAAGCCACCATTTCCAAGGTCCTTTTACCAAAAACATTCCCAGCACAAATAAAAACAACAACGATGCTCCGATATACGTTGGCCCAGCGGTGACCGGTTGCGTTCCCCAATAGGTTGGAGCATTTTTGATAAATGATCTTGCTTGTGATCCTGCTCCATTCTTTTGCATCGCTTTGTAGGTCTCTGAAGATTCCGACAGTTCTTCCTGCGAAGCACCTCCCATAAAGTTTGGAACCAGAAGAGTTAGAGATTCATCTATACCGTAACTCCAGCTCAAAGCATAGTCTTTATCTAAACCTGAACTAACTTTTTTTTCCGTCAACTCGGAGGGACCTCGAGTTGTATCTTTACCGTACTCGTATGTTGCCCAAATTGACGTTAGATTTGGCAAAACACTCAGCACTGCTGCAAAAAGCAAACAAACACTAGCTTTAACATAATGTGATATTGTCTTTTCCTTAATTGCTTTATATAACTCAAATATCATTAAGCAAAAAATGATGAAAAATAGATAGTATGAAATTTGTAGGTGATTGGCGTATAACTGCAATGCTAAAGCAATTGCTGTAAGTGCAGCTCCAAATAAATATTTTCCTCTTAACGTTAAAAGCACTCCGGCAAGCACAAATGGCATAAGAGCGATGGCATGTGCTTTGGAATTATGACCTGCCATTATCACAATCATAAAATAACTTGAAAGGCCTAATACACAAGCTCCTGCTATCGCCATTCGAAAATCAAATCGAAGCACCAATAACAACAAATACATTCCTATAAAAGAAAGGAATAAATAATTGGCAGGAACCGGCATTCCAAACCATAAAACTGAATTAACATACGACATTAAGTTGGCCGGATATAAAACCGAAATTTGATACGCAGGCATTCCACCAAACATGCTGTTGGTCCATAAAGGTTCTTCACCACTGTTGTTTCTATAGTCTGTTATCTCCTTCGACATTCCAAGCCATTGAGCTATGTCATGTTGCTCCAGTCTTTTTCCTTCTAATAATGGAGAAAAGTAAGCGAAGGTTAATAAAAGGAATATTCCTATGGCAATTAAATGTGGTAGAATTTTCTTAATCATAAATGCGCATTAAATTGATCTTTATTTTATTTCTTCGTAATCAACATAGTTGTCATTATTCCGCGGTGTAGCACTTGATGTGCTTTGTTGGTTTTGAATCGTCACAGTGCCTTCTGGTTTTTTATTTTCATTACTTGGCTGTTGTTGAGAGTAATGTTTCTTTATTGTCCGGATGATGAACATACGCGACAACAAACGAATGGCAAAATAAATCACTAATAATATGAGAATGAATCTCAACATGTAACAAAAGTTTTTATAGTCCGATTAACGGCTCAGATACATACTCTTTTCCTTGAACAACTGTCTGAAATATGGATCCTCAATGGTTTCAATAAACCGAATCGCCTCTCCGGTGGATTTCATTTCAGGGCCCAGTTCCTTATTTACATTTGGAAATTTTTCGAAAGAGAAAACAGGTTCTTTTATGGCATAACCAAATGCGACCGGTTCAATCTTAAAATCTTTGATACGATTAGCTCCAAGCATAATCTTTGTGGCAATATTCACGTATGGAATTTGATGTGCTTTGGCTATAAATGGCACCGTTCTAGATGCTCTTGGATTGGCTTCGATCACATATACTTTTTCATTTTTAATAGCAAATTGTATGTTTAACAGACCTTTCACTTCTAATGCAAAAGCTAATTTTTTTGAATACTCTGTCATTTGTTCAATAACATGATCCGACAAATTAAATGGAGGTAATACGGCATAACTGTCACCCGAATGTATTCCAGCAGGCTCGATATGTTCCATCAATCCAACAATTAATGAATCTGTCCCATCGCAAATGATATCTGCTTCAGCTTCTTCAGCCCTATCTAAGAAATGATCTATAAGTACACGATTACCGGGTAAATTCTTCAGCAATTTGATCACTGCTCTTTCCAATTCTTCATCATTGATAACAATGCTCATACCCTGACCACCTAATACATAACTGGGTCGAACCAACACGGGATAACCCACCTGCTTAGCTACAACGAGTGCTTCTTCTGCAGACTCTGCCACGCCATATAAAGGATAAGGTATGTCTAATTCTTTGAGCAGATCAGAAAATCGACCACGGTCTTCTGCCAAATCCATCGACTCGTATGAAGTTCCAATAATTTTTATCCCTCGCTCGTGTAATTTCTCTGATAGTTTAAGCGCGGTTTGACCACCCAATTGAACAATGACTCCTTCGGGCTTTTCGTGTTCAATCAATTCAAAAATATGCTCCCAAAATATAGGCTCAAAGTAAAGCTTATCGGCAATATCGAAATCCGTAGAAACCGTTTCAGGATTGCAATTAACCATGATGGCTTCGTATCCACATTCTTTTGCAGCTAATACTCCATGCACACAACTGTAATCAAATTCGATACCTTGACCAATTCGATTTGGTCCGGAGCCCATCACAAGAATTTTCTTCCGATCAGAAACTACGGATTCATTGTGAAGCACATTTGAGTTACTTGAATGTCCTAATGCATTTTCAAATGTCGAATAATAGTATGGTGTAGCCGCTGGAAACTCAGCAGAACAAGTGTCAACCATTTTATAAACGCGCGATACGTTTAACTTTCTTCTTTGCTCATAAACTTCTTCTTCTGTTACATTTCCTAAAACATAGGCAATTTGAGCATCTGAGAATCCATTTTGCTTTAATTCAAGCATGAGGCTATATGGAACATTATTGAGTTGATATCTTCTCAACTCATTTTCCAATACGACCAGGTTTTGAATTTCAGTTAAGAACCATTTATCAATCTTAGTTATGTTGAAAATTGACTGAATAGGTACACCAAGTTTTAAAGCATCTTTAATGTGAAATATTCTATCCCACGAAGGATTTTCTAGACTTTCAATAATGTCATCCACTTTAGTCCATTGCTTTCCATCGGCACCTAATCCTAAACGATTAATTTCCAAAGACTGAATTGCTTTCTGCAGTGCTTCTGCAAAACTGCGACCTATACCCATAGTTTCACCCACTGATTTCATTTGAAACCCCAGTGAACGATCGGATCCAGGAAATTTATCAAAATTCCATCTTGGCACTTTAACAATAACATAATCTAATGCTGGCTCAAAAAATGCCGAAGTGGATTGTGTAACTTGATTTTTAAGTTCATCCAATGTGTAACCAATAGCAAGTTTGGCAGCTATTTTAGCAATAGGATAACCAGTAGCTTTAGATGCTAAAGCAGAAGACCTACTTACTCTTGGATTGATTTCTACTGAAATAATTTCATCGTCTTCAGGATTAACCGCAAATTGTACATTGCAACCCCCGGCAAAATCACCTATTGCACGCATCATTTTGATGGCCATGTCGCGCATGCGCTGATAGGTTTTGTCGCTTAAAGTCATTGCAGGAGCTACCGTAATGCTATCACCGGTATGAATTCCCATTGGATCAAAATTTTCTATCGAACAGATGATAATCACATTATCATTTGCATCTCTCAATAATTCAAGTTCGAATTCCTTCCATCCTATGACAGCTTTTTCAATCAATACTTCATGTATTGGAGAGGCGTGCAAAGCTCTATTCAATGCAGGCTCGAAGTTTTCTTTTTTATAAATCACTGCACCACCGGTACCTCCTAATGTGTACGAAGGTCTAAGCACTAAAGGAAACCCTAAGTCTTGTGCTATTTCTTTTCCCTCAAGAAACGAATTGGCTATTCTACTTGGCGCAACACCAACCCCAATATCAACCATCAATTTTCGGAATGCTTCACGATTTTCAGTCGTTTCAATGGCATCGATATTTACTCCAATAACTTTAACTCCAAATTTTTCCCAAATACCTCTTTCTTCACATTCCTTACAAAGATTTAATGCAGTTTGACCTCCCATTGTTGGCAATACAGCATCAATTCTCCTTTCCGATAATATTTGGATAATACTTTCGGGTGTAATGGGTAATAAATAAATATGGTCAGCCGTTACTCGATCCGTCATTATGGTGGCCGGATTACTGTTTATAAGAGATACCGTAATGCCTTCCTCCTTTAAACTTCGAGCCGCCTGACTACCGGAGTAATCAAATTCACAGGCTTGACCAATAATTATAGGTCCCGATCCAATAATGAGAACTGAATTTATTGATTTATTGCGAGGCATATTCCTTTAATTTTCGCGAATTTACATAATAAAATCCAAGACCTTGTTCATGTTGATAAATAGAGTACCAATTACAAGGTAAAAGGAATAAATTCAGTAATGTTGAAGTGTAATGAGACATAAGGAAATTGTATTTGGGAACTACGCATTGAACTATGAAATATATGGACAAGGGAAAAAACTTTTATTGGCATTTCATGGTTTTGGTAGAAAAGCTGAAGACTTTCAAGTTTTTGAAAGTCTTATTTCAACAGAATACACTATAGTCTCTTTCAATTTATTTTTTCATAATTCTTTGTCAATATATGATTCTGAAATTGCCATTAGCAAGAGTGATTTAGCGCTACTAATCCCTGCCTGTTTAAAAATATTTGATGCTAGCTCCTGCTCCATAATGGGCTACAGCATAGGTGGTAGAATTGCTATGGTTCTGTATGAAGAACAACCCAAACTGATTGATGAACTATTTTTATTGGCTCCGGATGGTTTGAAATCAAGCTTCGTTTATAATCTTGCAATAAAGACTAAGTTTGGAAAGTGGGTTTTTAGATCCTCATTACAAAATGCAAAACCAATTCTGGCTTTATCAAAAATTTTGTACAAACTCAAAATCATTAATAAACAAATACATCAGTTTGGTCTCTTTCATCTTGAAGATAAAGCAATGAGAAAATTGGTTTATGATGTGTGGATGTTTCTTCGAAACATTAGTCCCGACTTAAAAATGCTGAAGCGACATCAGCAACAATTTTCTACAAGAGTAGAAATCTTTTTTGGCCAATATGATCCGGTGATTAGACCAGAATTTCATAAGCGAATTCCATTTATAACAAAGATTCATTTTATAAAGGGAGGGCATAACTTATTTCGAAATGCCATAGAAATTAGTAATTTAATTTTAACTCGTTAACCGGTATAAACAACTCCACTTGTAGGAGTTTCATTCAACTCAACTTTCACCAATTGTGGCAATGAAGGTTTTATCTGCTTCCAAATCCAAATGGCAATTGCTTCGCATGTAGGATTTTCTAATCCTTCAATTTCATTCATTAATCGGTGATCGATACGTTTGATAACGGGGTCAATCACTCGGCCAACTTCTGCAAAATCGATGACCCAATTTAGTTCCGGATGGAGTTCGCCTTCAAGGTAAATAGTAAGATGATAGGTATGACCATGAATGCGTTTGCACTTATGATCATCGGCAACCATAGGAAGAAAATGAGCTGAATCAAAAACAAACTTTTTAAACAATAACATATCCAAAAAGGATTTTAAATGAAACAGGCAGGAATTAACCTGCCTGAAATATGTTTTAAATACTAGATGTAAATTTTACTTCGCTCGTAATGCTTTCTCGTCAGAAACAGTAAGTTTCTTACGACCTTTCTTTCTTCTGCTGGCTAATACTCTTCTACCGTTTGCAGAGGCCATACGCTCACGAAAACCATGTTTGTTTTTTCTTTTTCTCTTAGATGGTTGATACGTCCTTTTCATAATTTCTAGAAATTCTTCCCAATTATTTTGGGTGGGCAAAGATAGAAAATAATCCTATTCAAAGAAATCTTTAATATTCTTCTTTAGGCAGATAAACTATAAACTTCTCTGGGAACAGGTCTTCTCGAATTAATTCATTGATTTTGAGCACCATAACAGATTGCTTCCACAATGATATTTCGTCTTTCAGATCACCTCCTTTCAAGCATATTAAACCATTTGGATAGGAATTGATGTGTTTTTCTTTGAATTTAGTTCGTGTCCAAACGACTAATTGATGCAAAGGAGCAGTAGCCCGACTTACGATAAAATCGAAATTTTCACGCACACTTTCCCCTCTTGCGTTCATAACCTTGACATTTCTTAACTCCAATGCATTTGAAATTTCTCCAACCACTTTGATTTTCTTAGCTATTGAATCTACCAAGGTAAAGTGAACATTGGGAAATAAAATGGCCAAAGGAATTCCGGGGAAACCTCCACCAGTGCCAAGGTCCATAACTTTTGTTCCGTCTTTGAAAGAAATAAATTTGGCTATGCTCAGAGAGTGAAAAATATGTCTTTCAAATAATTGATCGATGTCTTTTCGAGAAACCAAATTTATTTTTTGATTCCAGTCGACATACAATTTTTCCAAATGAACAAATTGTTCAACTTGGTTTTCTGTAATCTGTGGGAAATATTTCTTTAGGTCGGCCGCAATCACGGCCGCAAAGGTAATGGATCCTTTGGTTTAAGTACTTATACCGTATGGTGTATATTTTTCATTATTTGATACAAGAATTCTCTTGCTCTAAACAATTGAGCTTTTACCGTTCCTAAAGGTAAATCAAGCTCTACAGAAATTTCTTCGTAGCTTTTCTCTTGAAAATATCGCAATTCAACTAAGCGCTTATAACGTGGTTTTAATTTTTCTACCACATCACGCATTAATTCAACTTTTTGCTTTTTCATAACACTTTGAATCGGATCTGGACCATCGGCTGGAATTTCATAAGTGAACTCTACTCCATCTTCGCCTTCTATTCCTTTATCAATTGAAATTAATAGTTTCTTTTTTCTTCTGATAAAATCAATACAATTATTAGTTGCTATTTTAAACAACCAAGTCGAGAATGCATAATCCGGTGTATATTGTTTTAAGTTTTTAAATGCTTTTCCAAAAGCCTCTAAAGCTAGATCATCTGCGTCATCGCGATTGTTAACCATCTTTAACAACATAAAATAAATAGAGTCTTTATATCGCTGCATCAATTCAGCAAATGCCTTTTGATCGCCAGTATCCAATGCTTTGCGTACCAAAGAATAATCATGAACAGCCTTGTCAGAGAGATTTGGATTAACTTCGACAATTTCTGTTTGATCATCATTTGCCTTAGCAGTTTTACTTTTCTTAAGAGGAGTATTGATTTTTACTTTTTTCTTTTCGTGATCTTTTACTTCTTGAATCACGTTTTTGCTTTTCTGATCATCTGAAGCGCTGATTTTTTTCTTCAATTTATTGTCAGAAGATTTTTGGGTAGATACTGTAGGCATTATTTCCAGTTTTTAGTTTTTGAAATGAGGTTGAGGCCGGCCAATCCGGTATAAAAAATCGGTGCAAACAATTCGTATAAAGGAAAAATCCAAATCAAATCTTTCGCTCCCAACTTTTTCATATTATTTGCAGTTAATATCATATGCAAGAAAAAATGAATACCAAACACTGTTACGGTGACAATTGGAAAAAGTTTTAGAATTAACAGCAAAATAAAACAGGTGTAAGAAAAAAAGATACTTAAAGGCAACAAAATCAATAATAAACGATGTGATAGCTTATACCGATGACCGGTTGTGATGTGTCGTCTTTTTTGATTGAGCCAATCCCTGAAGTTGTCTTTTGTGGAAGAATAGGTAAAGGCACTTTTATTTAAGTTAACCGCAACATTTTTTGGATTTGCCGATTCATTTACAAAAAGATCATCATCTCCCGATAGAAGATGGTAGTGCGTAGCAAATCCTTTTGATCTAAAAAACAACTCTTTGCGGTACGATAGATTTCTTCCAACGCCCATATATGCTTGGTTTCTTATAGCAAATGATAAATAGGTAATGGCATTCATAACCGTATCCAAGCGCTGTGCAAACGCAGTGAATCCTTTCTCTTTCGCATATGCTCCGTAACCTATCACTATTTCTTTTCCATTTCTAAACTGACCCGCCATTTCTTCAATCCAATTGGGACCTTCGGGAACACAATCTGCATCGGTAAACAGCAAATAATCATATTGTGCTCCTTTAATTCCTATTGTTATTGCGAATTTCTTACCGTGTTTATGTCTTTCTTGCTCATGCAGCGTAATTACTTTCAAATGTTTGTATTCAGAACTTAATTCCTTTAAGTAAGCTTCACTTTCGTCCCATGAACAATCGTTCACTACTATGACTTGAAATTCAGGATATTTTTGTTCCAATATCAATCGCAGATTCTTTTTCAAATTCTTTAATTCATTTCGAGCACATATAATAACCGAAACCGGATGTTGTTCGGTCACTGGTGCTTTGGTCTTAAATAAAGTTAGTGGCAAATGATAGTTAAGACTAAAAAACAATCGTATGATCATAGAAACTACAAAAAGAACAAAAAGTGCCACTGAGGCTATTGATAAGAAATCCCCGAAATCCATATTTATTATAAGGTCATTAGCAAAAATAAATTTCACATGCTGCCCTTTTAGTCGAACAGGATATAAATATTAACGAACTCATGTTTATAAGCGTATAAATTTAATGGACTGAAAGTGTAACTAATTCTTTTTGGAATCGTAGTGAGCCGATTTGTTTGTAAACTTGCAATCAGAATACTGTGAAGTTCACGCTGATACATAAAGACCCCTCATCAAAGGCTCGTGCAGGAATTGTTCATACCGATCATGGAGAAATTGAAACCCCTGTATTTATGCCTGTGGGGACTGCCGGAACGGTGAAAAGTGTTCATCAAAGAGATTTAGATGAAGATATTAAAGCTCGAATTATTTTAGGCAATACCTATCATCTGGCACTTCGTCCGGGGATGGAAACGATTCAACAAGCAGGAGGATTGCATCAGTTTATGAATTGGAATAAACCCATGCTTACTGATAGTGGTGGGTATCAGGTATTTTCTTTGGCCGAGAATAGAAAAATTTCAGAAGAAGGGGCTCACTTTCGTTCACATATTGATGGATCGAAGCAATTTTTAAGCCCTGAAACTTCTATTGATATCCAAAGAACTATCGGAGCCGATATCATCATGGCATTTGATGAATGTACACCTTACCCTTGCCCAATTAAAACCGCTCGAAAGTCAATGGATCTCACACACCGTTGGTTGAAACGAAGTAAGGTTGCCTTTGAAACCTCCGCTCAAAAATATTCTCATGCCCAAACGATTTTCCCCATCGTTCAAGGCAGTGTATTCCCTTCACTACGAAAAGAATCGGCAGAATTTGTTGCCGATATGAATTTTGATGGAAACGCAATTGGAGGTTTGAGTGTTGGAGAACCGGCTGAAGACATGTATGCAATGACGGATTTGGTTTGTCAAATTTTACCTGAGAATAAACCAAGGTATCTTATGGGAGTTGGAACACCCGCTAATATTTTACAAAGCATTTCGTTGGGTATTGATATGTTCGACTGTGTAATGCCGACTCGTAACGCCCGCAACGGCATGCTATTTACTTCCGATGGAATCATCAACATACGAAATGAAAAATGGAAAAATGATTTTAGTGTAATTGATGAAAACGGTACTTCTTTTGTTGATCGCTTTTACTCGAAAGCCTATTTGCGTCATTTAATGATTTCGAAAGAGATGCTTGGGGCTCAAATTGCTACTTTACATAATCTTGCCTTTTATTTGTGGCTAGTGGATGAAGCCAGAAAACATATACTTGAGGGAAGTTTTACCAATTGGAAAGAAAAAATGATCATAAAAGTTACAAATAGAATATAGCGCTATGCTCAGCTCTCTAAAAATACTTGACCGCTATATCATTCGAAAGTTCTTGAGCACTTTCTTTTTTGCGATCGGTTTAATTATTGCCATTAGCATTGTGTTCGACATTAGTGAAAAGCTAGATGACTTTTTAGATAAGAAAGCTCCACTTGGTGAAATAATTTTTGACTACTATCTAAATTTCATTCCTTATTTCGCTAATCTGTTTAGCCCTTTGTTCATTTTTATCTCTGTCATTTTTTTCACCGGAAGAATGGCAGCCAATACCGAAATCATTGTTATACTCAATAGTGGCATTTCATTCAAGCGATTTCTTCAGCCTTATCTGATTACAGCAATCTTTCTTTCGGTCGCTTCGTATTTTCTTGGGGCATACGTAATTCCACAATCTAATGAAACACGATTGGAATTTGAGAATAGGTACATTAAAAATCCTTATGTTTTAAAAACCCGAAACATTCATCGGCAAATTAGTCCGGGTGAATACATCTATTTTGAAAATTACAATACAATCGATAAAGTGGGTTATCTTTTTTCGCTTGAAAAATTCGATGCTGGTCGAATGAAATACAAAATGTTAGCGGAAAGAATTGTTTGGGACACAAGTTCATCAAAATGGACTATAGAAAATTATTATATCCGAGAAATAGAAAATGAAAAAGAAAAATTAACCTATGGTCCGCGATTGGACACCATACTGTCTTTTTACCCTGAAGATTTTAGCAAAAGAATAAACCACATTCAATCCATGAGTAATCCTGAATTGAAAGACCATATTAATGAAGAAAAAATGCGAGGCAGTGGTACAACTGTATTCGCGGAAATAGAATTATATAAAAGAACATCATATCCCTTTGCCACCATTATTTTGACTTTAATTGGTGTGGCTCTGAGCAGTCGAAAAGTAAGAGGAGGAATAGGACTACAGATTGGAATGGGGATATTGCTTAGTTTTACTTATATCATGTTTATGCAAGTATCATCCACCTTTGCAACCAATGGCACTACTCCTGCAATAGTTGCAGTATGGATTCCAAATATTGTTTTCTTACTGATAGCGCTGTATCTGGTTCGAAAAGCTCCTGCTTAAATTGCTTTTATCCTTCCCTTATACACTATAGAATCCAAATTACATTCAGGCTCCGATTCAAAAAGACCATACACTGCCGAGCCACTTCCGCTCATAGACGCATATATAGCTCCGTTGTTATAGAAATTATCTTTAATCTGCATTATTTCAGTAATTTCATTCGACACATATTCTTCAAAGTCGTTGAACAAATGATCTCTCCATTCTATAACAGGCAATTGAATAATGTCAAGCAATGAACCCCTCTTAGCATTACAGGTAATTTTGCTATAGGCCGTGGCGGTGCTTACCGAAGCTTGTGGCTTTGCAATAACGATCCAATACTTGGACAAATCGATGCTTAGCTCTTTTAAGATTTCACCTCTACCACTTATGTGATACATATTCTTATCGACAAACAGTGGGCAATCGCTACCCAATTGCAATGACATTTCTTTTATCTGATCAGAGTTAAGTGATAAATTGAATAATGAATTCAGTGCATGCAATGTAGCGGTACCATCTGCAGAACCCCCTCCGAGACCTGCGCCCGAAGGAACATTTTTGATCAAGTTGATTTGAACCGGATCCAATGAAAACTGTTGATCTAAAATTTGATATGCTTTGTAGCAAATATTTTGCTTAGCATCAATTTCTTCACTGGCATTGTATAGCACTATATGAACCTTATCCGATTTATTTGCATCGGGAAGTTTACACACCTCCAAAACATCTGTAAACTCTGTTTTCAATACGATCGATTCGATAGAATGATACAAATCTGCTCGCTTGCTCAATACATGCAAACCCAAATTAATTTTACTTCCAGGAAAGAGGATCATAGCACAAATCAAGAAAAACTATTATGAAAAACAAAGAGCCCTGAAAATCAGGACTCTTTTCTGTCGGGGTGACTGGATTTGAACCAGCGACCACTTGCACCCCATGCAAGTGCGCTACCGGGCTGCGCTACACCCCGAACAAAATATTTTTATAAATTCCTAGGGTTGTTCAGGGACCTGCATGCTGTGGAGAACTTCTACCCCGACAGGGTTGCAAAAGTATTATTTTTTCAAAAACTATATTCCAATCCCTAAATTAATTCTTCGCTATTCAACTTATATCGACTAAACACATCTTTGAGTTTGTTAACTTTGCCCTTATTCTATTGTTTTTTATTTCTATGCAAAAACTATTTCCCATTCTTACAACTATTTTTCTTCTTAGTTTTCTTCTGATTTCAAATCAAAGCTACGCTCAAAAAAAATACACTGTTAGTGGCTACGTTAAAGATGCTTCTTCAGGTGAATCCTTGTTTGGAGCGAATGTTTATATCAAAGAATTATTAAAAGGAAATTCTACCAATGCGTATGGATTTTATAGCATCACATTAAATGAAGGTTCGTATACTTTAGTAACTACTTATTTAGGTTTTAAAACCTTTGAAAAATCGATTGAGCTAAAGAGCGATTTGCGAATCAATATTGAAATGGAAACGACTGCAATCACTGGAGAGGAAGTAACCATTATTGGTGAGCGCCCTGAGGAGAAATTGAAATCGACTCAAATGAGTAAAGATGAAATGGAAGTGGAAAGTATTAAAACACTTCCTGCTTTTCTGGGCGAAGTAGATGTTTTAAAAACAATACAATTATTACCTGGTGTACAATCGGCCGGTGAAGGAAATACCGGATTCTATGTGCGCGGAGGAGGGCCTGATCAAAACCTGATATTATTGGACGAAGCAGTGGTATATAATGCTTCGCACTTATTCGGATTTTTTTCTGTCTTTAATTCCGATGCCATTAAGAATATCTCACTTACAAAAGGCGGAATCCCCGCCAACTATGGTGGACGATTGTCGTCTGTTCTCGACATCACCATGAAGGATGGAAACAGCAAATCGTATCATGGAACCGGTGGCATTGGTCTTATTTCTTCTCGCTTTACTTTTGAAGGTCCAATCGTAAAAGAAAAGTCTTCATTTATTATTTCTGGAAGAAGAACTTTTGTTGATCTTTTTATGCGCAAACCATTTATTAAAGAAAGCAATAATGCTTTTGGAAGCAGCTACTACTTTTACGACCTGAATGCCAAATTAAATTATAGCCTCTCACATAAGGATCGATTGTTTTTAAGTGGATATTTCGGTAGAGACGTTTTTAAATACACCAATCAATCCAACGGATTCAAAGCGGAAATTCCCTGGGGAAATTCAACCATTTCATTGCGTTGGAATCACATTTTCAATGACAATATATTCTTGAACACCACTTTAATCTATAGCGATTATCAATTTGAACTGGGATTCTCTCAAACCGAATTTGATCTTCGTTTTATTTCCGGCATACGTGATTATTCGGTCAAAACGGATTTCACTTATTTCCCAAACATCAAACATACCATGAAGTTTGGCTTGCAGTATATCTATCATAAGTTTACCCCCAGCACTGCTGAAGCCAGTTCGGGTGATGTGGATTTTGATACCGGCAAAACCATCAATCAATTTGCCCACGAAACTGCTGTCTATGTAAATGATGAATATGAGATCAATGATAAAATAAAATTAAGCGGAGGATTACGGATGTCATCCTTTATACAAGTTGGACCCTTTGAGCGGTTCTTACGGAATGATCAGAATCTGATTACCGATACCATAGTTTATTCTAAGGGAGAAACGGTATCCGATTATTTTAATGTTGAACCCAGAATTGCGGCCAGTTATTCCATCAATACTGAATCATCGGTAAAAGCATCATTTACCAGAGCCTTTCAGTATGCTCATTTAGCTTCTTTCTCTTCCATTTCCTTGCCCACCGATGTTTGGATTCCAAGTTCGAGTATAGTAAAGCCTCAAATTGGCAATCAATATGCCGCAGGATATTTTAGAGATTTTATGGATCATGTTTTTGAAACTTCATTAGAGTTGTATTATAAGACTCTCAAAAATCAAATCGAATACAAAGATGGTGCACTGCCTGAAGACAATGTAAACGATAACGCAGATAATAATTTAACCTTTGGTAAAGGATGGAGTTATGGAGCTGAATTATTTGTAAAGAAAAAATATGGTGCACTTAATGGTTGGATTGGATATACGCTTGCGTACACCAAGCGACAGTTTGATGAGGTGAACAATGCCGAAGAATTTTTTGCCCGATACGATCGCAGACATGATTTATCATTAGTCATGTCATATCAAAAACCAAAATCTAGATGGACGTTTGGACTCACCTGGGTTTATGCTAGCGGTAACGGAATCACTGTTCCCATTTCGAGATATTTTGTAGGAGGTGAGCTATTGTATGAGTATGGCAAACGAAATGATTATCGTATGGATGCCTATCATCGCCTTGATTTTTCTGCTACGATTGATAGCAAAAATAAAGATGTACGAAAGTTTAAATCGAGTTGGACCTTTGCAGTCTTTAACGTTTACAGTCGAAAAAATCCCTACTTCATATATTTCGATGATGAAGGAAATTTAGCGGATGGAACTTTACAATTAAAAGCAAAACAGGTTTCGCTATTTCCCATTCTACCTTCTGTAACCTATAACTTTAAGTTCTAATGAAACACATATTAAATATCATCGCATTCATTATATGTTCCATGTTTATACAATCGTGTGAAACTGATATTACGGTTGACCTGCCCAATCCGGAACAAAGAATTGTTGTAGAAGGGATTTTAGAGCCGGGCAAATTGGTTTCTGTTTTTCTATCCTACAATGCAGCTTTTTTTGCTCCTCTCGATACGAACGAGTTGCTTAAATATACAGTAAAAAATGCCATTGTTATTGTGAATGATGGAGTTAAAATAGATACGATGAAAGAAGCCTTACCGGGAATTGGTTATATCTATGTCAGCAATGGAATGATAGGAACTATTGGCAGAACTTATAATCTCACTGTTATTGCCGATGGGAAAACAGTAACTGCTCGAACCACAATACCTCCCCCAATTGCCTTGGACAGTGTATGGTTTCGATTGCAAGAATTTACCGACACTCTTGGTTTTGCATGGGGGCATTTAACAGACCCCGACACTTTAGGTAACAACTACCGATGGTTGGCAAGGAGAATTGGCAAAGACAAAGATTTTGTTGCTCCCATAGGCTCTGTTTTTGAAGACAAATTTATTAATGGAAAAAGTTTCGACTTTGGCTACAACAGAGGCAAATCTATAAACTCTGAAGCCGAAGATGATAAGAACGAAGAAGAAGGATTTTTTAAAGTTGGCGATACCATCATTGTAAAGTTCTGTACGATGGATCGTGAACATTTCGAATTTTGGAGAACAGCCGAAACACAAATATCAAACAATGGAAATTTCTTTGGCTCACCATCTACCATCAAAACAAATGTAAAAGGCGGATTGGGTATTTGGGGCGCCTATTCTCCAACCTTTGATACCATCATTGCAACAAAATGATGTTATTCTTGTTATCCATCAGGAATTCAAAATTTTTATCTTTGCTTTCAATCAGATTTTATGGAACAGAATAATCATACAAAATGCCTCATCATAGGTTCAGGTCCTGCGGGATACACAGCGGCTATCTATGCCGGCAGAGCAGACTTAAAACCAATAATGATACAAGGCCTTCAGCCCGGAGGACAATTAACCATCACTACTGAAGTTGAAAATTATCCCGGATATCCAAAAGGAGTTCAAGGACCCGAAATGATGGAAGAGTTTAAACAACAAGCTGAACGATTTGGTGCTGATATCAGATGGGGATATGTGAACAAAGTTGATTTTTCTTCTCATCCCTATAGCGTTCAAGTGGATGAAAAATATACCATCACAGCCGAAACGGTAATTATTGCTACCGGTGCTTCTGCTAAGTGGTTAGGTATTGAGTCTGAAAAAAAATTCAATGGCTTTGGTGTTTCAGCTTGTGCCGTATGTGACGGATATTTTTATCGAAATCAGGAAGTAGCTATTGTAGGCGGTGGTGATACCGCTGCAGAAGAAGCCACTTATCTTTCGAAATTGTGTAAGAAAGTTTACATGCTGGTACGCAAAGATCATTTGAGAGCTTCAAAGGCGATGCAACACCGCGTGGAGAATACAAAAAACATTGAGTTGTTGTACAATCATGAGACTGTAGAAATAGTTGGCGACAAAACGGTAAATGGAGTGATCGTAAAAAACAATCTTACTAATGAAACCAGAACATTAGATATAACCGGATTTTTTGTTGCTATTGGTCATGAACCAAACTCCGCCATATTTAAAGGCTTAATTGATATGGATGCACAGGGATATATTAAAACCATTCCCGGTACTAGTAAAACTAATGTTGATGGAGTTTTTGCAAGTGGCGATGTGCAAGATCATATTTACCGACAAGCGGTCACCGCAGCCGGTAGTGGTTGCATGGCAGCTTTAGATGCCGAACGTTGGTTGGCAACTAATGAAGTTGATTCAGAAATTATCAATTAAACTTTATTAGCGCTGCTCCTGCTCCATATTTAAGCATGGATGCGGCTTCTATGGTGGCGATACCACTTTCGGTTACATAGCGGTAAATCCTTGATTTTAAAATTCCGTCCCCTACTCCATGAATCACCGTGATTTCAGATAGGTTCTTCTCATACGCTTTTTGAAAGAAGGTTATGAAACGATGCATTTGATACATCAAACTTTGGTCCGGATCAACTTGTTCGTTTGAATCACTAAGCAAACTTTCCATGTGCAGATCAAGTACATTCCCCAACTCCTTTTGCTCCTTCTCTTTCTCCTTTACAGAGTTTTGCCCAATCGTAAATGGGTCAATAGTTAATTCCTTAGCCGAAGAAAAAATAGTTTGAATGGTGCGAAATGCAAAGCGGCCACTAGCTTGTGCATCCATTTGATCAATAGATGGTAAGTTGAGCGATAAATTTTTAATTAAGGGTTGAGCAACTGACTCTTGTATTGACTGAGCCAGCAATACTTGAAGGTAAATGGAATCCATATCCTCCAACTCTCTGCGAGAAAATGAACCAACGATAGCATCAGCATAGGCATTGGTCTGTCCGCTCACTAATTTATTAAATAGCTTCTTTCCTTTTGTTTTCGAATACACAGTAAACAGTAACTCGAAAGGGCTAAAATTGCCTATATGAAATTCTACCGACCCGGAACTTACCTGACTTTCTTCTTTCGGTATTGCAATCCAAGCAATACTTCCTTCTTCTATTTTAAAATAGTTTTTATACGAACTCAACAAAGTATCATTCTTCTCTAGCTGAGATTGGGGCTCTTGTTCTTGATTTTTTCGCTCTAATAAAATCAAGGCAGACGCCATAACTTCAAATTCAAATCCATCAGTCGTTTCCACCATCACTTTATCGTACATAACGGCAGTTACAACACCATTCTGCTTTTCATCTTTAAACGAAACTGTATCTCCTTTTCTAAACTTCATAACACTAATAATATAAAGAGTGAAACTTAAAATGATCCGTGCGGTTGTATTCCAAAGCTGGCATAGGAACTTTCAAAACATTCACCAAATTGAAAACTGTTTTCAATAATCGCGATTGGGTTGGAATAGCAGTTAAATCAATATCCAACGAAAAATAATATTGTTGTCTTCTTTCAAAATGAGGAAGTTCTTCACCCTCTTCGTTTTTTTCTGGATTGCCTACACCACCTAACATTCCTTCTGCCCCAATGCCACCTGATATACATAACCACTTAGGAAATCGAGTCTCTGAATGGAACAACTCATGAAGCGGAACGGATATCCAATAACTTTGTCCATTGTAGTCTTTAAACATCTGCTGATTAAAATTCTTACCTAAAAGCTCTGGTCTATACTTTGCGAACTCCGTTTCACGGAATGACCATTTCACTAAAAACTTTTGTTTCCCATATTGTAATTCCTGAAACATGGCTAAAGAGGTTCCAATGGTATTGGCAACAATATCGCCCCAACTAAAGCCCCAATCGGGAGAAAACCCGTCAAACACTTCAATGGAAGTTTGATATAAGTAACCATACAATCCACCAATCAAAATTGCTTTCTTATGATCCATACCGGTCCATTGCATCACATCTATACCTCTCGATGAAAGTGCATAGGCGGAATATAAGTGACCAACTTTATCCATATAAAGCCACTCATCATTATCGTTAAAGAAATGAAAAGGTTCGGGACCAAAACCAGAATACCAGAGCGTGTACATGCCATATACGCTTGCGCCATAAGCCGCTGAGCCTAATAAAGTAACCGAACTCAATCTGATATTATTTAAAGTATCAGATGGTGTGAGTGTTCTGCTCAATTGCGCACAGAGCGGTAAAGTACTGTAAAAAAGAAACTGAAGTACAAATGCACCAACAAGACAGAATTGAAGAAATCTCTTTTGCACTTAACTGGTCAATGTTTGTTCGCCTGCTTTTAAAATTGAAAATGCTTCTTCTCTTGATGATGATTCAGCATAAGTTCGAAGCACCGGTTCAGTTCCTGAAGCGCGAATCATTAACCAATCACCGTTCTCAAAAAAGTATTTATATCCATCTATGTCTTCCACTCTAGACACTTTGTATTTACCGAAAGCTTGATATGCTCCACTGCTGCAGTTTTTTAAGACTTTCTGCTTTATCTCTTCTTTAATGTGAAGATCGGAACGTTCAAATGCAAAAGATCCGGTAATGGCATACACTTCATTGATTAGTTCGTTCAATGTTTTTCCTGATTTTGCCATAAACTCCCACAACACCAATCCCATCCAAATTCCATCCCGTTCCGGAATATGACCCTTGATGGCAATTCCACCCGATTCTTCTCCACCCAACAATACATCTTCGTTGAGCATTATTTCACATATATATTTAAATCCGATTTTTACGACTTCAACTTCCAATCCGTAATGCTTACACAACTTTATCACTCTAGGAGTTGTGCTAAAGGCAATGACCACTTTACCTTTCATGCCTTTATACTTTACCAAATAGTGTATCAACAAAAGGATAATATGATGTGAGTCAATAAAGTTTCCTGCTCCATCGTAGAAACCGATTCGATCGGCATCACCATCCGTTACCAAACCACTATCAATATTCTTACTCTCTTTAATTAATTGACTGAACTCTGTTAAGTTCTTATGTATCGGTTCGGGCGCCTGACCCTTAAACCCCGGATTATCTTCGCAATGCAATAAAACTGCATCGGGTAAAATTTTTCGAATCACATTTTGACCGGCACCATACATGGCATCATAAGCCAAACGAAGTCCTGATTTTTGAATGGCCGCTAAATCGAAATTCGCTTTAACATGATCGATATACATTTTCTCAAGATCAACGTATTCTAACAAACCTTGCTTTACATAATCATCCAAACTCAATGAGTCGATATCGGTACTGGAAAAATCTTCAATCAAATTTTCTACTTCCGTAACTTGGGCAGGAATTAATGGTCCGCCATACGACCCTTTTAATTTATACCCGTTATAGCTGGGGGGATTATGACTGGCTGTTATAATAATACCCACATGACAATTCAATCGTTGAGTTCCTAATGAAATCATAGGAGTGGAAACAAATCCCTTAGCTAAATAGGTTTTTATTCCATGTTTGCATAAGACTTTAGCAGCAGATTCAGCGAACATCTCTCCGGCAAATCTACAATCGTGTCCCAAACAAATGCTGGGTTTTTTTTCTTTTGACAACAACCATTTTGCGGTTGCTTCGGTTACTCTAAGTACATTTTCAACCGTAAAATCTTTGGCAATAATCGCTCTCCAACCATCGGTTCCAAATTTAATTTGTGCAGGCATTTTATATCTATTAATAATTATCTACATATTCCGACAGTCGGCTCCAGTTGTACGTGTTCAATGCTTTTAAATACAAATAGGCATGACGTGCTTCAATGGTCTGACTGTTTATTTGTTTGATTACAAAATTGAATTGTTTTGCTTTAAAAACCTCCATTGCTGCTTCGCTGTTTATTAACAAATCCATTTTCATAAAATCTCTTACGGGAATGGTGTTCAACGCAATGTCATCAAAGTAGATGGTGATGGAGCGTAAGTCGTATTGAATCCGATTTTCCTTACGAGTCCACAATTCAGAAACTTCAATCCGATTGATCTGCAATTTCTTTTTATTGAAATGACTTTGTATTTGCTCTCCTCCGAGATTATAAAACAGTTCTTTGTTGTTGTTAAAAAATTGCTCAAATGATTCCAAAATCAATTTCGTGTTGCCACTTAATTCATCCTGCCCAATACTCTTGCGATCGATCACATAAATAATTTGCTTTACCGGATCGTCATAAAACAAATCGTTTCGGTTGAAACGTTTGTTGGTGCAGAAGTTGTTTAATATACCAGAAGATTCTTCAAAAGATTTTACAATGGTAGAACCGAATTGAACCAAAGAAAAGTTGAACAGCTTTGCATTTAAGTAATAGGCAAAAGTCGCTTCAAAATCACCATTTGCATTGGTCTTTAAACGCGTTCGATACATAAGTTCACGAATGGATTTATATTCCACAAAACCATATTCAATCATTTTGTTATCCTCATTTAAACTGCTGAATCTCATTCCTAAAGTTTCTGAAGTCAATTGATCTCGATTACTTTCCCACAACTCATAGATGAATACGAATTCGCTTTTAGAAAAAGATGTTCGTGTAGCTCGTTCAATACTTTGTAAGGCATCTCCCGTTATTTGGATATCCATTTCAGGACTATCCCATAGTTTTACTCGTCCGCTTACAATCTCATCATATAGTAATTCCGATAGTTGCTCCACATAATTACAACCGGTTGTGTCCACCTGCACCGCTCGGTTCAATTTCAACAATACCGGAGTAGGCAAAGCATTGGCCGAAAATGTCAGCAACAGACTACTTAAAATCAAAAGATGATATGTAAAGCCTTTTACCATGTTTATCCATGCAAAGTAAAAAAAGATGGATGAATTAAGAATTAATGTTTCGCTTACTCAATTCTCTTTGATACTTTTTAGCATTTTGTAAATGCGTTCTATAGTCTTCTGCAAAATTATGATAGCCTGAAAAATCTTCTCGGGCACAAAAGAAATAATAGTTGTGATTCTTAAAATTCAGACTCGCTTCAATGGATGCGATGGAGGGTATGCAAATAGGCCCGGGAGGTAATCCCAGGTATTTGTATGTATTGTAAGGTGAATCTATTTCTTTATGAATATTCAGCACTCTCTTGATCGTAAAATCACCATTAGCAAACACCAAAGTTGGATCGGCCTCCAGTTTCCAATCGTCACGCAATCGATTCACATACACTCCGGCTATGATGGCCTTCTCATCGTTTTTATTGGTTTCTTTCTCTACAATTGAAGCCAGGGTTACCAATTCAGTTTTGCTGAGTCCCAATTCTTTCAAGCGCGATAATCGTTTTTCATTCCAAAAGGTTTGATGCTCAGTAAACATTCGATCAACAAACTGACGTGCACTGGTATTCCAATAAAACTCATAGGTATTAGGGATAAACAATGAAGGCAATGATGCCTTTGTAAATCCTAATGAATCTATATATTCCGTGTTGGATAAAAGACTCATGATGGAAATGGAGTCGCATTCAAATTTTGATCCGGCCATTCCGGCTAATCGATCTACCGATCGTAAACTGGAAAAAGTAAACCGAATAGGTGATTGTTTCCCTGAGCGTAATAATGATACCAAGTCGTGATTGCTCATTCCGGCATGTATTTCATAGCGCCCCGGCTTAATGGCTTTATCGTATTCCATTTTTTTTGCCACCCATTCAAATGAGGCTTTATCGATCAATATTTCAGCATCATTCACTACTGCAATCACATCGTCAAAAGTACTGCCACTTGGTATATACAAGTAGTTGTTCTCAATATGCTGAATATTGGAATGATAAACCTTCTTGTAATAACTATACAAAGCTATCCCGCTAAATAATGCAAACGCAATAGCTGTCATTAGGATCCAACGCAACAGTTTAGTCTTTTTATTTTTTTTCTTGGCCATTTTATTCGCTTACAAATTTAATAACAACTGCTTCGCTTTTTTATTATCAGGATTAATGCTCAAAACAACATTCAAAACCCGCTTTGCCTCTTTAAGGTTTGATCCAATCAATTCTAATCCTACAATATTTAATAAAGCTTGTTCATAGTCGGGATTGTATTGCAAAGCTCTATTGTAATAGTTTCGAGCCATCATAGTATCGTTCTCCGAAAGCAAATAAAGATAACCAAGATTGCAAAGTGCTTGGTCATTGTGCGCTTGTTCTTTAATGATAAACTGAAGCAAAACTTTAGCTTGCTTGTATTTTTTTTGATCGATGTATAAACTCGCCAAGCGATTATTAAAATTCATTTGATAAGGTGCCAAATCACAAGCTTTTTGAATCCACTGAGTTGCCATTGCCAATTGGTTCAACTGCAAAAACGATTCCCCCATACGGTAACAAGTCCAAGCATCTTCGTTCGAATAGGAAGGACTAGAAAACATTTCAATCAGGTGCTTTTGTGAAGCAAACAATTGTGCATTTGACCGATGTTCTTGCTTTAAGTAATGGATATGAATTTGAGCGGATAGAATATATTTAAGCTCCTCCTGCTTATTTGCTAAACCCAAATAATAGGTTGCACTATCCAATGCAGAAGCATCAAAGCCAAATTTCTCGTTATATGCAATCCAGGCTTTTGCAATGGAAAGATAGGATGGATTATGGTTGTTAATGGCTACAATTCCCTTTAATTGCCTATTGGTCAGGTTTGATTTTACGGAAGTTTTATTTGGAATTTTGATAAAATGATCGGTAACACGTACATGCGGAATATCTATTGCGCCCGATTTTTCCATGTGACAAGAAACGCAATTATTATTTTCTTTTAATCGGATTTTTTCTTCCAAAGTACAAACACTCGAAGGCTCTGCGTGGCAAGAATTACAACTATTGTTAAAAATACTCTTATCGGTTTTTGTAACGCTGACATGTGGATTATGACAGCTGATGCACGTAAAGGATCCATTATTCGATCTGTTTCCATTAATGCTTTCCAAATAACAGCGACTCATTTTCAATCGCTCTGCATGAGATGCCATAATATGCTCCGATTCTTGCCCACTGTACACCGGCATAAAAACATTCATTACGTCCGACAGTTTATTACTCGGCTTAAAATCGAAAAATGTTTTACCCGGATTCAATACGGCATTCCCTTGTATATGACAGCGTTGACATACATCAAATTGCAGATCGCTTTCGAGCTTCGATGGATTCACAATACTGTAATCGGTTTCTTTATTTACATCAACTAGCAGTCCTGCTTTCTTTTGCGCTACGTGCACAGAGCCAGGCCCGTGACATCTTTCGCAATCAATTCCATGAGGAACGATATTGTATTTATTTTCCGAACCCAAAACCATTTCAGGATACGCATTGTGACAACTTATACACTCCAATCCTATAGCTCTTCCGAAGCGCGAATTATTTCCATTTTCAAAACCCGGAGGAAAATCCCATTTCTTACTTTGCGTATAAAAAGTCATTGGGGCCTGAAACAAATATCCATTCCGATTGATGATGTGAGAATTGGTATGCTGCCCCGAACCAACGATATAATCTACTTTTTCATTTCGCTTGAATGTAGTATCTCCCAAATGCTTCCTAAACTCAATGAAGTGTAAATTTTCATTACTCCAATAGGCGTGATAATTTAAATCGATTTTTGAATCGTAAAATCCGGCTGTTGCATTGAATACCGCACTTGATTTTTCTTTGCTCGCTTCTCCCCAACTCAAACCCATTCCGGTATGTTGAAAGTCTTCAAACTTATCAATGTGACATGATTTACAAGTTTCCATACCTACATATTTTGTCAAGGTATCTTTTGCAGCAAAATCGCTCAATAGTTCAGGCTTTTTATCTTTTTGTTGCGAACACGAAATCAGTACTGCAAGGAGAAACAGCAGCAACATAAATATAATGGATACTCCTTTTTTCACTTTAGCTCGATTCGGAATAAAGGCATTGCATGAGCACTACATTGTTATAGCCTTGTGCATTCTTAATCCATTTTTGCAAAACCGCATTTTTTGAAAATCCGCTCTTTACAAAAAGATCTATGCTCTCTTTATTGCTGTATTCAATAAAACAATACAGCTGATTGAGCAACAAACGATCGAAGGCAAATTTTTTCAAAAGCTCAAGGGCTTCATTGGCATAACCCTTTCTTCGGTTCTCCACTTTTCCAATTAAAATACCCACTGCGGCTTTACGGTTGTGTGCATCAAAATCATATAGGTCGATATAGCCTAAAGCCTCTTTCTCATCCGATTCCAAAACTATAACCAAGCGCATCTGTCCGCTTTGATAAATATCTTCTTCTCTACGATCGATAAACTCTTCTATCACTTGCTTGGAATAATATTGAAGTGAATCGCCCGCTCTTTTTATATCCTGATTATTTTCCCAATCATACATCAGATCAAGATCTGATGGTTCCATAGCACGAAGTTTAATCTTATCCTTTACCATCATATCTCTATTTTTCCACTGAACACTAATGAAACCGGTCCGATCAGTTTAATCTTATCAAAGGAATTGTTCAGTTGTGTGTAGGCTACTTTCAATATTCCGCCTTGTGTGTTCACAATCACCATTCCCGAATCGTTTACAAACCCTGCATTAACCGATGCCAATGCAGAACCCACCACTCCTGTTCCGCAGGAAAGGGTCTCGTCTTCAACACCGCGCTCGTAAGTGCGTATAGAAATTCCTCCGGGCACTGCCTGAACAAAATTTACATTGGCACCTGCCTTTCCATAAGGATCTGAATATCTGATCCGTCTGCCCTCTTCCACTACATTTATTTGATTCACATCGTTACAAAACTCTATGTGATGAGGTGAACCGGTATCAATAAAGGCAGCCGATTCATTAAGCAATTTTGGGAATGCGCTTTTCATCTCCACTTCTATTTCGGCTTTATCGCTTTTGCTATCGTACGAAATAATCTTGGCTTTATGTGTACCGTCTGCCGCTTTGAAAGATGCTTCTGATTGAATGAGTCCTAATTTATGTGCAAAGGCTACTATACAACGACTGCCATTGCCACAAAACGAACCTTCAAAACCATCGGCATTGTAATAGATCATTTCAAAATCGAATAGCGGAAATTCTTTGATCAATATTAAACCATCTGCCCCTATTCCTGTTCTTCTGTTACATAGTTTTTTCACCAATGCATGGTTCCGAACCGGAAACAGTGAACTTCTGTCATCTATAATGACAAAATCATTTCCTGTTCCTTCATATTTATAAAATTGGATCTCCATATTTTGCAATGGTAAAAATAAACAAATAATAAGGTGTAATTGGAAACTATGGCGTCTGAATTCTTGGTTAAATTTTGTTAATTAAAAACTAAGAGAAATTTCTTTACGTTACTTTGATATGCCAAATTTTCAGTGGCATATTATTTGGAAATATTTGAACAACATTCAATTTAAAACAATGAAAAAGAAACTGCTTAATTTTTTAGTAATGTTTTTAATCGCTTTGACCGGTGGCGGAATAGGCGCTTATTATTTTATACACACATCCAATGAGCAATTATCCAACAATTCAATCGAGTCATTTACAGGTCAATTGCATCGTACTTCATATCCAGGATTGCCCGAAAACGGAATTAATTTTACCAATGCGGCTGAATCAACTTTAGAGTCTGTTGTGCATGTTAAAACTTTAACCGAATCGAGAGCAGGTTCCTATTATGATCCATTTAGTTTTTTCTTTGGCGATCGTACGCCCAGAAATTTACCTCCGCAGCAAGGCAGCGGATCGGGTGTAATATTATCGAACGATGGATTTATTGTCACCAACAATCATGTGATTAATGGTGCCGATAAAATAAGCGTTACCCTTCACGACCGTAGAGAATTTGAAGCCAAACTGATTGGCGCTGATCCCGCTACCGATGTTGCACTACTGAAAATTGATCAAGACGATTTGAAGAGCATTGCATTTGGTAATTCTGATCAAATACAAATTGGTGAGTGGGTTTTGGCCGTAGGCAATCCTTTTAACCTTACCTCTACCGTTACAGCCGGTATTGTAAGTGCCAAAGCACGAAACATCAACATCATTCCCGAACAATCATCTATCGAAGCTTTTATACAAACCGATGCCGCAGTGAACCCAGGAAACAGTGGTGGCGCATTGGTCAATACCAAAGGCGAGTTGATGGGCATTAATACCGCCATAGCTTCGACCACCGGTGCCTATGCCGGTTATTCTTTTGCCATACCAGCCAATATTGTAAGAAAAGTGGTGGATGACTTAGCCGAATTTGGAACCGTGCAAAGAGCCTATATAGGCGTGGGAATTCAAAATGTTGACGCTAAAATAGCCGATGAAAAAGGACTCAAACTTCCAAAAGGAATTTATGTAAATCGTTTAACCGATGGGGGTGCTGCTTTGGATGCCGGCTTGGAAATTGGCGATGTGATTACAGAAGTAAACAAAGTAAAAGTGGATGATGTGGCCCAACTGCTCGAACAAATAGGGCGATACCGCCCGGGAGATAAGGTAAATATTGTTGTGCATCGAAATGGAAAACCCAAGGAGTTTTTAATTGAATTGAAAAACAGAATGGGAACTACCAAGTTGGTTAAAAACGAAGAAGAATTATTTGAAATTTTAGGTGCTGAACTTTCCAGAGCGAGCGACAACGATTTAAAAAATTTGAAAGTAAAATCTGGAGTAAAAGTAAACGCGTTACAAAATGGCCGTTTTAAATCGGCAGGAATTCGCGAAGGATTTATCATTACCTCCATCAACAATGAATCGGTTGAAACACCCGATGAAGTCGTTCGAATGTTGCAAAACAATAAGGGCGGTATTTTAATTGGCGGATTTTATCCAAATGGTGTAAGTGCTTATTACGGATTGGGTATGTAAATATTTTATATGTATCTTTAATCCTTCGTTCCAAAAGCTCTTTCTTAGATGTATTTTTTATTAACATCAGTTTTTTATTGGTGATTGGGCATTTTTGTGTTGTCAATAAATTTGACAACCATAGTTTATTAGATTACTTTTGCAACTGTAAATTTTTCACTTTTTACACCTTTTTTGTTTGATTTTAACCAAATTTAATTCACTATATGAGGCAACTTAAAATAACCAAATCCATTACCAATCGTGAGAGCCAATCGCTTGAGAAATATTTACAAGAAATTGGCCGTGAGGAACTTATCACCGCAGAAGAAGAAGTACGGTTGGCCAGGAAGATCCGCGAAGGAGATCAGGATGCATTGGATCGAATGACTAAAGCAAATCTTCGTTTCGTGGTGTCGGTTGCCAAGCAATACCAAAATCAAGGCTTAAGTTTACCTGATTTGATCAATGAAGGCAACTTAGGTTTAATCAAAGCCGCCAAGCGATTTGATGAAACCCGCGGATTTAAATTTATTTCCTATGCGGTATGGTGGATTCGTCAAAGTATTCTACAGGCATTGGCAGAGCAATCGCGTATTGTTCGTTTGCCTTTAAATCAGGTGGGTTCTTTAAACAAAATCAGCAAAGCCTATTCAAAATTGGAACAGGAATTTGAAAGAGAACCTTCTGCCGAAGAATTGGCCACTCAATTGGAAGTGCCGATCGAAAAAATTGCAGACACCATGCGTGTTTCCGGAAAGCATGTTTCTATGGATGCTCCTTTTGTTCAAGGTGAAGACAATAGTTTGTTGGATGTATTAGAAAATCACGACTCACCTCGTGCCGATAATCATTTGATGAATGAAAGTCTTCAAAAAGAAATTGAGCGTTCACTCAATACCCTAACCGAAAGAGAAAGAGAAGTGATTAAATTATTTTTTGGCATTGGTATGAACCATGGTTTGACCTTGGAAGAAATAGGTGCTAAATTTGATTTGACTCGCGAACGTGTTCGACAAATTAAAGAAAAAGCCATTCGGAGATTAAGGCATAAATCCAGATCAAAATTATTGAAAGCCTACTTAGGATAAACTCTTTAAAATTCGGAAGCAATCGCTTCCGAATTTGTTATGTACCTTTGCCATCGCAATCTAAATTTTAATTTTTATCATGTCAGAAACAATTTCACTTAAGAAATCGGATTATGAATCCGGCTTATCGGATTATATTAAACAAGAAAAAGCTGCTCTTGAATTATCTAACTTAATTGGAAAATTTTGGTTTGAACGCTCGGTTGAACTAATCATTTTCAGAAATCAATTGGTTGATCGCAGCACCAGCGAAATATTAAGTTTGGTTCAGTATGCTAAAGATTTTGTAGAGAAACCGATTAATATTTTCGATACGCTTGAATTGGCACAAATCTTAGCCCAATTAGAATTGGCTCCTTCCAGAATTGATATTGGTCGAGTGGCCTATGAATGGTTGAACGAAAAGGACAATTATAAAAACAACAAAACCGATTTTATAAAAGATAAATTTTCTTCTTATGTAGGAAGTGATAAAAGCAATATCTCTCCTAAAGATGTTGTCCTGTATGGCTTTGGACGAATAGGCCGATTGTTGATGCGTGAACTCATCAGTCAAGCCGGAAAGGGTGAGCAACTTCGATTGCGTGCGGTGGTGCTCAGAAATATTGGTGCCGATGACTTACACAAAAGAGCAGAACTGCTAAGAAACGACTCGGTGCATGGACCCTTTGCAGGTACCGTAATAGAAGATACCGAAAACATGGCGCTTATAGTAAACGGTCATACCGTTTATATGATTGGTTCCAAATCGCCCGAATCGATTGATTATACCGCTTATGGAATCAACAATGCCATACTTATCGACAATACCGGTGTGGTTAGAGATCGCGAAGGCCTTTCGCAACATTTAAAAGCAAAAGGAATCGATAAAGTATTGCTTACCGCTCCCGGCAAAGGCGATGTGCCCAATGTAGTTTATGGTGTAAACGAAAACAGCTCTGCCGATGGAGAAAAGATTTTTTCGGCCGCATCGTGTACCACCAATGCCATTGTTCCGGTGCTGAGCGTTATCGACAAAACGATTGGGATAGAGCGAGGCCATATTGAAACCATACACGCCTATACCAATGATCAGAATTTGTTGGACAACTATCATAAAAAATACCGCAGAGGACGTTCGGCTGCTTTAAATATGGTGATTACCGAAACCGGTGCTGCCAAAGCTGTTGCCAAAGTGTTGCCGCATTTAGATGGAATTCTTACCGGCAATGCCGTGCGTGTACCTACCCCTGATGTTTCATTAGCTATTTTGAATCTGACCGTAAAGCGTGAAGTGAGCAAAGAAAATATCAATGGGTTATTAAAAGAAGCTGCTCTCAAAGGCGATCTTATAGAGCAAATTCAATTCAGTCAATCGAATGAGTTGGTTTCGACTGACTTGGTTGGAAATTCTTGTGCCTCAATTGTAGATAGCGCAGCAACTCTGGTTTCAAAAGATCAGAAAAGCATTGTGCTCTATGTTTGGTACGATAATGAATACGGCTATAGCCGTCAGGTAATTCGATATACTAAGTATCTGGCAAATGTTATCCGATTGAGGTATTATTGATACCGAGTTAATCTTCTTCCTTACTGCTAAGGATTTAAAGTTTTATCAACTTTTTAGTATAAACTCTATTGCTGGTGCTGCATCGGACAAAATATAGAC
>DAOQTX010000012.1:0-54824 GCA_035340715.1 Bacteroidia bacterium | reverse complement strand
TGGACTGATGGGTTTATATTTAATTGGGAAAATAAAATTCTCTCACGACTCTGAGCTCAAATATTTATCCGTTCCTCGATTGCTCTTTGCCATTCTTACTTTTTCATTCACCATATACTTACTTCCAGGAATTTGGGGCGCTCCACTAAAAATGATCAGCGGATTTCCTCCACCCGAATTTTACAAAGAGTGGATTACCGAAAACAATTCTGGACATTGCCCTCATAATCTAAACTGTTTTCACGACTATGAAGAAGGCATGGCTTATGCACGTGCACAAGGCAAACCGGCTATGGTTGATTTTACAGGATGGAGTTGCGTGAACTGCCGAAAGATGGAAGATTATGTTTGGTCCGATCCAAAAATATTGAAGAAACTTTCTGAAGATTATGTTTTGATCTCTTTGTATGTTGATGACAAAACTCCTTTGCCCGAAAATCAACAATACACCAGTACATATACCGGTAAAAAAATTAGAACTACCGGAAATAAATGGAGTGAATTGCAAGCAAGCGTTTACAATACCAACTCGCAGCCCTACTATGTATTATTAGATCATAAAGGAAATTTGCTGGCACAACCAAGGGGCTATACACCTGATGTTGATGAATATGCTTCGTTCTTAGAAGAAGGTAAATGTCGATTTAAAAATAGATAGGTCTGGCACATCAAGATCAAATCATTATTTTTATACTCGACACTCTGAATCCAAATTTGCTATGCAAGATCTTATAAAAAAAGAATTACAAGAGGCTTCCGATCTTCTGAATGCTTTTGTTTCGGATCAAAATAATTTAAAAGCAATTGAAGTTGCTGCTCGTATAATGTCGGACGCAATTTCAAACGGAAATAAAATATATAGCTGTGGCAATGGAGGATCGATGTGTGATGCTATGCACTTTGCTGAAGAAATGACCGGTCGTTTTAGACTGAACCGCAAAGCACTGCCTGCTGTTGCCATCAGCGATCCCTCACACATCACTTGTGTGGCCAATGATTTTGGATTTGATGAAATCTTCAGTCGTTATCTAGAAGCGCATGTTAATAAAGGAGATGTTCTTTTAGCCATTAGTACAAGTGGAAATTCCAAAAACATTTTATCGGCAGCAAAGTACGCCAAACAAAACAAAATAAAAGTGATCGGATTAAGTGGTAAAGATGGAGGTGAATTATCAAAGATCTGTGATCATTGTATTGTTGTATCACATGCTGGTTTTGCTGACCGTATTCAAGAGATTCATATCAAAATTATCCATATTCTAATTCTACTCATCGAAAAGAACCTTCAACTTTCCAACGATTGATTTATGCTCATTAAAACTTTTGCTTCTGCTGTATATGGCATCAACGCTACTACCATAACTGTTGAAGTAAATGTATCGACCGGAATGAAGTTTTTCATGGTCGGACTACCAGACAATGCCGTAAAAGAAAGTCAGCAAAGAGTTATTGCTGCCATCAAAAATATTGGATTAAAATTTCCAGGAAAAAAAATTGTCGTCAATATGGCCCCTGCTGATATTAAGAAGGAAGGTTCAGCGTACGATTTACCAATAGCCATTGGAATATTAGCTGCTTCAGAACAAGTTAATGAAAGCAAACTAGCTGAATATATTATGATGGGTGAATTGAGTTTGGATGGCACCTTACAATCTATAAAAGGAACACTACCCATTGCCATTCAGGCACAAAAAGAAGGTTACAAAGGAATGATTGTACCTAAAGCCAATGCGGCTGAAGCAGCCATAGTTGAAGGACTTGAAATTATGGGAATGGAGCATTTGAGTGAAGTAGTTTCTTTCCTAAATAATGAATCTGAATTTGAACCGGAAAAAGCAAATATTGAAGAACTATTTTACAACAGTCAACAAAAAACAGAACATGATTTCTCAGATGTTCGAGGGCAAGAAAATATTAAGCGTGCTTTAGAAATTGCAGCAGCAGGCGGACATAATGTTATTATGATTGGTCCACCCGGAGCCGGAAAAACAATGTTAGCCAAACGCATTCCCACTATACTTCCTCCTCTTTCTTTGGAAGAAGCATTAGAAACAACCAAGATTCACAGTGTTGCTGGTAAAATAGTAAAAGAAGCATCTTTGATTGCCAGTCGTCCATTCCGTTCACCGCACCACACCATTAGCGATGTAGCTTTAGTAGGTGGCGGGGCGTTTCCTCAACCTGGTGAAATTTCATTGGCGCATAATGGCGTTTTATTTTTGGATGAACTACCTGAATTTAAAAGAACCGTTTTAGAAGTGATGCGACAACCTTTGGAGGAACGAAAAGTTTCAATCTCCAGAGCTAAATTTTCTGTAGATTATCCCGCCAGCTTCATGTTGATCGCCAGTATGAACCCCTGCCCTTGCGGATACTATAACCATCCTGAAAAAGAATGTGTGTGTTCGCAGAATGTGGTGGTTAAGTATTTGAATAAAATTAGCGGGCCATTGTTAGATCGAATCGATTTGCATGTGGAAGTGACTCCGGTTCCTTTTAACGAACTATCATTAAAACAATCTGCTGAGCCGAGTCAGTCAATCCGTCAAAGAGTAATCAAAGCAAGAGAAAGACAAAAAGTTCGATTTGCCCAAACAGAAAAAATATTTTGCAATGCTCAAATGAGCACCAAGATGCTTCAAAACATTTGTAGCATTAAACCCGAAGGTACCGCATTACTTAAAACAGCCATGGATAAACTAGGTCTTTCGGCCCGTGCATACGATCGAATTCTAAAAGTATCGAGAACCATTGCAGACTTAAGCAATTCTACTGACATTGAAACAGAACACTTAGCTGAAGCGATTCAATATCGCAGTCTCGACCGGGAAGGCTGGGCCGGTTAATTGGCTGCTACTCCAGCCCCGTGGCAACTCTTATATTTCTTACCACTTCCGCAGGGACAAGGATCGTTTCTTCCAATTTTTTGTTCCACTCGAACGGGCTGTGATTTTTGCTCTTGCTTCGGTATAGAAGCAGCATTTCCTCCTCCTCCAGTCAAAGTCGAAACCGATTCATCATGTGAAGCCTTTAAGCGACTCGTGTCCACCTTTGGTTGTGATTTGGCTTCAGTTACTTGCTGCGGATTTTGAACTGCAATATTTCCCTTCAGAATAAAAGACAGAATGTCTTTATTAATTTTCTCAACCAATTGTTTGAACAATTCGAACGATTCAAACTTATAGATGATCAATGGATCTTTTTGTTCATAAACTGCACTTTGAACACTGGTTTTTAAATCATCCATTTCGCGCAGATGTTCCGTCCATGATGAATCTATTAAAGCCAAAGTAACGGCTCGTTCAAATGCAGCAACAACTTCCTTCCCTTTGCTGTCGTAGCACTTTTTCAAATTTGCTACCACTTGCATACCTCGTTGTCCATCGGTGAAAGGGATAACAATATCTTGATATACTGCACCTTGTTTTGTGAACACATCTTCGATCACTGGAAAAGAAGATTGTGCTATTAACGCTGCTTTCTCTTTATAGTGATGATAGGCTTTATCATACACTTTATCTATAATAGAAGCAGCATCTATTTTCAGAAATTCTTCTTCCGTAACAGGCGAATCAATACTTAAATATCTAAATAGATCGAGTTTAAAATCTTCGAAATCGCGACTCTCTCGATGCTGATGCACTATACTGTCAGACAAATCCATCAACATGTTGATCAAGTCGAGTGATAAACGTTCGCCTGAAAGTGCGTGCTTTCGTTTCTTGTAAATTACTTCTCGTTGAGAATTCATTACATCATCGTATTCGAGCAATCGCTTACGAATTCCAAAATTATTTTCTTCTACTTTCTTTTGAGCGCGTTCGATGGATTTAGACACCAAAGAATGTTGAATTACCTCCCCCTCTTTCAATCCCATTCGATCCATAAGTTTGGCAATACGTTCGGAGCCGAACAAACGCATGAGGCTATCTTCGAGTGATACATAAAATTGAGAAGATCCGGGATCACCCTGACGACCTGCTCTTCCTCTAAGCTGACGATCCACTCTTCTACTTTCATGTCGTTCGGTTCCTATTATCGCTAATCCTCCTTTTTCTTTTACACCGGGTCCAAGTTTGATGTCGGTCCCACGACCAGCCATGTTGGTGGCTATGGTAACCATACCCGGTTGTCCGGCCTCGGCTACAATGTCCGCTTCTCGTTGGTGCTGTTTTGCATTCAATACATTGTGCTTAATGTTTTGAAGTTTCAATAATTTACCAAGTAACTCAGAAACTTCTACTGAAGTTGTTCCAACAAGCACCGGTCTGCCTTCATCTTTTAAATTGACAATCTCATCAACAACGGCTTTGTATTTCTCACGAACGGTTTTAAAAACTAAATCTTCTCTATCGTCTCGAACGATTGGTCGGTTGGTAGGAATAACTACAACGTCAAGTTTATAAATCTCCCATAACTCACCTGCTTCTGTTTCTGCTGTACCCGTCATACCCGATAACTTATGGTACATTCTAAAATAGTTTTGTAGCGTAATGGTTGCGTAAGTTTGTGTAGCAGCTTCTACTTTTACATTTTCTTTGGCTTCAATGGCTTGATGCAATCCATCGCTATACCTCCTTCCTTCTAAAATACGTCCGGTCTGCTCATCAACTATTTTTACTTTGCCATCCATTACCACATATTCAACATCACGTTCAAATAATGTGTATGCTTTCAAAAGCTGATTGGTGGTATGCAGTCTTTCCGATTTGATTGAAAAGTCGCGTAATAAAATATCTTTCTTTTCTGCTTTCTCTTTATCACTCAATCCTGATTTTTCCAACTCAGCAATTCCGGCACCTACATCGGTCATGATAAAGAACGAAGCATCTTCGCCACTTTGAGTAATAAGGTCAATTCCTTTATCGGTAAGTTCAATACTATTGTTCTTCTCATCAATCACAAAGAAAAGATCCGCATCCAGTTTTCTCATTTCTTTAGCGTGATCCTGTAAATGATAATTCTCTGTTTTTTGTAATAAGGTTTTTACACCGGTCTCACTCAAAAATTTAATCAGCGCTTTGTTCTTCGGCAATCCACGATATGCTTTCAACAAAGGAATACCGGCATCGTCTTCTTTTCCTTCAGCATATTTCTTTTTAGCATCGGCCAATAGCGTATTGATGTAATTTTTTTGTGCACCTACAATTTTCTCTATCCTCGGCTTTAGTGAATGAAATTCTTGTTGTTCTCCCTTGGCCGTTGGACCACTAATGATAAGAGGTGTTCGTGCATCATCAATCAAAACAGAATCAACCTCATCAATGATGGCGAAATGATGAGAGCGCTGAACCAAATCGCTTTGGCTTCTTCCCATATTGTCGCGCAGATAATCAAATCCGAATTCGTTATTGGTGCCATAAGTGATATCGGCTAAATAGGCTCTCTTACGTTCATTGCTATGGGGTTGATGTTTATCGATGCAATCAACTCTCAATCCAAGAAATTCAAATATCGGTCCATTCCACTCGGCATCTCGTCTTGCCAAATAATCATTTACAGTAACTACGTGCACTCCTTTGCCTGCAAGTGCATTTAAGTAAATGGGTAATGTTGCTACTAAAGTTTTTCCTTCACCGGTTGCCATTTCAGCAATTTTCCCTTGATGCAACACAACACCACCGATCAACTGCACATCGTAATGAATCATATTCCATGTTACAGGTGTTCCGGCAACCATCCAAGTATTGTGATAAATAGCATCATCTCCTTCAATTTTGAGTGATGTTTTTTGTGCCGCTATGTCGCGATCAAGTTCGGTAGCTTTTACACGTATGGTTTCATTATTGGTAAAACGCTTTGCCGTTTCTTTAACTACAGCAAAAGCCTCGGGCAGTATTTCGGCCAATACCTGTTCGGTAGTTTCCAATACCTCTTTTGATAGTTGGTCTATTCTTTTATATAATTCTTCCTTTTCTTCAACACCTTCCTCAGTATCTTCTTCGGCCTTTAATTTAAGTTCGCTTAATTCTTTTTCTTGTTCGCTCGTAGCCGATTTAATCTTTTCCTTAAATTCAATTGTTTTACTACGAAGTTGATCGTCATTCAAAACTTCTATATCAGCGCTTGCATTTTTTACCAAAGCAGCAAAGGGACTCAGTTCTTTAATGTCTCTGGCTGCTTTTGTTCCAAACAATCCTTTGATTGTTTTATTTATAAAATCTAACATATTGATTTATTCACAAATAAGGCGACAAAGGTAATAAAAATGGCAGGCATTGCCCTATCTGCCGCAAATGGTAAAACGTGTTCTATATAAGGAGAATTTTATCCGCAATTATACCAGTTTATCGTCTATGGGTTCCCACAATTCAATTTTGTTCCCCTCAAGGTCTAATATCCAAGCAAATTTCCCATATTCATATTCTTCTGTTTCGCCAAGTTGATCAATACCTTGCTTTTTTAATTGAGATAATAATGCATTCAAGTTACTTACTCTAAAATTAATCATTGCTGATGTTGAAGGTTTAGCTTCAGAAACCTCTTTCTTGAATAAGCTAAAAACTGTATGAGCAATTTCTTCGGGTTTTTCTATTTTTCTCCAGCTATATGTGTATCCATACTTTCCAATGTCGATACCGAGGTAAGTCTTGTACCATTCTTTGGCTTTATCTACATCAGTGTATTTTAAAAACACTCCACCTATTCCTGTAATTTTTTCCATTAGATCTAATAAAAGCAAAAAGCCTTGCAAATAAATTACAAGGCTTATAATTGGTCTATTAAATTAAGCCCAAGCGCAAATAATACCGCCCATTAACATAAAGCAAACGATCCAATAGCCTGCATTGATGAAAATGTACTTTGCTCCTTTTCGCTCAAACATTGCATTGGTTGCCATTATGGGTAATACGATAAAAATACCTGCAATAGCTCCATGAAATACTCCATGTTTAAAGGTTCTAAAATTAGAACCGTACTTACTCATGAAATCTGCAAAATATAGGTTCAGTTCCGAACCTTCAGTCATTAAAGATTCATCTGCTATTAAGGTGCTAAAAACTCCCAATTGATGAATCACTATTGAATACATGGCCAATGCAAGCATAACACTTAGAACATAGCTTAGAAGAAAGATCACTGGCATGTTAGCTCCTTTTAATTTCTCTTCTGTAAGACCGCAGACATTCATCCATGCGGTACCAAAAACTTTTGGGTTGTACCAAATAAATCCAAGGACCAATGGTACTAACGCTGCAACAAATGAAATGTAAAAATTCAGTTCCATAATAATTTTGGGTTTTAGGTTATAAATTCAAAGCTATCAATTCTGACTCAAATAAAAAATCCTGCAATTAAAATTGCAGGATTTACAGTCTGTCTGGTGTAGATTAAGATTCTATTGTCCAATACCCTTTTTCTAACATTACCTTATTCATTCTCTCTTCTACTTCTCATCTTCCCAACGAATCTTCCCTTCATCTTCCCTCAAACTTCTCCACCAAGGCAGCCATATCTTTTGTTTTAGGATTCTATATATTTTTAACGTCAATTAGATTTTAAGGTTACGTTTTAAAACTATTAACATAAATTTCTTGTTATATAAGCATTAAAATATATTTTTTACAAATTAACCCTTTAATAATCAATTATTTATGAAATCAACACTTTTCTTAACATTTATTGCCGCTGCTGCATTTTTTATTAGCAGTTGCGGATCGGGAACGGATAATTCAAACAACAATGAGTCTACAGCTGAAACAGGAACGGAAAACACATATTCGCTTGATGCCTCACAAAGTTCGATAGTATGGGACGGCACTATGCTTGGTGTATATACTCACACAGGTACTATTAATGTAAGCAATGGTTTGCTTATGGTCTCCAATGGTCAGTTGAAAGGAGCAGATGTTACAGTTGATATGAACAGTATTACGCCAACAGATGAAAATTACAATCCGGAAGAAGGAAAGACTAAGGATAAGTTAGTAGGGCATTTATCGAGTCCAGATTTTTTTGATGTTGAGAGTAGTCCTACAGCTAACTTTAAAGTTTCGAGCGTGGAAGGAAACACTGCTACAGGAACTTTAACAGTGCGTGGAGTTTCCAATGAAGAAAAGTTGACGGACATCGTTATTAGCGAAAACGAAGGTATTGTTACTGCCACAGGTAAATTGACTTTCGATCGTAAAAAATACAACGTTGCTTGGGATAGCCCTATGAAGGAAATGGTTTTGTCGAATGATATAAACTTAAATATTTCTCTAAGTGGAACTGCCCAATAACAAATAACTAAAACCAACAAAAAAAGCTCCTCTAACGGAGCTTTTTTTATTATAATGAGTATAGAACTTTTTTCAACTCTATAGCTTGTTGTTCACGTGAATATCTTTCCACATAATTTTTATTTCCCTTATTGATGATTTTCCCATTCTCTTTCCATTCTTTGTAAAACATATTCAATCGATTTACAGCTTCTTCAACAGAATGTGCTATGACTCCACATCCACTTTCCGAAACAACTTGATCCATTATGTTATGGTCACCCGGAGCAATAAGAATAGGGGTACCACTTGCCATATAGTCAAATATCTTGGTAGAAATAAATCCTCTATAACCTGCCCAAGCCGGAAAATACAATACACTTGCACTGATGGTTTCGTTTGCTGCTTCCTGCTGTGATACGCGCCTTTCATAAGATAGATACTGTTGCAACTTAAATTGTTTGATCTGTGTTTCTACTTCTACTACAGAATTCAAACCGACAAAACGAAACTGCACTTCGTTTTCCGATTTGTCTTGCACAAACCGTTCAATCATATTTAACATAAAGCCTATGTCTTGTTCAGGATATAAAGAGCCAATCATAGAAACAGTAAACTTCTTAAAATTCTTTTCCTCTGTATGCTGAAAAAACTTTTTATCATAACCATTGTAAATAATACTCATTGGTTTTGATATGATTCTATGAAGTTCTCCTGCAAATTCAGGTACTATTGTAACAAGATGATCAGCATGCTTAAGATATTTCCTTTGATAATGATCATACAATCGATCAAGCACTAAACGATATGGCGATGGCTGATAATCACTTCTCAACTTGCGATTGAAAAACAAATCCCGGTAATCGACAACAATTCCTCCTTTATGATATTGTCGAATTGGTTTAACCAATCGAACCATATTTTGAGGAGGATTGCTGATTAACACTACATCAAATTTTTCCTTTGATAATAGTTCTTTCAAAGGTTTTCTAAAACTCAAATATCCATTCACTTGGACTTGAATATGACCCAATAGTGCCAGGAACCCAAAATATGAAAATCGCATCCAGCGCAAAATCAACAAAGCATTTAAAGAGCTAAAAAAGTGATACATGGGATTCTTTTTGCTTTCAACATATAGGCATCGAACACCATCATGTTCACTTACTTTATCTTCACCTTTGATATCATATATATAGTCATCCCAACTAGCTTCAGAACCGTCCCAATGTCTACTCATTACCGTAATATCAAAATCACTTTTGAGGTAATCCGAAAAGGATTTGATCCTCAATGAACCAACAGCATTACATGGTGGATAATAGTAGCAAACAATTAATAACTTTTTCTTTGTCATACTTTTTTACCAATGGCTTTATGATAAAAACTGAAAATATCTTTAACCCCAATGTATCCTTTAAATTTGCTGTCGGAAACCACAGCTACTTTATCTATATCATATTCCATAATGACTTTCATAGCATCGGCTAAACTGTTATGAATACTCAATGCCGGAACATTGCTTTTTAAATACGGTTTCACATTTGCACTCAATTCTTCATTACTCCATTCGCCTAAGTCTAATTCTTTTAAACTAAGAATTCCAGCGTATTCATTTGAATCATTTATCGCTACCAGATCACTGGCTTGAATAGAGGCTGCAAATTTTCTAACATCTAACATACTACTGCTTTGTTGAACACAAGCCAAACTTCGCATTTCTTCCATTGCATTCTTAACAGAGATGCTATCAATAATATCAAATCGCATGTCATAATAATGTGCCGGACTTTTAAAACGGTTTTGTACCTGATGTCGGTAATATGAAACCTTCTTTGATAAGATAAATGTAAATATGGAAACCAATATCAATGGTGGTAATAGAACATACGATCCTGTCATTTCGCACACCATAATAATACCTGCAATAGGAGCATTAGCTATGCCGGCATAGAAAGCGCCCATACCAACAATAATATAGCTACCAATGTGAACAGAGCCTGGAATAAAATACATAGCGATTGTACCTACAGCAGCTCCTAAAGCACCACCAACAAATAAGGAAGGACCAAATATTCCTCCCAATCCTCCTGATCCTAATGTAATGGAGGTGGTTAAAATTTTGATAAAAGCAATAAGTACAAACGTTCCTGCAATGGATAATACTGTGTTGTTGTTGAACAAGGAGGGTTGGAACCCTTTAAAACAAGCTTCCAAAAATACAATTCCTTGACTGGCGGTTTGATAAAAGAATAATGAAATGATACCCACAGCTAGTCCTCCGAGTGCTGCCTTTAATGAAAGATTGACGGGATATCGCTCGATTCTATTTCGAATGATTCGAAAGGTGCGAATGAAAATAAATCCGAACCAGAAACACAGAACACCCAAAATCAAATAGAAAAATATTTCGTTAAAATGTAAAAACTGTACTGTACCAAACTGCATAAAAGGTTCATTGCCATCAAAAACGGTCATGGTAAGATATGCGGTAACAGAAGCAATAAAACAGGGTATCAAAGCATCGCTTTCAATGTCTTCTTTGTAAACCATTTCGACAGCTGTTAGAGCTCCTCCTAATGGAGATTTAAACACCGCTCCAAGCCCGGCAGCCATTCCTGCTAACAATAAAGTTCTTCTTGCTCGTGCACCAACCTTGATTATGTTGGCAATAAATACTCCAATGGCAGCGCCAATTTGAGCAATAGGGCCTTCCTTGCCTCCACTGCCTCCCGAACCGATAGTAAAAATAGTACCAATGGCATTAAATACTGGCGAACGAGAATCAATCTGTCCTTCTTTTTTATGAAATGCTCTAATGAGATTGTCGGTTCCTGCACCACCATACTTATTAATATATTTTTTACGAATGTAGCCGGCTAATAAACCACCAAAAGCAGGTAGCAACACGATTAATAATGATAGTATTGGAAAATTAAAAACATCATGATAATGATCCAATAGCGTTTTGTTCTCTACCGAACTTTTGTGGTGCAACGATTGAACGAAACCTTCAACTCTAAATAAAATCCTAGTAAATCCAACAGATGCAAACCCTGCCAAAACCCCAACCAATACCGAATATAGGTACACATGATAATGCGATCGTATTGAAATAAGACTCTTTCTGTTCAACAACTGTTTCAATGGAATAATAAAATTCTAGGGTATAAAAATACATAACCCAAACAGTTTTTACTTAAAGTAAACTACCCGATAATCGTTAAAATTAATTAACCTTTAAATGTGCATTACTTTGAAAAATGAAAAGTCAAATTCTTGCCGATTGACTTTATATTAGCTGAATGAATTTCTTGCGTAAAATATTACCACACTTAAAGAATAAATATGTAGCTATAACGCTAACTTTTATTGTATGGATTTCATTCTTCGATACCAATAATCTTATTACTTCCTATCAATATCGAAAGCAACTAAACGAGCTTGAAGAGTATCGTGAATATTATCAAAAAGAAACAAAGAAAAATGTTGAGAGCTTAGCATTGTTGATGGAAAGCAAAGAAAACTTAGAAAAATTTGCCAGGGAAAAGTACTTGATGAAAAAAGACAATGAAGAAATTTTCCTCATCGTAGAATCGAGTCACTCGAAAGCAGATTAATTATCCTTTATATTCTCCGAATATTTCTCTCATAGCATCAGCTATTTCACCTAATGAAGTATAAGACTCGGTTGCTTCTAAAATAGATGGCATTACATTGGATCCTTCCTTTGCTGCTGTTTTAATCTGCTCAATGGCTTTTTTTACTGCAGATTCATCCCGCTGACTTTTAATTCTATTCAACTTCTCAATTTGCTTTGAACGTATGGAGTCATCGATAGTAAACAATTTATCAAAAGGACTCTCATTCGATTCAAAAACATTTACACCAACGATAGGCTTTGATTCATCTTCAATTTTTTGTTGATATAAATAAGACGATTCTGCAATCTGATTTTGTATATATCCTTGCTCAATCGCTTTAACTGCACCACCTATTTCATCAATTCGTTTAATATACTCCCATGCCTTGGTCTCTACATCATTGGTCAATTGTTCAACATAATATGATCCTCCCAAAGGATCAACTGTGGAGGGCACTCCACTTTCATAGGCAATAACTTGCTGTGTTCGGAGAGCCAAAGTTGCGGCTTCTTGGGTAGGAAGAGATAATGCTTCGTCAAAACCATTGGTATGCAAAGATTGTGTACCTCCCAAGACAGCTGACAATGCTTGCAAAGTAACCCGAACAACATTATTATAGGGTTGTTGAGCTGTAAGAGTTGAACCTCCGGTTTGCGTATGAAATCTTAACATCATTGACTTTGGATCTTTGGCGCCAAGGTCTTTGGTTATTTTTGCCCACATTCTTCTTGCAGCTCTGAACTTGGCTACTTCTTCGAACAAATTATTATGGGCATTAAAGAAGAAGGAAATTCTTTTAGCAAAAACATCTATATCTAATCCAGCTTTTATGGCCGCCTCTAAATAGGCCTTGCCATTGGCCAGCGTAAATGCCAACTCTTGAACGGCAGTACTTCCCGCTTCGCGGATATGATATCCAGAAACTGAAATGGTATTCCATTTTGGTAATTCCTTACTGCAGTAATCAAAAATGTCTGTAATAATGCGCATAGAAGGTTGAGGTGGATAAATATAAGTGCCTCTTGCTGCATATTCTTTTAAAATGTCATTTTGTATAGTGCCTCTAATTCTTGAAAGATTAGCGCCTTGTTTTTTAGCCAATGCAATGTAGTATGCCAATAAAATACAGGCTGTACTGTTAATGGTCATACTCGTTGAAATTTTCTCTAACTCAATTCCTTTAAACAATATTTCAATGTCGGCTAAGGAGTCGATGGCTACGCCAGACTTTCCCACTTCTCCTTCTGAAAAATCGTGATCAGAATCATACCCAATCTGGGTGGGTAAATCGAACGCTACAGATAAACCGGTCGTACCATTTTTCAATAAATAATGATATCGTTCATTGCTTTCTTCAGCGGTACTAAAACCCGCATATTGGCGCATGGTCCAAAGTTTTGTACGATACATATCGCTTTGCACTCCTCTGGTAAATGGGTATTCGCCAGGCAATTCATTCTTAATTTCTGCAGATGTGTAAACCCGATTCACTTCAATACCAGAGTCGGTTTTAAAACTTTCGGTTTCTTCCTTTTTATTCATCATCGGTTTTAATACAGTTGTCTGGCTTCTTCCTTAATAAAATCAATGCTCATTTGCACACCCTGACTTTCCATCTTAATTATAGTATCAAAAATTTTCTTGCTCAACTCTATGGAAGGTGCGTTTGGGTCGAGCTCATTCATTGAAGTGTTGATCAATTTTATGACACCCTCTCTTGCAGCTCTCACTGAAGCCCATGCCGGGATACTCATGTATATTTGTTGTGTAACGTTGTGTTCGTATTCGGTTCTAATATTCTGTAACAATATGCTTTGAAATTCACCTGCACTCAATCCTGGAGAACTTGATCGTATCAATAAATTATTGGGTGATATCCTTTCCAGAAATAAAATCATCCTTTCATAAGCTTGCAATCGAAGCGCAAGAACATCTCTTCGATTCTTGATTTTCAATTCCATTAATCTGGTTTGAGAATCACGATCAAACATTTTTTTGACCATTAAATAAAATCCCCCAGCTAAGACCAATAAAGGGGCTATAAAGAAAAGGACATTAGTCCAATCATTTAGTTTCTCCATACTTGAATCGTTTTCGGTTACAAATATCAGAAATATAAACAGACTCTAATATAAAATAGAATTACTTATATTTATTTTCAATAAACTATTAACTTGATTCGTTGTTAAAAATTGTAGTTCAATCCATCACACCATAATTAAATGATGAAACAAAAATCACTTATCCGGCTTACTTTGCTTTTCGTATCAATAATTTTTATTGCTACCGCTTGTAAAAAAGACAAACAAGAAATCACTGCCGAAGACAGCACTCTTTTTAGCAACTCTACTTCTGGCACTTATACTTTTTATAATAATATTGATACCATATACGACCCTGCTGGAGGAAGCCCTCACGGAAATTTTAAACTAAAATTTAATTCTGTAGCCAATGCTGCCCTCGATTCAACTGGAAAACTGCCTGTAGGAAGCAGTTTTCCTAACAATTCTGTTATTGTAAAAGATGTTTATTCCTCATCTGGAAATCTGAATTTAGTAGTCGTGATGCAAAAAGCTTCCGGAAACAGCAATGCAGGGGCCAATTGGCTTTGGGGAGAGTATAAACCCAATGGTGAAGTTGTTTACAGTGTACGGGAAAAAGGAGCCTCTTGCACAGGTTGTCATGGTGTTAGCGGTAACCGTGATTATACACTATCTTTTGATCTACATTAGACTGTTAAAACATCCTTCACATAATCCCAAGAACTTGAGCTAATTTCTTAGATTTGCGAACATAAATACTTGAAATGTTAGCGGACAGACTACAAGAATTAGAAGAATCGCAGACAATTGCCATGGCCAAAAAAAGCCGTGAATTAAAAGCTCAGGGAATAGATGTGATTAACCTAAGTTTGGGCGAACCCGATTTTGACACTCCAGAAAATATAAGAGAGGCAGCAAAACAAGCTATTGATCAAGGCTTTACGCATTATACTCCTATTGCCGGGTATGATGAACTGAGATCGGCCATTTGCAGAAAATTCAAGAATGAAAACAATCTAAACTATGCGATTGAAAATATAGTGGTCTCTACCGGAGCAAAACAATCCATTGCCAATGTTGTACTCAGTTTGGTAAATCCGGGTGATGAAGTTATTGTTCCCACACCCTATTGGGTAAGCTATAGTCAAATTATAAAATTGGCTAAAGGGATTCCGGTTTATTTAAACACAAGTATTGAAAATGATTTTAAATTTTCTTCGGATGATTTACGAAAAGTAATCAGCCCCAAAACTAAGCTGCTCATCTATTCAAGTCCATGCAATCCAACCGGCTCAATTTTCACTCTCGATGAACTTAAGTCAATTGCAGAAGTGGTAAAACAATATCAACAATTATATGTCATCAGTGATGAGATTTATGAGCATATCCGATTTACCGATCATCATTATAGCATAGCTTCTTTTGAAGAAATAAAAGATAGAGTAATTGTTGTCAATGGCGTTTCAAAAGGCTACGCAATGACGGGATGGCGCATAGGGTATATTGCAGCATCAAAAGAAATCGCAAGCGCTTGCGATAAAATACAAGGACAATTTACTTCAGGAACTTGTAGCATTGCACAAAAAGCTGCTATTGAAGCAGTGAGCACGCAGTGGGATAAGTATAGGTACATGAAAGATACTTTTCTCAAACGAAGAAACATAACATTGGAAAAAATGAATGCTATAAAAGGCTTAAAGGTTAATGACCCAAAAGGAGCCTTTTATGTTTTTCCAAATGTTGAATCTTTTTACGGCAAGCAATACCTTCAATATAAAATTGAAAACAGTACAGATTTATGTTCCTATTTATTGGATGAAGCTAAAATATCATTGGTACCCGGCATTGCATTTGGAAACGATCAATGCATCCGTCTCAGTTATGCCATAGCTGAAGATCAATTGATAGAAGCATTGAATAGGATGAGCGCTGCATTATCAAAACTAAATGTATGAATTCAGCCTCCTACATAAACGATTTGTTTGATTCTTTCAACCGTAAACGAATATTGATTATCGGTGATGTCATGATCGATGCATACTATTGGGGAAAAGTAGATCGAATATCTCCTGAAGCTCCTGTACCAATCGTTCAGGTAGAAAAAAAGGAAAAACGTCCGGGAGGAGCTGCCAATGTAGCTTTGAATATTCATGCTCTCGGAGCCGAAGCCATACTTTGTACTGCTATCGGTGATGATAAAGAAGGAGAAATATTTAAACAATTACTGAAAGTACAAGGTATTCGTTCCGATTATTGCAAGTCATTCAAGAACAAAACCACCACCGTAAAAACAAGAGTGATTGGAAACAAACATCAGTTACTAAGAGTTGATGAGGAGGATGCTTCCGACCTATCAAAAGAGAATGAAGTGGAATTTGTTCAATTAATAAAGGAGTGCATTAATAATGAATCTATAGATGGCATTGTATTGGAAGATTATAATAAAGGCAACTTAACGAAGTTTGTAATTGAACAGATCATTCAATTAGCCAATCAGAAAAAAATTCCTACTGCTGTTGATCCGAAGAAATATAATTTCAATGCATATCGAAATGTAACATTGTTTAAACCCAATTTTCATGAACTGAAAACGGGGCTGAATAAAGAGCTCAGTATTGAAAATGCTAACGAAATGGAAAAAGCTATTCAGAAATTCAGAAATGAGATGAATATTCAAACGCTTCTATTAACCTTATCGGAACACGGTATATTTTATCAAAACAATGCCGAACAAAAAATAATACCGGCTCATATTCGTACTATATCTGATGTTTCGGGAGCAGGGGATACAGTAATTGGAGTTGCTGCATTGTGTCTTGCTTGTCAAACAAGTGACTACTTGATGGCTGCTCTATCAAACCTGGCTGGAGGGTTGGTGTGCGAACAAATTGGAGTCGTACCTATTGATAAAAATCAATTGCTCGATGAAGCAATAAAATTGAAGATCTACAACCCCACTTTAGCGGTTTAAAAAATTTATTGCTCCCCATATTCTTTGGGATTTGGAAAATATAAAACCATATCAAAGCACACGCTCCAAGAAGGAGGAAGTCAGAGAAATGTTTGACAATATTTCTCCCAAGTACGACTTTTTAAACCATCTTCTTTCGGCAGGTATTGATTCAAGGTGGCGAAAAAGAGTGGTGAAAGAGATTCAACACGAAAAACCAAAAGTAATTTTAGATGCAGCTACCGGAACAGGCGATTTGGCTTTCGCTTTATTGAAATTACAGCCCCTAAGAATCGAAGCTATTGATATCAGTGAAGGAATGCTGAAACAAGGAATAACAAAGAAAAAAAAACAAGATCAGGACGATATCATTTCCTTTTCAATTGCCGATTGTGAAAATTTACCTTACAGCGTAGAAGAATTTGATGCCATTACCATTGCTTTTGGAGTTCGAAATTTTCAACACCTTGAAAAAGGAATCAAAGAGTTTTCACGCGTCTTAAAAAATAATGGAACTTTGGCCGTATTGGAATTTTCCAAACCTAAAAACAAAGTGTTTAATTTCTTCTATCAGAAATACAATAAATATATATTACCCATCGTAGGTAAAATGGTTTCAAAAGATAAAAGGGCCTACACCTACTTACCCGAATCGGTAGAAGCATTCCCGAGTGGTAAAGCATTTGAAAACATTATTACCCGCAATGGATTTTCAAGTGTTAAAACCATTCCCTTGTCATTTGGAATAGCCAACTTATATTTGTGCAGGAAATGAAAAAAGTAATCACATTCTTTTTATTGCTGTTTAGCCTTCTAGTAATCTATAAGCAAACGAATGCTCAGATTAATGCAGTAGAAAATTTACCTAAATACGATAAGCAAAGAATTCATTTTGGTTTTCTATTGGGCATTAACAACACCGATTTTAAAATTGATCGAAGTGGCGATTTTCTAAAAAACGATTCACTGTATGTGATCGAGTCGGTGGATCAATCCGGATTTAATTTAGGTATAGTAACCGATTATCGATTGAGCGATCATTTTAATCTACGCTTTATTCCCGGTTTGTCTTTTGCTCAACGTAAAATGAATTATGATGTTTACCACTTAGGTATTAATCAAGGAACCGAAGAGCGAATTGTTGAATCTACTTTCTTACAGTTTCCCGTTGATTTGAAATTCAAATCCAATCGAATAGGAAATTATAGACTTTATGTTTTGGCTGGTGTTCAATACAATATTGATATGGTTTCGCAAGCTAAAGTTGAGAACGAAGAAAAAAAGTTCATCAAACTTAAGAAAAACGACTACGGATATAATATCGGAGCCGGTGCCGATTTTTATATGGCCATGTTTAAATTTGCAATTGAACTTAAAATGTATCAAGGACTCAACAATCTTTTGGTCAAAGATGAAACCGCCTACACCCGAACGCTTGATGGCTTGAAGTCGAAAATATTTCTCGTTTCATTCACATTCGAATAAGATGTTCTGCGAACTCTTGGTTTTGCCTGAAGAGGCATCTTCCGAGCAATTAATATTATTTAAATGCTTACAAAAATTAAAACTCAGTAAAGAAGAAATTGCCGGTTTTAAAATAGTTAGACGCTCAATTGATGCTCGATCCAAAAATGTAAAAATTCAATTGCGTATTCGCATATACTTAAAAGGCGAAACACTTGATGCCCCCTATTCTCCGAGAGAATTTAGAAATGTATCAAGCGCTAAAGAAGTGATCGTGGCCGGTTGTGGCCCTGCAGGAATTTTTGCGGCATTGCAACTAATCGAAAGCGGATATAAGCCCATCATTATTGAGCGAGGAAAAAATGTTAGAGACCGAAGGAGAGATCTTGCTCAGTTGATAAAAAAACAATTGGTGAATGAACATTCGAATTACTGTTTTGGAGAAGGAGGGGCGGGAACATACAGCGATGGTAAACTTTATACCCGATCTACAAAAAGAGGAAATGTTAAACGAATTTTGGAAACATTTGTCTGTTATGGAGCTGATGAGAATATCTTAATCGATGCACATCCGCATATCGGAACCAATCGTTTGCCAGCCATTATTTCTAACCTAACCGAACAAATTATAGCCTGTGGCGGTGAAGTGCATTTTAATACTCAACTCAGCTCAATCGAATACAATGGCGATGGAGTTCAAAGTATTAAAATAAGATCTACCGAAACGAATCATGAAAGCACTTTGCCTTGCAGAGCATTGATTTTAGCCACCGGTCATTCAGCCAGAGATATTTTTCACCTTCTTCATACTGCTCAAATTTCCATTGAGTCGAAACCAATTGCGATTGGATTGCGCATAGAACATGCACAATCTTTAATCGACCGAATACAATATCATTGCCAAAGCAGAGGAGAATTTCTTCCCCCGGCATCATATCAATTGGTTTATCAAAGCGAAGGCGATAAAGGTGTATATTCTTTTTGTATGTGCCCCGGAGGCATCATTGCTCCTGCTATGACCCATTCGAATGAAATTGTAGTCAATGGATGGTCACCTTCAAAACGGAATAATCCTTTTGCAAATTCAGGAATGGTAGTAAGTATAGATGAAGCAACCTATCGAAAAAATCATACGGGCGACTTAGCGGCATTGTTGTATCAACAACAAATTGAAAAGGCGGCTTATGATGCGGTTCAAAATGGGATACAAGCACCGGCACAAAGAATGGAGGACTTTATTCAAGGAAATAATTCTCGTGACATCCCTGCAAACTCATATTTACCCGGCACTAAAAGTGCCAACTTCAAAGAACTACTTCCGTCAGAAATATATGCTCCATTAAAAAGTGCTTTAATTCATTTTGGGAAGAAGATGAAAGGGTATAGAACCAATGATGCTGTTTTAGTAGGCGTAGAATCCCGTACTTCTTCCCCCATACGCATTCCACGAAACAAGGACACTGGTATGCACCCGCAAGTAAATGGACTCTTCCCTTGTGGCGAAGGAGCTAGTTATGCAGGAGGTATCGTATCGGCAGCAATGGATGGTGAAAATATTGCTATCAATGTGGCTAACTACTTTGAAGGATAAAGTAAATCATCCGGTTGAATATATTTCTGTGTTGGATGATGAAATAAAAGATGCGTTAATCCATTGGTTAACCATGTAATCTCCGCATTTACATTTCGAATATAAACACCGGCTTGTGCCAAAGCTTGTGCGGATATCGGTATATAAGGTGCCTTACATTCAACTACGAGCCAGGCTACCTCTTGATGATAAACAATGATATCGGCTCTTTTTATTGCATTATTCTGAAGCGTCATTTCTTTTTCAACTGCAATGATACTTATTGGGACATTTTTGTGATGTATTAAAAAGTTCAATACATGTTGCCGCACAAATTCTTCAGGACTTAAAACAACTTCTTTCTTTCGCACCGGATCAAAAATGTATAAGCTGTCCAATTTTTTTGTTACCCTATATTCGTAGGTAGGTAAATTTATTTTTAAGTTTGGTACAGGTTCGTTCGACATTGGATTAAACTATCTTTGTATTTATATATTGACCAGACCCAATAATACATCTATGCTGACAAAGAATGAAATTGTAAATAATTGGCTGCCTCGTTATACAGGTACAAATCTAAAATCATTTGGCAAATACATACTGCTTACCAATTTTAATGCGTATGTGGAGATTTTTGCAAAAATGTATAATGTTCCGATTTGCGGAACTGATAAAGTAATGCCGAATTCAACTGCCAATGGTATTACCATCATAAATTTTGGTATGGGCTCTGCCAATGCAGCTACCATTATGGATTTACTTTCGGCCATATCACCAAAAGCTATTTTATTTTTAGGAAAATGTGGTGGCTTGAAAATGAAGAATAAACTTGGTGATTTGATATTACCTATAGCTGCCATTCGTGGCGAAGGAACTTCAGACGATTACCTACCAAAAGAAGTTCCCGCACTACCGGCCTTTTCATTGCAGAAAGCGGTTTCCACCACCATTAGAAATCACAATCAAGATTACTGGACCGGTACGGTATATACAACCAACAGAAGAGTTTGGGAACACGACAAGCAATTCAAAAATTACTTAAGATCAACCCGTTGTATGGCAATTGATATGGAAACAGCCACTGTTTTTGTAGCAGGTTTTGCCAATAAAATACCTTGTGGTGCTTTGTTACTAGTAAGTGACCAACCTATGGTCCCAGAAGGAATTAAAACAGAAAAAAGCGATAAAAAAGTAAGTAAGAAGTTTATCGAAAAGCATTTACATATTGGCATTGATGCTTTATTGGAATTAATCAATAATGGTTTAACCGTGAAACACCTTCGTTTTTAATGCCTGTTGTTAGCTATACCGATATCAGTCGAAACATCCGTAATAAAATTTATCATCCAGTTTATTTGTTGCATGGTACTGAGCCCTATTTTATTGATCAAATCAGTCATCAAATTCAAAACGAAGTATTAGAGGATCATGAAAAAGAATTTAATACTTCAATAGTCTACGGTAAAGATTTGTCGATGAATGATCTGGTTTCTCATGCGAGGCGATATCCTATGATGTCAAATTTTCAAATGGTGATCGTTCGCGAAGCCCAAGACCTGAGCGGTTTTCCGCCAAAAGATGACTCACACCCTCTTTTCAAATACATTGAAAACCCACTGAGCAGCACTCTTCTGATTTTCTGTTTCAAGTATAAAAAACTAGATAAACGAAGTAAGTTTTATAAATCAATCGAAAAAAAAGGAATTGTTTTAGAGTCCGATAAACTCTACGATGATAAAATCCCCGCTTGGGCAACTGAGTATTTAAAAATGAAAAACATTCGCATTTCACCAAAGGCTGCCCTACTTGCATGCGAACATTTGGGAAATGATTTATCAAAAATTTCAAATGAACTTGACAAGGTGTTGATTAACATTCCAAAAGATGGAAACATAGATGTAGAAGAAATTGAAAAGTACATTGGCATAAGTAAAGAATACAATGTGTTTGAATTACAAAATGCCATTGGAAAAAAAGATTTTCAGAAAACATTCAAAATACTGAAATATTTCGAATCGAATCAGAAAGAACATCCCTTTGTAGTTAACCTCACTATATTACATCAGTTCTTTGTAAAGTTGATGATATATCATTCGCTCAACGATAAATCAAAACAAAATGTAGCATCGGCTATTGGCGTTCATCCATTTTTTGTTTCGGATTATACCAGCGCAGCAAAAAAGTACTCGATAACTCAATTAAAAAATATTTTTCATTTACTTCATGAGTATGATTTAAAATCAAAAGGAGTTGAAAATGTTTCAAGCAGCGATGGAGAGCTGATGAAAGAAATGGTTTCTAGAATAATGTATAAGTAATTGAACTCTCTAGTTTTGGAAAAAATAAAAATATCTGCTGTCAAGTATTTAAATACTTTGCCCTTTATATACGGCCTTCAGCAAAATGGTTTTAAGCAACAAATTGATTTGAGCTTAGATGCTCCGGCAGAAACTTATGAGAAATTGAAAAACAATCAGGTTCACGTTGGCTTGGTTCCTGTAGCTTATTTTTTAGAAAATCCTAAGGCCAAAGTTGTTTCTCCATTTTGTATAGGAAGCAATAAAACTGTAAATTCAGTTTTGCTTTGTTCAAATGTTGAGCTGAATAAAATAAAAATCATTTTTCTCGATCACGAATCAAGAACATCCTCAATACTGATTCAAATACTTTGTACAAAATTCTGGAATATCAATCCAGATTTTATTCAAGCTACAGGAGAATCAAATTCAATCATTCAAGATTCAGAAGCGGTTTTAATTATAGGTGACAGGGCATTGCAACAAAGAAATAAATACAAATACACTTTTGATCTTGCACAAATTTGGAACGAATACACCGGACTACCTTTTGTATTTGCCTGTTGGGTTAGCAACGAATCATTGGATGAACAATTTGCATCAAAATTAAATGAAGCTTTAAGCTTTGGAGTTAATCACATCGAAAAAAGTCTTTCAATAGCTCAAATCAATAGCATTGGCCAATCCGAGATATTGACTTACTTAAATGAAAATATAAGCTATCATTTAGACGATAAAAAACAAGAAGCGCTAACTCAATTTCTAAAGTTGGCAAAAGAAATTTAACGCTGTACCAGATTTTCTGATTTGTGCACTTTATAAATATTTTGGATCAAGGTGCCTGAATTTTTTCTAAGTTGATTAATAGTAAAATCCTGTTCAAAAACCAACCACGATTCCACTTTATCCTTTTCAACTCCCAGCACGCCAATAACACATTCACCCGGCAGGGTTTCAAACACCCCTGTAAACTGTGGATTAGCACTTCCATTATAAATATAATTCGCTTGAGCACTATATATTCTTTTAGCTGTTTGAATATTTCCTTTGTTCTCTGTACTGTTCAGTCCTTCTTTATGTCCAATTCGAATAGAAGCATTGCGCTTTAGTTCAAAAGTACCTGAACCTGTTATTTTAGAAGCTCCAAGATCAATAGCTGCTCCCTCCATCACTGTAAAACGATTGAGCACTTGAAGGTTTGTTTCATTTAATACAGCAAGAGAACTCTTAATTTCTATTTCAGCAGTTCCAAACTGAATGCTAGATTCTTTTTGTTTAATGAAATGAGTCTTTGATCCACTAAAGATAAAATTTGAACTAGAATTAGAAATAAATTTTGAGGAGCTATTAATGAAATTTCCCTTTAAACTAGTTATAACTCCCTTGCTGTTATTAGAATCATCCCAAATAGAATTATTCAAAACTAAGTTACCACTAACCATCACCTTTTGATTATTGACATTCGAATGAATGATCTTGGCGTTATATAGTTCAAAGTTAGCATTCACATTCAGTGCTTGTATCTGATTACTAACCAACACGGGATCTTCAGATGAAGATGTTATCATTAAATTCCCATTAATACTATTTAAAGATTCTTGAAGTATGATCGGTTTATTGTTATGCGATGCCACGATAATATTTGACCATCCGTTTTGTGGAGCAAAACAAGACTCCGGCATCTCATTGAATTCAATAGTAGATTGTTCTGACACAATCCAGGTTTTAAAGGGGAATCGCGTTATGCTATAATGCGAATATCTACTTTTTCCTTCCATTAGAAACTTACGAATACCTGATGCCTGCTGATCAGATTCAAACTTAACTGTACCGCCATCCAATACAATTAACTCATCCGCTTGAAGTTCATTATTAATATTCAAGAGTCCACCCCGTTCAACAATTACGACATCCGCTCTTGAAATAACGTTTACGTTTACTCTATGATTTTGCTGTATAAAATATACCCTTGGTGTTTTACCATCAATATCTATTGCTTCGAAAGAGGCTCTACTCTTGCTCCATCCTTTACTATTCGAAAATGCAAACGATCCGCTACTATAAACGGGTTGATGAAAGGCTATCGTCATTGCTCCTTCTGGCGCAGCTATCAACGGCAAAAACTCTATCACGCCTACTTTTAAACTTACACATTCAGCATCAATAATGCTTTTACTGGGAGCATTATCTAAAATATCGGCTGTAAGCCACACATAATTCAATCCAGGGCTGAGAATCATTGTAGTATTAAAAACTATATCATTCGATTCAAGATTTAGAATTGAATTTCCTTGTGGTTTTAATGCCTCATAGTTCTTTGAGGAGCCGGTTGACCAAAGTCGGATGTTTTGCAACACTTTTGAAGGAGCAACTGGTGATCCGCTCACTCTGAAACGAATGTTATTGAGCTTGAGTGGATTTCCCTTTCCTGTAGTCTCTATCACCACCCCAATCAATACCTGATTTTTATTTCCTTTAAAAACCAATTGATCTTTTTGGAAAGCCTCAGCATACATAAACACCATTTGATCGCTTGCTTTTACCTGTTCTTCATCTGCAAAATAAAAGAGCATAACAATAATAAATATTGCCATTGAGGCAATCCCTACCGTTATAGCTATAAGTAGTTTTTGAGATAAACTTACTTTTTGCTGTAGCTTCTTGTTTTTCTTTGGTTTAAACATATGTGATATTGACCAAAATCATTTATTTCATTAGGTTTTTATACGATTTTCACATAAAAAGTTACATCCACTGACTTACTTATTTTTAATTAATTTGAGCAAACTAGTGGGGTGTGAATTGGTTTATACAATGAACAATCCTATTTTTACAAAGCATATAAATTAAAAAACAATGGCTGAAATTGACTTAAATAAGGCATTTGTCGATCGCATAAAAAAGGGGGAGGTTATTGAACCCAAAGATTGGATGCCTGAAAAATATAGAAAACAGCTCTTAAGAATGATGTCTCAACACGCACACTCGGAAGTAGTTGGCATGTTGCCCGAAGGAAATTGGATTACACGTGCGCCTTCTCTTTCGCGCAAGGTGTCATTGATAGCTAAAGTACAGGACGAAGCTGGACATGGATTATATATCTATAGTGGAGCTGAATCATTGGGTATGACTCGTGAAGAAATGATCGATCAATTGCACGAAGGTAAAGCGAAGTATTCGAGTATTTTTAATTACCCTACGCTGAGTTGGGCTGATATTGGTGCTATCGGTTGGCTAGTTGATGGCGCTGCCATTGTAAATCAAACGGCCTTAGCCAAATGTTCATACGGCCCCTATGCAAGAGCTATGGTTAGAATTTGCAAGGAAGAGAATTTTCATCACAAACAAGGATATCAAATCATAGCCAATATGATGTTGGGTACAGAAGCTCAAAAGCAAATGGCACAAGATGCAGTGAATAGATTTTGGTGGCCTGCTCTTATGATGTTCGGACCAACCGATAAAGACTCACCCAATTCGGCCGAGCTAATGGAATGGAAAGTAAAGTTGTATAGCAATGATGATTTACGACAGCGTTTCATAGACCGTACAGTACCTCAAGGTCATGCATTGGGTCTTACTTTTCCGGATGACAAACTAAAATGGAATGAAGAGACCAGACATTTTGATTTTGGAGAAATTGATTGGGAAGAATTTTATAATGTGATAAAAGGAAATGGAATTTGTAATGCTGAACGATTAAATGCCAGACGTAAAGCTCATGATGATGGCAAATGGGTACGTGATGCAGCGATAGCCTTTTCAGAAAAACAAATAAAAATAGCATCTTAATTAAGTCGAAAATATGAGTGACAATAAAGACAAAAACTGGCCCAGTTGGGAAGTATTTACTCAAGTAAAAAGTGGTGCTCCACATGAACATGCCGGAAATGTTCATGCCCCAGATAGTGAACTGGCACTTCAAAATGCCCGTGATGTTTATAGTCGTAGAAATGAAGCCATGAGTATTTGGGTGGTCAAATCCGATCAAATAACCGCAACATCTCCTTCCGATTCGGGACCATTTTTTGAACCTTCAGAAGATAAAATATACCGAACACCAAACTATTACAAGATTAAAGAAAAAGTAAAGTATGAGTCCATCACCAAATAAAGAAGCTCTCCTTCAATATTGCCTTTATCTGGCAGACAACTCTTTAATTTTAGGTCATCGCTTATCTGAATGGTGTGGACATGGACCTATACTTGAAGAAGATATTGCATTAGCAAATATTTCGCTAGATTTAATTGGACAAAGCAGATTGTTTTATTCCTATGCAGCAGAAGTTGAAGGCTTGAACAAATCAGAGGATGATTATGCTTATTTCAGAGATGCTCGTCAATTCAGGAATGCACTTCTCTGCGAAATACCTAATGGACATTTCGGTACAAGCATTCTAAGACAATTGCTGTTCTCTCAATATGCTTGCCTTTTATTTGAAAAACTTTCTCAATCCACTGATACCAAACTGGCAGCCATTGCCAGTAAATCTTTAAAAGAATGTTTGTACCACCTTCGCCACTCTTCAGAATGGACTATTCGATTGGGTTGCGGAACAGAAGAAAGTCATTCAAAAATGTTGGAAGCAATCGAAGCCGTTTGGCGATATCATAAAGATTTATTTGCCGATGACCATTTTGAAAAGGAAATGAAATCATCTGGCATCGCACCTTTAAGCTCTTCTTTATACAATGAGTGGGTAGAAAAAATAAAAATAGTATTCGACTTGGCATCTTTAGCATTTCCTGATCAGACATTTAATGTTATTGGAGGAAGAGATGGAAAACATACGGAACACTTAGGATACATATTAGCCGATATGCAATTCGTTCAAAGGGCATATCCTGGAGGTGAATGGTAAGCAATACCACATATAGCACAAATCAAATAATGGAATTGCTAAATGAAATTCCTGATCCTGAAGTACCCGCTATAAGCATTGTTGAACTTGGTGTGGTAAGGGATGTAATTGAAGGTGAAAAAGAATTTAAAATTTTAATTACACCCACCTACAGCGGATGCCCTGCGCTACATGCTATGCAAAGTGCTATAAAACAAACTCTCAATGAAAAAGGAATTGACCACAGCATTGAAATTGTTTTATCTCCAGCATGGACTACTGAATGGATGAGCGATGCGGTTAAAGAAAAACTTCGTGCATATGGAATTGCACCTCCAAAACCAAAAACAGGTAACGAGCAAAAATTATTTAGCACGTCTTTCGATGAGATTGCCTGTCCATTTTGCAAAAGCAACCAAACTCAATTGGAAAGTGTGTTTGGATCAACCGCATGCAAATCACTTCATTATTGTTTGCAATGCCAACAACCTTTTGAACATTTTAAATGCCACTAAACTCGTATGACCTACACGAATATTTTATTTAAAAAAAATGCTTCTATAGCTACTATCACGTTGCATCGACCTGATGTGATAAATAGTGTGAATTGGAATCTATCAGAAGAACTTCAGCATGCCTTGACCGATGCAGGCCATGACAATGATATCCGATGCATTGTGTTAACCGGAAGCGGAAAAGGATTTTGTGCCGGTCAGGATTTAGTAGAAGCTACTGCCGACAATTCAAAACCAATCGCAGAGATTGTTGAGAAGCAATACAATCCGATCATTCGATTGATTCGAACGATTGAAAAGCCAATCATTGCAGGTGTAAACGGTGTAGCAGCTGGTGCAGGTGCAAATATCGCTCTGGCTTGCGATATAGTCGTTGCTGCTGAATCTGCCTATTTTGTTCAATCTTTTTCAAGTATCGGACTTATACCGGATAGTGCCGGAACTTTTTTTCTTCCCCGCTTGATTGGTTTTCAAAAAGCAGGGGCTTTGATGATAACGGCAGAAAAAGTTTTCGCAAAGGAAGCAGTTCAAATGGGTATGATCTATAAATCATTTACAGACGATTCTTTTTTTGAAGAACTTTCTCTTCTTGCAAAAACAATAGCAGCTCGACCTACTAAGGGGATTGGATTAACCAAACGCGCACTGAACGAATCTCTTTTCCACACGCTTGAACAACAACTCGAGACGGAAAAAAATATACAAGCAGAAGCCGCTCAATCGAACGACACGAAAGAAGGCATAAATGCTTTTAAGGAAAAAAGAAAACCCGTTTTCACCGGCAGTTAGATCAGTGAATTTTAATAATCGATTTGCTATAGTTGTTCTCTTTTATATTTAATCGCAAGGTGTAATGCCCTTTCGAAAGTTCATCCATTTGTAAGCTGATATGATTTTGTCCTGCCTTGGCAATATGCTTATCCTTCCTTACTCTTCTTCCAATGGCATCGTATAGTGTTAAGGAATAGGGTGCGGTAGTAGTACTGTAGAAAATGATGTCGACAAAATCATCGAAAGGATTGGGAAAAATCTGAAGATCTTCACTACAACTCACGATTGATATCGAATGAGTAAAATAATTAAAACAGTCTAACGAATCAATGTAATACACTTCAATATCGTATACTCCTGCAGCATAATCTCTTGGATTAAATTGTTCAATCTTCTGTCCGTTGATCCATATTTCTTTAATCAGTACATCAGAAAAAAGTTGAACATTAAATGTTTGCTGACAAAATACCGAATCCAGTAATTGAATACTTCCTGTTTGACTATCCGTTAAATCTACATAAATTGATTTGGAAGTATCGGCACATAAGCTATCGCTAACAACTAAACTGTAGTATCCCGATTGGTTTACATTCAAGTCTGAAGTAGAATGTGTATTGAGTAAGTTTCCATTGAAGTACCATTGATAATTGAGATCAGTATGATACAGAGCTTTCAACTCCATTGCACTTCCACAAGAACTAAGAGAATCACTAAAGGAAAAATGAGCCAAAAGATCGCATGGAAAAGTACTAACCAACTTAGAGATGTTTCCAGTATTAAACTCCGCTATATACAGGTCTCCATATCGATCTTGACCAAATGTGGAATAGGTCCATGGAATAAAACTACCATGTATGGTATTAACCCACACACCCAGCGAATCATGTAAACTCCATATTCTTCCGGAGCAAAAATCAGAAAAAAAATATTGTCCAAAATGACTCTTATATTTTGCCGATCTTGATACATAACCTCCTGTTACTGAACAGCCGTTTTGAATGTTATGTAAATAATCGAACACCGGAAAGGCATACGTAGAAATGCCACACTGAGATAAATTAAAAGGAGCTAGGGCTTCGTAGCATCTCCATCCATAATTTTCTCCACCTTTTGAACCTGCTGTTTGCAAATTTATCTCTTCGTATGATAGTTCTCCAACATCCGAAATCCATAGATCTCCGTTCATTCGGTCGAAACTTATTCGCCAAGGATTTCTCAAACCCAGTGCCCATATCTCTTCAGCATAACCTGGTTTTGAAACAAAAGGATTGCTGGCTGGAATGGAATAATTTGCTGATAATTCATTGACATCTATACGCAATATTTTTCCCAATAAAGATGAACTGTCCTGAGCATGATTTAATGGATCTCCTCCTGAACCACCATCGCCCACTGCTATGTATAAAAAACCATCCGGGCCAAATTGAATGCTTCCTCCATTATGATTCGGAAAAGGTTGAGCGATGGTCAATAAGACTTGCTCCGATGTTGAGTCTGCTTTGTTTGCATTTAGTTTTGAAGTTTTAAATCTTGATATCACATTTGATCCCTGTGAATTCGTGTAGTTCACATAAAACGAACTGTCAACGTAATAATTCGGACTAAATGCCAATCCTAACAAACCTTGCTCCAATGTTGCTGAATTTACTTTATTGCTTATGTTTAAAAATGGATCCGCTAAAGTATTTCCAAATAAATCCGAAATTTTTATCACTCCATTGGCTAAGGCTATAAAAATCCGATCGTCATTTGCATGTGTAACATCAGTAACTTTAGCACCAGCGTTTGTAAAAAATTGTAATTGTACGTTTTGAGCCGATATAGAAGATTGATGAATAAAAAATGAGACCAGATAAATTAAAATCGATTTCTTTATTTGAAACATAGTCATTGAAATTACAATTAATATATTAAAATAACTGTATTTACATTTGCACCATGAAAGATTCAATTATTGGAGTTATAGGAGCCGGAACAATGGGCTCCGGTATTGCACTGGCTTGTGCTCAAAAAGGATTTACAACCTATCTGTATGACAATAATGAGAACACTTTGCAAAAGTCATACACTTCCATTCTAAGCAATCTGAATAAGTTAAAGGAGAAAGGAAAGTTTTCTGATCAGGAGCACAATGAAATCGTAGGGCGATTACACGTATCTACGTCATTGAAAAGTTTTTCTTCCTGTACTTTAGTTATTGAAGCAGCTATTGAAGACTTAAACATCAAAAAAGAAATCTTTGAAAATTTAGAGCAAAATATTGTGTCGGAAGATTGCATACTTGCCAGCAATACATCTTCACTTTCCATTACCTCTATTGCTTCAGCCTGCAAAAATTCCAATCGATTTATTGGCATACATTTCTTTAATCCCGCTACTTTGATGCCACTGGTTGAAGTGATACCCGGTATTGAAACCGATAAAGAAACCCTTCGCCTTGCTATACAATGGATAGAGGAGTTGGGAAAGGTATCAGTGACAGCCAAAGACACACCCGGCTTTATTGTTAACCGTGTAGCTCGACCATTTTACAGTGAAAGCATAAAAATTTATGAAGAAGGTATTGCTAGCTTTGCACAGATTGATGAAGCGCTGAAAGAAATTGGGAAATTTAAAATGGGCCCTTTTGAATTGATGGATTTCATTGGTAATGACATCAACTACACAGTTACAGAAACGGTTTGGAGGCAGTTTTTTTACGACCCCCGATTCAAGCCTTCGTTCACACAAAAAAGAATGGTTGAAGCCAAGCGACTTGGAAGAAAATCAGGTAAGGGTTATTATGATTACTTGAAGGAACAAACCGAACCAACAGAAACTTTAAGCAAAGCCACAGCTCATCAATTGGTTGATCGTGTATTGTTGTTATTGTTCAATGAAGCAGCCGATGCAGTGTTTATGAATATTGCAAGCAAAGATGATATTGATACTGCAATGATAAAAGGCACTAACTACCCAAAGGGTTTGTTAAAATGGTCGGATGAATACGGAATAAAAAATATCGTGGATCGATTGGACTTACTGTATGATCGATATCACGATGATCGCTACAGGGTTTGTCCTCTATTGAGAGACATGGCTCAGTCTCAACAAAACTTCTTTAGTTAATAAAGAAAGTCACCGCCCATTCTGCGATAAAGTTCTTCAGTTTTTTCAGATAATTTGCGAAGCAATTCACGCTCGTAATCGGTTAAATCGTGTTTGGATGAATCCAAACCATCCGAAGCATCATGATTGATACTGGAACTGCTGAATAATAGATACGACAATAATTTATCAGTTAGCACTTCTTTATCTTTTTCATTCAGGCTTTCAATCAATGAATGAATTTGCTTAAAATTTTTGTCGGAATTATTGAATGACTTTTGCATAATAAATCTATTGTGATTGTATTACGCAGGTTAAGTAAAAAAGGTTCGTAAAATTTTTAGTTGGCATTAGCCAATTGGCTAACGATGCTTTCGTTAATGGGTACTTTTGGCCAGATAACTTTAAATTGACTACCCTGTCCTTTTTCTGATTCTACCCAAACTCTTCCACCCGCTTCCTCGGTTATTTTCTTTACAATGGCCAAACCAACACCGGTGCTTTCAAATTCATCACGTGCGTTTAGTGTTTGGAAGATCACAAATATTTTCTCATGATATCGTGCATCAATTCCAGGGCCGTTGTCTTCTATTGTGAATTCTACAAAATCTCCCTTATCAATAGATGAAATCTTCACTTCAATTTGCTCCTTGTCATTATACTTAATGGCATTGTCCATTATATTAGACAACACTTGTTGCAATTTAAATTTTTCTGATACTATTGTAGGAAGAGTATTTGAAATTGAAATAGTACAGTTTTTGGGCACTCCGATGAACTCTATTATTTCATTGATCAGCTGATTGGTATCAACCTCAACTTCTTGCTCTTTTCTACGGTGCGCTTTTGAATATTCTAATAATCCATTGATCAAATCTTCCATCCTTGATACTCGCCCCTTTATAATGTTAAAGTTTTCGCGAACATCTTCTGTAAACAATGCACCGGCTTCTTCTTCAATATAACCAGACAAATTTCCTATCGCTCTAAGCGGTGCCTTCAAGTCATGAGAAACCACGTAAGCAAATTTGTCAAGCTCTTTAATGGTTTTCTCGAGGCTCATCAAATATTCTGCAATTTTTTGCTCTGCAGCTTTACGTTCATTAATATCACTCTCAATGAAGATATACTTTTCGAATTCTCCTTGCTCATTACGAATAGGAGTACCCGATACATTGATCCAAGTGGTTTCTCCATTTTTCTTGTACTTCAACAAATCCATGTTGATATGCTCAGATGAAGTCATTTTTCCAGAGAAATCTGAAATTTGTTCTGAATTGGTTTTTTCACCAAATGATATTTCCAGTACATTCTTGCCTTGAACTTCATTTAATGTATAATCATATAGTCGTGTAAAACCATCGTTGATCCATTCAACCAAGCCCGTTTTATCGGTAATAATTACACCATTGCTGGTCTTACTTGCCACCAATGAAAGTTTCGCCAATTCAATGTTTTTCTTTGCTAGTTCGTCACGCGATTGGGTAATACGTTCTACCACTATATTGTTCGAACCTAAGAGGTAATTCGACTGAGCTGCAATCAAAAAACTAGCTAATATACCAGTGATCAAAAAGTCTAGGTCGATCAGTGAGCTATCGGAACCAACCAAAATATTGCTCACATAGGATGCATTATTTTCGGTGGCCCAAAAGAAAAAACCTAAATGTATGGCACCCAAAGTAAAAAACACCTTACCAGCTTTGTCGCCCAATAACATGAACGCAAGCAGAATACATGATCCTAAATAAAAGGTGCCGCTACTGCGTATTCCTCCTGACGAGTACGTGAGAAAATGTATGATCAAGAATGTAGCTGCAATGGTAATTCCATACCCTAACTTAAGCTTACCATTTTTCTGAACCATGGCATAGTTGGCAGCGAAGATCAATGTAATGGCTAATAAAGAGAATACGATAATATCTGCACCTATCAAACTATAGATCTGCATGGCCACTGCAAGTGCCACTAGTACTCCGGCTAGAGTAAATATTCTGAATAGCTTATATCGATTCTGCTCAAGAATATCATCTTGAGGGATTTTTTTGATATAATCGTTTTTAAAAAGCTGTATCATTCGTCTTATGGATCTTTAATTCTTCAAAGAAAAATTGTTATTCCTCTTCCTTACAAGTTTGTTATACTGATAATTAATTATATTTGTTGCATAATTTTCACGCTTCTACAAAAGAGAAATTATTACGTAAATTAAGTTAAATTTAATGATATGGGCGAACTAGACACACAAGTTTTACATGTAGAGGATGACAAAGTTGATGCAATGATGATTCAACGTGCATTCAAAAAATGCAATATTCCTTATGCGATTGAAAACGCCACCAATGGTATTGAAGCTCTCGATTTGCTTAGAGGGACCAATGGAAAAGAAAAAATTCAGAAACCCAGAATAATATTGCTGGATATAAATATGCCTAAGATGAATGGTCTTGAGTTTCTAAAAGAACTTCGGAATGACCCGGATCTTAAGCACATCAGTGTTTTTGTCATAACAACTTCCAATGACGACACAGATAAGTTTGAAGCCTACCAGTTAAATGTAGCCGGTTATATTTTAAAGCCCTATTCGATAGAGAATTTTGAAACCTTGTTCAACATTCTTCATCAGTATTGGGAAATGTGCGTTTATCCGGATTAATCAAGTAGTCTAAATATTATTAAAAGGAAGCGATGCTTCCTTTTTTTTTGAATTTCAATTCAAAATTGAACCTTTGCATCATGAAAAAAACAAGTTTTCCTAAAGATAAGATCAAAATACTATTACTCGAAGGTATTCACCAAAGTGCCGTAAAAATGCTAAAACAGCATGGCTACACCAATGTGGAATCTTTGCCCAATACTTTTGCAGAGGATGACCTTATAAAAAAGATAAAGAATGTACACATCTTAGGTACTCGATCTAAAACCAAACTTACTGCTAAGATTTTTGAGAATGCTCCTAAGCTTTTGACTTCTTCTTGTTTCTGTGCAGGTACCAATCAAGTTGATTTGATTGCCGCCACCAAAAATGGTATTGCCGTTTTTAATGCACCATTTTCAAACACAAGATCAGTAGCTGAACTTGTGATTGGTCATACCATTAGTCTGATGCGATATGTACCGGAAAAAAATAAAGGCGCACATGAAGGAAAGTGGTTGAAAGACAGTAAATATGCTCGAGAAGTGAGAGGAAAATATTTAGGCATTGTGGGCTATGGACATATTGGAACGCAAGTGAGTATAATGGCCGAAGCGCTTGGAATGAAAGTGATCTTTTATGACATTGATAAAAAATTGAGCCTTGGAAATGCTACACAAGTTGATTCCTTAGAGGAGTTGATAAAACTTTCGGATATCATCACTTTACATGTACCGGGAGGTGAGGCCAACAAAAATCTCTTTAACGAAAAGAGATTAAAAGCCATGAAAAAAGGGGCCTTTTTAATCAATGTTTGTCGTGGAGATGTAGTGGATTTAGTTGCAGCAAAAAAGTTGTTGGAAAGCAAACATTTGGGTGGTTTAGCATTGGACGTATATACGGTTGAACCGGTTAAAAAAGAGGATCGATTTGAATGTGTTCTGCAAGGAGTAGATAATGTAATTTTAACTCCACATATCGGTGGCTCAACAGTTGAAGCCCAAGAAAATATTGGGATTGATGTAGCATCCAAAATTATCAACTTTATTGAAACTGGTAGTTCTGCTTCTTGTTTGTCCATCCCTTCACTCACCTTGCCGGTCATGAATCATACCACACGTATTCTTCACATTCACCAAAACGTTCCGGGAGTATTAAGTGAAATTAACAATACCCTGAGTAAGAATAAAGTTAATATTCTTGGCCAATACCTTAAAACCAACAACCATGTAGGTTATGTAGTTTTGGACATCAACAAAACAAATGAAAAAGGAATTGTAGAAAAATTAAAAAACATTAAACACACCATTAGAGTTCGGAACCTTTATTAATCTCTCCTTTATACATTTGAATGGTGTTTTGCAATCCGAAGTACAAGGCATCGCTAATTAAGGCATGACCAATCGAAACTTCTTCCAAAGGTTTTACTTTAGAAATAAAAAAAGCCAAGTTGTTAAGATTCAAATCGTGCCCTGCATTTACTCTCAATCCGCAGTTTGAAGCGTATAACGCAGCTTTTGAAAATTGCACTACATGGTTTTTCTGTCCTTTTGAATAAGCCATAGCATAACTTTCGGTGTATAGTTCAATGCAATCGGTTCCTGTTTGGGCAGCCCTTTCAATTTGTTGCTCATTGGCATCTATAAACAATGAAACTCTGCTTCCTAAACTTTTGATACGGATGACAATTTCTTTCAGCATCGAAAGATTTTTTATAACATCCCAACCTGCATTTGATGTTAAAACACTGGGTGCATCAGGAACCAATGTCACTTGCTCAGGTTTCACTTCTTCTATTAGCAACAAAAACTGTTCATCCGGATAGCCTTCAATATTAAATTCTGTTCTTATGGTCGGTTTAATGGCGCGCACATCATCGTAACGAATATGCCTTCCATCTGGTCTTGGATGAACGGTTATACCTTGAGCTCCAAACCGTTGACATTTTTCTGCCGCTTCCACTACATTGGGAATGCTTCCTCCTCTTGCATTTCTAAGGGTAGCAATTTTATTTATGTTTACACTAAGTCGAGTCATTTGTAAGTAATTACTGAAAAAGATAAAAACAAAAATACTATGTTTGTCGTTAATCACTCAAAGAATTCAACCAAATATACATGACGATTAAAGATCTAATACGTGACACAGTTCCATCACTCAAACTTTCAGACTCCGGTGTGAAGGTGTTGAATTGGATGGAGTCATTCCAAGTTCGTCATTTACCTGTAGTGGATAATGGTAATTATTTGGGTTTGATATCTGACAATGACATATTAAGCAGTAGCGACCCGGTACTTCCTATACACAGTTATAACCTAAGCCTGCTTCAACCCTTCTTATTTGAACATCAACATCTTTTTGATGCGATTAAATTCGTTTCCAATTCTCATTATACTGTGGTTCCTATTTTGAATGAGGAAAAAAAATTCATCGGTTTGATTACCATGTTCGACATTATTGATGCCATCGCTGTTTATCATAGTGTTCGCGAACATGGTGGAATTATTGAGGTTGAATTAAAAGGTAACGACTACTTATTATCAGATCTAATTAAGATTGTTGAATCTTGCGAATCGTCAGTGCTCAGTATAAATGTTGTAGAGACATCTAAAATAGGTAGCACTGTTATTTCCATTAAAGTGAATAAAGTAGATTTAAGCAAATTACTTGCTGCATTTTACAGAAAGGACATTCAAGTGATTTCTACTTTTAATCATGTTGATATTTCCGGTGACCTTCAAAACAGATACGACTCCTTCATGAACTATCTTAGCATCTGAGAAACCTTTTTCACTGTGATCATGATGGGCAAAGCCCGATTTATTTTTTTAGTCTTTTTATCCGCTCTTCTGTTAAACAATCAAGCGAAAGGGCAGGATTCGATTACGTATAAAACGGTTCAATCCATTGTTATTTTAGGAAACGAGATTACCAAGTCGCATATTATCCTAAGAGAAGTAATTTTCCATCAGGGCGATACTCTGCCATCAAAAGTTTTGGACGCAGCTATACTGCGCTCTAGAGTTAACTTACTCAATACTAGTCTATTTAATTTTGTTGATATAGAATCTACAGAAAGTTCACCGGGGGTATGTGATATCCACATCATTGTTACGGAAAGATGGTATTGGTGGCCCATTCCCATTTTTGAAGTTGTGGATCGCAATTTCAACGAATGGTGGCAGAGTAAAGATTTTGGAAGAGCTAATTATGGCATGTACTTTACACGGTATAACTTTAGAGGAAGACAAGAAACTTTAAAGCTGAGTTTACGATTCGGTTACACTGAAAATGTGGGATTAACCTATGACATTCCTTATGTAAACAAAAACGAAAAAGCCGGCTTAACTTTCTCCACTTATGTCTCTAGGAGTAAAGAAACCGACCTAAATACCATTAACGATAAAATCGTTTATTTCAATTCCGATAACACGTATGTCAAACACAACTTTGTTTCACGAATTCGCTATAGCTACCGAAGCAAAATTCATCATACCCATTTCTTCCAAACCGAATATAGAAACAATACCATATTAGATACCATCGCAAAATTGAATCCGGAATACTTCGGCAAACAAAAACGAAGTGAAGAGATGATCAACCTTTCCTATGGTTATCGCTCCGATTTCAGAGATAGCAAATCATATCCGCTGAAAGGCTCTTTGTTTGAACTGGACATTACAAAACAAGGAATAGGATTTTTTAAAAATTCTCCGGACGCGATGTATCTGTCCATAGCATATTCTAAATACAACAAACTGAGCGATCGGTTTTTTGTCGCATACAATGCAAAAGCACGCCTTTCATCAAGAACTAAAATACCATATTCCAATGTGCGTGGATTAGGTTTTGGAAAAGATTTTGTTCGCGGCTATGAACTATATGTAGCGTATGGACAGAACTACTATTTGACCAGGTTAAATTTCAGATATGCCTTATTACAACCTAAGATTTATCATGCAGGTTTCTTACCTATGTCAAAGTTTAACACCATACACTATGCATTATACCTTTCTGCCTTCAGCGACTTGGGATATGCAGAAGACCGTCAATTGCTAAATCAAAATACTCTGGACAATACCATTCTGGCCGGATTTGGATTGGGCTTAGATTATGTTACATATTATGATTTGGTTTTCCGAATAGAATACTCAATGAACCGAATTGGAGACCATGGATTATATCTGCATTTCACTGCTCCATTTTAAAGAGCGCTTTTTTTACATACCTTGCACATTAATGAATAATAACCATACGACTTAAATGAGAATCGCACTTTATAGCCGTCAGCTCAACGAAGAAAACTCAAAGTATGTACACAGTCTGATTGATTCTTTAAAAAAGCGAAAATTTGATCTGGTTTTGTTCGAACCTATGATTCTTCAGCTGAAAAAACAAGGGGTTGATATCCGATCATTTGATGTATTCAGAGACCATAGTGACATAAAAGAGAATGTTGACTTTGTTTTTAGTGTTGGAGGAGATGGTACTTTACTCGACACATTGACATTGGTACAAAACTCAGGTATTCCAATACTGGGAATCAACACCGGTCGTATGGGATTCTTATCTAGTGTTTCAAAAGATTATATCTACAATGCCGTTGACTCAATAGAAAAAGGACATTACTCTCTTGATAAGAGAACTTTGCTCAAATTAGAATCAAACAAAACTCTATTTGGGGACATCAATTATGCACTCAACGAATTAACTATACATAAGAAAGACAGTAGCTCTATGATCATTATTCATACCTACTTAAATGGTGAGTATCTTAATTCCTATTGGGCTGATGGATTACTAGTTGCCACTCCAAGTGGTTCTACTGGATATTCCTTAAGCTGTGGTGGACCTATTATTGTTCCTCAGGCCGAAAATTTCATTGTAACCCCCATTGCGCCACATAATCTAAATGTGAGACCTATTGTGGTGCCCGATAAAAATGTAATTTCTTTAGAAGTAGAAGGTCGAAGTACCTACTTTATGGCTTCGCTTGACTCAAGATCGGTAACCATCGATTCTTCGATACAATTAGCGGTTAGAAAAGCCGATTTCACTATGAACCTAGTTCGTCTGGAAAATGAGAATTTTCTTAAAACGCTGAGAGAGAAATTATTATGGGGCTTAGATGCCAGAAAATGAAATATTGGCAGGCCTTTTGGAAATAGTTTATTTTAGTTATTTTTGTTATCCCTGTTTTCACAAGACGAGTAATTAACGTTTTGTTTTGTTTTTATAGCCTATGAAAAAAACCTATACTATTCCCGTATTGGCGTTATTGGTACTGTTACCAAGTTTACTTTCTGCACAGCGGATCAGAGACCGTTGGAAAGGATATCGTGCTGAAGTTATTTTTTCTCTTGGAGCATCTAACTTTTTAGGTGAATTGGGAGGAGCAAATCAAATTGGAACCAATTATTTTAAAGATTTAGAGTTCTCGCAAACCCGTCCTGCTATTGGCATTGGAATGCGATATCGATTATCACCTTTATTTGCTATTACCTCACAAATTACTCATGGTCAAGTGAGAGGTGATGATGCATTGACAGAAGAATTTTTCAGAAACTATCGTAATCTTAGTTTCAAATCAAACATAACCGAATTTACCAATAATCTTGAATTCAGTTTTCTGCGAGAACAAGCCGGTCACCGCTATAGACTTAGAGGTGTAAAAGGTTTAAGAGGATTTGAAATGGCTGCGTATGGATTTGTAGGTGCAGGGTTGTTTAAGTTTAATCCAAAAGCCGAACTTAATGGAGAGTGGTATGAATTGCAGCCTTTAGGAACAGAAGGCCAAGGTGTGCTGCCAACCCGAAAAAAGTATTCCAGAATTCAATTCGTTGTTCCAGTGGGTATTGGGTTTAAATATACGTTCAATCGTAGACTGGGTATTGGTCTCGAAATGGGACTAAGAAAAACGTTTACAGATTATGTTGATGATGTATCCACTACCTATTACGACAATGGAATTATTGCAGAAAATAATGGATACATAGCTGCGCTTTTAGCCGATCGCTCTAATCAGGAGTATCCTAGAATTACTGTTGCAGGTCAGCAAAGAGGCGACCCTACGGATAAAGATTCATATATGTTTGTAATGCTCAATGCAAGCTTCAAGCTTAGAACTTCAAGAGTTGCATATCCGTTGTTCTAATTTTCATTCAAACACAATTATTTTTTAAATGGTTCGTACTTATGGCATGCTTGTAAGAACTTTAGCTACATGCCTACTGTTTATTTTGTTCACTAATCTTGTTTATAGTCAAAGCAGTGAAATAGGTTTGGGACTGGGTGTTTCAGGATATAAAGGCGATCTCAACAAATCACTCTACAAACCTAAAAATCTAAACTTAGCTGGAGCCATTTTATTCAGACATTCGTTTAACAGTCATTGGTCGTATCGATTAAACTTCAATATTGGTACTATAGAAGCGGACGATGCTGATTCAAACGATGACTTTGCCAACTCCAGAAACTTGTCGTTTAAATCAAATATAACTGAACTGCATTTGGGACTTGAATTTAACTTCTTCCCTTTTCAAACAGCAAAATTAGTTTCATCTTCCTGGACTCCATTTCTATTTGCAGGAATTGCCGGTTACAGATTTAACCCTAAGGCGGAATACAATGGCGATTGGTATGAATTACAACCTTTAAATACCGAAGGTCAGGGATTAGAACAGTACAATGATCGAAAGCCATATAAAAGACTGCAAATGTCGATTCCATTTGGAGGAGGTTTTAAATTTCGACTCGGTCATCGATGGGGCTTGGTTCTTGAATCCGGTGCCCGAAGAACTTTTACCGACTATTTAGATGATGTCAGTACCACTTATGTTGATCCCGCTTTATTGTTATCCGCTAACGGTGCGCTTTCAGCCATCTTATCCGACCGTTCTGATATTGTAGATAAAACACTTAATATTAATCGTCAAAGAGGAAATGCAAGCGATAAAGATTGGTACATGTTTACACACGTTACTCTAAGCTTTACGCTTAGCAAAAAATACAACGACAACTGTCTGCCCTTTGGCACAAAATTGAAATAATCGGTTCAATCATGAACTGGCACAAAGCAACTCATTTTGTATCCTATTTAAGAAATCGTAAAACACGATATGATTTACATTCTCCTTTAGTTTACAATTTTGTCGATCAGGTTATTCCTAATAGCTCTCTTGACCATCCATACAAATCCATAGAAAAATTACGAAAGCAATTGCTTACGAACAGAACTCTCATCATGGTCAATGATTTTGGCACTGGCATTAAGGGGCAAAAGAAATATCAACGCAGCATTTCTGCCATTGCCAAAAACTCGCTGAAAGCATCAAAGTATTATCGTCTCTTGTCAGAAAGCATAAAATATTTTGGAACAACATCCATACTTGAATTAGGAACTTCCTTGGGCATCAGCACCTTGTATATGGCCCAGTCTGGGAAACAGATTCACAGCATTGAAGGATGTGAAAATACCGCAGCAATCGCTCGCGAAAATTTTAAAAACTTCAACGCAAATAATGTACAATCGCATATTGCACCTTTTGATGCTTTGCTGCCCGGCTTGCTAAAGCAACATCAATTTAATTTTATCTATATAGATGGAAATCATCAATACGGTGCAACTATAAATTATACAAAAGAAATTTTAAAACAAATCAAACAAAATTGCATTATAGTTTATGACGATATTTATTGGTCAAAAGGAATGACAAAAGCTTGGGAAGAAATAAAGGGGATGAATGAGATTACTGTCAGCATCGACTTTTTTGAATTTGGCTTTGCCTTTATAAATTGCGACCTTTCAAAAGAAAACTTTATAATCAAATACTGACCATGTCCGATTCCATAAAAGAAATAATTAAACTTCAGGAAATCTCCCGATTATATCACATGGGCTACGAAACCATTCATGCCCTACGCAGCATTAGTACCAGCATTCGAAAAAACGAATATGTGGCAATGATGGGACCCTCCGGCTCTGGAAAATCTACATTGATGAACATAATGGGCTGCCTCGATTCGCCAAGTGGAGGGAACTATTGGCTCAATGATATTGAAGTAAGTAAAATGAGCGATAACGAACTGGCCGATGTACGAAACAAACAAATTGGTTTTATTTTTCAAACCTTTAATTTACTTCCAAGATCAACCGCATTGGATAATGTAGCATTACCATTGGTGTATAGTGGACTAGCAAAATCGGAACGCAACGACCGAGCCGAACACGCTTTAAAGTCTGTAGGATTAGGCGATCGAATGACACACAAACCAAATGAGCTTTCGGGAGGACAACGTCAGAGAGTTGCCGTTGCCAGAGCATTGGTCAATAATCCAGCAATTATTTTAGCCGATGAACCAACCGGAAATTTGGATTCAAAAACCAGTATTGAAATCATGGCTTTGTTTGAAGAAATTCACGATCAAGGCAACACCATAATAGTAGTAACTCATGAAGAAGATATAGCCCGACATGCCCATCGCATCATTCGCTTGTTGGATGGTATGATCGATTCGGATACCAACAACAAAGACATCATTAGTGTTAAAGAATCTGCGGTATGAAAATATATACTAAAACCGGAGATAAAGGAGAAACCTCTTTGCTAGGCGGAATCAGAGTTCCTAAAAATCATGTGCGCATAGAAGCCTACGGTACCATAGATGAACTCAACAGTTGGATCGGATTATTGAAATGTCAAGATATAGATGAATGGACCATAGGTGCATTGAATGAAATACAGGATCGATTATTCACCATTGGCTCGCACTTAGCGGTTGGTAAAGCAGATATAAAGATGAAATTGCCGGAGCTCTTTGAGAAAGATATTGAATCGTTGGAGATGGGTATTGATAAAATGAACGAGAAGTTGGAACCCATGCGTTCTTTTGTTCTTCCGGGAGGAAATAACATTGTGTCTTATTGCCACATAGCCCGATGCGTTTGCCGGAGAAGCGAACGAAGCGTTTGTGCTTTAATGGAACAAGAAAACATAGATGAAATCTTTCTAAAATATCTGAATCGATTGGCAGACTTTTTATTTGTTTTGGCACGCAAATTGTCGGCCGACTTTAAAGTGGAAGAAACCCCTTGGAGTCCCCGAAAATAAAGAGATTTCAACGATTTGCATTTTGCATTCTTATTTTTTTACTTTTGCAACCCCTTACAACAATTTTGGGAGAACTTTAACGATAACCTATAAAACGGAAAAGTATGTATTGGACATTAGAACTTGCACAACATCTTGAGGATGCACCTTGGCCTGCAACCAAAGATGAACTTATTGATTATGCGATCCGAAGTGGAGCACCGATGGAAGTGATTGAAAATTTACAAGAGTTGGAAGACGAAGGAGAAGCCTATGAATCGATTGAAGAAATATGGCCGGATTATCCTACCAAAGAAGATTTCTTTTTTAATGAAGACGAATATTAAGAACTGTATATAGTTTTTATAAAGCGCAATCGACAACGGTTGCGCTTTTTTATTTGCGCTTAAATACCTGCATTACTTTTGAAGCAAATATAAAGTTGTTCAATTCAACATTGTCGCTTTGAAGTATTTCTTCAAATGTTCCTTCCCACCACTTTCTCCCTTGATGTAAAAAAATAATTTTTTCTCCCATATCCACCACCGAATTCATATCGTGTGTATTAACCACCGTGGTCATTTTATATTCTTCGGTAATTTCCTCTATCAACTCATCTATGACAATAGATGTTTTCGGATCAAGGCCCGAATTGGGTTCATCGCAAAACAAATACTTTGGATTCATTGCTATGGCTCGGGCAATCGCTACACGCTTTTTCATTCCTCCACTCAATTCACTGGGGAAAAGCTTATTTACGTTTAATAGATTAACTCGCTGCAAACAAAAATTTACACGATCGTTGATTTCATCAAGCTGCATTCCGGTAAACATTCGTAAAGGAAAACTTACATTGTTCTCAACGGTCATTGAGTCGAATAATGCACCGCCTTGAAACACCATTCCAATTTCCTGACGAATAGGTCTGCGCTCTTTAAAATTCATCTCCGAAAAGTTTCGACCATCGTAATGAATACTTCCCTGATCGGAATCAAACAAACCCACCAAACATTTCATGAGCACTGTTTTCCCCGAACCGGAACCACCAATAACCAAGTTTACAATTCCGGGTGTAAAGTTGCAGGAAACATCATCCAGAACTTTCTTCTTACCAAAAGATTTCGATATGTTTTGTACTTCAATCATGCCAGAATCAACATGGTTAAAATATAATCGAAGATTAAAATAAAAATACTGCTGTAAACCACCGCTTTAGTGCTGGACTGCCCTACCTCCAATGCTCCACCTTTAGTATAAAATCCAAAGAAGGAAGAAATGGACACAATTAAAAATGAAAACACGATGGTTTTGATCATTGCAAATAGAACATTGAACGGTATAAATTCGTCTTGCAATCCTTTTATATAATCTGCACTTGGTATCACTCCGGTCATCTCTCCTGCCATCCATCCTCCGGCAATCGCTAAAAACATACTGATGATTACCACAAATGGACAAATCAAAACCGCTGCTACTAATTTTGGAATCACCAAATAGCCCGATGAATTAATTCCAATAATTTCAAGTGCATCAATTTGTTCGGTAACTCGCATGGTTCCTATCTCAGAAGCTATACTGGATCCAACCTTGCCGGCTAAAACCAACATGATAATGGTTGGAGAAAACTCAAGAATTACTGAATCGCGAGTTACAATACCTACCGCATACAATGGCACTAAGGGATTTACTAAATTATAGACGCTTTGAATTGTGATAACTGCGCCCATAAAAATTGATGTCAAGGCAACAATGCCCAACGAACCGTTACCTATACTCAATAGTTCATCGCGCACTCTTTGAATATAGAGACGTAATTTTTCGGGCTTGCTGAAAAGCAATTTCAAAAAAAGCCAGTAATTGCCTAATTGTTCTAGATAACTCATACAAGCGATCAAAGATACAAACTCAAAAAAGGAATGAATTCACAATAAAATTTATTTTTGTGCATTAATCAACAATGCATTCATTGAATCATTTGTATTTTTAAATCATGAAAAAGCGATTGGCTCATTTTCTTTTCTTCCTTCTATTTCTCATCAGTATTTCTTCTTGTGCGTTGTTTAAGAAAAAATGCGATTGCCCAAGTTTTTCTAAAAAGACTCCTCAAAAAACCAGTTCCGGCTGACCTTTGTCATTTTTGAATAATCAACTTAAAAATATCTTCGCATATGCGAGATAATTGTTATTTTAGCACTCAGTTTAAAATCATTCTAAATAAGCAAAGCTATTGATGAGACCGCTTTCCAGCATAAAAAAGGGAGAAAAATGCCGAATAGAATCGTTTAATGATGCACAACTTGGTCAAAAAATGATGGAAATGGGTTTTCTGCCTGGTGAAGTAGTTAAGGTGGAACAATTTGCCCCATTTGGCAACCCTATAGCTATTTCATTAGAGCCTTCTTTGATTGGCATTCGGTCGGAAGAAGCACAAACCGTGATGGTAACTTTGCTTGATGAATAATCGAGCCTTGTGTTTTTAATCCAATGATTTTTATTAACAAACGTTTAAAAGTGGCACTGGTTGGAAATCCCAACAGTGGAAAATCCACGCTCTTTAATTTACTCACCGGATTAAACCAAAAAACTTCAAACTTCCCGGGTGTAACCATCGATAAAAAGACCGGAAGTTTTGCAATAGCACATCCTTCGGGAAATCAATTTTGTGAACTCATTGATTTGCCCGGCACCTATAGCATCAACCCCAAAACGCCCGAAGAAGAAATTACCAGCGATTTTTTACTTAACGAAAATTCAGAAGAATATCCTGATGTCGTTTTGTTTATAGCCGATAGCGTTCAACTAAAACGTAGTTTGTTTTTGTGTACTCAAATTTGTGACTTAAATATTCCAGTCATTCTTGTTTTGAATATGGCCGATATAGCTGCTCAAAAAAATATCGCTATTGATGAACAAAGACTATCACAAACTTTGGGCATAAGTGTAGTATCAGCCAATTCACGATCAGCTGCCAGTAAAGAAAAAATTGTATCCGCCATTAAAAATTTCAATGCAGCGAAACCGCTTCCTTTTTTAAATACCAACACTTTTTGCGATAGCAATTTCGAAGAGAAAAAAAATACATTGGGTTTACATACAGCTTACGCAGCGTTTCATGTTGAATGCAGAAATATTTTAACTCAAAACAAAAACGACTCGCAAGAAAAAATATCGAGTCAATGGTTGATCAATGAAACCCATCATCGCTACAAGAAAATAAATGATCTGCTTCCGGTTTTTCTGAATACCAGTAATAATAGAACGGCTCCGCTCGAAAATTTTACGAAGAAAGCCGATAAAATTTTAACGCATAAAGTTTGGGGCTTTGCAGTGTTTGTATTCATTCTCTTTGCTGTGTTTCAAAGTGTGTTCTATTTGGCTCAATTCCCTACCGAGTGGTTTGAGTCCGGAATGTTGTGGGCAAGCAATCAAATTTCCGGTTTGTTGCCTACGGGTATCATAAACGATTTATTGGTCAATGGAGTTCTGGCAGGATTAACCGGAGTACTCATATTTATTCCTCAAATTGTTTTGCTCTTGTTTTTTATTGCCTTGTTGGAGGATACCGGCTATATGGCAAGAGTGAGTTTTATTATGGATAAATTGGTGAAACGATTTGGTATCAATGGACGATCGGTGATTCCACTTGCTTCAGCTGCGGCCTGTGCTGTTCCGGCTATATTATCGGCACGGACTGTGCCAGGAAACAAAGAACGTTTGATCACCATTTTGGTAGCGCCATTTATGAGTTGCTCAGCACGTTTGCCGGTTTATACTTTGTTAATCACTTTGGTGATCCCCAATATTTTTGTGGCCGGATTTATCAATCTACACGGACTCGTTTTGTTCTCATTATATGTAGTAGGAGTATTGGCAGCTTTGATTGCTGCTTATGTTTTGAAAAAAGTTTTGAAAAGTACAGAACGAGGAATTTTTGTAATGGAAATGCCTATCTATCGTTTGCCTCGTTGGTCATCGGTGTTCATTAATATCTTCGATAAGATCAAAGTTTTTATCCTCGAAGCCGGAAAAGTAATTGTGGCCATCTCAATAGTTCTTTGGGCTTTATCCAGTTTTAGTTTGCCCGGGGTGTTCGAAGAAATAGATCAGAAATATGAAATCATGTTGTCGCAGGTTGATGCACATGAAGAAAATTTGATCAACGCTAGAACTGCAGAAAAGCTCGAAAATAGTTTTGCCGGCATGCTTGGAAAAAGCATTGAACCAATAATCAAACCGCTGGGGTTTGATTGGAAAATTGGAATTGCCTTATTAACGTCATTTGCTGCGCGAGAAGTCTTTGTTGGAACCATGGCAACATTATATAGTGTTGGAAATCAATCCAATGACTTACTAACGGTACGGAAAAAAATGAGTTTAGCCGTAAATCCTGACACCGGAGAGCCATTTTTTAGCCTTCCTGTGGCACTTTCTCTTATTTTTTTCTATGCTTTCGCACTACAATGTATGAGTACTCTTGCAGTGGTAAAAAAAGAAACCGGATCCTGGAAATGGCCGCTTATTCAATTCATTTTCATGGGTTTAGCTGCATATTTGGCCAGCTATATTATTTTTTCGGTTTTCTCTTGAATTTCCTTCCAAAAGAACTATATTTCGGTGTGACGGTTGGTGATTAAGCCCAACCCTTTTTGTAAAACCTAAACTTTCATTCTTATGTCGTATCGAAACGAACTTAAAAAAGTTCTCCATCATTTTATTCCTCAAAAATCTATTACACGTTGCATTAATCTTTTAGTGTATTATAATGTTGAATTTGTTGTGGCTCCTAGCCGATCGAGCAAATATGGAGACAGCAGCAACGATAGTGAACTAAAAAAATATAAGATTACAGTAAACGAAGATTTGAATCGCTACTCTTTTTTAATTACACTCATTCACGAAATAGCACATATCTCTACCTGGAAAAAATATCCGCGTGTTGCTCATCCACATGGCTTACATTGGAAAAAAGAATACCGAAGACATATGAAATATTTTTTGGGAGAAAACATTTTTCCAAAACCATTGGTACATGCCTTAGCTCATTTTATTGAAGATCCTTCCTCTACCAGTTGCAATAATTTCAATCTACACAAGGTGTTGATGGCCTATGATAAACCAAAGCGCGGTTGGTACTATCTTGAACGATTACAATACAACAGTAAATTTAAAATCAATACCGGCAGAATTTTTATCAAGAGAAAAGTTCTTAAGAAAAATATTGAGTGCCGCGAATTTTTTACCAAAGATATTTATCTACTGAGTCGTTTGATGATGGTTAAACCTATTTCGCAAGAGTATTCGTTGCGAAAAGCTGTTTAAACCCTTTGCATTTGGAGTTCTTTTTTAGCAGGCTAAAACGTACCTTTGTAATTCAAAGAAACCTCGGCAGAAAAAAATGACAGTAACTACCATACAAAAAACCGACCTGTTGCTTTCAAACATGACAGAAAACATCATAGGGTCGGAAATCATTCGTATTTCAAATGAAGTGAATGAAAAAATAAAGCAAGGTGAGAAGATTTTTAATTTGACCATCGGAGACTTTAATCCCGATATTTTTCCCATACCCGAATCGCTCACTCAGTCTATCGTTCAGCATTATACACAACATCATACCAATTACCCTATGGCGAGCGGTATGCCCGAATTGAGAAAAGCAGTTTCGGCATATTTGGCTACAAAAGAAAAGCTGAATTATAGCCCGGAAGAAATTGTTGTAGCTGCCGGTGCAAGACCTTTGATTTTTGCTTCCTATATGGCCATTTGCGATCCGGGCGACAAAGTGGTTTTTCCGGTGCCATCGTGGAACAACAATCACTATTGTCACATCATGGGTGCCGAAGCCATCAGCGTTGAAACCAATGCTGAAAATAATTTTATGCCCACGGCCGATGATCTCAGACCGCATTTATCCAATGCCAGTGTTCTGGCACTGTGCAGTCCATTAAACCCTACCGGAACTGTTTTTGGTTACGAACAACTCAAAGAAATTTGCGAGTTGATTGTTGAAGAAAATCAGAGAAGAGCTCCCGGAATAAAACCATTGTATTTGATTTACGACAGCATATACTGGGAATTGACCTACGGAAAATACAAACACTACAATCCGGTTTTGATTAAACCGGAGCTAAAAGACTATACCATATTTATTGATGGTATTTCAAAATCTTTGGCGGCTACCGGAGTGCGCGTAGGTTGGTCGTATGGGCCGGCAAAACTGATCAATAAAATAAGAGCCATACTTACTCATGTAGGAGCATGGTCGCCCAAGGCGGAACAGATGGCTGTTGCCGATTTTTTTAATACAACAAACGATGTACAGGAGTACTTAAATAATTTTAAAACCCGAATTGAAAAAAGACTGAGAGCATTCTACAATGGAATAATGGATCTTAAAAACCAAGGCTATACGGTAAACGCTATTGAACCTCAAGCGGCATTGTATTTAACCGTTCAAATAAATATTAAAGGACGCAAAACAAAAGATGGAAAGGAGTTGGCAAAAACAAGCGACATCACTACCTTTTTGCTGAACGAAGCTAAGATAGCATTGGTACCCTTTTATGCTTTTGGAGCCGATCCTTCCTCAACCTGGTATCGACTATCAGTAGGCACCTGCCGCAGCGATGAGGTTTCTGAAATTGTTGGCCAATTAAAAGACGCTCTCGATTCTCTTTCATGATCATTGCGCAAATTCATGTACGAATTGCTGAAATTTTTTTACCCTTAGAATTAAATAAATGAAAAATAACTATTGTGTAATCATGGCCGGTGGTATTGGAAGCCGTTTTTGGCCTGTAAGCAGAAACGATTATCCGAAACAATTTTTAGATATACTCGGAACCGGCAAAACCTTGATTCAACAAACCTTTGCCCGTTTTAAAAAAATATGCCCGACTGAAAATATTTACATCGTCACCAATGAGTTGTATAAGGATTTAATACTGAAACAACTCGAAGACATTAAACCCGAACAAATACTGTGCGAACCCGAAAGACGCAATACCGCTCCGTGCATAGCCTATGCTTCGTTTAAAATAAAAAGTATAAATCCCGATGCCAATATTGTCGTAGCTCCAAGCGACCATATTATTTTGCAAGAAGATATTTTTGTTGATTGCATTAATCAATGCTTATCCTTTACAAAAGAAGGCGATCATTTGGTCACACTAGGCATTCAACCCAGCCGCCCCGATACCGGTTATGGTTACATTCAGTTTATTGACCAAAAGAAAAAAGATGAAATAAAAAAAGTAAAAACGTTTACCGAAAAGCCAAATCTCGAAATGGCAAAGTTTTTTCTAAAAAGCGGAGACTTTTTATGGAATGCCGGAATTTTTATTTGGAATATTAATAGCATTATGAATGCCCTTAAACAGCATTTGCCCGATATCTACAATTTATTCATGAGCAATCCATCGGTTTACGGTACAGATGAAGAAAATTCTTTTATCAAAAAAACTTACGAGCATTGTACCAATATTTCCATCGACTTTGGAATAATGGAAAAAGCAGAAAATGTTTTTGTATTGGGTGCCGATTTCGGTTGGAGCGATTTAGGCACTTGGGGATCATTATACGAGCATGTACCGCATGACGATAAAAAAAATGCTGTAGTTGGAAAAAGTGTTTTGCTTTACAATAGTGAAAACAATATTGTGAATGTGAAACATGGCAAACTAGCTGTTCTTCAAGGGCTGAAAGATTATATCGTAATTGATACCAAAGATGTTTTGCTCATCTGTAAAAAAGAAGACGAACAACAGATTCGCCAATTTGTGAACGATGTTAAGCTCAAGATGGGTGAAAAATTTATTTGATTTATTCAAACAAAGAAAATAAAATTCCAATCCTTCAATCGGATGCAGTGAACAAAAAAGATTGCTTTGCCACCCGGCAGCATGCAAGCCTTTTTGTTCCTTGCAATGATAAGCAGGCGGAAGATATGTGAGCTTTTTTTATTGTACTACAAATTTATTCACCAATGATTTATCACCGCTTTGTATTCTTAAAGCATAAATACCCGCAGCGAGGTTTTTGATGTTGATGTTTTGCATATATGTATAACGCGGCAGTTTCATTTCATACAGTATTTGCCCCTGCAGGTTAAATATAGCAAGCTTTCCGCTTTGGGCATTGGGCAAAAAGTAATTGATGCTAAACTCCCCGTTGTTGGGATTGGGAAACAAGTTGCTGATAACAATGTTCTGCGAATGTTCATTGATGGCAAGCAGCGTATCGCAGCCGCTGCCCATCTTTGGACCCAGGTGATAATCGGGGTTGTTGGGCAGACCGTAGTACGTACGCTTGCCACCCAGGTAAAACGAGTAGGGCTGAAAATTGCAGGAAGCACCTGCACTGTCCGGAGCGTTGATGACAGACAAATACATATTGTAATTGTTATACACACTATCGGGGTAAGGGTAATTAAAATTTACACCATTATTGTATGCAATGCTAAAATAAATTTTCCCATCCGGGCCGCGTTTTACATCGCCTCCGGCATATTCTGGGAAAACGCTTTGATACAAGGTAACCCGGCTTGCCAGCGGGTTGGGCGATTGTAAATCGTACTGAAACAACTGCGTGGTATCTTTGCTGGTGCTGGTGTAAATATATCTCCCATTTGGAGAAAACTCATTGCTCCAGGTCCATTCGCTGTAAATTGTAGCAGGTGGTCTTATTGTTACCGGATTTGACATAATACCCGAACAACGGTCAAATCTAAAATATTGTATAATGTCTCCTCCATCAGTGTATAATAATGTATCTCCCGAGGGAGAAAAAGAAATTCGACCAGTATTCGAGTAATTAGTATCACCAATACTCTGATAATAGGGTCCTGCAACTCCACCAGGAGTTACAAGAAATTTATAATATTGATTATTCCATTGTGCTTGCACAATATTTCTTCCTACTATCCACCAGTCCCGTCCATTACCATGCTTTACCGCACTTATACAATCATCTTGAGCTATAGAAAGAAGTTGGATGTTTTTCTGGATAATGGTATCGTTTTTTATATCCGCTATTGAATAATACAAACCCAAATAGGGTCCGGTAACACCTATGCTGAAAACATAAAACAAGCTGTCGTTGCCCGGAAAAGGTACGATGACTATCTCGTGGTACCAGCCTTGTCCAACTATGTCGGTACCATTTTTAATTAATAAATTATTTGCATTCCAGATAAATGTGGTTCTTCCGGCTACAGTTGCCCTGGTATTGGCATACAGTACTAAATTGCCGCTTGAATCAGAAACCGATGCGCAGCTACCCCGACTTCTTAAACTACTTATTGCCGGCAATGCATTATTTAAGTTCTGAAAATAAACTCCAGCAGAATCTCCAAACGTCCAATTTAAATTTTCATTTTGAGAATATGCATCAAGGCAAATCAGACTAAAAGCAATAAAAATAATTTTACGTATTATCATTATTATCTGCTTACCTGATTATCGCCAATTTTTCTTTATGCAAAATTTTATTTCCTTCCCATAAGGTGATGGTATAAAATCCACTGCTGAGTTTCTCAATATCTGCATTTTGAACATTACGTTTACTCAAGCATATACGCCCGTAAGCATCATGAATTTCCAGCAGAGTTATGCTGGCACCGGTAATATAAACCCGGCTTATCGCAGGGTTAGGAAAAACAACAGGAATTATTTTCTCGTCTGTTTTTTTTGGAATATCCTTACTGTTAATGACGCCCGAATTTCTTAAAGCTGCCATTGACGGCTCTTCATGTACTTCCTTTCCCAATAGAGCAGCAGCCATAAATTTGGCAGGGCCGGTTTCTTTTAACGGCAAATCAGAAATGTAATTAAGCAGTGCGCTGTCCGCGCTACTTATGCTTACACCACTGGCAACGCTGCCCAGATATATATAATTCACTGTTTTGAGCCATGTTTCCACAAAGTTGGTATCGTATATGGCGGCATTCAGTGCAAGGGCTGCCTGAATCGTAGTGCTGTCGGCCGAAAGCGCCTTTACGGTATCGAGCAAACCCATATTGCCGTTTTTCATTGCTGTATAAAATCCTTCATATAAATAATCATCAGCCTTGTTTTGATAAATAATGGCGCTGTCGGCCTGCATGGCATTGAACACACTCAGTTTGGCAGTGTATGCAACTTCTTCAGGATTTTCTTCAAAAAGTATGGAATCGTTTATCAAACGCAGCATGGTTTCTCCCCTTTCGGTTTCGCGGTTGGCCGTGGTACAGCTACAAGTACAATTAATTACATTTAATGAGTTCGGGTTAACCGTATTTGTAGGGGTGGGATCATGATTGGGTGCTCCGTCATAATACCAGTTAAATAATGTTGGTTGAATGACCGAATTCCTAAAAGTTCTATATACCGAACTAGTTCCATCTGTCCATTCATTATCATAAGCCATATACAGATTGGTGGCAGGGTCAATTTCTCCCTGCTCAGAAAGGAGGGTATTGTTATCAAAAAGTTCTATGGCATGTTCGTAATTTTTAAATTCATTGAGGCGCATCTTGGTAAAATTACAATCACCGGTAAAATAAACTGCGCGGCTGATTTTGTCAATCACATTACAATTAATCTGGCAAGAAGTACTGCTCACCACATCAATGCCCCTGAAGTCGGTTAGTCCGGTAGCGGGTGCATCGTTGCTAATGCTATTGCTTACAACCATTGCACCGTGTGAGTTTTGCAGCCAGATGCCGGAGTGGGGGGCGCTGAGTGAGGGCGCAGCACCCACATTGTAGGTGATGGTGTTGCGAACATTCTTGGTTATGTGATTAGCATACTCTTTGCCAAAAACAAATGCCACAATACACAAAAAGAAAAATGCAAGGATGCGGTTCTTCATAAAGTAAAGATAAATAGATTTAGTTCTGTTCTACTTTAACGTATAATACAAAAGCACACCAACACAAAACCAAAGCGTCATTGCGAGCGCTAGCGTAGCAATTTACTAGTAAAGGGAAAATACACAAAAGCCATCCTTATGGGATGGCTTATATCAATAATACCTTATTGAAAATATCAAAAAAAAACATTGTATTTCCAGCCTCACATTGGTTCAAAACTTTAAGCCCCTACCACTTCATCAGAATGTTCGTAGGTACTGATATCATTGCATGAGCATACTAAATTGCGATCACCATAGGCATTGTCCACACGTTTTACCGAAGGCCAAAATTTATTTTGGGTCAAATAATGGCATGGCCAGGCGGCTTGTTGGCGGTTGTAGGCATGGGTCCATTCATCGGCTGTAAGTTCGGCCAATGTATGAGGTGCATTTATCAGAGGATTGTCATTTCGGCTCCACACACCCGTTTCAATATTTTTGATTTCTTCACGTATGGCAATCATGGCTTCACAAAAGCGATCGAGCTCGGCTTTGTTTTCACTTTCGGTTGGCTCTATCATTAAAGTGCCGGCTACCGGAAACGAAACCGTTGGAGCATGAAAACCATAATCCATCAATCGCTTGGCCAAATCGGCCACTTCAAGTCCAGCACTTTGTTTAAATGCTCTACAGTCAATGATCATTTCGTGAGCTACTCTGCTTTGCTTTCCTTTATAGAGTATTGGATAATGAGCTTCGAGTTTTGAAGCGATGTAATTGGCATTAAGTATAGCGGTTTCGGTTGCTGCACGCAATCCGGTTTTTCCCAACATTTGAATGTAACCGTAAGATATCAGCAATATACTGGCACTGCCCCAAGGCGCT
>DAOQTX010000011.1:0-56835 GCA_035340715.1 Bacteroidia bacterium | reverse complement strand
GAAGCATTGATATGGATGATAGTAGTTTTGTTTGGGCTGCAACTACAGGAGGTATAGCAGTATTCAAAGACACCTCGTGGACCATTTACAATATGTTTAACTCTCCATTGATGTCGAACAACATTGCAGATATATATATAGACGACAGTACGGTGTATTTGGGAACCATTAATGGTGGATTGGTCATTATAGAAGATACGACATGGAGTGTCTTTACTTTTCCGAACCAATTGCCCGATAATACGGTGTTGGGTTTAGACAAGGATGCCAATGGAAATGTGTGGATGGCTTTTGCGAATGCAGGAATAGGAGCAAGGGTGCCTCAAACAGGAAGTATTTTATTATACAATACCAGCACATCAACCATAGCCAGTAATAATGCCACATCTATATTGGTGAAATCTTTAAACACACAATACGCAGGTACTATTGATAAAGGATTGATCATAAAAAAGGGGGTGTTTTTCCAAAACCTCGACAGTACAAATTCCGCCATGCCCGATTCCTATGTCCGCTGTATGAATTTATCAATGGCTGAACTTTGGATTGGTACTGCCACAGAAGGATTGGTAATTGTTGATGAACTCAGTTTAGGACATTCAGAGAATACTTTTAGTAAAACAGGTATTCACCTTTTCCCTAATCCTGTAAGCGATCTTTTTTTTATTGAAGCTAAAGTAAAACTTAAGCAGGTTGAAATATACACCTTGCGTGGTCAATTGCTTAAACGCTATCATATAGACGAATACTCAACATCCATTGATGTAGAAAAACTAGTGGCGGGTATTTATTTAGTTTCTGTAATCGATGCGAAGGATCATCAACATCATTTAAAAATAATCAAACAATAGATCATTGCTTATTGTTCTGCAAAGCGCTGATCGTTGATGAATGTATAATCGGTCAGTGTAGCAAGAAAACTTAGCAGATCCGATTTTTCCTGATTGCTCAAACTAATTCCTGAACTCAGTAAAGGATCGAGTGTGGCAGAGCTTTGTATTCCACTATTGTAATGTTCTAAAACATCGGCCAGTTGATTGATTGATCCATCGTGCATATATGGTTTGGTAACAACAATGTTTCTCAACGATGGCACTTTAAACTTTCCAATATCGTTCACATCTCCGGTTATTCTTGCTCTTCCCGAATCGACAGGGAAGGTGGCATATAATCCATTATTGCGGAAAGAAAAATCGGTAAACAAAGGCGGAGTATGGCATGTGGCACATTTTGCATTGAAAATATTCATTCCATTTAGCTCTGCATTTGTTAACGTGACTCCATTTTCTTGCCGGATGTATTTATCGTATTTCGAATCGGCCGAAATCATAGCGCCCATAAACTGTGCTAAAGCTTTTAACATATTCTGCGATGTTATACTATCGCTACCAAAAGCTTGATTAAATCTGGAAGGATAGTTTGGATGAGCTTGCAGTTTAGCAATTACATTGGCCAAGGTTTCATCCATTTCAACGGGATTGGTTATAGGTGCAATTGGTTGCACTTCAATATGATTTACACCTCCATCCCAAAAAAATGATGTCCACCATGCCGTATTAAAAAGAGCCGGAGAATTTCGATTTCCAAACAAACCATTAATGCCATGACTTAATGCATGGTCGCTGTGCGCAAAAGCTGCATGCAATTGATGACACGAACCGCAAGAAATGGTATTGTCTTTCGATAAAATGGGATCATAAAATAGCGAGCGCCCTAATTCAAATCCTTTTTGTGTGATGGGATTGTTTGTAAACTGATAGTGCGCAGGCGGAAATCCTTGTGGTACATAAAATTTGATTTCCTTTTCGCTTTCAGCAATTTCTAATGAGGGATCGCGCTGACACGATATAAATGACAGCAACGAAATGACTATTAGAAATATATTATTTTTCATTTTCCTAGTTATTAATAACGGACAAAACTGAAAACATATTGGCATAGTTGTCGGCAGCCACTTGTGTGGCATGGCCCGGTGTGCTTATATTATTGTTGAATGCTAAGTTCAATGGATTCGGATTATTCATAAATGCCATTGCATCTCCCTTTATTTTTATCGTTGATGTTTTTCCTTTGCTGATTATCAATGGGTTTGTTGTCAAACTAAATTCCAAATCTCTGTAGGCAGAGTTAGGACTATTAAATCCTCCAACATGGAAAGTGTAAACCGTAGTTGGGCTTTTAGGAGCTAAGCCTTCCATTTTAAAAAAAATATATCCACTGTTCCAACTCCAAAACATATTATTTGAAGGATCTAATGCGCCTGTTTGCGAGCCGCTTACATTTCTAATGGAATCAACACCTAATCCACAATTTAGTTTTGTAAAGCTGCCCACAGGAACATTATTAACTGTGATAACAGAAGTTGAACCATTATGATGTTCCACCAAATGGTAGCTATTCTCTTCTTTCCAATTCGCTGCATTAGCATTAGAAATTGAAATATTGCTGATATAATATTTCAAAAAACTAACTGTAAAGCTGTCGTTATTCGCATTGACATACCATGTATGATACAGCAAAGATGTATTGTCAGCAAAATGTTCAAACTCTAAACGTAGAGTACCGGTTTCAATATCTGCAGGTTGTTGGGCAGGGTTCTCCTTTTTACACGACCAACACATGAGCAAAATCATTAGAACCAATAGTGTTCTCATATAACAAATATACCTTTTCAAGATCGATAAAAAAAGAATCTAATTCAGCATCATTTGCTCTCTCCACATGTCATTGAACGATTTTTCGCTCAGTGTTAAGTTGTACGGTTTAAGTCCAGATTTAAAGTAAGTTTCTACTACAACCTTTCTCATTTTACCCGATGCAAAATTGTAGGCTCCTCTCTTAGCAACACTCTTTTTCCATAAAAACATGTTGAGTTTACCTGTACTCAATCCGTTGTTTTGATCGCTGTGGTTTTTTCGTCCATATAAATACAATTTGTGGAGATTTATATTCACCGGACAAACGGTATCACATTTTCCGCACAAAGTGCTTAGCTCAAATAAGTGGCTTTGCTCCTTCGGATTATTTTTTAGTGCATTTTGCAAGTTGCCCGAAGGGCCTCCATGCTCAAACGATAGGGCAATATTTCCAGTGGCTCGCAATACAGGACATACATTTTGACAAGCACCACATTTAATACAAGACATTACCGGACGGGTTTCTTTATCGCTCAACGCATTGCTACGTCCATTGTCCAACAAGATTAGATAAAGTTCCTTCCCTCTTTGAGGCGCTGTTATTATATGATTGAACGAACTCAATGACTCACCACTTGCAAAAGTGGAAAGCAGTGGTAAAAAAAGATCGAGATCATTTATAGAAGGAAGCATTTTATCAATACCGGTGAGCACGATATGCGCTTTGGCATTTCCTATAGAATAAAAAATATTACCTTCGTTTTCGGTTATGGCTATGGCTCCGGCATCGGCACATAAAAAGTTTGCGCCACTAATGGTTACTTTTCCTTCTTTAATCTTTTCTTTAATTAAGTTTGAAGTAAAGTTAACGGCCTGATGAACGTCAGACTTCGCATCAAAATCAAAATCGTTTTTAAGAAGTTCAAACACATCGCTCTTACTTTTATGAATGGCCGGTGCCACCATATGTTCTGCCTTCTCATTGTTTTGTCTTATGATGAATTGCCCGGTATCGGTTTCAATCGATTTAATTCCGCGCTCGTTCAATGCATCTACTAAATTAATTTCATCGCATACAGCCGATTTGCTTTTGTACAATATCTTTGATTGATGTTGCCGGATAATGTTTTCGATTTCATCTACTGCTTGTTCGGCATTTTGCGCCCAAATTAACTTACCTCCATTTTTATGAAATACTGACTCAAACTCTATCAGATATTTTTCAAGATTATTGATTGCTTTCCAGCGAATATGAGCTGCCTTCTGTTTGACTGTGTTTACAGAACTGAATTGCTCAAGTGCGGTATTGTGGTGTTGTGTGTAGGTTTGCAGTGCCGCATCAATAATGTTCTTTCTCGCCTGATCGGAGACGCTCGTTTTACTTTTTTCAATAAAATTTTCAATCTCTGTTTTCATCAGCAGCTTTGTCAACGATTAGTCGTGTTGGCATATTGGCAATTTCCCAAGCGGTATAAAAAACCAATTTTGTTATTTTTTCTACTTTATTGATATCAATTTTGTCGGGTGTGTCTCCGGGTTTGTGATAATCCTCATGAACACCACTAAAATAAAAAATACACGGTATGTTGTTTTTTGCAAAATTGTAGTGATCGGATCGGTAATAAAAGCGATTAGGGTCGTTGGGTTGATTAAAAGTATAATCCAATTCCATTTTTGAATAGGTCTGATTAACCGATGTATTTAAAGAATCCAGTTGAGAGCTAAGTTTATCGGCTCCAATGACATAAACATAATTCGAGTTGTCCTTATGCTGATCATCGCTTCGTCCAATCATGTCAATATTGAGATTGGCAACCGTATTCGATAAACTAAATACCGGGTTTGATGTATAATAACGGCTGCCTAAAAGACCAATCTCTTCTGCAGTAAAATTGATAATCAATATTGATCTTCTGGTACCATGTCCATTTACTCGTGCATTGTTAAACGCCTTAGCGAGTGTCATAATTCCAGCAGTACCACTTCCATTATCATCGGCACCGTAATATATTTTTCCATCTTTCTTTCCTAAATGGTCATAGTGCCCGGTTATAACAATGAGTTCTTCTTTTAAATCGCTTCCAGGAATATAGGCCAATACATTTTCGGTACTAACTTCTTCTATGCTCGAATTTATTTCAAGCAAAATGTTTTCAAAATTCTGGATGACCTTGGTTTTCTTCCCTGCATCAAAACACTTTTTCCATTTAACCAATTTTACTTTTGAAGGGGATATAATTTTATTGGCTGTTTCTTCGCTAATTAATACTATAGGTATTTCATTGTTGTTAAGCTCATAAAACAGAGGATTTGAGTCGTAATATAATTTTAGTCTCTTATAAAATCTTTCTACATTTTTAGTGATCACAAACAAAGCCTTTGGGTCTTTATCTCTAAGTTGTTCCTCTATTTTTCGAATGTTCGCCATCGCCATTCGGGTATTTCCTTCAGCACCCAGAGCATTTAAGAGTGAATCATATCCGATCAATATCTGATTTTCAACTTCCGATTTTTCTATATCCAACTGATTTAAATAAACTCCCCATAAAAAAGTAGAGGATTCTATTTTTCTGCTTGTTCTAGGATTATAAACAGCATAGTCAACCCCCTCAATAAGACTATTGCTTTGAATTGCTAAGGGACTGCTTTGGTATCTTATTCTTTTAAGAAAAAAAGTTTGATAATAATCTGTTTCATTAAGTGGATTTATTCCACAATTAAAATAATAATCAGAAATATACTTTGCTGCTTTTTTCTGACCTTCTTCACCGCTTGCTCTTCCTTCCATTTCATCTCCGGCTAGTTGAAATATAATCGATCTGAGTTCATTAGCATCAATCGTTTTTGCATACTTCAATGCCAAGGAGTCTTGAGCATTTACATTAGAAAAAAAAATAATTAAAGCGCTGAAAAAGGCAAGAGTAAAACGTATTAGCATATGGGTATCTTTTGTATTCTTTTTAAATGTCTTCCTTCTTCAAACTTGCTTTCCAAAAAGACCTTGATCATATTCCTGGCGGTAATTTCATCAACAAAACGTGCAGGTATGCAAATGATGTTGGCATCATTATGTAATCGACTCAGTTGTGCAATTTCCTCTGTCCAACACAGCGCTGCTCGAATCTTTTCGTGTTTATTGGCAGCCATAGCTACTCCATTTGCACTTCCGCACAACAGTATACCAAATCTGCTTTCTCCTGATTCAACTTGCTGAGCTACCTTATGTGCAAAATCAGGATAATCTACACTATCCAGGCTGTTGGTTCCACAATCAATAAGTGCATATGAATTTTGTTCTAACCATTGACTGAGCTTTTCTTTCATTTCAAAACCGGCATGATCACATCCAATGCTAATTTTCATTTATCTTTTGTTTAGGGTAAAGGTATAAATCTGTTTTTATCTAGCGGTGAACAATGCTTCTATTATTAAAATAAATTGATGACACAACATCTGTTCATAAAAGGCTGATTTAATAACATTTTACCTGTTGATTAAAAAAATACTTGTTAGCAAAAATAAATTCAATTCATGTTGAAGCAATTGGTTGAACTCTGCTTATGTAATAATTTGATTTCACCAAACATAAAAGGGTATATTTTATGAGTTACTTACTATGATTTTATCAACCAAAATAGAAATGAAATTCACTCGTTTTTTATAAACAAGCATACAAAAACAAGATTGTGTATAAAGTGTTTTCTTATTAAAAGACAATATGTTATAAAACAATGTCTTGTTTAAAAGTTGTTAATCAAATAAAAATAAATCAACTTCAAAATATTTTAAAAATAGAATTCAACAATACTAACAGACTATACATATACAACATACTTTAAATTAATATAATTATATATGTATAGGTTGTTTGTTAAATCAAGGCTTAGGGTTTTTATTTACCGATGATGCGATTTAATTTTGTGCCAGCAATCAAACTACCGATATGATCGATCCAAGCATAGACTTATTTTCAGAAATTGAAAAATTAAAAAGAGAAAAAAATGCAGTTATCCTGGCACATTACTATCAGGATTCGGATATTCAGGATATTGCAGACTACATTGGCGATAGTTTGGGTTTAGCCCGACAGGCTGCAGAAACAAAGGCGGACATGATTGTTTTCTCAGGCGTTCATTTTATGGCGGAGACCGCAAAACTGTTGAATCCTAAAAGAAAAGTAGTACTACCCGATTTAAAGGCAGGATGTTCCTTGAGTGATTCTTGTCCACCTGAAAAATTTGAAGCTTTTAAAAAACAACATCCTGACCATGTGGTCATCAGTTACATCAATTGTTCGGCAGAGATTAAAGCCTTGAGCGATATTATTTGCACATCGTCTAATGCAGTCAAAATTGTTGAAAGTGTTGAAGAAGGAACACCAATCATTTTTGCACCGGATAAAAATTTAGGGAAGTTTATTGAGAAAAAAACCGGAAGGAAAATGTTGTTATGGGATGGTTCTTGTATGGTGCACGAAATTTTTTCTTTGAAGAAAATAAGTGCATTAAAAGCACTGCACCCCAAAGCAGAATTAATTGCCCATCCCGAATGTGAAGAACCTATACTTCAGCATGCCGACTTTATTGGAAGCACTACCGGACTATTAAACTATACCAAAACAAGCGATAAGAAAGAATACATTGTGGCAACAGAGGCAGGTATAATACATCAAATGCAATTGGCATCGCCCGACAAAACATTTATTGCTGCTCCACCCGATAATAATTGCGCTTGCAATGAATGTCCACACATGAAATTAAATACGCTCGAAAAAGTTTATTTGTGCATGAAAAATGAGCAACCTGAAATTACAATTCCTTCACAATTAATGGAAAGAGCTTTGTTACCTTTACAAAGAATGCTGGATATATCAGCACAAGCAGGTATATGAGAATATTGCTTTCTATATTTTGTACACTACTCTTTTTAAGTTTTGCTCAATCACAACCGCAAAATATAAATCTAAATGGGTTTAATCAGTTCCGATTTCCGGATGGTAAAGTAAGTAGCGAAGGAAATTTGGTGAATGGAAAACCCGATGGACTTTGGAAAACTTTTCATGAAAATGGAATTATGCGCTCTATTGGATTACGAGAAAACCATCAACTCAGTGGTGAATGGAAATTTTTTGATGAGGCAGGTTTAGTAAGTTCAATCTACAACTACAAAAATAATCTGCGCAATGGTTGGCAATATGAATTTTATTCAAGCGGATATATTAAAAGGAAAATTTACCTGATTAATAATTTAAAAGAAGGTGCTGAAGAGTTTTATTTTGAAAGTGGAAAGATTCAAAAACGCGTACTGTATACCAATGGAATTGAAAACGGAATTGCTTTGGAATACAATGAACAAGGCACTGTGATTACCATGACGCACTATAAAAACGGTTATTTTCAAAGAGAAGAAAAAATAAATCGACTTGATAAATTTGGAAACAAGCAAGGCGTTCACAGAGAATTTTTCAGAAATGGTTTAATCAAAAGAGAAATCTCTTATCTCGATAATAAAAGAGATGGATTGTATAAAGAGTTTAATCGTATGGGAATGATTTCCCTGATTGAAATTTATAAAGATGGTGAATTGATCGATCAGGGAGGAACTAAAGTTGAACTCGAAGTTGATCGCACGTATTTTAATAACGGAAGAGTTCAATCAACCGTTAATATGAAAGATGGAAAACGTCAAGGCTTATTTACACGCTATGATGAAAAAGGAAATGTGGTAGAGTCAAAAATATATGAAGACGGAAGAATAGTGGCCATAGGACCAGTAGATCAGGATGGAAGGCCAACAGGATTGTGGGAATTGTTTTATCCTAATAATAAAATTAAAGCAAAGGGGAATTATAAAGAAGGGAAGAAAGAAGGCGAATGGCTATTTTATTATGAAGAAGGTGCATTGCAACAAAAAGGAAAATATACAAAAGATCTTCCCGAAGGCGAATGGCTTTGGTATTTCTCAGGAGGAGCAAAACTAAGAGAGCAATATTTCGAAAAAGGAAAAGAAGAAGGCGTTTCGTATGAATACGATGAGGCAGGAAATATAATAGCCGAAGGAGCGTATGTTTCGGGATTGAGAGATGGAAAATGGAATTTCAATAACGGAGGCTATAAAGCGGAAGGAATGTACATTGATGGAAAAGAAAGCGGCCTTTGGAAGCAGTTCTTTTCAAACAATAAACCTGCTTTTGAAGGCAATTATATTGATGGTTTAGAAAACGGTACACATAAGTACTTTTACCGAAACGGAAAACTAAAAGAGGAGAACAATTACAAATTGGGTATAAAGGATGGTTTATGGAAATCGTTTGACGAAAATGGTGACTTAATACTTACTCAACAATACCAAGGCGGAGAAATCATCAAAATTGATGGAAGTAAGCTTAAAAACTAATTGATTATCAAAACGTTATTTACTTGATAAGCACAGTTCGCTTATGTAACTTTGTTTGTAGATATACGTTTTTAAGCAGTGAGGTTAAATCCATCATACCAAAAGAATTTATTAAGCATCACCATTATTGGGATCTATGCTGTGTTTTTTACAAGCATAGGATTTCATTTTCGGAGCAGTGATTTCGAAAAGAGATTCAGAAAAAGCGAACGAAAAAATATTGGTATTGAAAAACGAGATCGTATGGATTTGGCCATGCTCCATGAGATGGAAATAACAAAAGATCCTGCATTAGGTTACGTGCCACGGGAGCGATTGGCTAAGGCACTGAATTATACCAAAAGCCTATTAAACAATAATCAACTTCAAGCTACCGCTGCCATTCCCGGAATAGTTTGGCAAGAGAGAGGACCGAACAATGTTGGCGGTCGAACACGTGCTATTTTAATTGATCCGAACGATGCTACTAAGAAAACAATCTTTGCCGGAGGTGTTGGTGGTGGTCTTTGGAAAACAACTGATATTACTCAAACACCACCGATATGGAATGCGATTGATGATATGCTGAACAATATATCCATCACATGTATCAGTTTCAATCCATTAAATACTAGCGAAATGTATTTCGGTACCGGTGAGGGTTTTTATAATGCTGATGCACAAAGAGGAAACGGAATTTTTAAAAGCACCGATGGTGGTAATACATGGAGTCAATTAGGATCAACGGCAAACAATGCTAACTTTCAATATGTTCAAAGGGTATTAGTGCATCCAACAAGTGGAGATGTTTATGCGGCAACTCGAAACGGTTTATTCCGTTCTTCAAATGGTGGAACCACATGGACAAATGTACTTTCGGCTGGTAATGGATCTACTTCATCTCGCATAGCCGATATAGAAATTGCAGCAGATAATTCTATTTATGCATCAGCCGGTTTATTTCAAACGGATGGAATTTATAAATCATCGAATGGAAATGCTGGCTCATGGACAAAACTCAACACAGGAGCAAATGGTTTTGCTACAACCGGATTTCAACGACTTGAAATAGCTTGTGCACCTTCCGATGCCAACGTGCTCTATGTAATATCGCAAGGTGGAGGCAATGGAAGTGGACCCATTTGGAAAAGCAGTGATGCCGGATTGAACTGGACAACGGTAAACAAACCTACTGATGCTGATCCGGGTATAGGCAATGATTTTACTCGTGGTCAAGCGTGGTATGATCTTACAGCTGCGGTAGACCCTAACAACAGCAATACTTTAATCATTGGAGGAGTTGACTTGTTTAAAACAAGCGATGGAGGAAGTACTTGGACTCAATTATCTCACTGGTATGGTGGCTTTGGATATATAGAAGTACATGCCGATCAACATGCAATTGTTTTTGAACCCGGAAGCAGCTTTACAGTTTACTTCGGAAACGATGGTGGAATTTATAGAAGCATGGTTGGTGGAAGTAACGCCCAATTCAAATCACAAAATTATAACATCACTCAATTTTATGCTTGTGCTATCCACCCAACAGCAAGTTCGCACAATCATTTGGCAGGAGCACAAGACAATGGATCAAACCGATTAAGCCAGCCGGGTATAGGACCTAGTATTGAAGTAACCGGTGGCGATGGCTGCTTTGTACATATTGATCAGGATCAGCCCCAATATCAATTTACATCCTATGTGTACAATAATTATTACCGAAGTACCAATGGTGGAAATACGTTTACGGGAATGGGAGGAAACAATAATGGTTCATTTGTTAATCCGACAGACTATGATAACTTAAACAACAATCTATACTGTAACGCTACAGCAGGAAATTACTATGTAATTTTAAATGCACCGGTCAGCAACACTTTAAACATTAGAGCGATTGCAGAATTTGGTGGAGCCAGCATTAGAGCAGTAACTGTTTCTCCCAATACATCTAATCGAGTATTTTTTGGTTTATCAAATGGAAGAGTTGTTCGGGTTGATGCAGCCAACTCTGCCACCCCAACAGCTACATGGATTAACAATGGAGCCGGAATGCCGGGAAGTTCGGTTTCTTGTATTGAGATTGAAGAAGGAAATGACAATCGATTGATCGTTACCTATTCAAATTATGGTGTTAATAGTGTTTGGCAAACATCAAACGGAGGAACAAATTGGGTTTCCATAGAAGGAAACTTACCTGACATGCCTATACGATGGGCCATGATCAGTCCATTGAACAACAACCAGGCATTGCTCGCTACAGAGCTGGGTGTTTGGAGCACTGACTTAATAAATGGTAATACAACAAATTGGGCTCCCTCGAGTAGCGGATTGGCCAATACCCGCATTACGATGTTGCAACGGAGAAGCTCCGATAATTTAGTTATTGCTTCCACTCACGGAAGAGGTGTATTTAGTTCAGATATATTTTCTCCTGCAAGTGCCGACTTTTATGCCACACCTACCATTGGATATTTAAATAAGCCCATTCAATTTATCGATCAATCGGTTAAAGCGACCAGTTATGTATGGGACTTTGGAGATGGAACCAGCAGCGCAGCAAGCAATCCGGTTAAAACGTACAATACTCCAGGCTTGTACACCATCAGTTTAACCATTAATGGAAACATAAATGCAACTCGTAGCAACTACATTCATATATTACCCAACAAAGGCACACCCTATACTCCGGCTATGGGCGGCAATTTTGATGCGATGGCATTGGACTATGGAAGCTATACTGTAAATGGCACTGCCTGGGTTAGAGGCAATTCGGCTACGGCTGGAAAAAATGGTACCAATAGCGGATCATTTGTATGGGTGACAGGTTTAAGCGGTAACTATACCGATATGACCGAAGCTTATTTGTACACACCTAATTTTAATTTACTTGCACCGGGGTCATATACACTTCGCTTTTACAGAAAGAATTTGTTTGAATTGAACTACGATGGATTCATTCTTCAATATTCACTCGATAAAGGAGATACATGGACTCCTTTAGGAAATTTCAATCCGCCCAATTGGTACGACTTTGCTAATAATGCTATGAACACCTCATTCCCATTAAACCAAGCCTACTTCAACGGAACTAAATCAACTTTCACTTTACAAAGCACCGATGTCTCATTCTTGTCAGGCAATGCAAATGTTAGTTTTCGTTTTGTGTTTAGATCCGATCAGTCGGTAGTTAATGCCGGAGTAGCGATTGATGATTTTGAAATTATTGGACCACCAAATACTCCACTCCCTGTTTCTTTAATTTCATTAACTGCTCGAACTTATGGGTCACATAATTTATTAAAATGGAAAACTGCATCTGAAACCAACAACGATGGTTTTATGATTGAGCGATCAGAAAATGCTAAAGATTTTCAGCCCATTGGATTTGTTAAAGGAGCGGGTAATAGCAATTCAGTTAGAACATATGAATTTGTTGATACCGATGTGAATCGTTTACTCTATTTCTATCGTCTTAAACAAGTTGACATTAACGGTCGATTCGAATACAGTGAAACGGTTAGTTTAAACCGAAACCAGTTGGCCAATGAAGAATTGTTGATTTATCCCAACCCAGCCACAGAAAGTTTATATGTTGCAGCATCTTCAACTTGGTCGGGCGAGGTTGACATTTCGCTGTATGATTATCAAGGTAAAAAAGTTTGGCATCAATCGGAATCAAATGGGGGTGCCGTAGTTAAAATTGATTTGGCTAAGAAATTTTCAGCAGGCCTATATTTTGTGAAAGCAGAATACAACGGAAAATCAGTGATCAAGAAAGTGCTGATACGTTAAATTATCTTCTTTTTTTCTTCTTTTCTTTTCGCTTAAAGTGATCAACTTTTCTTTGACTTTGTTTGGGTTTTGATCGAACTATTTCTCCTTGATCTTCAATGCTAAAATCAATTTGTTTCTTCAACAAGTTTACTTTTTTAATCTCAACACTTATTTCATCGCCTAAAGTAAAATTTCGTCCGGTCCGCAATCCTCTTATGGTATAAGTCTTTTCGTCCAATTCAAAAAAATCACCCGGTATATCTCTCAAGCGAATCATTCCTTCGCATTTGTTTTCGATCAACTCTACATACATTCCCCATTCCGTTACACCGCTTATGATGCCTTTGAATTTTTCACCAATTCGATTTTCAAGATACTGCACTTGTTTAAACTTAACGGAGGCCCGTTCAGCTTCTGCAGCTTGTGATTCCATTTCAGAACAATGCTTGCATTTCTTATCTAAAGGTTTGGATTCAATGCTTTTTCCATTCGAGAGATAAAGGCTTAATAATCGATGAGCAATTAAATCGGGATAACGTCTGATGGGAGAAGTAAAGTGAGAATAATAATTAAATGCCAATCCATAATGCCCAATGTTTTCGGTTGTATATACTGCTTTGCTCATACTCCGAATGGCCAATTGTTCTAAAACATTTTGTTCTTTTTTTCCTGAGATATTTTTTACAAGCTGATTGATACTCTGGGCGACATTATGTTCCGACTTAATGTCCAAACGATGTCCGAATCGTTGTGCAAAAGCAGCAAAGTTTTTTAATTTCTCTTGGTCCGGTACATCGTGCACCCTATAAATAAAAGTCTTAGAGGCAGCATTTTTCTTTTTTGATGCATTAAAGAATGCATATTCAGCATGATGTTTTCCAACAAACTCTGCTACATACCTGTTGGCCAAAAGCATAAACTCTTCGATAAGTTTGTGTGCATCTTTACTCTCTTTTATATATACACCAATCGGATTCATCTTTTCATCGAGCTTAAACTTGACTTCACTTTTTTCAAAGTTTATGGCTCCATTTGAAATTCTTTTGCTGCGCATTTTTTTAGCCAATGAGTCCATTAGCAAAATATCCTTTGAATGCTCTCCTGTTTTTTGCTCTATGATACTTTGTGCTTGCTCATATGTGAAACGTGTGTTGGAATGAATCACCGTTTTACCAAACCAAACATCGTTTACTATAGCCTCATTATTTATTTTAAAAATAACGGAGTAACAAAGTTTATCTTCATTAGGTCGCAAAGAACAAACTTCGTTTGATAGTTTTTCAGGTAGCATTGGAATTACTCGATCGACCAAATAGACGGATGTGGCACGGCTAAAAGCCTCTTTATCCAATTCGCTTCCTTCTTTAATAAAATGACTTACATCGGCAATGTGCACCCCAATTTCAAATTCATCTTCGCTTAGTGTTTGAATACTTAATGCATCATCAAAATCTTTAGCGTCTTCCGGATCAATAGTAAAAGTCAACACCTTTCGCAGGTCTCTTCTTTTCTTAATCTCTTCATTTGAAATTGTATCCGAAATATTTTTGGCTTCTCTTTCCACTTCTTCAGGGAATTGCAAAGGGAAACCATATTCCAATAGTATGGAATTCATTTCTGTTTGGTGTTCACCGGGTTTTCCCAAAACTTTTACCACTTCGGCATAGGGTGTTCGTGTATTGGGTATCCACTGGGTAATTCTAACACTGACCTTATCACCATCTTTGGCCCCATTCAATCCATTTTTTTGGACAATCATATCCACATGAATCTTATGGCTATCGGGTATGAAAATACTTTCGTCTTGCGAGTGTCGGATGATTCCGGTAAAAAATTCTTTAGAGCGCTTTATAATTTCAACCACTTCACCTTCCAATCTTCTTTTATTGTTTCGATGAATAAACAGAAACACTTTTACGGTGTCTCCATGCAAAGCATTACGAACATTGCGAGGCGAAATATATATGTCATCGTCACCATCTTCGTTAATCACAAATGCAGCACCCGATTGGGTAATGTCAATTTTTCCTATGCGGTGCGAACGTTCAGGTATAAGCTTATACTTTCCGCGGTCTACTTCTATAATTTTTTCATCAACGATAAGCGATCCAATCGCTTCAAAAATCATTTCCTTTAAATCCTTTGCTTCTATTTCTTTAAGCGAGGCTTGCTGCAAAAGAGCATGTTTAATGATTTGCTTGTAGTTAAAATTCTTAGTTGGATGGGCTTCAAAAACAAATTTTACTACCGATTCCAAGTCTTTTTTTATTGGGGCTTTCATGTTTATTTTTCATTTATAAGAGAGGACAAATGTTTGTGAAGGGCAGGGCCATTCATAAAACCATTATATCTCCAAATTAAGTCTGCGTCTTTATAAAAATGTAAAGTAGGAACACTTCGTATGCTAAACATTTCTTTTAATTCTTCTGATTGATCAACATCAATTTTCTCGATATGATATTTTTTATCTGCTTCTTTTTCCAGTTCTGCTAGAATTTGTGCCAGATACTTACAAGGTTCACACCAGTCGGCATAAAAGTCGATGAGGATATACCGATGTGAGTTTATAAGAGATCTAAATTGATTTAAATTCATCTAAAAAAGCAATTTTCATTGGTTATTATTCGAATGGCTGGCAAAAGAGTATTCAAACAGCAACATTTTTACGCCTGTAAAAGTATAAGATCATTGAATTAATGAGCAAAAAGTGTAACAAAACTTACAAAAAAAGAGTTCAATCGGATTAAAAGAACCTATAACCATATTTAATAAACTAACCACTCGGATGAAAAAAGTAAATGCAACACGTTATTCATTGATTTGGCTGATCGCGTTAAGCTTTCTTGCTAGCTCATGTAATAAGTATGTTCTTTTCAGTCAATCGGAATTGACTAACGAAGAAGAGGCCTCAGCCGACACAAGCAATTCGAAGGCTGTATTTGAAAAACAATTGTCGGTTGATGATAAGTTGATGATCAGCATTTGGGATCATGATAATTTGAGCATCGGATCTGTACATACCGTTTACAGTGTAATGGAAGAGAGCGGAAAATGGTTGGCTATAGATCCAAAGGGAGAAGTAAAATTACCTATGGTTGGTGTTGTAAAGATTCAAGGACTAAACCTTAGAGAAGCCACCTTATACCTTGAAAAACTCTACGGAAAATTTATACAGAATCCGATTATCAACATTCGATTGCTCAACAATGAGGCAACGGTATTGGGTGAAGTAAGGAAGCCAGGCAATTATATTTTTTCTAATGAGAGAATCAATTTGATTGATTTGATAGGCGCAGCCGAAGGATTTACAGACTATGCTAAAACTACGCACATTAAAATAGTTTCGAGAAATGGAGACAAGGTTAAGGAAAGAATGCTGGATTTAACCAGTGCTGCCAACATGACTGAGAAGAACATTATGATAAAGTCGGGCGATATCGTATACATACCACCGAGTGGAGGAAAGGGATTCGATCGGTTTAGCAATAAGCTAATTCCATTTGCCAGTTTATTAACTGCAATTGCTGTATTGATTACACTTAACAAATAAAGAAACATGCAAACAAAGAACCCTATATCACAATTGTTGCAACCGATAGCTAAGCGCTGGTATTATATTGTTATCTGTATGTTGATAGCCGGAGCACTGGCAACCGCTCATTTGTTTAGAACCAATCCGGTTTATCAGGCCACTGCCACCATTAAGATTGAAAATGGCGAAGCGGGCTTAAACAATTTAAACTTGTATCGAAACTTTGATGTGTTTAAACAAGACAATAAAGTTGAAACGGAAGTTGAAGTTTTAAAATCAAGATATTTATTTGAGAAAGCACTCAGCAAAGTTGATTTTGATGTAGAGTACTATCGTGTTGGTCGATTTAAGTCAATGGAGCTTTATCACGAAAGTCCATTTGTGATTCAATACGAAATTCAGGACAACTCTTTTTACAAGCAAGAAGTTCAATTGAACTATGCCGGTGGAGAATCTTTTAACATGTCATATAACTTAAACGGCACAACGATTAACAAAAGAATTCAGTTTGGTAAAGATCAGTTCATCAACACATTAAAATTCAGAGTTGTAAAAAATCAAAATTATTTGAGTGAGAAGCCTCGTTCGCTGGAAGGGGGCATATTTAAGTTTGTGGTCTATAGTAAATCGGCTTTGGCCACTCATTTAACAGACGGTCGTTTGATGGTTAAGGCGGTAAACAAAGACGTTAACATTATAAAAATTTACTACGATCATGAAGTTGCTGAGAAAGCAATGAAAATGGTTAACGCCCTGGCCGAAACCTATATTGAAGATGGTATACTGACCAAAACCGATGCAGCCAGCACAACCTTCAACTTTGTTAGCGATCAGTTGAACAATGTTTCGGACGATTTAAATAAGGCTCAAAACGATATTAAAGACTATAAAACCCAAAAAGGGATTGTGAACCTAACACAGGAAACGGAAGCACGTTTGCGGACTTTGGGGCAATTGGAAATTCAACAAGTTAACCTCCAAATGGATTTGGCCGCGCTTGATAATATGAGTGAATACATCAGACGCAACATGGAAATTCCATATAGTGCGCCAGAGTATCAAACCGTTTTAGACCCGTTATTCATTGAGGGAATATCGACTTTAAATAAAAAGTACAGAGAAAGAAAAGAATTGTTACAAAAATATACAGAAGAGGACCCTAAGGTTGTTCAAGTCACAAGCGATATTGAATCGTTTAGAGTATCTACGAAAGAGGGAATCGTAAATACACGTAAAAAACTGATGGTCCGTTTAGATGAGATTAATGCATCTATGGGATCACTTAGAGCCGACTTTGGCAGTGTGCCTGAAAAGGAAAGTCGACTGCAAGCATTGAACAGAGAATTTGTCTTGAATGAAAAAGTATATAACTTTTTATTAGAAAAAAGAACCGAAGCCATCATCGCTAAGTCGGCAATGGTTTCGTTCAACAAAATTCTTGAATCGGCACAACATCCAAGACAGCAGAAATTTCCACAACCCAATATGATTATGGCTTTGGCACTTATGCTTGGCTTTATGACCGGTTTGGCTTTGATTTATGTTCGAAATTACTTTGTTCCAAAAGTAACTTCAAGAGAAGATTTAGAACGTATTACTGATGTTCCATTCTTGATGAATATAGAACGCATTCACGATCAAAACGACAATCAAATTCCTATGCCATTTATCAATTTAGGAACTAAGATTATGATGTTGAGTGAAACGAAAAAGAACATATTCATCACGGTAACATCCACTAAAAAGGGCGAAGGCAAAACTTATGTGGCCAGCAATTTGGCTAAAGTGTTGAGCACAATGGATAAAAAAGTTTTATTGGTTGATATGGATATATACAATCCGGGCGTTGAAGAAGTGTTCGGTTTGCAGTATCAAAACAATATGGCCGAAGTATATAGTGGCAATCTTGACTTGATGGAAGCCATTCAGATAACTCCGTATCCAAATCTGGATGTTTTGAATACCGGAAAACTGAAAGCAGGGATCAACACCTTTATCAGTTCAGATAAAACAGGATCAATGTTACAACAAATACGATCGCACTATGATGTCGTGATATTCGATACGCCTGAGGCCGGTTTGTATATGGACGCTGTTCCGGTAATGAAAATAAGCGACATCAATTTATACATTGTACGTGCTAATGTTACTAAGTCAGCTTTGTTGAGCAATGCTGAAGTATTGAAAGAAGAGTATCGGATCAATGAAGTATATCACGTACTAAATGCCGTAAACGAGCGAAGAAACTATACCGGTTATTTTCCGGAGAAAAAACTAGAACAACAAAGTGAGTTAGGAGAACAACTGGTAGGAGTATTGAAGAAAATGAATTTATGGCTATAAGTATTCCTTTTCAACGAGTTTATGAAAAGCATTCTTCTACCGCTTTGGTTTATGCTGATCAGCTTCTCGTTAGTGGATTTAATTTTTTAATCGGAATAGTCATAGCACGTTTGCTCGGTATACATGGATATGGCGTTTATAGCTTAGCATGGATGGGGGTTTTAATTGCCAGTAGTTTTCAGCAAGCCTTTGTTATTATTCCCATGCAAACTTTTCTATTGAAAAAATCAGGTAAAGAAAAGTACGACTATGCAGGGTCCTTGCTCATACAGCAATTGGTTCTTTCATTGGCCGCTTCGGTATTGTCTTTTGTTGCACTTTATGTGCTCTCTCACTTCTTACATTATCCAGATCTAGATACACTCATTTGGTCGTTTCCCTTTGTTGTGTTTTCGTATTTGATGCAAGATTATTTTCGAAAGTTTTATTTAAATATTGGTCGAAACAGCTTATCCATTTTAATGGATGGAATTGCATACTGTGGGTTCACGGCAATAGTATTGGCTTTAAGTTTTGTAACTGAGCTTAAAGTGTCGCATATTTTTCTCATCATGGCCAGCACGTTTTTGTATGCCGCATTATTGGGATTGATAAAATATCCAAGTATTCAATTGCGAATGCCACAATTTAATCAACATGTAAAAGAGAATTGGAGGTTTTCAAAATGGTTGGTGGCTTCCTCTGTTTTGCAGTGGTTTTCTGGCAACTATTTTATACTAGCAGCGGGTTCAGTTTTAGGACCAATTGCCGTAGGTGCTGTTCGAATGGCACAAAATATTGTTGGAGTTACACATGTAATTTTTCTAGCCATGGAAAATACTGTACCCACCAGAGCCTCTTTAATATTTCATCACAACGGAACACAAGCACTCAAGAAATATTTGTCAAAGTTTACCAAAAGAATGGGCTTAGCTGTTTTGTTTTTGTTAGTATTCATCGGCCTTTTCGCATCTTTTTTAATCAAACTGATCTATGGCCCTGAGTTTATCATGTATGCCAATGTATTGATTGGAATATGTGTGGTGTATTTGTTTGTATTTATTGGTTATCCAATGCGCTTTGCGCTCCGTGCGATGGAATATACTTCCAGCATATTTTTTGCATTTGTTCTAACAAGTATAGTGTCTGTAATTATTGCCATACCCTTACTCAATTGGCTTGGAATTATGGGTGTTATAGCAGGATTGCTATTAACGCAACTGATCAACTTTGTATACTATTATTTTAGAATTAAAAAGTCTTTTAAGGAAGGAGATGAATTATGAAAGTGATCCATTTGGTTTTAGGAAAAGCAAACCCTGAGCGCATGAATGGGGTGAATAAGGTGGCGCATCAGCTAGCAACTCAAATGACTTTAGCTAGTCAGAATGTAGAGTTATGGGGGATTACCTCTAACCCGGTTCACAACTATCCCGAAAGAAACTACACCACAAGACTTTTTAAGGGCAACGGATATTCATTTAAGTTGCCATCCAATTTGTTGTTACACATTGAGCAGCTGGAAACCGAAACGGTGGTACATATTCATGGGGCTTTTATTCCAATTTTTTATTCTGTTGCCCGAAAACTTAAAGAACAAAAGATAAAATATGTTTATACACCTCATGGTGCTTATAACCGATTTGCAATAAAGAAGAATGGCTTTATGAAAAAGCTGTATTTCTCATGGTTCGAAACTTCTATTGTTTCAAACGCGCATCGAGTACACTATTTAGGTAAAAGCGAAGAAGAGAATGCACTGCAACTTTTTGAAAAAGCAAATGCGGTTGTTATTCCAAATGGTCAGGATTTTGAAGAGATAAGCGCAGCCTATCATCAACTGGTTCAATCGCAAGTGCCGGTGTTTGGTTTTTGCGGACGATTGGATAACTATTACAAAGCAATCGATAAGATTATAGAGGCATTTGCTGAATATAAATCCAATGGAGGCAGCGGAGTACTTTGGATCATTGGAGATGGTCCTGATCGTAAATCCTTGATTCGATTATGTGAAAAGTTAAACGCTGAGGGCTATATTAGTTTTTTAGGGGCAAAATACGGAGACGAGAAATATCGGTGTCTTGGCGCTATTGATGTGTTTGTACATCCAAGCAACTCAGAAGGATCGCCCACTGCGGTATTAGAGGCCTGTGCATTAGGAATACCCTGTATAGTAACTACCGCCACCAATATGGGACAGGAGATTGAGCAAAACGATTGCGGGTTTCATATAAAAACCAATAATGCAGACTTAATTGAACAAGCCTTGACCAAAAGTGAAACCTTATTCTACTCAGGTGAGTTAAAAGCAATGGGTAATCGTGCAAAAACCATGATCATGGATCATTATACTTGGCCGGTTATTGCATCCCGTATGCTTGAAACATATGCCTGTTAAAACCTATAGCTACCAAAAAATAAGCGCATGGCTTATCTTTATATTATTGATTCGCATCATCAGCTATTTTATGGTGAGCGAAAGCGTAGCCATTACACAAGGATTTAAAATTGGAAGCAGGGTAATGCTTGCTTTATGGTGTTTTGTCTGGTATAGAATAATAAAAGACAGAGAAACAGAATTAAAATTTCAAACCGATTTTTTAGTTCCAATCTTTTTTTACCTCGCTTATTTATTTCTAGGATTACTCTCACTTATTTGGACTTCAAGTATAAAAGTGAGCGCGCTTCAGTTGTTAATGGATGTTGAACAATTGGTTTTCTCCTTCTTTTTTATTCGATTGTATTTATTGCTTAACGAGAAGACTGGAGTGCGATTTAGCAACATTATGTATGTAAGTATCTTTATGGTTCTGTTGGGCTTTATTGCAGGAATGTATATCAACCCCGACAAATTCTATCGATTAACTCATGGAGGAGAAGTTGCACGTTTAGGAGGGTTCATTATTAACCCAAATGAATTAGGGATGCTTATTGTGATCGGTATTGGCATGTCATTTTTTGAACTTCAGCGACAAGGAGCTAAAGTATTTTCAGTAGTTGCCCTTTTGGTTTTATTTTACACATTATATCTGACAGGTTCTCGATCTTCAATGATAGGCGCATTATTGGTTAGTGCATATTTTATCATTAAAAGCAATTCTGCACTTATCAAAACAGGTTCATTGGTGGCTATCATCATAGCAGCTCCCTTTGTATTTACAAACGTGTTTTTGAAACAAGGAGATATGAGTGAAGTAATGGATATGACAGGAAGGCTACCATTTTGGAAAGATCTTTTAACAATGAACTTTCCGAAAGAGCCCTGGCTGGGTTTTGGTTTCATGCGGATCGATTATTACGATCGTTTTGAGAGTCTTAATTCATATGCCGGAGCTATGACCCACAACACTTTTATTCAGGTACTGCTGAATTTGGGTATTATAGGATTTACCATTGCAATAATTCAATTAGCATTTACAATTCACGCAATGATCAGAACTTCTTTTGGTCATTTGCGTATGATAAGCATAGCCATATTTTGTCCGGTAATTATAAACTCATTTACAGAGTTCGGAATTTTTGGAGAGACCAATTATGGCATTATGTTTTACCTTTTTATTGTGTTTTTGCTCCATAGTCACATTACAAAAAGAGAAAAACAAAGCAGAAGTAGATTAAGAAATGAAAGCACATATTCACTATTCAGACCTGTTGCTACTGCATAAACTATTTTGCAGCGCAAAGAGTTCTTTTTTTGTGTTCGATCCATATGAGTGTCTTATAAACGATACTCAGGAAGACGACTCAAACAGAGTTAACGATAGTCTTACTGCAGAGGTCATTTTTAATTTAAGTGAAGGTCGTTTAAAATTTAGTGGTCCTTCTCAATTTGTTTTTCATTTTAATACTTCCAACATGGAAGGAGCTACAGAGTTTTTGTATTACAACAACCCAGACCAAACCATTCGTTGGATTGTTCCATCAGAAAACAACAAGCCTTATTTTTTAGAACTTTATAATTCCAATACGCTCAAAGGAAGTTTGATTCGCAAGAGCATTGAACTTTCCTATAAACTGAATATGCCATCTAATTTGGCTTCCGGTCGCTTTTACTTGGAGCATTCAGTTCACACCCATATAGATGCTCTGCTCAACAAATCACAAGGCGAAGGCTATTCAATATTTACCGGAACAAAAGGCGAAAACAGAAAAGCCATTATTGAAATTCATGATCAGAACAATATTACGCACTTTATAAAAGTGGCTTTGGATAAGAAGCCACTTGAATTGATAAACAACGAAAGACATATGTTAACATCTTTGAGCAAGTATGATTTTAGCTCATTAAGTATTCCTACTCCCTCCGAACAAGTGGAGCCATATTTTGTAAAACTTACGAATGTAAAGCCGGACATTATTATTTCAAGCAATAGAATTACTGAGATTCATCTACGAGCGTTGATCGAGTTGTACTCTAAAAGCAATAGCGCAAAAGCGATTGGTGAAACCGGTGCATGGGACGCCATAAGCAATCAATTGCAATTGCTCGAAAACGATCCAAGTATTCATAGTGAAATTGACGCATCAAAAGTGTATAAGATTCTCAACGCACTGGTGGACATCCACAATCAGATAGACATAAACAAAATCGTTCCTGTATCGATATGCCATGGCGATTTTACTCCATGGAACATGTACATGGACAAAAACAGATTATACTTATACGATTGGGAAATGTCGGACAACAATATGCCAATGCTGTTTGATTTGTTTCATTTCATTTTTCAAACAGAAGTACTTATCAATCATGGATCATGGGATGAAGTAGAATTTAAAATAGATGAAATGCTACAACTTCCTCATGCTAAGGAGTTGATCAATAAGTTTGGTATAGATATTGATCTTCACCTCAAACTTTACCTCCTTTTCAATATTAGTTATTACTTGAGGCTGTATATGAATCAAAGGCAATTGCATAAGCAAGCGCATTGGTTAGTAGCAGCCTGGGAACGCGCATTATGCAAATGAAAATGGAGTCAAACGATAGACAATTGTTCATTGAGTATTTCGTACGGGAAATAAAATCCTACTCGTATGCTCTTTTGAAATATATATCGGTATCGTATAAAAGTATTCCCGAAAGTTCAGACATTGATATATTAATTCAGCGATCTGACTTGTCGGCTTTTTTAAAAATAGTTGGCGAGGCACAAAACGTTAGTCGTGTTGAATTGCGCGAAAAAAGTTTTGTTACTTACGTTCATTTGTACTTTAAAGATCACAGCTATATTGAATTGGATCTCATTCATAAGTTTGACCGAAAAGGAATTATCTATTTGAATTCAAAGGAAGTGATTGAATCAGCGCTCATCAATTCCGAAGGGTTAAAAGTGGCCTCGCCACAACATCACTTTGAGTACATTATGTTGTTCTACCTTTTGAATCAAAGCGATGTAGATCAAAAGTACATTGATCATTTTGCTGAGTACCCTCAAGCGTTGAGAAACAGCATCTTTGGTTATATCCGATCAAAATATTCATTGGTACTGCAATCGTTAGATGATTTATACGAGTATTCGGTTAAAACGCATCAGAAATTGAGTCATCAAATTCTCGGTCAGAAAATAAATTCCGGTTTTCGAAAATTAAAAAATCGTTTTCACTATTTGATCGATACGCTAAAAGATCTTTTTAGAAGCAAGGGAACCATGATCACTTTTTCAGGAGTGGATGGAGCTGGAAAGTCTACGGTATTGGAACACATTAAGCAAATTCTACAGAAAAAATATCGGCACAAAATTGTGGTAATCCGACATCGCCCCAGCATATTGCCCATACTGAGTGCATGGAGATATGGAAAAGACGAAGCCGAAAAAAGAAATATTGCAGTGCTTCCTCGCCAAGGCAAAAACAACAACTTCTTTTCCTCTTTTTTTAGATTCAGCTATTATTACATTGACTATATTCTTGGTCAGTTTTATGTTTACTTTAAATACGTTAGAAGAGGTTATACCGTGCTCTACGACCGATATTATTTTGACTTTATTGTGGATGCGCGTAGAACCAATATCAACTTGAATAAGAAATTTATTAAGAGCGGGTATTCGTTCATAATAAAGCCCAGCATAAATGTATTCCTATATGCCGATCCGGAAACCATCTTAAGTAGAAAAAAGGAATTGGCCGAAAAGGATATAGAAGCGCTTACAAAAGAATACATGTCATTATTTACCGAATTAGGAGAAAAATCGAAAAACGAGAAGTACTTGATGATCAAAAACCACACTTTGCAAGACACCCTCGATACGGTATTGATCGAATTTCTAAATACCAGACTTAGAGCGTAACCTTATAGCCCATTTTTAACGTAAAATAGGCAACCTAAAGTCTATTTGATGTTAAAGTTAGCCCTAGAAACACTCATAAAAAAAAGAAATCCAGCATTTGCATTTGACGAAGAAGCTGATTTTTCACTCTTGATTTCTTTAGCCAGCAACAGAATGTTTGCCCTGCTGCGCGGTTTGAAATTTATATTCAGAGGAAGTCATTTTTCATGGTTGATGATCGGTAAAGCAGTAAGCATACGACACCTTAGCAAAGTGAAAATAGGCTCGAGAGTTCAATTGGGAGATTATGTTCATCTCAATGCGCTTGGACAAGAAGGAATTCAAATAGGCGACAATGTGAGTATTGGAGCTTTTTCTCGCCTGGTTGTATCTACGACTTATAACCACATAGGTAAATACATTAAGATAGGCGATCGGGTAGGCATGGGAGAATATTGTTATCTCGGTGGTGCAGGAGGACTTGAAATAGGATCCGATTGCATTATAGGTCAGTATTTAAGCTGTCATCCCGAAAATCATAATTACCATTCGTCACATACTCTTATTCGTTTACAAGGAGTAAGCAGAATAGGAATCAAAATTGGAAGTAATTGTTGGATTGGATCTAAAGTAACGGTTTTAGACGGAGTTGAAATTGGCGATAATTGTGTAATCGCTGCAGGTGCAGTTGTTACCAAGAGCATGCCTGCCAATTCCGTAATTGGAGGAGTACCTGCTAAAGTTATAAAAAGCATAGGTAGATGAAAACAATTCTCGTAAGCACTTATGCCGTTAATCCTTTTAAAGGATCGGAAGATGGAATGGGATGGAACTTTATTTGTCAAATTGCACGCTATAACAAAGTAATTTCCATTACAAGAAAAAATAACAAAGAAGATATTGAGCGATACATGCTTGAGCAACCAAACGGCATTCATGCAAACATTCGTTTCTTATATTATGATCTGCCTTATTGGATGCGATTTTGGAAAAAAGGATCAAGAGGCGCACTCATATATTATTACCTATGGCAATTCTTTATGCCCATTTTTATAATGAGGCAGAAAATAAAATTTGACATCGTTCACAATTTGAATTTTCACAACGACTGGACGCCATCATTTTTGTGGGCTACCAACAAACCTTTTGTTTGGGGGCCTATCGGACATCATCCTCAAATACCTGATCGCTACATTCGACAGCAATATGGTTTTCGTCAGCGCTGCATTGAAAAAATAAGATGGGCAACAAAAAAGATATTTTGGAATGCAGATCCATTTTTATGGCTAACGGTTAAAAATGCAGATGCAGTTTTGGTGATGAACTCAGATGTAAAAAATCAGATTAACATACATAAGAAAAAAACCTTGATCATGCCTTCGGTAGGATCGGAACTAATGACTATCAACAAAGAAAAGCGAAATACATATAAAATTTTATCAGCCGGACGATTTGTAGCATTAAAAGGATTTGATCTTACTCTATTATCATTTTCAAAGTTTTACCATTCACTCGATACGAGCGAACAGCAGTATGTTTCGTTAACCTTAATTGGTTCAGGACCCGAATTAGATACAATTAACAAAATAATTCAGGATGAAAATATCTCGAATGCGGTACAAATTATTGCATGGATCGAGCGCAAAGAAATGTTGAGACACTATGCTCAATCGGATGTTTTTCTTTTTCCTTCACATGAAGGGGCAGGCATGGTAGTAAGTGAAGCATTGTCGTGCGGAATGCCAGTGGTTTGTTTGAACAACTCAGGGCCTGGTGAATTTATCGATAGCAGTTGCGGTATAGCTGTAGATATGGAATCATATGATGAAACTATTTGTCAATTGGCCGATGCACTTAAGCAACTATACTATAATCCTTCTTTACGAAACGAATTGTCGCACGGTGCGGTTCGCAGGCATCAAAATTATTTTTTGTGGGATGTGAAAGGAGATCAATTGCAAAAACTATATGAAGAAATCGACTGCACAAAATAAAAAGATTGTTTGTGTTCATTTACTGAACGATTATAGCGGAAGCCCTTTGGTTCTTTCTACAGCTATAAAAGGTATGTTGGCGCAAGGCTATGCAGTTGATGTAATCACAGGTACTAAAGGCGAAGGCTTTTTAAGTAATCTACCCACCGGAAAAAGACATTTCTTTTATTCTTTTAGTCCAAATATTTTTATTCGATTGTTGCTCTATTCTTTAAGTCAATTGCATTTGTTTGTGATGATGTTGCGCTATTGGAGAGAACCTGTTATTGTTTACGTAAATACGCTCTTGCCTGCAGGTGCAGCTTTGGCGGCAAAAATGATGCGAAAAAAAGTAATCTATCATTTACATGAAACATCAATCAATCCTCCCTTATTTAAAAAAGCGTTAAGAACCGTTACTGCCATGTGTGCCGATACGGTAATTTATGTTTCAGCATTTCTAGAACAAGAAGAGCGAATTCCGAATGTTCAAAATCATGTTGTGCATAATGCACTGACCAACGATTTTATGGATAGAGCAATGCTGTTTAATCCAACTCAAAAATTGAATCATCGATTTACCGTATTGATGATTTGTTCCTTAAAAGAATACAAAGGAGTGTACGACTTTCTTGAATTATCTGAATCGTTTCCAAATTTGGATTTTGAAATTGTGCTCAATGCCAGTCAAAAAGATATTGATGATGCCTTGCACACTCGAAATAAAGGCAGCAATATTAAAATTTATCCTGTGCAATCAAATGTGCATCGCTTTTATGAGAGAGCACACTTAGTGCTCAACCTAAGTCACCCCGATAAATGGATTGAAACATTTGGTATGACATTATTGGAAGCTATGAGTTATGGAATTCCTGTACTTGCTCCTCCGGTAGGTGGTGCTACGGAGTTTGTAGAGCATCAAAGCAATGGATTCTTATGCAGTGTTCATCAAAAAGATCAACTGAAAGAATCGCTCGAACAAATTAGCTCCGATAAAAACCTATATCAAAAGTTTAGCGAAAACGCACGAATAAAAGCAAAAACTTTTGATGAGTGGGAAATGCAGAATAAAATAATCGATATTTTAAAAAAATAAGACTACAACGGCATAAACTTTCTTCGCCCACGTTTAAGTTTATACATTCGCTGTTGAAATGAATAGAGAAAACTGGGCTAGTAATTTATTTCTTTTCGGATTGGCCGTAATGGCCATCAGCTTACCTTTTTCAGAATTTGGAATGAGCCAGGCTCAATTTATATTGGCTGGCGCTTGGTTGTTGAGAGGGAAGTACGTTCATGATTTAAAAAAAGTCTTTCGACATCCGATCGCTTTAGGGCTTATCGTTTTGTATTTCATTCATGTTGTATTTTTGGTCAACACAAGCGACTTTGCTTATGCATTTAAAGATTTACGAATCAAATTGCCTTTATTGTTGCTCCCTCTTTTTATTTTTTCATTTGAGCTGCCTTCAAAAAAAACCTTGCATTTATTTTCTTTACTTTTTATAGCAGCTGTTTTTGTGGCTAGTATTATAGCTTCCATTAAGCTGAATATGGGAAATTCAGGCGGAGACTTTAACAGCAGAGACGCTTCCGTCTTTATATCTCATATTCGCTTTTCATTAATGGTGTGCATGTCCATTGTATTGTTATTTCATTTTTGGAAAAACGATGAACTGCATTCATTGTTGGCGTGGATATTTATTGTTTGGTTTTTTATTTTTTTAATTCTTCTTCAATCACTAACGGGCATTATCATTCTTTTGGCTTGGGGCTTGGCTACTCTGATATACTCAATGAGTCGGTTAAATAAGAAAGGTGTTATAGTCTTTACTTTTGTCGGAGCTGCTTTTATTTTCATTTATGCATTTCAACTTTATAGGTCTGTATTTATTTATGCTCCTGCTGTGCCAGGCGAAGCCACTTATACGCCTACAGGAAATAGATATGAACATACTGATTTAAAGGACTGCGAAAATGGTCAACCGGTTTTTCAATTTCTCTGTCATCAGGAATTGGCAGAGATTTGGTTGAGAAAAAACAACTTCGACTCCACTTATTTATCAGATCAACATTATATCACATTACTGCGATACATGACATCGAAAGGATTAAAGAAGGATTCTACCTCATTCAAACAGCTATTGGAAAGTGATCTTAAAAATATAAGAGACGGCATTCCCAATTTTCAATATGTTGAAATGTTTCCAATTCATAAACGCCTATATGAAACAACTTGGGAATTATACATGTACCGACTTTACAATCGTGCAGGCGGACATTCCTTTACACAGCGATTTGAATATTGGTCGACCGGTTTGAAGATTTTAAAAAACAATTTTTTCTTTGGTGTTGGAACAGGTGATATAGCCTTGGCTTATACTGAGCAATATAATACGGACAAAAGTTTTTTAAAGGAGAAATATCGTTTGCGAAGTCATAATCAGTATTTAAGTTTTGCAATTGCCTTTGGAATAATCGGATTTATAGTCGCCATGATTTTTCTCATTCGTCCATTGTTTATGATTGAATATCAAAAGGCCATTTATCTTTCCTTTATGCTCATTGGACTACTTTCTTTTGTTAATGAAGACACGCTTGAAACCCAGGCAGGGGTGAGTTTTTTCGCCTTTTTTTATTGTTTTTCTGCTTTGTTGGCTAAAATTTACAAGTGACCCTTCCGATAAATACCTTGTAAAAAGAAACATTCACCAAAAAATACTTGAATAATTAGTTGACAGGTTTAATTTGCATAGCGTAATTTATAAGAAAGACACACAGATTAACGAAAAAAGTCGATTTTTGGACTCCAATTTTGGAATGAGAACAATATGCTGAGCGAAGCCGATAATTATATTTACCGGATCAATAAACTATTGCAGGAAGAAGATCTTTCAGCGGCATTTGATTTGTTATCAGAAATGTTGCAAAAGTTTCCTGATCATGGCATAGCTCATGCACTCACCGGAAAACTTTATAAGGAGTATGGCCAAGACAATATTAAAGCGGAGCAACATCTTAAAAAAGCGATTCAACTTTCACCTACTCATTTAGAGTCCTATATCCGTTTGTCCGACTTATTTCTTTGGCAAGAAAGAACCAACGAATTGATTGCATTGCTAAACAAAGCTTTAGAAGTTCCGGGGCCGGTAAAAGATCGAGTGTATGAGAAGTTTGGATTAATGAATGAACTTCAATTGAAATTTGATGATGCAATTGTTCATTACAAAAAAGCCATCAGCAACAGTTTGTCTTTAGAGGATATTAAAAAGTATGAGCAGTCCATTGAGCGTTGTGTATACAAGAAAAAATATCTTCATTAACACTAAGCCATCTGCTTAACAAAAACGTAGGGATTAAAAGTTTCCTGTTGACTTTCTTTTTCAAATGCGATTCTGAAATTATCAAACGGTAAAGACTTCATCCGTTCTAACATTACCATTTTATAATAACGCTCAGCAAGGGAGTATTTTTTATTTTGTTTTATAACTGTGCTCTGTTGAACATAAAAATTTATTAATGCATCAACACCTACACTTGACGTGGCCGTTGTTTTCAAAACCGGCTTCGTTATCACTTCTGCATTTTCTTTGAGCCGTGATAAAATATTTGCTTTCAACAGATCAGCCCCATCTCGATCGGATTTATTAATCACAAACAAATCCGCTATTTCCATAATACCGGCTTTTAATGCTTGAATATCATCTCCCGATTCGGGCACCAGCACCAGTGTACTAATATCGGCAAGTGAAGCAATCTCTACTTCCGATTGACCAACACCTACCGTTTCGATGATGATCATATCGAAGCCTGCATTTTTTAACACATCACATATTTCAAAAGTCTTTGCCGACAAACCGCCCAGATAACCACGTGTGGCTAATGATCTGATAAATACCGATGGATCGTTGAAATGACCGGACATTCGCAATCGATCACCTAATACAGCTCCTTTGCTGAATGGAGAAGACGGATCAACGGCCAGTATTGCAATTTTCTTGTAGTGATTTTTTAAGCCGGGAATCATAGCATTAATCAAACTGCTTTTTCCCGCCCCAGGTGGTCCGGTAATTCCAATAATGGGGACATTTAAATTAAAGGACAATAACAGCAGCAATGATTCGCCTAAAGAACTGTTGTTTTCTACTTCACTTATGGCGCGCGCCAACATTCGCTCATTGCCCTTTTTTATTTCTTCGAATAAAAGTTCTGCCCTTTCGTTTTTCACCCTACAAACATAAATATTTTGCACTTACAACAATCTGTTCACCTAAGCTATATTCTTACCTTTGTTGAATACTATGACTTCAATTAGCGCAGCTATTATTACGTATAACGAGGAGCGAAACATAAAGCGCTGCCTGGACTCGCTTGTTGGGGTGGTTGATGAAATCGTGGTGGTCGATTCAGGGTCAAAGGATAAAACAAAAGAAATATGTGAATCGTATTCGCTTCGCTTTTTAGTAAACCCATTTGAAGGACATATCCAACAAAAAAATTATGCCTTGTCGCAAACAAGCCATGCTTGGGTTTTGTCATTAGATGCTGATGAAGCCCTATCGGAGGAACTACGGCAAAACATTCTACAGGCTAAAAGCAATGGTCTTAAAGATTTTTATGAAATGAATCGATTGACCAATTATTGTGGAAAATGGATAAAGCACTGTGGATGGTACCCCGATAAAAAGTTAAGATTGTTTAATAAAGAAAAAGGAAAGTGGACCGGTTTAAATCCACACGATCGATTTGACGCTCATGAAAAAAATGCTAGCGTTCAATTCATCAAAGGCGATTTGCTGCACTATAGTTATTATACATCGGATGAACATTACAAACAGATCGAATACTTTAGCAGCATAGCCGCTCAGGCTTATTTTGAAAAAGGAAAGAAAGGAGGTTTGATCATGCAGATCATTAGTCCGATAGCAAAGTTTTTACGGCATTATGTTGTGAAGTTGGGTGTACTGGATGGGAAAGCAGGATTTCAAATCAGTTGTATATCCGCTTATGCCACGTGGCTCAAATATAAAAAGCTAAATAAGCTTCGACTCATAAATAAAAAACATGCGCATTGAAAAATAAACTCAACATATTACAGATTTCAACACCATCGGATTGGAGAGGAGGAGAACAACAAGCATTCTATTTATTAGATGAATTAAAGCAGATGAACGTAGCAACCGAAATGCTTTGCCCACAACACAGTATAATGCAACATCGATGCGAAGAGAAAAATTTTAGCACACATACGTTTGGTCGAAAGGGAGTTCTTGGGATAAATATTGCCAGAGCAATTCAAACACTTTGTAAAAAAAATAAATACGATATTATACATACTCACGATTCGCACGCGCATAGTGCGGCCGTGATTGCTGCTGCATGGTTTAAGATTAAATCGCGTATTGTTGTAAGCCGAAGAGTTGACTTTGCCGTTTCAGATTCAATTTTTTCTAAATGGAAATACAATCATCCTCAAATAGAAAAAATTATTTGTGTATCGAATGCTATAAAGCAAATTACAAAACCTGCCATTCAAAATAAAAAACGTCTAGAAGTGGTTTATTCAGGAATCGATATTCAGCAGTTCAATTCGTATAGTAAAGGAAAACTTCGAAAAGAGTTTAGCATTGGAGATGATACAAAAATTGTTGTAAACACCTCAGCGCTGGTCGATCATAAGGATTACCACACCTTTGTAAATGCAGCCAACTTAATAAAGGAAAAAATACAGGATGTAAAGTTCTTCATTATAGGCGAAGGGCCAATGGAAGAGTCGATCAAAAAATATATCGACTTTCATCAATCAGCAGAATTTATTCATTTGACCGGCTTTAGAAAAGATGTGAAGGAACTGTTGATGGATGCAGATGTATTTATGATGTCATCAAAAACGGAGGGACTGGGTACCAGCTTGCTCGATGCTATGGCCGCTCATATACCTGTAGTAGCAACACGTGCCGGTGGGATACCCGAAATAATAGAAGAACCGGGCAATTTTGGACTATTGGCTGATGTTGGCAACCCATTGCAACTGGCCGACCATTGTTGTGCTTTGCTGAGCAATAGCGAAATGGCCAATCATTTTGCTGAGCAAGGTGCAATCAGAGCTAAACAATTTAGTAAATCGATTACCGCACAAAACATATTATCCATTTATCAATCGATTGCTTAGATTAAAAAGATGAATGAGCTTAATGAAATAGTTAGTCATCTTAGTCAAAAGCCCGGAGTGTATCAATTTCTTAATGCAGAAGGGGAAATCATCTATGTAGGAAAGGCTAAGAATCTAAAAAAACGTGTCAGCTCCTATTTTACCAAACAACACGATAGTGCGAAAACCAAATTATTGGTTAAGCAGATTATAAACATAAAAACGATTGTTGTTGAAAGCGAATACGATGCTTTGCTTTTGGAGAATAACTTAATCAAACAACATCAACCCCGCTACAATGTTAACCTCAAAGACGATAAAACCTATCCTTGGATTGTTGTAAAAAACGAAAGGTTCCCCAGGGTATTTTATACGAGAAAATATATAAAGGATGGCTCACAATATTTTGGACCTTATGCCTCGGTAGCGTTGGTAAATACCTTACTCGACTTGATACGTCAGTTATATCCACTGAGAAATTGCACATTGTTGTTGAGTAAAGAAAACATCGAATCCGATAAATTTAAAGTTTGTTTAGAATATCATATTGGAAATTGTAAAGGACCTTGTCAGGCACATCAGGATGAGCAAGACTACAACCAATCTATAGAAGAAATAAAGCAAATTTTAAAAGGCAACCTCGCTTCCGTTAGCGACTTGTTACGCAATAAAATGGATCAATATGCGGCTTCATTTGAATATGAGAAAGCACAAATTGTAAAAGAAAAGATTAACATTTTAGAAAACTATCGGTCCAAATCAATTGTAATTAGTCAGAGCATTGACGAGTTGGATGTCGTAATGATGATTAGCGATGAAGATATCTCAGTTGCCAATTGTTTGCGTTTGGCGCATGGTGCAATCATACAATCGCATACCATTGAAATAAAATCGAAGATGGAAGAAACTCCGGCAGAAATATTGTCAATGGCTATTGCAGAATTAAGAGGAAGGTTTAATAGCAAAAGCAATGAAGTGATTGTTCCTTTTTTACCCGATGTAGATTTTCCAGATGTTACATTTACCATTCCTCAACGAGGAGAAAAAAGACATTTGTTATTGTTGTCTGAAAAAAACATTCGACAATACATGGAAGAGTTGCGATTAAGAAAAGAGAAGGCCAATCCGGGATTAAAAACACAACGTCTTTTAGAAACCATTCAAAAAGATTTGCGCTTAAAAGAGTTGCCATATCATATTGAGTGTTTTGACAATTCAAATTTTGCAGGCAGCGAAGCGGTAGCGGCCATGAGTGTTTTTAAACAGGCAAAACCCAGTAAAAAAGATTATCGTCATTTTAATATTCAAACGGTACAAGGGATTAACGACTTTGCCTCTATGGAAGAAGTTATCTATAGGCGATATAAACGGTTGAGTGAAGAGTCTGCTCCCTTGCCACAATTGATTGTGGTGGATGGCGGTAAAGGACAATTATCAGCTGCGGTTAAGAGTTTAAGGAAATTGAATTTGTACGGAACAATTGCCATTATTGGCATTGCCAAACGATTGGAAGAAATATATTTTCCGGACGACAGCGTTCCGGTATATCTTGACAAGAGAAGCGAAACACTAAAAATAATTCAACAACTCCGCGATGAAGTACATCGCTTCGGCATTACCCATCATCGGAAAAAGCGAAGCAAGAAAATAGAAAACAGTGAGTTGCTAAAGATTGAAGGAGTAGGACGGAAAACCATGGAAGAGTTGCTTAAACATTTTAAAAGCGTTAAAAAAATTAAGGAAGCAAGTGTAGAAGAATTATCTTCTGTTTGTGGAGAAGCTCGAGCTATAAAAGTATCCGACTACTTTAATCAAAACAAACTATCCGAATAATATTTTAAAGTAGAACGAAGGTTCTTTCAATCGTGCTTTAATATCAAAATCCGTCATCATGGCCGAAATGGTATCACGCAGTTCTTTATTGCGCGAAGCCTTTTTGGCAACCTTGTTAAACAGCCACGGATATTTTAATAAGGATTGCATGGTAGTGCTTAGCTTTAACTCTTTTCCAATTTTAGAAAATAGTTTTTGATCGTATGCTTTGGTTCTTGTTGCAGAAAAATTGTTTTCGTTCAAACACGAGATACTTTCTTCAGCACTCATGATGCCACTTCGCATGGCATTTCCTATTCCTTCTCCTGTAAATGGATCGATCAAACTTGCAGCATCCCCAGCCAAGAAATAGCGGTCGCCAGAAACCTTCATTCTTTTCGACCCCAATGGCAAACCAAATCCTTTTATTGGATCAACCTGCATTGCATTTTTAAATCGATTTTTTAATGATTCATTATTTTGAATCGAGTCCAATAGTAAGGACGAGAGATTGATTTTCTTTTTTCCAATTACATCACTACGAATACCGGCTCCCACATTGCAAAGATTATCGCTTAGCGGAAATATCCAAAAGTATCCGGGGAGGTATTCATTTAAAAAGTGCAGCTCGATATAATTGCCCTTGCCTTCCATTTCTACATTGGAATAATAAGATCGGACACCGCCAATAAAGCATTTCTTGTCTTGCTTATATCCTGAAATCTTCTTTCCGAAAACCGATTGGGCTCCGGTACTTACAATAATTATTTTCGATTCTATTTTGGTTTTATCTTCCAACTCAACCCCAACACCTTGTTCAGAAATATTTACTTCCATCGCCTTTTTGCCCGTAATGCATTTTATGCTATGAAATTTATTCAATGCATTAAAAAGTAAGTCATCAAAATCAATCCGCTTACAAACATAACCAGCGGCCTCTCCATCGTATGGCGAATCTGGGTTGAAAGGAATGTCAAGAGGAATGCCTGAAGGAGAAACAAAACGAACACCATAGGAAGGCAATGCTTTAGAAAAGGAACTGAGCGATGAGAACAAATCTTCATCCAAACGCGTCATCATGGTTTTAACGTATCCGCTAAGTCCATCTCCGCAGATCTTATCGCGAGGAAAAACGGCTTTGTCCACCAACACACAATCTACTCCAGCCTTCCCAAGCGTATACGCTGCGCTGCAACCTGCCGGCCCTGCTCCAATAATTAATACTTCTGTTTTCATTTTTTTCTGTAGCGAATTAAATGTACAGAAAGGCATCTGAAAAATAAAACACTTTCATATTGTTGATACAAAGTTATCGTCAACAAATATTAAATAGTGCTTGGATGTATCTTTGCAAAAAGAGCGTTATGAGTTTTAAGGAAATAGCCACAGTTACAATGATCCTATTCGCGGTCATTGACATTATAGGATCGGTGCCGGTGATCATTGACATACGACAAAAGGCAGGATCCATAAAAGCAGAGAGAGCCACTTTAGTAGCGATGGGAATTATGTTTGGCTTTTTATTTTTAGGAGAGTCAATTTTAAAATTAATAGGGATTGATATTTCATCTTTTGCTATAGCCGGAGCATTTGTTTTGTTTTTGTTGGCTCTTGAAATGATATTGGGCATTCGATTGCACAAAGATGAATTACCTGAAACGGCTGCGGTTGTACCCATTGCATTTCCTATAATTGCAGGAGCAGGCACTATGACTACTTTACTTTCACTACGTGCTGAGTTCGAAAGTTTTGCTATTATCATTGGAATTGTAATTAATATGGCTTTAGTGTATTTGTGTTTAAGAAATTTGGGATTCATAGAAAAGAAATTAGGAAAAGGAGGAATCGGAATTACTCGTAAAGTTTTTGGGTTCATTCTGTTGGCTATTGCGGTGAAACTTTTTCGAACCAATGTCGGCCTTTAATCGATGATATATATTTATACAGATGGCGCAGCCAGCGGCAATCCAGGTCCAGGAGGGTATGGAATAATTTTGCAATCGGGAGAAAACTACAAAGAGATTTCAGAAGGTTTTAGGCGAACTACTAATAATCGAATGGAATTGTTGGCGGTAATTGTTGCATTGGAATCGCTAAAAAAGGAAATGCTGACGGTAACCGTTGTTTCCGATTCAAAATATGTAATTGATGCCGTTCAAAAAGGATGGCTATTTGGTTGGGAGAAAATTCATTTTAAGAAAAAGAAAAACGAAGATTTATGGCGTAGGTTTTTAGCGGCCTATCGCAAACACAAAGTTTTGTTTAAATGGATTAAAGGACACAATCAACACCCACAAAACGAAAGATGTGATGAGTTGGCTGTTGCCGCATCACAAAGTCAAAAACTTTTAATTGATCAGGGCTACGAATCTGGAATGTACAACTAATCAATTTGCTGCCTCATAGACCTTTTTTACTCTTTCGTTGCTTTCTTTTTCTGCCAAGCGCTTAAGCAGCAATGCGTATAGATCTATATTTTTTTTCAATGTATCATTCTCAAGTAAGAATTCGGTTTTGCTTTGTTGCATGGTTAACTTTTCCTGCATATTGTTTTTAATGCTTATCAATCCCTGAGCGGCAGGTATTTTTAAGAACCAAGGTTCTGCATGTTCAGCCACTTTTTCTAATATGGGCATAGCTTCGGCCGGTCGGTTTATTAAATCGGAAAGTACATATTTGTTCAAGCTTTGTGTTAAACCAAAAATTGAAAATCCATTGTTGCGTTCAAGTGCAGTGGCGAAGAAATTCATTTTTCCTTCTATGTCTTTGTTTGAAAAGATTCCTGCAAGAACAGGATCGTATGCCTTGTCGTTTAATTGTTCAAATTCATTCGCAATGCGCAGACCTTCTTCTTCATCTATATCGAATACAATTTCTATCGCTGTTCCTGAAACCGTATAACTCGAATCGTAAATACATTGTTTGGCTATGTTTATGAGCGATGAGTCGTTGAAAGATTCTTTTAATTGTTTCAATGCAGCAGTGCGCACCCATGCTTTATCATCGCCAATAGCCATTCTGTTTAAAGTGCTCTTCAGTTTATCGCCCATAGATGAGGCCCATTTACTACTTGCAACAACGGCTTGTTTTCTGATTTGACTATAAGAATCGCTTAAGGCATTGTATATTAAATTACCAGCTTCTTCGTCTTGACTATAGGACTTTTTTATTTTCTGGACCGCATCATATTTATCTAAGAACAAGGACGAATATTGCAATATGTTTTTCCATTCCTCTTTGCTGTATTTAATATTTATGTCTCCCAATAACATGCGCTCGGCATCAATCAGAACAAGGTCGGGATGGCTTGCTTGGCTTAAGCGAATGCGTTGGTCGCGCTCGCTAAAAACAATGCGATGACGCACTTTATTCCCGTCTTTATACACATCAATATCTATAGGCAAACGATAAGTAGGCCAATCTTTTGTTTGTTCTTGTTTGCAATGAACTACAATTTCTTTGTTGGCTTCATCGTAAGAATGTTCAATAGTGAGTTCAGGATGTCCTTCGCGTAAAAACCACTGATCGAAAAACCAATTCAAGTCTTCGCCACTTATTTCTTCAAAGGCTAATCGAAGCTGATGTATTTCAACCGTCTTAAATTTGTTTGTTTCTAGATATAAATTCAATGCGGCAAAAAACACATCGTCTCCGGTGTATTTGCGCAGCATATGCAATACATGTCCACCTTTCTGATAGGAAAATACATCAAACATATCCTCACGCGAGTCGTAATGATATCGGATCAGAGGTACTTGTTTTTGTTTTGCGCCACTGAGATATTGATTCAGATTGTTGTTTAAATTATAGTCGGCATGAGCACGTCCGTATTTATGTTCATTCCACAAATACTCTCCATAGGTAGCAAAGGCTTCATTCAAAGGAATATTCGACCAAGATTCGCAAGTAACTAAATCGCCAAACCAATGGTGAAACAGTTCGTGCGATATAACATCTTCAAAATCACCATCCAATCGTTCACGATCACTTTGATGCATGAATTCTCCAAAGATTACCGCTGTAGCGTTTTCCATAGCGCCCGATACATAATCGCGAACCACCACTTGTGAAAATTTTTCCCAAGTATAAGGCACACCTAAAATATTGGAAAAGAATTCCATCATCTCAGGAGTGTTACCGAATATGTTTTTTGCATAAACAGCATATTCCGGCTCAACATAATAATCAACATTCAATGTTCTCCACAAGTCTTTCTCAATGTGGTATTTTCCAATTGCCATCATGGTCAAGTAAGGTGCTGCTGAAACATTTTGTTTCCAATAATCGGTACGTGTTCCATCGTTATTGTTAACCTGCGAAATCAGCAATCCATTGCTCAGACTGGTATAAGCCGTGTCGATGGTTATGCTGAGTTCTTGTGTAAGTCTTTCGTTGGGCGAATCGATGGTAGGAAACCAAACACTGTTCGACTGTGTTTCACCCTGGGTCCAAATTTGTGTGGGTTTGTTTTTTTGTATTCCACTCGGATTAATAAAGTACAATCCTTTGTCGCTTACAATGGCATTACTTCCTCCTTCTTTCAATTCATCGGGCTTTGCTATATAATCAATGTAGATTTCATAAACTTCATTCCGTTTGTACGCTCGATCCAATGCAATTAGAATCGAGTCGTTGTTATAGGTATAATTCAAATTAAAACGACTATTGTTTTTAATCATGGATACTTCTTTCAATTCCATTCCCCGTGCATTTAAAATCAAAGTACTTACTGGATTAAAGTAAGGTTTAATGCGAAGCGTAGCATTGCCATAGAGATATTTCTTTTCGAAATCAAATCGCACATTTAGCTTATGATGGAGAATATCGTTGCTAAGTGTATTGGATGCTTGATAGAAAGGTTGTTCTACTGTACTATCATCTATATTGGTAACTGATGTTTGATGGTTCAGCGTTTGTGAAGTTTTGCAAGACCAAAAGAAAATGCTGAGAGCTAACAAAAATGTAAATCGTTTCATAAAAGAGAATTTAATGCAAGTTAAATGCGAGCACAAAGAATTGAATAAACTATAAAAAATACTAATGTTTTATCTGATTAAAGTACAGAATTAACTCAACTGATCGGCCAATAGTCTCATTTCAACGGAAGGCGACATTCGCTCGTATAATACGCGATACACTGCAGAACAAATGGGGAGATGTACTTTATACGAATCATTTACTTGTTGAATACATTTGCTTGCATAATAACCTTCAGCAATCATGTTCATTTCCATCATGGCCGATTTTACCGAGTAGCCTTTACCAATCATAGTTCCAAACATACGGTTACGACTAAATTGTGAATAGGCGGTTACCAAAAGATCGCCTAAATAAGCAGAGTCTTTTATGTCGCGTTCAATCGGATGTACCGCATCAATAAAGCGTTTAATTTCTTGAATTGCATTTGAGATTAATACCGCCTGAAAATTATCTCCATAGCCCAAGCCGTGAAATATACCCGATGCCAGTGCCATTATGTTTTTCATTACGGCAGAATATTCGGTTCCAAATATGTCATCCGATATGCTTGTTTTAATATAACGGCACGTGAGCAGATAAGACATCTCAGCTGCGTGTCCGGTATGCTGACAGGCTACAGTTAAATAGGACAATTTTTCAAGGGCAACCTCTTCGGCATGACAGGGTCCGGTAATTACACCAATTCTATCGTATGGAATATCCAATTGTGAATTCAGATAGTCGGCCATAATTAAGTTGTGTTCAGGAACAATTCCTTTTACTGCCGAAAAAATCTTTTTGTCTTTAAAAACAGCCTTATCGATCGATTGAAGCGAGCTCATCACAAATGCACTGGGAATAGCGATTATCACCAAGTCAGCGTCCTGCAAACAGGTTTCAATATTGCTAAAGGCGTTTATCTTTGAAAGATCTAGATGTACGTCCGTCAAATATCTGGGATTCCTTTGAGTCTTTTTTATTTGTTGAACAGATTCTTCGTTTCGAACCCACCAACGAATGCTACAATCTTTTTCAGAAATGATTTTTATTAAAGCGGTTGCCCAGCTTCCGCTTCCTAATACAGCTATTGTTGCAGGCGATGGCATTGAAAAGTCTTATTGGTCTGCAAAGGTACGTTTATCTATAAAACGCATTAGGGCTTAACAAAAGTTTTAGTAGCCAACTTTTTATTATTTAAAACATCGTCTATACGTATTAAATAACCACCCGATGAAAGAGAATGTGTATTAAAAGAAAAGGAATTTTTTCCAGTAGCTAATCCACCGCGATAAAGGGTATGTATCAATGCTCCCTTCTGATCATAAAGATTTACTACTACAAAACCTTTTGATGTTAATTCAAAATCAATGCTCAATCGTTCGCTTACCGGGTTAGGATACACGCTTAATAGTTCAAGTTCCGTTTCAGTATAGTTTATACCTGCGGCAGGGTTTGAACTCAATTCAGCAATCCAAGTTCTGGTTTGATGATTGGCTATGGTGTAACTACCGGCCATCCAAACTTTCTCTGGTTCATTGTATTTGGTATGACATCCGGTATAATCTCCCCATCGCTCGTTTCCGGTTATCATGTTGGTGTATGATTGTCCGGCCTTCACTATAGTGAGGGGTGAATAAGTTCCATCGTAAAGCAGTGCAGCACTGCCCGGAAAATCATTGCTGCCAGAATACAAAACGCTAATGATGCAACGATCGTCTCCAACTCCATTTCCGGCCCACGCTATATTGGGATACGCCAAATCATAAGGCGAACTGGTATAGGTTTGAGTACTTAGCGTTGCTTGTGGTCCATTCAAATCGATGATGCCATGATAAATTCCATCCAAACCACTGGCGGTATCAAGGGTAGAAGCAACAAATTGTATTTTATTATTCTCTAATAATGCCCCAAGATTTCTGGCATCGTTAACAATTAATAAATCAGTGCTGGGTTGATCGGCTAAAGCGGGCATATGATAGGATGTATTTCCGATGAGCGGAGTTATATTGATCAATTGATTGGGCGCGTTTATAGTATCACTTATTTCAATTAGAAATGTAGTATCGTTGCCGGTGGTAAAATTTCGATTTGAAACAAAATACATGTTCGGCCCATAGAGCGTGCTTCCACCTTTTACCGGACATAAATTTCGCAAGGGCTCATTATTGAATTTAATGTTATGATGCAAAAGGGGGTTGAGCAAAGCCCCACTATATCCTTCCTGTTTATTCACTTGCCAAATAACCGTTTCATTAAAACCTGTTTGCCAACTCGAATCGGGGTATAAGAGATTTACGGTTATAAATACTTCGCTATTACTAACAGATACCATTGGAAAGTCGGTCCATAAACCATTGTTGAGTGGATTACCAGGCAAAGCGTAAAAATTCCAAGTACCATAACTGCTATTACTTTGCGAAAAGCCTAGTAAAATATTACTTGTGGTATCGGTAAATCCATTTAAGCAAACAAAAACAAATCGATCCGATTGTGGATCATAAATTACTTTGGGATCAAACTCTTCAGAAGCAAGACCTAAAGAAGTAGCTAAAGAATGTAATGTGTAGCTTCCATAATTTTGTCCACTGATCAAATTTTTAGAGTAAATCATTGAGTTGGTTACAGAACACGTAATGTCACCATTAGAAACGGCCATATCATTATCGTTGGGCACTCTGAAATTAAAGGCATTCCCTATAAAATTGCGCAGCATCACAGGAGGGTTTGCAGCCCATTTTTGATTGGAGTTGTTATTGGCAGTTTCGTGTTTGTTTGTTCGGTATTGAGCATGAACAAAATTACGCGCCTCGTCAATTGTTTTTTGATCGGTTCCCGAATGAGGTTTGGGCAGTATTTTGTATTTCATATCAGGACGCAAAGCATCTTCCGGTTCATTCATAAGTATTTCTGCCGAAAGAGGAATCTGAAAACTTTGCTTCTGTGTTTGTGCATAAGCTGAACAAAAAAACAAAACGGATAATATTAGTGTAAGAATATATTTATAATTCATAGCGCATTTGTTTACTCAAAGATACCAAATCAAATAAAACAATAGATTTTACTAAAAAACAGGGGTTATCCGAATCAATGAAATTTTATATACCTTTAATATCTAAACCAATCAATCATGAAAAAAGTTCTTACCATTTTAATTGCAATATTTTGTTGCAGCAGTTCAGTTAGAGCTACACATCTAATGGGTGGAGAAATGGTCGTTACTCATTTAAGTGGCAACCAATATATTATTCATTTAACGGCATATCGTGATACTTTAGGGATACCCTTTGCAGGTTATGCTACTTTCAAAGTTTTTGATAGCAATGGAACTATCGTGTCTAATAACAACGTTGCTGTCGATGCTGTTAGCGGATGGCCTTTAGCTAATGTTCCATATGGAGTAGAAGTGTATACTTTTCACGACACAATCAGTGTGCCTGCTCCCGGAATGTATGTTGTTGAGTGGTTTAATTGTTGTCGGAATGGAGCCATTCAAAATTTGACTCAGCCATTATCAGAATCCATGTTTTTAAGTACGGAATTTATGCACTTTGCAAATGCGTCAAATTCTACCCCTGAATTTTTGGCACCACCGGTTACTTTCTTACCGATTAACCAAGCTTGGCAATACAACTCTTTGCCTTTCGATATTGATGGAGATTCATTGGCTTGGTCAATAGATACTCCATTGACAAGTTATAACCTATATTGTGCAGGATACACATCTCCTTCAGCCGATACTTCCGGTCCCTTTGTGATTGATCCTATCAATGGACAAATTTCATGGACCCCCGATGCGTTGGGTAATTTTGTTGCTTCTATTCGTGTAGAAGAATTCAGAGCAGGCGTTAAGATTGGTGAAATTATTCGTGATTATCAGATGATAGTAATTCCCGACACAAACAAATTGCCAAAGATCACAAACATGAATTTGATTCCGGTGAACAGTAGCGGGCACCGATATCTAAACTTAAATGTCAATACTTCATTTTCGGTGTCCTTAATAGCTGATGATCAGGATGGCGATCCAATACAGTTTTTAGCCTTTGGTGAACCTTTAATAGTTAACTCAAATCCGGCTTGGTTTGGAACAGTGCCTTATAACGGCACTAGCCTAATGGGAACATTTGCTTGGATGCCTAATGCCAATCAAGTTCGTGTTAATCCATATTTAATGGTGTTTCGTGTAAAAGACCGCAACTTCTCATACGATGAAACAGTAATGATCAATGTTGGAAATTTTGCAAGTGTTTATGATTTTGAAGGAGAATCTTTAGGGCAACTTTATCCCAACCCTAACAATGGAATACTTTCTTTGCCCATACAATTAAATTCAGCTGCTGAAGTGCAGTTACAGATTAGTGACATGAAAGGTGCAGCCGTAAAAAATATTGCATTGGGTAGAATGACCGCAGGAAAACATTTAAAACTGATGCAATTGAATTTAGATGCCGGATCGTACAGCATTACCTTGTATAAAGATCAAAAAGCATCCGGTACACAACGCTTTGTTATAATCGAATAAAGAAAATCAGAATAGCACGACAAAGCCCTTCTTTAAAGAGGGGCTTTTTATTTATTATTAAGTAGAAGTAAAAGGACTAATATTTTCTCCAATAAAACGGAGTAAATAAAATGAGAACGGTAAAGAGCTCCAAACGTCCAACAAGCATTATAAAGGAGAGAAACAATTTCCCTGCTTCTGATATAGAAGCGTAATTGCCAACCGGAGATGCAGAACCTAAGGCCGGACCAACATTGCCTAAACAAGAAGCAGCTACTCCAATGGAAGTCATAAAATCTTCGCCCAATAACGACATGGTTAAACTGCTGAAAGCAAAAATTAGGAAATAGATTATAACAAAAGCCATAATGTTGAAAGTCACTCTTCCTCTAACGGCTGCTTTGTTAAGTCGAATGGGCAACACAGCATTGGGATGCAAGAGTCTTTTAAATTCCATCCATGAATTTCTAAAGATCAATAAGTGCCGTACACTTTTTATCCCTCCGGCTGTGCTTCCGGTCATGCCGCCAGCAAAAAGCAACATAAAAAAAATAGTACTGAGCAGAGGATCTAAAGTCATATCGGCCGAAACAAAACCAGTGGTGGTGACCACAGCAACAACCTGAAATAAGCTGTCGCGAAAAGGGAAATTCCAACCGGGACTTGTTTCCTGTATCCAAACTACCGCAGTAGATACTAGTGCACCTACTAATACTACCGTTGCATAAAAACGAAATTCATGATCGTGTATAATTTTCTTGAAATTTCCTACAAAGGCAAAATAGGTAAGGGCGAAATTCATTCCCGCAACAAACATAAACACAATGATGATCCATTGTATGGCTTGGTTATAATCGTAATGCATGATGCTTGCATTCTTTGTCGAAAAACCACCGGTTGACATGGTAGAGAATGCATGATTGAGCGCATCGAACCAACCCATGCCGGAGTATTTTAGCAATACAGTTTCGAGCAGCGTGAGTAAAAAGTATAATGCCCAAAGTCGCTTTGCAGTTCCCGTGATTCGCGGATTTATTTTATCGGCTTTCAAACCAGGCGATTCGGCATTAAACAACTGCATGCCGCCTATTCCCAGTATGGGCAATATAGCAATAGTCAAAACGATAATTCCCATCCCTCCAATCCAATGTGTAGTGCTGCGCCAAAGTAAAATACCTTTGTCCACTGCTTCAATATCGGTAAGCACCGATGCTCCCGTTGTAGTGTAGCCCGACATGGTTTCAAACACAGCCGATGCAAAGGATGGAATGTCACCATTAAAAATATAAGGCAGGCATCCACTCAATGTCATCAAAATCCAACCCAAGGTTACTACCAGATAAGCTTCTTTTTTGCTGATGTTTTTTTGGTGGCCTCTTCCAATGGCAAACAAAACTATGGCACAGGCCATAGTGATGCCTATACTTTTCCAAAGCGCATCCCAACTCTCGTCTTGATAGTAATACGATGCAACCAGGCAAGCCAACATAAATAAAGCATTGAATCCAAGGAGCGATCCTAAAAAACTGGCTATGACTTTATAATTGAGTTTCACTTATTATCTGAAAAATTTTTCGACCTGTTGAATACAATGCGGCAAAGAAAAAACTACAATATGATCGCCCGGTTGAGCTTGAAAATTACCCAATGTGATGATGGCCTCATGATTGCGCACGGCACCACCAATCAATGCACCTTTCGGGAACTTAAGTTCTTTTAATGGTGCACGGGTTATCGGGTCGCCTTTACTTACTTCAAACTCTAATAACTCGGCATTCATACCCACCAAGCCCGACATGTTTAGCACTTTACCTTGTCGTATGTATTGGAAAATATTAGAAGCAGCAATCAGTTTCTTATTGATTAATGTATCAATTCCTATGGCTTTTGATATTTGAACATCGTCTCCGGTTTCAACCAAAGCAATTGTTTTTTCTACACCATAATTTTTTGCTGTTAAGCAGGCCATAATATTGGTTGCCGGATTGCCAGTAACGCTCAAAAACGCATCCATTTCCCTAATGCTCTCTTCTTCGAGCAAATCGGTATCGCGACCATCGCCTCTGATCACCATAATATTGGGCTGCTCGTCTGAAATATCAAAGCATCTCTTTTCATCAAGTTCAATCAATTTTACTTTGTAATTGGAAGACAACATTCTTGCAGTATGCCTACCTACACGGCTACCGCCCATGATCATTACATTTCTCACTTTCATTTCATCTCGACCGGTTAGGTGAATTATACGATCCAGTCCTTCGGGTTTAGAAATGAAATAAACATAATCGCCAATTTCAAACTTAGTGTCTCCGCGTGGAATAATAGTGTCTTTTACTTTTCGGATAGCTACCGGTAAAAAACTTCGATCGGGATTTAAGTGTTCGGTTTCGGTTATAAATTTACCACTCAACAAACATCTGTCATCCAATCGAATTCCGGCCAAATGCAATAAGCCATTATCGAATGCCATGTAATTGGTAAAATAGGGTTGTTTAACCAAACTATATATTTCTTCGGCTGCGAGCATTTCGGGCGATATCAGTTTATCGATACCCATTTCTTTGAAGTCGATTCCAAACTTGCGATCGAAGTAGGCAATATTACTAATACGTGCTATGGTTTTTTTTGCGCCTAGCTTTTTGCCCAACATGGCAATATTTAAATTGTTCGCTTGCGAAGATGTAACGGAAATCAGCAAATCGGCTTTAGACACTTCACCTTGCAATAATACCTCCGGAGAGGTAGCATCGCCTTTAATCGTAACGGCATCCAGATTGGTATCAATGCGATCAAGATGATGTTGATTCTCATCTATAATGAAAATGTTCTGTTTTTCATTATCCAGCAATTTAGCAACATGGTAACCAACTTCGCCTGCACCTGCAATAAGAATTCGCATGGAGATTTTTTTTCAAAATTAATCAATCCTAGTATTTAGGATCATATTGGTATCATAATTTATCGATTAAGTTCTTAACCTCAAACTAATGTTCTGTTAGTGATAGATTAATATTCAAAATTGAATTTTGCACCATGATGAAAAAAAGAAACATGATGAAACAATTAAAATGTATAAGCGATTTACATGAATGGCTTTATGCTGATTTTACCGAAGTAGTGTATTCAGACGATAGTATTGAAAATGTAGTATTATATCGTACTTGCAAAAACTGTGGGAAAAAGGAAATTATGCCCAAAACAGTTCAAACAAAATGGATTAATTGGAATGAAATGGCTAAGTCGGCATAGGTAGTTTTACAAAGAAAGTGGTTCCGATATCATGTTCGCTTTCAAACCAAATTTCTCCTCCTGTGCTTTCAACAAATTTCTTACTGATGCTCAATCCCAAGCCTGTGCCGGCACTCTTAGTGGTGAAGTTTGGTGTAAAAATTCTTTTGTATTGATCGGGCTTAATACCGGATCCATTGTCTCTGACCGATATTATATAATTGCGATCTCTTTTTTCAAGATGTATATGTACCATTCCTTTGCGGTTTGAAGGAATGGCTTGCTCGGCATTTTTTAAAAGGTTTGAGAATACACTGATCAATTGATCACGATCAGCTTCTACAAATTTGTCCTTAAACTCGTTGCTTTCATACACGACATAAATCAATTCCGATTCGTTGTAAAGTGTTACTAAATTATCCAACAATGACGATAGTTCTACACTGGCAATATTGGGCTTAGGCATTTTAGCAAAGTTGCTGAACTCTGTAGCAATTCCCGATAAGGTGTCCATTTGTTCGATGAGCGTTTTGCAAATGCGAGGGATCATTTGTTCAAGGTTCCCTGATTTTTCCGACCAGGCTCTTTCCAAATGTTGCACATTCAGTTTCATAGGAGTCAAAGGATTTTTTATTTCATGAGCCACCTGCTTGGCCATTTCTCTCCAGGCACTTTCACGTTCCGATCGAGCAAGTTTTTCGGCACTTTGATGAAGTTCCTCAAGCATTCGATTGTATTCGTTCACCAATCCTCCAATTTCATTTCTTTGCTTATACACAATGGGTTCGTTCACGCTGCCCAAACGTATTTCGGATAGTCGTTGTTGAATTACCTGCAAAGGTTCGGTGATGCGACCGGATATGATAAAAGTGGCAATTAATGAAAAGGCAAAAAGAAATACATAGATATTGATGAGCGTAACTAAGAAAGAACTGATCTCTTTTCGAAGGTTTGATTGTCGGGTGATGTAGGGCAGATTAACATAGGATACGATATCGCCTTGCAGATTGCGCAGTGGTTCGTAAGCAGAGATATAATCTAAAGCGCCAATTTTTTCAAAATGAGTGAGTCGTGTATTTTTACGATTGTGTAATTCTTCATACGCTTTTCGATTCATCAAACGATTTTGAATCGCATAATCGAATAAGCGCGGCTGAGAAGTAAATTGTAAAAATCCATCAAGGCCAAAAATATTATACTCTAATCCGGTAGCAGAGGCAAGTTTGTTTAGTGATGCCTGCACTTCTTCATTGTGATAGTGTTTGCCTTCGGGCAATGCATTCAATTCATTCGATATCAGCACCACCAGCGATTGTAAACTTTCACTCACTCGTTGGTTCTGATTGATTTGATTGTTGTTTACAATATAGATTACTGTACCGCTACCGAGTGCAACCAAGGCAGCCAACACAATGGTGGTAACACTTAATTGAATTCTGTTTTTAAGAGACAAGTGAAACTTGAAACGATTTTTTATGAGTTTGTAAACCGTGTACGACAGTATAAAGATGAGGCAAAAGAAAGTGAAGATGTAAGAGAAAAGAGTGAGCAATACTACAACATTTTGATGTTGTTTGCTGATTACAATTAAATTGTTCAGTCCATAAGGGTGAATCAGATGCGAGTAACCACTTTCTTCAAAATAGGTATCGAGTCGCTGATTGTTGACCAAATGTTTTTCGTAATGCGATGCATCTTGTAAATATGAATATTTTCCGGTACTGCCAATCAGTTTGCCATTCTCAAATTTTGCATAGGAGTAATTGCTCAAGTCTTTTTTGTCCGGCACCTTGTCGCTGAGCAATAGTTCTGGAAATCCGGTTTCGGTTTCACCTTTGCGCGAAGCAATGCGTATGATAATGGTTCCGACCTGAACGGTTTTTTGTTGACTCACTGTATATACCGGTAGTTTGCCAATGTATTGGAGCCTTCCTTCAGTTGAACCGAGATAATATAAATTAGGACTCAAACATTCCGAACCCTGAACAGAAATTATATTTTCAAAATGAGAAAAACTTTCGCTGGGCTCTTCACTCAAGCCAATCAGATCCTGGTTATATGAGTAGAGATTTACTTTTATCGAATATTTGTCCCAATAACCATTGAAGTACAATTGCATTAGTCGTTTGCCCACCGCTTCGTTGACAAAAGATTCGGTAAGCAATCGCTGATTGTAGTAAATTAAATAGGTCGCTACAAAGCGATCGGTAATAATTTTACTTTGTATGTCTTCGAACAAATATTCAGCAACCAAATCATTTTCGACTTCCATTTTGGAAGCATATATCTGTCGGTTTCTTTCTTCTTTTATGTTGTTAAAATCGGCAATGGTTTTAGATGCGTATAGAGAAAAAACCAAAATCACCAACAAACTTCGGGTAAAGGAGAACAAAGCCTGTTCTCTCGATCGGATATAACTGGTGAAAATGATCAGTGCATTGGCTAGCAAAAAAGAACTTACACCATAGTAGCGAAACATATCTGTTTCGCGCAACCACAACAAGACAATCAAAAACGCACACTGTGTGAGCAAGAAAAAAACGACAATGGGTTGAATGGAAAATTTTGTTTTCTGAACAAAGCGCACGGCTCCATCACTAATCAAATAAAACGAGAATAACCACAGCCCGATGATGATGAACCCAATTAAACTATAGTCGGTAAGTTCAAATACATTGTTGATGTTAAACGAGATAAGTGAATTGAGAATTAAACCGCTGATGAGATAGTTGATAAAGACCGAAAACAGAAAACAGGCTAAGAAGATGAGTACAATTTCAAGTCCGAGCCATATTTTTCTTTTTAAATGTGCTTTGCTCAAATTCAGATTCTCAAAATAGCGATGCACGATTAAGATGATCAAAGTAGAGACCATGGTGGTAACCAAAAAGTCACCCAATGAGCTAAGCATAAAAGAGCTGGCGTAAAATTTAGGATCGAATAGCGGCAATAAATAAAATGCAGCTGGCAGTTTATAAAATATACCCAACAATCGGAGCGATGCCAACATTACAACCACCAACAAAGCACCGGCCGGCCAAACCTGAATGCAATAACGAGCCAAAGTGTAACAGAAAATCAGAAACAAAATGATGCCGATAAAAAGTAAAATCGTTACCATACTGTAATCCACTTCCGTTTTTTCACTTTTCTCAATCTTAAGTGAGAACAGAAATTTTCCGTTAGCATCGTTTACCGAAAAAGCATTCTCATGCGGCACTGTATCGGGTTCTGCCACATCCGGAATATTTAAGTTTGGATTAAAACTGTTTTGTAGGTATTTGTTTTTAAGCGGGTAGCGATGTTTGATCAGATACAATAAGATGGCATATTGATTCCCCTTTCGAAAATCATATTTCAGGTAGTAACCATTGTCGAGCAATACAAACTTTCTGGGTATGGTCAACATGGCCAAGTTATTATCGATGTTCACCTGATTGTTCGACCAATAGAAAAGCGAATCGTTTTCGTATAGAAAAACATTGATGTGATTTAGCTCCGCTTGATCAAAATATTGATTGGTGAAAGATTGTATCTGATTCAGATTTTGGGTGCCGAATCGAGTAATACTGTCTAAATAAAGTTGAACCTTGTTTTCGTTTTGCTGTATTCGGTGGCTGACTTGTTCGCTGATTTGTGCCGGATCATTAATATGCGATTCAATAGATTTTTCACTCAAAAAGGCTGCGCTTAAACAAGCAACACTTAATAAAAACAATATAAAAATGCCTTTCGGAAACCCTGACTTCACCTTTTCGATAGATTGATTTTCAAAAATACTCTTTTTAAGGCCAAATGCCCACCGTTTGCCCTTACGTGTTTTTCACGAATTGGATGCACGTAATTTTATATAAAACAGTCATTTATAAGCGAGCATCACTTTTTTAATTCTATATATTTCTTACTTTTGCGGTCGCTTTTTAAGGATACTGTAAAAAACGATTGAAACGTGCTGATTAACAATATATTCCGAACCAAATTCAATTTCAAAGGGCTTTTTGTTCTTTTATTGATCATTTTTAGTTTTAATACGACTAGCTCTATAGCCGGCTCATCAGGCGATGGCGAGAAATTTAATGCCGGTGAAATGATTCTTCACCATATTGGCGATGCGTACGAATGGCACGTATTCGGCAATGTTTCTATTCCACTGCCGGTAATTATATACAGCAGCGAGCGCGGCTTGGATGTATTTTCATCCGCTCATTTCCATCATGGACAAGATGCCTACAACGGATATCGTGTACTCACGCATGAATTTGCGGAAGCACACCATGTGGAGCACGGAAAATTTAGAATGAACAAAGTGGTTGCCTTGAAAGACGATGGAAGCATAGACGAAGCATTAACGCTGAGTATGTACGATATCAGCATCACCAAAAATGTGGCAAACCTTATTCTAAGCATTCTATTTATGCTTTGGTTGTTTTTGTCGGTGGCTAAAGCCTACAAGCGCAATCATGGCAAAGCCCCCAGCGGTATTCAGTCTTTAATTGAACCCATCATTCTGTTTGTAAAAGACGACATAGCCGTATCGAGTATAGGCGAGAAGAAGTATAAAAAATACATGCCGTTTTTGTTAACCGTGTTTTTCTTTATTTGGATCAACAACTTGTTGGGATTGGTTCCATTCCCTCCGGGAGGAGCCAACTTAACCGGAAACATAGCGGTAACCATGATATTGGCATTATTCACTTTGGTGATTGTTACCGTAAATGCCAACAAAGCATATTGGGAACACATATTTGCAATGCCCGGTGTACCTAAAGGAATTTTGTTATTGTTAACTCCCATCGAAATTCTTGGATTCTTCTTACGGCCTTTTGTATTGATGGTCCGACTCTTTGCCAACATTACGGCCGGTCATATTATTGCTTTATCGTTTTTTAGTTTAATATTTATTTTCGGAGAAATGAGCACCGGTTTGGGTTATGGTGTATCGGTTGTAACACTTGCCTTTACCGTGTTTATGACCATGCTCGAATTATTGGTTGCTTTTCTTCAAGCCTATGTATTTACCTTCTTATCCGCCATCTATTTTGGAGCAGCGGTTGAAGAACATCATCACGATCATTAAAATTTTTGTTTCACTTAATTATATAAATCTATGTTATCAACCATTTTATTACAAGCCGCAGAAGTAGCAAACTCAGGATTGGGTTATGGTGTAGCTGCATTAGGTGCCGGAGTAGCCGCATTGGCTGCCGGTTTTGGTATCGGTCGTATCGGAGGATCTGCTTTGGAATCCATTGCACGTCAACCCGAAGCGATGGGAGATATCCGCGCCAACATGATTCTGGCTGCCGCCCTTGTTGAAGGTGCTGCTTTCTTCGCTATGGTAATTGGTCTGCTCGTAATTTTCTTAAAGTAATTACTGCGCAAACCACAAAATTTGTCTGTGCTGCAACGATTGGTTGCAGTGCAGACTTTTAGAAAAATTAATTAATAAGAAAAAATGGAATTAGTTACACCCGATTTTGGATTAATATTTTGGATGGTTATTTCTTTCTCATTGGTATTGTTTATCCTTGGAAAGTTTGCCTGGAAACCCATCATGAATGCTTTAGACGAACGCAATCGTTCTATTGAAGAAGCATTGCAAGCGGCCGAAAGAGCAAAACAAGAAGTAGCCAACCTTACAGTTGATAATGAACGAATATTAGCCGAAGCAAGAAACGAACGCGATCGCATTATTAAAGAAGCGCGCGAAATAAAAGAATCGATTATAAGCGAAGCACAAAGCAAAGCCAATAGCGAATCAGAACGCTTGATTCAAATTGCCCGCGAAAGCATACAAAATGAAAAAATGGCGGCCATTACCGATTTAAAAAATCAGGTAGCCAATATTTCAGTAAACATTGCCGAGCGTTTGATACGCGAAAAGTTAAGCGATGATGCTAAAAGTACCGCTTTGGTAAATGATTTAATGAAAGAAGTAAACTTAAAATAAGATCATGTCTGAAATTAAAGTTGCTTCTCGATACGCCAATTCTTTGGCATTGCTGGCCCGAAAAAACAATCAGCTCGATGCGGTTTTTGCCGACATGAGTTTGATTCAACAAACCTGCAAAAGCAGTCGCGATTTGTTGATGATGCTCAGAAGCCCGGTAATCAGTACCGACAAGAAAAATGAAATTCTGGAAAAGATCTTTGGTCAAAAAATAAGTCAAATCAGCACCGCTTTCATACGCATTGTTACCGCCAAAAGAAGAGAAAAGTTTTTACCCAATATAGCGGCATCATTTATCCAATCGTACAAAACAGAAAAAGGAATTACCTCGGCCAGTATTGCTGTAGCTAAACCTTTGAGCGATGAATCGAGAGCGAAAGTACTGGAACATATCCGGAAAGCTTTTACACCAACCGTAGAATTACAAGAAACCATTGACCCTTCTTTATTGGGTGGTTTTCTGTTGCGCGTAAACGACATTCAGCACGATGCTACTCTTTCTACTAAGATGAGAAAGCTGAGAATGGAGTTTAGCAAAAACTTATATATTAAAGACTATTAAAAAAATATAAACGAATAAATAATACATAAATAAAATGGCAGAAGTTAGACCAGATGAAGTATCAGCGATATTAAGCCAGCAATTGGCCGGATTCAATACCAGCAGCCAACTCGAAGAGATTGGAACGGTATTGCAGGTAGGTGACGGAATTGCTCGTATCTATGGACTTTCAAAAGTACAATCGGGAGAACTAATTGAATTTGATAACGGACTACAAGGTATTGTATTGAATCTTGAAGAAGACAACGTAGGGGTAGTACTCTTAGGTATATCGACCGATATACGCGAAGGCGACACCGTACGCAGAACCGGACGTATTGCATCTATTAAAGTAGGTGAAGGTATGTTGGGTCGTGTGGTAGATACCTTAGGTAATCCTATTGACGGTAAAGGACCTATAAAAGGCGATCTATATGAAATGCCTTTGGAGCGTAAGGCGCCCGGAGTTATTTTCCGTCAGCCGGTTAACGAACCATTGCAAACCGGATTGAAAGCAATTGATGCCATGATTCCCATTGGAAGAGGACAACGTGAGTTGGTGATTGGCGACCGTCAAACCGGAAAAACAGCCGTTACCATCGACACCATTATCAATCAGCGCGAGTTCTACGAAAAAGGAGAACCGGTGTTTTGTATTTATGTAGCCATCGGACAAAAAGGAAGTACCGTTGCCAATATCGTTCGAATACTCGAAGAGAACGGAGCCATGCCTTATACCGTTGTGGTTTCTGCTTCGGCAAGTGAACCTGCACCATTGCAGTTTTACGCACCTATGGCCGGAGCTGCCATTGGAGAATTTTTTAGAGATACCGGTCGTCCGGCTTTAATTGTTTATGACGATTTATCGAAACAAGCGGTTGCCTATCGCGAGGTATCACTTTTATTGCGCAGACCTCCGGGACGTGAAGCATACCCGGGAGATGTATTTTACTTGCACAGCCGTTTATTAGAGCGTGCCGCAAAAATCATCAACTCCGATGACATTGCTAAAAACATGAACGATCTTCCCGAATCGCTTAAGCCTTTAGTGAAAGGTGGAGGATCGCTAACAGCGCTTCCCATTATTGAAACACAGGCGGGTGACGTTTCAGCCTATATTCCTACCAACGTAATTTCCATTACCGATGGTCAGATATTTTTAGAGGCCAACTTGTTTAATGCCGGTGTGCGTCCTGCCATCAACGTAGGTATTTCCGTATCGAGGGTAGGAGGTAATGCGCAAATTAAATCGATGAAGAAAGTAGCCGGTACCTTAAAACTCGATCAGGCACAATACCGCGAGCTGGAAGCCTTTGCTAAGTTTGGTTCCGATTTGGATGCCGCTACTAAAGCCACCCTCGAAAAAGGTTCGCGAAATGTGGAAATATTAAAACAGGGACAATACTCACCTTTGCGTGTTGAACAACAAGTGGCCATTATCTATTGTGGTACCAAAGGTTTGTTGAGAGATGTGCATGTTAAAAAAATAGTAACGTTCGAAAAAGATTTTCATGTTCAAATGGAAACACGTTTTGCTTCCATACTCGAAAACTTTAAGAAAGGCATATTGAATGATGCCGACCTTGCCGAAGTTGAAAAGTTGGCTAAAGAATTAGCTCCTAAATATAAATAACAGCACACCATGCCAAGTTTAAAAGAAGTAAGGGTTCGCATATCATCGGTCAACAGCACCCAGCAGATTACTAAAGCTATGAAAATGGTTTCGGCTGCCAAGTTGCGCAGAGCCACCGATGCCATTTTACAGTTGCGCCCTTATGCCGAAAAGTTGCGCGAAGTGTTGGAAAATTTATCGTCCAGTATCGAAGACAGCAGCGTAGGCGTATTTACCAAAGAGCGTACAGTAAAAAATATTCTTATTGTTGCCATCAATTCAAACAAGGGATTGTGCGGAGCCTTTAATACCAATATTGTAAGAGGAATCAACCGCATGTTGCGCGAAGAGTATGCATCGGTTGCTCAAAAAGGACAAGTTAAAGTTTTGTGCATCGGAAGAAAAGCCAGCGACATTTTTTCTAAAAACAAAGAGTTGTATGTAGGCAATAGAAACGAAATCTATACCAACCTCAACTTTAACGAAGCCGAAAAAATTGCCGAAGAAATAATGCAGCAATTTGCCGAAGGCAGCTACGATAAAGTATTGCTTGTTTACAATCAGTTTAAGAACGCTGCAGTACAATATGTAACTACCGAGCAGTTGCTACCCGTAGTGCCGCCAACCGGGCCTGAAAGCAAAACACAAAACGATTATATTTTTGAGCCCACTCAGGAAGAAATTGTTTTAGACTTAATACCCACCAGCGTAAAAACACAATTGTACAAGGCCATACTCGATAGTCATGCTTCAGAACATGGTGCCCGTATGACCGCCATGAGCAAAGCTACCGACAATGCAGGCGAGCTGTTGCGCGACCTACGATTGTCCTACAACAAAGCACGACAAGCGGCCATTACCAAAGAAATTCTTGAAATTGTTGGAGGAGCCGAAGCTCTTAAAAGCGCTTAGTTTTAACCCATTTATATATAAACAAACAGAACCTGAAGCCCGGCCACTAAGAGCCGGGTTTTTTGTTTCAGTGGTTTCTTCCATTCCTCATTCCTACTGTAGAGCCTCGCACTTACGATTTAATAAATTTCGAAATAGCGCTACTTGTTCCCATTCCAAAAAACAAAAGAAGTATAAACCTTAAACAATGTTTCATCTCATTCCCATTTTTGTATCATCGAATGTACTATAGCTTAATCAACTTTTTAGTATAAACTCTATTGCTGGTGCTGCATCGGACAAAATATAGAC
>DAOQTX010000010.1:46261-57691 GCA_035340715.1 Bacteroidia bacterium | reverse complement strand
GCCATCACTGTCCGTTATCACCGTTCTGTCCGTACCATTCACATGCACCTCAGCAGGTTAGAGCACCAGATTGTGGTTCTGGGGGTCGCGGGTTCGAGTCCCATCTTTCACCCGCTAATTTTTAAAGTGGTAAAGTTTTCTTTACCACTTTTTTTATGTCTTTGTTTTGAAGGAGTTCAAAAATGCACAAATGATTTTTGTGGATCAACGTCTGTTTTTGGAAATCGTTTTTTTTGATTCCAAAAGGTGAGGGCAGTTGTTGCTTTTTTCTTTTGCGAAAATCCAAATTTGAAATATCTTCATGAAAAATAGATCATAGATTTTAAAAGAAACGTATTATAAACTATATGACTCCTGAAAAAGAAACACGATTAAGTATAATCTTTATATCAATTGGTTACATCGCTAACTTTGTTTTAGGTTTGTTGGGCTCTACTTTTCCATGGGAAAGTTTTGAGCAAATGACAACTTGGCAAATCGGAGATAGTATGGCAATTATGGCAAGTGTATTGGCAAGCAGAATTGTAGGTTCCCGAGGTCAAAACTTAGCAGCAGCTGGTTATGTGTTATTAGGAATAGCGTATGGGGTTTCTTTTGCTTCAAGTTCGATCTCTTCCATTAATAATGAAAAAATGGCTACTGTTCTATTGCCTTTGTTGCCCGCCATCGTATTAATAAGTTTTTGTCGAATTTTCCCTTCCTGGCTTCGAATCAGTTCTCTATTTATTTTCATTCCTTTTTTCTTTATGTATTGGAATGTAGTGAATGGTACTTATAGCAATGAGAATATTTCTAATGTGTTAGCGTATTCAAGTATTCAATTATTAGGGATACTGTGGGTAATATATTTTTGGAAAGATTTTAAAAGAAAGACTATTATAAATTGATTTTTCAATAGTTTCTAGATCATACCATAATATTGGAAAAAAGCCGCCCCGAAAATAATTTTCGGGGCGGCTTTGATTTTAATGTGATGAACGAACGCTGGGCTACGACAAGTGGAGAAGATACTTGGCCAAGTTCGTGCGTTTGTTTAGGTCATTTAAGGCTCATGTAACGATTAATTTAAGTGAGAGATTTCTTCAAATCGGCAAGGGCTGCAATAGCCGTAACAATAACTCAGATCTGAAATTTTGTTATTAGTAAAAGAAAGCATAATGGCTTTGTCTAAATTAAACTCATTCTCAAGTACCGGCCAATAGCCATTGTGAAACAGAAGTGCTGGATTTCCGGCTTCGCATGTTCTACAATAGTTAAGTTCAAAACTGCTCGACATTTTTTTTGCAGGAACATACATTTTGAATTGTCTTTTAAAATAATCGAGTGTTTCAAATTTGGTCAAATTGTCAAAATAAGAATGCTCATGGTGCAGTAAACGCTCCATTGCTATCAGGTTTTTTGAAAGAATAGCGGCTCCAAATCGAATTACTTGTAAATAGTCTTTTTCAAAATCATCAGGGTCTAGTTCATACTGGGTCTTCAACTCTTTGAATCGTTTCATAAAAAATAAAATTTAAAAATTAGTAATTGCAATTTACGTATCGAATCACCGTAAATTGATATCTGTTCATAAATTTATTGTTGGCTGATTTATACTTATCAACCCTTTATTTTTGTGAGAATTCTTCACTTACAATTTAAATTTTTTTAATTTTCGCATCTATCATAACAACATCATGCTAAAGCAGATATATAAATTTCTACACCCCAGATTTCAGAATTTGTTTTTGGAGTATAAAGTGGAATTTAAACCCAGATATGGTTTTGGTAAAGCCCCTCACCCCGAATTGTACTCCATTATAAATGCACAGCGTGGTGCGTACACAAACGTTTTGAATAAAGCGCTTAGCTACAAAGAGAATATTTGGAGTATTAAGGACAGTCGTAATGAAAGCGATAACAAACAACCCACATGGAACAATGGATTTTTACCTGGCTTGGATATTATTGGTATTTATACTTTAATAGCCGACCTAAAACCAAAAAAATATATTGAGATTGGTTCTGGTAATTCTACTAAGGTGGCTTTCAAAGCCAAAAAAGAGCACAGCACGATTACAGAGATCATCTCCATCGATCCAATGCCTCGTGCAGAAATTGATGATTTGGCAAATTTTGTTATTCGAAAACCTTTCGAAAATATCGACTACAATGTATTGGAACAATTAAGCGAGAATGATATTTTATTTGTAGATAATTCGCACCGCATTTTACCCAATTCTGATTCAATGGTGTTTTATATGGAGATTCTTCCACGATTGAAAAAAGGAGTTGTAGTGCATATTCATGATATATATTTGCCTTACGATTATCCGCAATTTATGTGCGATCGCTTTTATTCAGAGCAATATGGATTGGCGATGTATTTATTGGCAAATCCCCAAAAGTATAAGACCTTGTTACCCAACTATTTTATTTTTGAAGATGCAGAACTTTCTTCCCTAATAGCTCCTATATGGGAGCATCAGAATTTGAAGAATGTTGAAAAACACGGAGGCTCTTATTGGCTGAGAATTGAGGAGTAGGTTGATTCATTGCCATCCGCTTTATATTTCTGGTCAATTTTTATTCACTAAACTTTTGCGTAGAATTCTAGTCGAACAAACATCAAATACTTTCATAATGAAAAGAGTAATAATTCTAATTTTCATTTTTTTCTCTACGTTTTCGCAGGGTTTCGGGCAGAAAAATATCTTACTCGTCATAGCCGATGATCTCGGATTAGGTCCCGTGCCTGGTTATCTCGTATCAGGAACAAAAGCCACCATGCCCAATCTCTCGGCATTGATGACGAGCGGTTTAACCTTTGATAATGTTTGGTCCAATCCACTATGTTCTCCAACCCGTTCAACCATACTAAGCGGTAAATATGGTTTTCGAACCAATGTATTAAATGCAAATTCCTTGAGTCAAATTTCGGTGAATGAAACTTCTTTACATAGTTTTATAAGTGCCACACATACAAGCAGTATTATTGGCAAATGGCATTTGAGCGGTAGTTCAAATCCAAATCCGAATTATCCGTCCCTTTTGGGCATTCCTTACTATGCAGGCCTATTAGTCGGTAGCGTTCAAAATTACAATGCCTGGAATCTTACCATCAATGGCAGCACAAACTTCAACAACACTTATATCACCTCCACCATAACTGATTTAGCCATCAATTGGATTAACGCACAATCTTCTCCCTGGTTTTGTTGGCTTGCTTACACCGCACCTCATACTCCCTTGCACCTGCCACCATTGCAAATGCATACGCAGGGAAATTTACCGACCGATTCAACTTCAATAGCATCCAATCCTTTGCCTTACTTTTTAGCTATGACAGAGAGTGTTGATTACGAATTGGGAAGACTATTAGACAGTATTGCTCCTTCCATACTCGACAGCACGGTGGTTATTTTTATTGGAGATAATGGAACAGACGGAAGTGTGATTGAAGCACCCTATTCACCCGGAAAATCCAAAGGCAGTTTGTTTCAAGGTGGAATCAATGTACCCATGGTAATTTCGGGGCAAGTGTTACACGAATAAATCAACACGAAGCTGCTTTAATCAGCAGCACCGATTTGTTTGCCACCATAGCTGAAATAGCAGGATATACGCTTCCTCAATATTGGGACAGTTATAGTTTTAAATCCTTATTGAACAGCACAGGAGTCGCACCTCGTCCTTGCAACTATTCTGAAATCAACAACGGATTACCATCCAACTCGGGATGGACCGCACGTGATACGATATTTAAATTAATTCATCTCGATAATGGAGTTGAGTATTTTTATAATTTGAAAATTGATCCATTTGAACAAAACAACCTTCTTCCCGGAACTTTGAATTCCATTCAGCAGAATGCATACAACTATTTACAAACCTGCAAGCTGTTGAATTCGAGTGATGATTTGCTTAGCCCAAAAAACAAATTGAATATTTTTCCTAACCCTACCTTAGGTGATTTGCATATTGATTGGAATGGATTAGATGACAGCGCGTATCGGGTGTATAATTTTCAAGGCAAGTGTTTGCAAAAAGGGATTTTGGTAAATGGAATAAATAATATTGGCTTGTCAAATTTCCCATCGGGTATTTACATGCTCCAGACTTTGTACAGTACTCAAAAAATAATCAAGCAATAGATAAAGTACTATAAAGAAATGAATTCTTATTCCACTAATAATTTTTGAATCACTTTTTTCTGTCCATCAAAAGTAACTACCAAATATACACCTGCCGATAAAGCGGATATATCAATGCGTTGTGCCATGCTTTTCTTTTCTAACTTTTGATAATGACGGGTTTTGCCCAGCATATCATAAATAAAAAGTGTTTCGGCATGGGCAACCCTAAGCACAAAAAAATCTTTTGCAGGATTGGGGCTTAACAACAAATGAGGTTCTTGAATTTGACTCACACCTTCGGGTTCGGGTAGAACACTCACACTATCGATAAAATAATAACTCCCAAGGTTGCCAATATTCCCAACTTGAACTACGGTAGTATTGCTGTCGTTATTGAAATTTCCAATGGTAATAAATTGCTCTCCACCGGCAGCTACAAAAGTGCCGTTCACTGCTGTCCATCCGCTATTATTGCTCAGCAAGCCACTGCTGTTTTGTATTTGTGGAGTAACATTAATGTGTAAGACACTGCTAAAAGGTCCGGGAGCGGTATTGCTAAAATAAGCCCCCAATTGATGGATGGCATTTACATAGCCATCGTGTAAGCTAACATGAAATTCAACATAATATGTTTTGCCAACAATAAGCGGTGAGCTGAACGATCCGGTAATGTATTCGCGGTACTCTGAGCCATAGTTATACGCTATGATTCCGGCATAAGCATTTCCTCCCAAAGGCGATTGTTGCGTAGGAACAATTCCGGGACACATGCTATTGTAATAATCAGAACTGGCAATACTGGGTTTGCTCCAATTGTTTATCCAGGTAGTTCCAAACTGACCAAAAGAAGGACAAGTAACATAACTTTCAAAACCAGAATTTAATACTAGATTTTGCGCCTGGGAACTTTGGTACATTGCTAAAACAGCAAGAATGCAAAATAATCTCTTCATGAGCATCAAGGTTTGACAACTCAAGATAAACAATTAATAATTGATCGGCTATAATTTAATTGCCCTGTTTCAACATGAGTTGATATTCTTCCCATTTTTTCTCCAAATAAATATTGGATCCAAAATAAGTAAGTATGGGCATAAGCTGCTCTGTTTTCAAATAACCGGCAACCGGTGTGAGCAGATTAAATTTCTCATCCAAAAATACATAACTGGGATAGCTCATTTTTCCATTCAATAAAGAAACCGCCAATTCATTGGCTTTATTGGCTGGGATGTAGGCAAATTTATGATCGCGAAAATATATCGTATCGCGTGTTTCAGCATCTAGCTTTACAGCATAATAGTTTTGATTGATATAATCCACCACTTGTTGTTCTTTAAAAGTGGATTGATCCATTTTTTTACACCATCCACACCAATCGGTATAAACATCTATGAAAATCTTTTTGGGTTGACTATTGTTTTTTGCTACAGCCTCTTCAAACCCCATCCATTGAATGCCATCTTGAACGGAAGTTTTGTTTTCAGCTTTTGCACTTTCACTCAAAGGCGATTGCCCTTGACAACTTCCTAAAAAAAGTAAACAAGAAACTGCCGTTGCTAAAAAATTAAATCGCTTTATCATCATTGCAATATACCATTTATAAGGCCTTTAACGCAAATTATACGGCATAGATTACTTGCTGTTACCAATTTTAAATAAAATCCAGGCCATAAAAGCAAAGAAAGCAACTCCAAGCCATTGATAACCGCCATGTCCAAGTATGGAAGAAATCCAGGGTTCAGCATTCACTTCAGCCAAAGCGTTAAACACACCTTCATCGACCGATAGTATGGCAACCACCACACCGGCCAATGCACCACCGGCAACCAAACCTGTGGCAAACAAACTTCCTTTGCCAAGTTCGGCATCTTCAACTTCACGATTTTTACGCTTAGCATTCCAATCGACCAAACCTTTGAGTGCACCACCTGCAAAAATAGGTAAGGTAGTGCTTAAAGGTAGGTAAGCACCTACAGCAAATGAGAGTGATTTAACTCCACACAACTCAACCGTGAAAGCTAAAAACACACCAACGATTACAAACTGCCAGTCGAGATTGAATGAAAGCAAACCTTTAATAAGTGTAGCCATAAGGGTAGCTTGTGGAGCTGCATATTTTTCACCTATGGCATGATCAATTCCTCTTGCCACCATATCAGCTGTTGGTGTGTCGAGATATTTTACAGTGAAACCAATAACGAAGGAAGAAAAAATGGCTCCAATAAAAAGTGCAAGTTGTTGATACTTGGGTGTCGCCCCAACAATATAACCTGTTTTTAAATCTTGTGAAGTGGCGCCTGCATTGGCAGCAGCAACGCAAATCATTCCACCAACTACCAATGCTAATGGTTCATAAACTTTTCCGGTCCAACCAACGGCAATAAAAATAAGTGCGGTTGCCATGATGGTTGCTATTGTCATTCCGGAGATTGGATTGTTGCTCGATCCGATGATGCCGACAATACGGCTGCTTACGGTAACAAAGAAAAATCCAAAGAGAACGACTAAAATTCCTATTAGCAATTTATTCCCAATACTGTCGCCCGGTAGTTGAGGTAAGAAAGCCATCAACAATACCAAACCAATTGAACCGATTAAAACGGTATTGAAACTTAAATCTTTTTCGGTACGAGCTGTTTCGCTTTTCGCTTTACTTTTTACAGAGGCCATACTTTCTTTAAATGAAGAAATAATAGTTGGTATGGTTTTGATTAATGTGATAAAACCTCCCGCTGCTACTGCTCCAGCGCCTATTTGACGAACATAGGCTCTGTAAACCGCACTCGACATATCGGTAAATGTTTTAGAAGCCGGATCCCAATTGCCCGGACCACCGGCCGTCAGCAAATCTTTTAAATAACCCAGTTTTACCAATTGATCGGCAATGGTTTCGGGAGGAACAACGGTAGCCAACAAAGGAATCAAAGCCAACCATGCAACTACACCTCCCGCAACAAGCACACCGGCAATGCGAGGTCCAATGATATATCCAACACCTAAATATTCGGGAGTGATTTCGCTACTGATATTGGCAGATGGAAAATATTTGTTGCTTTGCTTGGTGATGTATTCCGGTACTTCGGCAATAACATGAAATACTTTTTGTAACAAAGCATACAACATAGCAAAGCCTAAACCTTGGTAGGCGGTCTTGGCAAAGTCGCCACCTTTTTCACCGGCAATTAAAACTTGAGCACAAGCAGTTCCTTCGGGATAGGGTAAAGTTTCATGCTCTTTTACAATTAACGATCTACGCAAAGGAATCATCATTAATGTACCCAACATTCCACCAAATACTGCCAAAGTAAAAATGGTCCAATATTCAAAATAGGCTATACCCGAACTGATGCCTTCTTCGTTGACTGACAGAAATAAAAAAGCAGGTAATGTAAAAACTACTCCGGCAGCAATCGATTCTCCTGCCGACCCTGTTGTTTGAATAATATTGTTTTCGAGTATGGTTGTTTTAAAGAACTTGCGACCTAATGAAATGGCCAAAACAGCTATGGGAATACTGGCCGAAACGGTCAGACCTGCTTTGAGTGCAAGGTAAACGGTACTTGCCCCGAAGATGATTCCGAACAGCGCACCAAGTATGATGGCTTTAATGGTAAACTCGGGTACACTTTGTGTGGCCGAAATATAAGGTTTGAATTCTTTCGGAGTTTTTTGTTCCATAACGAAGATGATGGTTTAGTGTATCAAATATAATTCTTAAAAAGAATGATGCATGTAGAAATTAATTTTATCTAAGTTTTTCATTGTTGCGATGTCTTTCTTTGTCGCGCTCACTCTTCTTAAGCAAATTTTTTTCGAAGGCTTGGGTTAAATCGGTTCCGGTTTGGTTAGCAATGCAAATGAGTACAAAAAGGATATCGGCCAATTCATCGGCCAGTTCTTTTTTCTGCTCCATTGGTTTAGCCACTTGTTCGCCATACTGTCGTGCCATAATCCGCGCCAGTTCACCTACTTCCTCCATCAAGAGAGCTGTATTGGTTAATTCATTAAAATAGCGCACTCCAAAGCTATTTATCCATTCATCTACTTTTTGTTGTGCATTAGCAATAGAAATTTCCATCTCGAATAAGTATGTTTGTTTGGTAAAGATGTAATTTTTTACGTACGAAGCCTATGTCGGATCAAAAGAGATGTCATAATTGTGATTCTATTCTGCAAGGAATGTTTTGTCACCACTGTGGACAGAAAGATGCCCCAAAGCGTTTGACAACGCATGCTTTGATCCATCAATTCTTTGGTGACTATTTTACTTTTGATTCTAAGTTTTTTAGAAGCATCATTCCTTTGTTGATTAAACCGGGTTATCTCACCAATCAATATTTTGAAGGCAAGCGTGCTCATTTTATTCCGGCTCTTCGCATGTATATTTTTATCAGCTTTTTGTACTTCATTATAATGCCAAATTCATTGGCACTTCGATTTACATCAGAGAACGGTCAGAACTTTGGCTTGGCTTTGTTTGAAGATGAAAAGCGTACCGAGGTAGAGTGGTCGGACAGTCTAACCATTTTTGAGCAAATGGAGTTGATGAGTTCAGATTCCGTTAAGAGCACAATTGTAGTTTTTAATGATACCATAAGAGGCAGTGCAGATGAGCAGGTTAGCAACAGTATGGAACCCGATGAGGAAGATGGTTATTTTACAAGGTTAGTAAAAAAGAGAGTGAAAAATGCCGATACCATGTCTGCAGCTTTGTTTATGAATACACTCAACAATAATTTTGGATCAGCTTTGCCCAAAACTCTATTTGTAATGATCCCGCTTATTGCATTCTTACTAAAATTGCTGTATGTAAGACACAATAAATTTTTCTATCCGGATCATTTGGTATTCGTCTTGCATCTTCATTCATTTTACTTTTTGCTTTTGTTTATAGTTGGATTGTTAATGTTGTTTAACTTAAGTACACTCACAAGTTTGGTTTTGGTTGGGGGAGGATTTTTGTACTTATGGTTTGCCATTAGAAAAGTGTACCGGCAGAAATTTTTTAAATCTTTTTTTAAAATAGCAATTCTATCTTTTTTTTATATGGTTTTTTTCATTCTTGGAATTGTGCTTAATCTTATGATTGCATTTTATTATATATGACAAAAGCAGAAGAAATTAAAAACAATCCGAAGGTTATAAGAGCATGGAGTATGTACGATTGGGCAAACTCTGTTTATTCTTTGGTCATCACATCAACCATTTTTCCCATTTATTATAGTGCCGTAACTTCAAATGAAGAAAGTGATATAGTATATTTTCTCGGTAGAGAGTTTAAAAATACTGCGCTGTATTCTTATGTACTCTCTTTTAGTTTTCTCATCATAGCTTTGGTCTCTCCCATACTCAGTGGCATTGCAGATTATTCAGGAGCAAAGAAATCTTTCATGAAGTTTTTTTGTTGGTTGGGTGGCCTATCCTGTGTTTCACTTTATTTTTTTACTGCCGATACTTTATGGATCGGGATTCTCGGATTTGTTTTAGCTACAATAGGTTTTTCAGGCAGTTTAGTTTTTTACAATGCTTTTTTACCTGAAATTGCTACACCCGACCGACAAGATCGAGTAAGTGCAAGAGGTTTTGCATTGGGTTATATTGGTTCATCGCTGTTGTTGATTTTTAATTTGATCATGATTCAACAACCCGCCTGGTTTGGTATTAGTGAATCTTCTTTTGCGCCTCGATTTTCATTTTTATTGGTTGGTGTTTGGTGGATTGGTTTTGCATCCTATTCATTTTATCATTTGCCATCGAATGTTTACAATCGAAAGGTAAAAGGCAGTGTCCTGTTAAATGGATATAAAGAACTATTGAAAGTCGTTCAAGAAATAAAACACCAAAAGGCATTGCTGATCTTTTTAGTGTCATTTTTCTTTTACAATATGGGCGTACAAACCGTTATGTACGTAGCGGCATTATTTGGCGACAAAGAATTAGAATTGGAAAGCGGACAATTGATTCTAACGATTTTAATCATACAGTTTGTAGCCATAGGTGGGGCATACTTGTTTTCGTATCTCTCCTCAAAATTCGGAAATGTGAAAGCCCTTTTGCTTGCTTTGATCGTATGGACCATTGTTTGTTTCGCAGCTTATTTTATTTATCACGCCAATGAATTCTATATGTTAGCTTTCACAGTAGGTATGGTTATGGGAGGTGTGCAATCACTGAGTCGATCTACCTATTCTAAACTATTGCCCAACACCATGGACCATTCTTCCTATTTTAGTTTCTATGATGTATGCGATAAGTTTGGGACTGTTTTAGGAACCGCATCCTATGGTTTGATTGAAGAGCTAACCGGTAGCATGCGAAATTCTGTAGTTACCCTGATGAGCTTTTTTATTGCAGGTCTGATTTTGTTAGTAGTTTTGTTGCGAAATTTAAAAAAGCAAAATAATCTTCGATTACAACCTCAAACATGATTGTAGATATTTTTATTCCTTGTTTTATAGATCAACTCTACCCGCAAACGGCTTTCAATATAGTCAAGATATTAGAGCGGGTAGGATGTGGTGTAAACTATCCGGTCGATCAAACGTGTTGCGGACATTCCGTTTTTATTCAAGGCGATTGGGATGCCTGTAAGTTTGCAGGAGAGAAATTTATTCTCGAATTGCAAAACGAAAGATATATAGTTTCTCCTTCAGCTTCTTGTACGGCTATGGTGAAAAATTTCTATCCAGAAATGTTTCACAATTCATCTTTGCACAATGAATACAAATCGGTGCAAAAGAAAATATATGAACTAAGTGATTTTCTTATTTCGGTTATGAATGTTACCAGCATAGGGGCGCAACTCAATGCTAGAGCGGTATTTATGGATACTTGTCACTCTATGCGTGAATGCAGTATTCAGAACCAACCCAGAGAACTTTTGAAAAATGTGAAAGGACTTGAGTTGGTAGAAATGGAAAAGCAGGATGTTTGTTGTGGATTTGGAGGGCATTTGGGTGATAAATTTGGACATATAGCAGAAGCCATGGCGAAAGATAAAGTAGAGGCCATTGTTCAATGCAATCCTGAAATCATCATAGGAATTGATATGGGGTGCCTAGTACATGTTCAGAAAATATTAAGAGAGCAAAATTCAGATATTAAAATAATGCACCTGGCCGATGTGTTGGCTTCAGGATGGTAAATCAATTTTATAATGCAAAAGATTAAAAATTATGTTTTGGGTTCGTGGGTAGAAGGATCAGGTAAAGGGAATACATTATATCATGCCGTTACCGGCAAAGAAATTGGAATAGCCAGCACCGAAGGATTGGATTTTAAATCCATAGTTGAGTATGGAAGAAATGCCGCTGGT
>DAOQTX010000010.1:0-46251 GCA_035340715.1 Bacteroidia bacterium | reverse complement strand
GCATCTTTACGGAAAATGACTTTTCATGATCGGGCTATGCGCTTAAAAGCATTAGCCATGTATTTGAATGAAAGAAAAAATGAATACTATAAAATTTCTGCCGCTACCGGAGCAACAAAAGCCGACTCATGGGTTGATATTGATGGCGGTATTGGAACTATGTTTGTATTTGCAAGTAAAGGTCGAAGGGAATTACCCAACGATCGGGTTTATGTAGATGGAAAGCCGGAACTGATTTCGAAAGGAGGTACTTTTATTGGGCAACACATTCGCTTGCCACTCGAAGGAGTTGCCATACACATCAATGCTTTCAACTTTCCGGTGTGGGGTATGATGGAAAAAATTGCCGTTAATTTATTGGCAGGAATGCCGGCTATTGTAAAACCGGCCACATCAACGTGTTATTTAACGGAGTTGGTTGTGAAAGACATTATTGGATCTGGAATCTTTCCAGAGGGAAGTTTGCAATTGATTTGTGGAAGTGCAGGTGATATACTCGATCATGTCAATTGTCAGGATGTGGTTACATTCACCGGGTCAGCATCAACCGGTAGAATGCTTAAGCAAAAGAAAGCCATCATAGAGAACAGTGTACGATTTAATATGGAGGCCGATTCGCTGAACTGCTCCATACTTGGACCGGATGCTACACCCGATACAGAGGAGTATAAAATATTTATAAAAGAAGTGTTGCGGGAAATGACATCGAAAGCCGGTCAAAAATGTACCGCCATTCGAAGAGTAATTGTCCCGGAACAATTAACCGAAGAAGTGAGCAAATCGCTTGCCGATAAATTAAAAACAAATATCATTGGCGATCCTGCGGTAGAAGGAGTGCGCATGGGACCATTGGCCAGCAAAGGACAAGTGAAAGATGTAAGAGAGAAAGTGGAGTTATTGTTGAATTCGTGTGAAGTGGTGCACGGTAGTTTTGATGACTTTGAAGTAAGTGGTGCCGATAAAGAAGCAGGAGCTTTTTTTGCTTCCATGCTTTTAAGATGTAATAAACCGATGAGTGCTATTGAACCGCATACGGTTGAAGCATTCGGACCGGTAAGTACTTTGTTGCCTTATAAAACAGTTGATGAAGCCATCACATTGGCACGAATGGGTGAGGGGAGTCTGGTAGCATCAGTCGTATCGGCTGACGATTCTTTTTTGAAAGAAATGGTATTGGGTGCAGGCAGTATGCATGGGAGAATGGTTTTGTTGAACAGACATTGCATCAGTGAATCGACCGGGCATGGAAGCCCATTGGCACACCTCATTCACGGAGGTCCCGGTAGAGCGGGTGGAGGAGAAGAAATGGGTGGAGTGCGTGGAGTTTTTCATTTTATGCAACAAACAGCCCTGCAAGGATCACCGACCACACTCACACAGGTTACAAATGTTTATATGCCAAAAGCTGAGCAGAAAGAAGAGTTGGTGCATCCCTTCAGAAAGTTGTTTGATGATTTACAAATTGGCGAAACCTTAGTAACGCACAAGAGAACGGTAACAGAGGCAGACATTGTAAATTTTGCCAACATCAGTGGTGATAATTTTTATGCTCACATGGATGTTACTTCACTCGAAGGCACCTTGTTTGAAAGCAGAGTTGCACATGGTTATTTTATTCTGAGTGCAGCTGCAGGTTTGTTTGTCGATCCTAAAAAAGGACCCGTATTGGCGAATTACGGATTGGATGAATGTAGATTTATAAAACCCGTATATGTTGGTGCAACCATTGGTGTTAAACTTACAGTGAAAGAAAAAATATCAAAAGAGAAACGTGAAGGGGAAACCGCTCAAGGTATAGTGAAATGGCAAGTAGATGTGTATGACGAAACCGGTGATACCGTTGCTTTAGCCACCATTCTTACTTTGGTTCAACGTAAAGAAGATCAATAGATTATTCTATGTTGAGTAAATCCAATATCGGATCTAATTGATAAATTGTTTTTATTTCTGAGCAACATTCTCTCATGCGTGTTCTGATTGGTTTAGCGTTTTCTGGTAAACGATTTCCACTATGTTCCCAAGTCGACTTATCGGGCCACAATGCATAAGCTATATAGAGGCCTGTTTCATCTTTATGAAGTTTAGAACCATAACTTCCTTCATGTGTTTTTATAAGTTGTGTAAGATTTTTCCATGAGTCGATAAAAGTTGACTCACATCCAACTTTAACTCTAAAGGAATATACAATTGCAAACATGGATCGAAAGTACACAAAAGAAGCTGTGGGTTTATACTTGTTTCCCTTTCATCATCTTATTCCAATACAGATAGGGAAGAATATATTTCTTTAAGATCCACAATCGCCAATGTTCTTTGTGCGAATCAAAAACCAGCATCTGTTTAAGTTTTGGATCGGGAGTGAATTTATTTTCATAATTAAATTCAGCCAAAACCATTTTACCTATGCCGGTTACAAGCGGGCAGGAAGAATAGCCATTGTATGCCGCATTGCTTTTGCCATTCGCTTTTATCATCGACTTTATGTGATCAATCACTACCGGAACTTGCTTACGAATAGCTGCTCCTGTTTTAGCAGTGGGTAAAGCCACCACATCTCCAATACCAAAAATGTTTTTATAGGTTTCGTGTTGCAGGGTATGAATATTCACTTTCATCCAGCCTTGTTCATTTGCCAGCCCTGATGCTGTTACAAACTCAGGAGCCATTTGAGGAGGACCAAAATGAAGCATATCATAATGGATGCCCACCAAGTCACCATCAACACGTTGATCTATGGTGTGATGATTGTATTCGGAGTGATTATCGTTTAATGTGTACCAGGCAATTCTATTCTTAGAATCAATGCGTTTTAATACATGCCCAAAGCGGAGATTGATCTTCTTTCGATCGACTACTTTCATTAGTGTTTCTGCAATTTCTTTCACCCCAAATATTTTTGATCCGGGCGATGCAAAAACAATTTTTGATTTGTCGGCAATTTGATTGGCTCTAAAAATATCTTCGGCCAAATACATTATTTTCTGAGGTGCTCCTCCGCACTTAATAGGTGTATTGGCCTGTGTAAACAGTGCTACGCCACCATTAAAATTTTCAATTACATTTTTAGAGTGAACAGGATCGGTATAAATACTGCAGGCGTGGTCTGTTTGCAATGCTTCTTCGGCACCTTCAACCATATGCAAAGCATTTTTCAAACCAGGACTAACAATCAGATAGTCGTAAGCAATGCGTTCTCCCATATAGGTTATTATCTGATTATTTTTAGGAGAAATATTTTGAACTGAATCCTGAATCCATTTTACTCCTTCGGGAATCATTTTAAGCATCGGTTTTGAAGTGCGTTCAAACGAATAGGTACCTGCTGCTACCAAAGTCCATGCGGGTTGATAATAATGTGTGTCGGAAGGTTCGACTATAACAATTTCTTCCTTTGGAAGCGCAATTCGTAGCTGCGAAGCAGCCATTATTCCTCCGGTTCCACCACCTATGATAACAATCTTTTTTTTCATTATTGTTTAGTCTTGCAAGTTGAGAATCCGAAGAGTGTGTATAGAGGACAAAATCCAATTATGCTTGTAATTAAAAATACGGCTGAGATTAAAAGTCCAATTGTCAAGAACGTTCCACTTATTATTCCCTGGTAATAAAGTATAATCAATACAAGAGCTACGAGTGTTCTCATGCTGCGATCAATGGTTCCCATGTTTGTTTTCATAATCAATAGTATTTGATGATTCAAGGCAAATGTACAGTTGAGGAGTATAAATATTTGTGACAGACCTTACATAATAAACTGATTTATGTCCATGTTAAACATGATACGGATCAGTGATTCTCAAAAAGAGAATTGAATGTGCAGCCCATTATGACCAAAGCCAAGAAGAGAATCAAATTGCTTGAGTGTTGTTGCGTTTTTTTTGTCTTTCGTTATCCGATACATAAACGGCAATAGTGCATAAGATAATTTAACCGATAGATATCCAATAGCAGCACCTGCCAGCACATCTTGAACTTGATGATGCTCGTGCTCCACACGCAGATATGCAGTTGTGGCAGCAATAGTGTAAGGTACAATAGTAGCCCACTTGCTTTGAGCTCCATATTCCATCCGAAAAAATTCTGCTCCGGCAAATGCCATAGCCGCATGCCCCGAAGGAAAAGCTTCATTATCCATTCCATTGGGTCGTGGTGCGTGAATAAATGACTTCATTCCAATCACACTTGTGCTCGTTAGAAGATAAGAAAAACCATTCACTAAGAATTTTTCTTTTAACGAAGTAGTTCCTTTATTCTGTAATGCATATAGAATATAAACGGAGGCGCTATTGGTGTATTGAAGAACATCTTCAATCTCTTTTTCATTTTCGACTTTTTGTGCATATGTATTGTATGAGAATAATATTGAGCAAATGATCATACAGCACATCAAATATTTTAAAACTTCAAGCATTATACTTTTTTGAGCGTATTCGATATTAATCAACTCAACTAAACTACGATATTAATTAATTAGGTTTTTCGTTTTTTGTAAACTCATAAGAACACAGGAGCAATCGAATAGAAATTTTTGGTATAATACATAAGATTGAATTAATGAACGGCCATAAGTGAAGAAGAGCAGCGAATCAAATACTCACTGCCCTTCGAACTAAAACTAAGTAAAACAGAGTCTTTTTCTTAATAGTCGGTATTTTGAGGATCCCAATTGCACCAACCGGATGTCCAATTAACGTTTCCAAATGCTCCACGATAGTTCACCTGAGTCATGCCACTTAGGTTTGGATGAGAGAAATCAGCCCCGGTTAAAAGTATTGAGGTTGAGTTCGGTAAAAAATTAGGATTATTCAGACTGTATCCATTTACTATACCTAAATCTGAGGTAGCACTCAGGATAGTATTGGAAAACATTGGATTGTTATGCCATGTTGAAATATGAAATGTTGAATCGGTGGTAGAAAGAGGAGTACTGCAACCTGCAATCACATTGTTTCTAAAATTTAGTTCATCATTGTTTGCATTTGATATGGTACTAGAACCATCAACCAACAGTCCTGTAGGAAAACCGCTGATAACGGAGTTGAAAATGTTTTGTTTAGTGTTTCTTCTTAAGTGGGCTCCTCTCTTGTATAAGGAATTTATATTTGAGCTTGCAGTTTCTAAAGGACCAAAAATGCTCATGTTGGAGAATATAGCATTGGTTACCGGAGTTGCAGATGTACCTTGTCCGTCATTATCTGATTCAAAGCTGTTCGAACCGGATTGATCTGCAATGTTAGGATCTCTTAGAGAAACACCAAACTGTATTTTGCCGCTAAATCCATTGTCGGTATCAAAATCATCATCCCAACCTCTGAAGGCTACAATGTGACTTGCATTTCCAGAACCTCCAAAAAATTCATAGGAGTCATCACCACTGTATGAAACTTGAATGTAGCTAATTTGAGTAGCACTCCCTACACCTGCTAAAGTCAATCCATTGATTTCCTGATTGGGTTGAAAAGGAATACCTGGAAACTCAATACGAACATATTTTAAAATTCCTGAGTTATCATTGGCTATCGTTCCGCCAAATGTTGCACCGGTACCTCCTTCTACAATTCCTTCTCCATTCGGTAAATTAACCGGAGCTTTACCGCAAACGATTATTCCACCCCAATCACCATAATCACGCTGTCCTTTGGGTTGGTTTGAAGTAAATACGATAGGATTTGTAGCAGTTCCTTCAGCGATTAATTTCGAACCGCGATCAACAATAAGTGTACCTTTTGAGTTTTTGTCCCCTTTAATAATCGTTCCGGGTTCAATAGTAAGTGTTGCGCCATTGGTTACGAAAATGAATCCTTTCAGCAAGTATTTTTGGTTGGCTGTCCAAGTTGTGTTGGCCGTGATATTGCTGCTTACTTCAATCACTTGTGTTGAAGTATTGCTTGGTGCAGGATCATCTTCGTCTTTCTTGCAAGAACTTACCGTTACCAGAGCTGCAAGAGTAATCATGAGTGTAAAAATTAAATTTACTTTTTTCATTGTTTCAAATATTTATTTTTAATGTTAAGTGTATATTGATTTATTGTGAATTGAATTAAAAGGTAATTCCAATTGTTGCCGAAGCATATATTCCCTTTTTGTATTCTTGAATTTTTTCGTCTTTTGAATTAATCTCTCCATTATCATCCGAGTCCTGCATAAGTTTGTACTTGCTGTTTAGAAGATTCTGGACACTCGCTTTTAAGTTAATTTTATCGTTTATCTTTTTTCCAACAGACACATCAAGGGAGTGGGCAGGCATTTCGTAAATATCGGGTGTGCCATAACTTCCGGCTACGTATACTCGTTCGCCAATCACATTGTACATCACGCTGCCCTGCCATCCTGATTTTTCCTGATCATAAAATAATCCCGCATTCAGAATATATGGGGCTTGTCCCAGCATAGCTCTTTTTGTACTTTGCCCAGCTGCTTTATCACCTAAGTTGACGGTACTTTTTATTACAGCCGCATTCGCAACAATGGAGAAATTATTCCATCTAGAATGGCTGCTGAAAATATTTTGTAGCGATTTTTTAATTTCAACTTCTACACCAGTGCTTGTAGCAAATTCTGCATTGTCAAAAGTGAAATTTCGTGTGCCTCCTGATCCACTACCAGGTACAAAATAGAGTTCTATTGGATTGTTAAAATATTTGTAGAAAATACCGGCACTCAACATTTGACCGGAACCAGGATATATTTCATAGCGTAGATCAAGGTTTTGAATCGTTGATTCTCTCAAATCTTTATTGCCATACAATACATTGTTTAAACTAAAATCATAAAATGCAAATGGAGCCAGTTCTCTAAATTCAGGTCTATTAAGCGATTGCACATAAGAAGCTCGTAACACATGCTCAGTATTAATGTTATATGAAAGATTAATACTGGGCAAAAAATGTAGCTTTCCGTAATCTACTTCCACCGCTTGGTCGATATAATCTCTGCTTTGCAAAAGAAGACGACCGTATTCTGTTCGGATCCCTGAGTTGATTTGCCATAATTTATTGATGACTAAGTTTGCTCCGGCATAGGCAGCTATTACATTTTTTTGAGCGCTATAGGCATCCGTTGGGTTGGTACCTTCTTCTAACTTAAAACCTGTATCGGTATTGATGTTCTGTGATGAAAATATTTGATCCAAAGGCAGTAGCAAGAGTTCTTCTTCGAACATTGAACTTTTTGCCTTTTTGTACGACATCCATCGAGCAGAAAAATCTCTGTTCTTATACAAAGCCGATACTCCGGTCTTGAATTTCAATTCGGTATCAGATGAGTTGAAGCGAAAGCTGTGTTGAAAATCAACCGATGAAGAAATTAGATCTTCTTTCAACTTTGAGTAATATCTTCCTGCATCATTTACCGAGGCGGTTGGCGCAATGATAACATAATAGGGACTATCCGTATTTTGTTGTGTAATGTCTCGAGCAGTTCTGATTCTTCTAAAGTCCGGTTCAGCACTTCTTGACATCGAATAACTTGCCTGGTAACTCAACTCGGTTTTGTTAGGAGTGTATGTATGGGATCCTATTAACTGACCGCTATATATACTACGCTGTTGATAATAATAAGCGTAGTTTTTCATATCCAATCCCGACTCAAAGTTTAATCCTTCTCTGATAGTGGTTTTATTCAGACCACTTTGGCTGAAGAAATTTTTAAATTCAATTCTGTGTTTTGGGTTAATCTGTGAAAAAATATTGCTCATTGCATTTATCTTCACCGATTGGCTATACACGTTATCTACATAAGAATAGATGGTATCGCTGATGTTCCTAATTGGATCAAAAGCATTGTAATTGTAGTTTTGAACGGAGGCATAATCAAACGTATTGGTATATGATATGGAATTCATTATGCCAATTAATTTTTCTTTTACTTTGAATCTTGATGCCCAGATTCCATTCAATCGAACATCAGGAAGTGCGGTAAGTTGTTCTGCTTTCCATCGGTTGGGTAACGATATATCGTTTTTACCTTCTGGTTCTTGACTAACATAGTTGTTGGCATTAGTCGGAAATGTAGAGGGAAGGTTTCGAGTTCCATCGTCAAATCCTATCCAATCCGTACTTCCGGGTACATCTCTGTAAAAAGAATTAAAACTGGTTCCTTGTCGATACGAAGTACTGATACTAAGAGAAGCCAAATTTTCATCTGGAACATTTTTAGTGTTGATTTTTACAATACCTCCGGCAAATTCTGAGTTTAAATCATATGATCCTGTTTTGTAAATCATAAATCGATCGAGCAATCCGCTTGGAATCACATCAAAACTAAAGGCGTTTTTGTCTGACTCCATACTTGGGGCAGTACTTCCATTTAGCAAAACGGTATTGTATCGGTCGCTTAAACCTCTAATGAGAATAAATCTATTGTCGTGAATAACCACTCCCGGAATTCTTCTGGCAACATCAGAAGCACTTCGGTCTTGTGTCTTAGCAATTTGTTCTTGACTTACACCACTAACAATCTGTTGGCTTGATTTTATATCAGTAATCAGAGCAATATCTGAATGTGTAATTCTTTCTGAGACGATGGAAACTTGTGATATTTCCGATATATTCTGTTGCAATTTTACATTGATCTGTTTTGTACTTACACCTGGTTGAACGCTTATAGCTTCTTTATAGGTATTGAATGATACAAAAGAAAAAACCAACATATGATTTCCGGTCTGAATATTAGATAATTCATATTTCCCATCAATATCCGTTGCGGTTCCTTGTGTGGTGCCCTCAATAAAAACATTAACACCTATGAGTGGCTCACCATTATTTTTATCCGTTACCAAACCTGTTATGGTTCCTGTATTCTGGGCTAGATTTACATTGCTTATTAAACAGAATAAAACCAGTACTATAATTCTTAACATAACTCTCTGTTTTGATTGCAAAGAAATAGCCCTAACATTAATCAAAGATTAAAGGTGTGTTAAGCCACTATTAAGAAGCTATATGTTCATTTTCTTATTTTGGAGAAGCGGAAAGAATAGTATTCCAGAAAGTAAATTTTATTTTTATACTAATCTTTGTACGGCAGCGATTTATAGTTGGAATGTTGTTTTTAAATAAATTGAATATTATTCATATGAACTACTCAGAGATTATAACACACATACAGAGCAATAGAAATCAGAAAAATATTGACGGACAGGCACGTTTTGGAATTAAGTCTTCCAATAGCTATGGCTGGTCAAAACCGGATATAAAAAGCTTAGCTAGAAAAATCGGTAAGAACCACTTATTGGCTCTTGAGTTGTGGGATAGCCAAATACATGATGCCAGGCATTTAGCTATTATGATTGCAGAAAAGAAAAAAGTAAGCGAAAAAGTAATGGATTCTTGGTGCAATGAATTTTATTCATGGGATATAGTCGATGATTGTTGTTCTAAATTATTTTGCAGAACACCTTTTGCCTATGAGAAAGCGTATGAGTGGACTTCATGGGAAGGAGAGTTTCAACGAAGAGCCGGATTCAGTATGATGGCTTTTCTGGCGGTGCACGATAAGAAAGCGGGGGATGAAAAATTTATTTCATTTTTTCCTTACTACTTGAAGTACTCCAACGATGAAAGAAATTATGTGAAGAAAGCCATTCATTGGGCTATGCGCCAAAGTGGTAAAAGAAATATGAACTTATGCAATCGTGTTCTTGAATTGGCAGAAGAGATGAAGCAAAATCAACACAAAGTAACTCGATGGATTGCTTCGGAAGTAATTAAAGAACTAAGTCGATATAAAGCAGAAGGTAAAATAAAGAACCTTAAATAAATTTATCCTTCACAAATTGATTTTAAAATCTCCAGTGCTTTAGGCCAGGCTTTATCTAAAAAATCATTGCATTGTTCATCACTATCCATTTCTATACTCAAAAGAGTACCACCATCAACATCTTTAAAATAATAGTTTTCCATTGCTCCAGCCCAAGATTCAACTTCATCTCCGGAAGTAATTTCTTCTCCGTCTTTTAACATACCATAATGTTCAATGCTCACCACTTCACCTAAAGTGTTTTTTTTAATCCGACTCAGCATACCGCCTTCTTTTCCTTGGTCATCCAATCCGATAAAAAGCATTTTGCTTCCTTCTTTCCAATCGCCTCTAAAAAATGATGTAGGACTAAATACAGCAGTCCACTTTCTATAGGCTTCATCCTGCAGCATTACGCTGTGCACTTTTTCTTTTGGTGCATGAATAAGCATTTCGAATTTGAGTTTATAATTCACTATTTATGGTTTTGATAGATACTGATAAACAAACTTAGCGATAAATACTTTTAATTCATATTGCAATGCCAAAATCAGACTGGTGTAGTTGCTAAAACTCAAGCATAATACCTATTGAAGGCAATATACTTCCGCTACTGTTCTCAATTTCCTTTAACAAATACGCATCAGTGTTCTGCGGATCACCCACAGGATTACCATCGGTATCGCGAACAATATCAATGAAAGGTTGAAGGGCTGTTGTGGAGTTGTAAACATTTTGAACGTCCACATAGATATTGAGTGAGAACTTTTTCAGGTAATAGGTTTTGTCGATTCGTATATCCAAGCTATGCGTGTTAGCATTTCGCAATGAATTTAATTTACTCCAGTCCGGTATGCCTTGACGGTTTATATCCCAAATTGATTTTATGGAGCTCAGTTCCACATCGTAGGGAGTGTAGGGTGCTCCTCCCAGCCATCTGAATCTGAATGCCAGTTCCCATTGACGGGAAAGTTTCTTACCGGCCGTAAGATTAAGGATATGTCTATTGTCCCAACTCGAAGGAGATAAATCATCTGAATTTAGCCCGAACTCGCTTCGTACCCAGGTATAAGCAAGTGTGCCATATATACTGCTGCTCAATTTTTGTTGTGCCAGAAATTCGATGCCATAACTTCTACCTTGAGAAATGGAGCGAACTTCTTCATTGCCAACTACACCGAAATCGGCTCCCAAATTTGCCAGAGAAATACTATCCTTGATGCTATAGGGATAGTTGTTATAGCTTTTTAAAAACCCTTCAACAGTCATTTTGCTGTAAAGCGTTGGTCGGTACTCAATGCCGGCTACGATATGATCGGATGAAATGTATTTTAAACCGTTCAGTTTATTAACAGTTTCTCCGGCATTGTTCTTATAGCCAAGCATAGTGTAAGAAGGCAATTGGTAATAGCGACCGATATTAAAGTTTATATTCCAATTCGGCATCAATAAATAAGATGCAGATAAGCGAGGTGAAAGTTGATCGAATGCATTTTTCATACTACTCGAATAGTTTATCCAATCGGTTCTAAGCCCTAGAGATAATGAAAGTCTTTCACTCAAAACATTTTTACTGATTTGAGTAAATGCGAAAAATTTCTTGAATGTACTGTTTGTTGTATAGTCGATCGTTTGAATGATACCGTTCTGTTGGATTCTATTGATAGTAGAATTTTGATATTCTACTATTTCATATCCCAGTCCAGAAATCCACTTCCAATTCCTGATGCGAAAAGTATTTTCAACTCGAAGTTTGTTTTCAATTTCTTCCGATTGATAATCCAAAATCAAATTTTCTGCATTGACAATATTGTTTTGATATTTTTCCGCCTGATTGTTTAGATGATTTCTACTTACTATGATATCAAGATAGCTTCCGGAAAAGAAATGGCGCCACTTAATACCGGCCGTATAATTCCACTGATTGTTCACCGGCAAATAGCCAAGTATGTAGTTGTTTCGTTCAATCAACTTTTCATCACTAACCTTATCATTTACCGATTCATTCAAAGCAAACTCATCGAATGCTCCCAGTGCGAGGATGGTAATTCTGTTTTTATTGTTTAAGGATATGTTTTGCGAATACTGTAAGTCATTATAGGTGGGTAAGAATGGCAGTGATAGAGCTTTAAATAAAAAGTTGAGATAGGAACGTCTGATCGATAAAACAAATGAGGAAGCAGATCCCATAGGTCCGTCTAAAGTAATCCCGGCATCGCTTGAGCCAATCATGAAATTCCCTTTCAGTTTTTCTTTATTCCCTTCTATCGATTTGAATTCAAGGATAGAACTAAGCGCATTCCCTCTGCTGGCAGGAAAGGCTCCGGCATAAAAATCAACTTCACGAATCAGATTTACATTAATCAATCCTACTGGACCACCCGATGATCCTTGAGTGGCAAAGTGATTGATATTTGGCACTTCAATTCCATCAATATAAAATCGATTTTCATTTGGAGCTCCACCTCTTACGATTAAATCATTTCTAAATGAAAGCGTAGTAGCAACGCCTGGTAAAATTTGTATGACTTTCGAAATGTCTCTATTACCACCCGGATTTCTATATATCTCAGCCGCACTCAAAGTTCGCAGACTCAATGGGCTTTCTTCTCGCTTTGAAAACGGACTCGCAACTATTTTTACTTCACTCAAATTGGTTTTAGAAGATTCCATAGCAAAATCGAGGGTAGTTGTTTTTACTGCCGATACTCTCACTTCGTATTGTATTTCCATTTTATAACCCACAAAGGAGCATACAATATTGTAGGTGCCTGGATTTAAATCCTTTAATACGTAATTGCCTTCTACATCAGATGTGGTTCCTATATATAGGCTATCTATGTAGACATTGGCAAAAGGAATGGCTTCGTTGCTGTAGCGGTCAAATACTCTTCCTTTGATGCTAGCCGATTGAGCATTAGAATCTGGCGCCACTGTAATTAATAGCAGTAGTAGGATAAAGAAGTTTTGAAACGATTTTATCATATCGTTTTATAACCGACAAAAGCAATTTTAGTTTTATAAAAAAAGCCAATACTTATAAAGTATCGGCTTTTGAGATTTAAAATAATTTATGCTTAATGAACGCCATGCATCATTCTGCTCAACCATTTGTAAATGATAAACAATATGAGTGAAGCAACCGCACTCATGACTACAAATATCATAAAGAACTCATATAAGTTCGTTACTTCCATTCCCATCATGGTTGGAAATTCAAAAGGAATTTTACTGGTTTTAAGAATATCAATTTGCTCTTGAGTTGCTGTAACAGCACCACTTAAAATACCTTGAAGATCGATTCCTTTTTCTTGTGCTTTTGCAAATTCAGCAGGCCCCGGAGGATATAATGAACTCAAAGTTCCTGCAAACTTATTACTGGCAGAGTTTGCTAAAAACCATGTGCCCATTAATAAGGATGAAAAACGTAATGGAGCCAATTTGGTAACAATGCTCAAGCCAATAGGCGATAAGCAGAGTTCACCAAAAGTGTGTAAGAGATAAAGTGATGTAAGCCACATCATTCCCACCTTAACTTCAGGATCAACACCTTTTACTCCAAATGCAATAACCAAATACCCTATTGAAAGTAAGAACAACCCTATACTCATTTTTAATGGTGAGCTCGGTTCACGATTAGCAGCACCGAGTTTTGCCCATATCCATGCAAATATTGGAGCAAATATGACAATGAAAATTGCATTGAAACTTTGGAACCAACTAGCGGGCATTTCCCAACCCATTAGATTTCTATCGGTTTGTTCCTCAGCAAAAAACGTTAGTGAAGCACCGGCTTGTTCAAAAGCACTCCAGAAGAATATTACGAAGAAACATAGAATGAAAATTACCCATACTCTTTGTTTCTCTACATTGTTTAAAGAAGGGTCGGTAATGATCAATCCCGGAACAGCTATAGCCAATGCAAATATGACAGAACCGATCAGATCGAAATCAATAAGCTTGTTAAACATAAAATACAAGCCGATACCTATGACCACCCACATGAGTATTTTACCCATTTTAAAATCCGGAGTGTCGGCTTCTTGCCCCTCTGAAACTTTTACCTGCTCACTTTTCTTTTTAGGCATTCCCACTGCTTTTCCATCCGCGGATACGAGATATTTATTCTTCATCAATTCAAAAATGATGACCGAAATAACCATTCCTATACCAGCAGCAAGAAATCCCCACTTAAAATCAGCTGCACTTCCGGTGTCACCTAATCCACCACAAACTAATGGCGCAGCAAAAGCACCTAAATTGATGCCCATATAAAATATGGTAAAGGCACTGTCTACTCTTTTATCTCCTTGAGGATAAAGTTGAGCTACCATAGTGGAAATGTTTGGTTTGAAAAATCCATTACCAAAAATCAACAAGCCTAAGCCAAGGTACATTAAGAGACTTGCATTAGGGTTAACAGAAGTTGGTTCCGCTTCGGTAATCAAAGAACCACTCATAAAGAGTGTAAATTGTCCTAATGCCATCAATAATCCTCCAATAAGTATGGATCTTCTATTGCCCCAATATTTATCGGAAATATATCCTCCCAATAATGGAGTTAAATACACCAATCCGGTATAACTTCCGTAAATGTTTGATGCTAAAGCCTTGTCCAACAACAACGCTTTAATCATATAAAGCGTGAATATGGCTCGCATACCATAATAGCTGAAACGTTCCCACATTTCAGTCACAAATAAAACATAGAGTCCTTTAGGATGAGAATTTGATCCACTCATAGTATAATCAGGTTTTGTTTAGGGTTTGGCTAATGTAATACTTTTTGTAAATATCTTTTTCAGAATTGAGTCATTCCATTCAATGGATTTAAAATGAAGTTTTTTATCCGTATAGTACCATCAAAGCGCTTATAAACTATACAACTTCTTGTACCACTCAAAATCATTACCTTTGCCCCTCTTTTTTAATCCAAATTTATTATGGCATCTAAAAGCGAAAAGTTTATTGGAGAAGGTTTAACCTACGATGATGTGCTTTTGGTTCCGGCATACAGCCAAGTATTACCAAGAGATACTAATATTATGAGTCAGTTTTCACGAAACATAGTGATCAATACTCCGGTTGTTTCGGCTGCAATGGATACCGTAACCGAATCGGCTATGGCCATTGCAATGGCGCAGGAAGGTGGTATAGGCGTGTTGCACAAAAACATGAGTATTGAAAGACAAGCGGCCGAAGTACGAAAAGTAAAGCGATCGGAAAGCGGTATGATCCACGACCCGATTACCCTGAACGAAGATGCCAATATTGGTGAGGCTCTACAAATAATGAAAGACCATAAAATTGGAGGTATCCCAATTGTTGACCAGAATAGAAGACTTAAAGGGATTTTAACCAACAGAGATTTACGTTTTGAAACGAATCTGAAAAGGAAAGTTACTGAAATAATGACCAAAGATCGGTTGGTGACCAGCACAGGACAAACTTCACTCGAAAAAGCGGAAGAAATTTTACGCAAGTATAAAATAGAGAAACTCCCAGTAGTAGATAAGAAAGGATCGTTAATGGGATTGATTACTTACAAAGACATTATAAAATTTAAATCGAGACCCAATAGTTGTAAAGATAGTTTGGGTCGATTGAGAGTGGCTGCCGCAGTGGGCATTACTGCCAATATGATTGATCGGGTAGAAGCATTGGTAGCTACCGGTGTTGATGCCATCGTTTTAGATACCGCTCATGGACATAGCAAAGGAGTGATTGAAGCGTTAAAGCTACTGAAGAAAACATTCAAACATATTGATGTGGTTTGCGGTAATGTTGGAACAGCCGAAGGTGCTCTGGCTTTAGCCAAAGCAGGAGCCGATGCGGTTAAAGTTGGAATAGGACCCGGATCAATTTGCACCACTCGCGTAGTAGCCGGAGTTGGAGTGCCTCAATTATGGGCTGTATATCAAACAGCAAAAGCCTTACAAAAACTGAATGTCCCTGTTATTGCCGATGGAGGAGTTCGTTTTACAGGTGATATTCCAAAAGCTATAGCGGCCGGTGCTGCTTGTATCATGTCCGGATCTTTATTTGCCGGTGTGGACGAATCGCCCGGTGAGACCATCATTTTTGAAGGAAGAAAATACAAGTCGTACCGAGGTATGGGAAGCATTGAAGCTATGAAAGAAGGATCGAAAGACCGCTATTTTCAAGATGCCGAAGATGATATCAAGAAACTGGTTCCAGAAGGAATTGTTGGTCGAGTACCCTACAAAGGAACGGTAGCGGAAGTGATGTACCAATTGATAGGTGGTTTAAGAGCCAGTATGGGATACTGTGGTGCTTCTACAATAAAAGAATTGAAAAAAGCTCAGATGATTAAAATTACTTCCAGTGGCGTACGCGAAAGTCATCCCCATAGCGTTACGGTGGTGAAAGAAGCCCCAAATTATTCCTTATCACATTAATTTTTTAAGAATATTATAAGAATGCTAAATTTGCAATCCTTCATTTTAAATGTAATAATGATAAAAACCATGAACACTTTATCTCGTATTGTTCTTGCTGCTTTGATCCTTTTTGTTCCATGTACTGCTATGGCTCAAGAAGAAGTTCTGATCAACATAGCCGGAAAAAATGTTTACAAATCTGATTTTTTAAAGGTGTACCAAAAAAACACCAAAGAAGCTGCTTTTGATGAGAAAAGCATAAAAGAGTATTTAGAATTGTACATCAATTACAAATTGAAAGTACACGAAGCTGAGGTATTACAAATGGATACCGGAGCGGCATTCAACAATGAATTAGCCGGATATAGAAAGCAATTGGCTCAGCCTTATTTAATTGATAAGGACGTAACAGAAAAACTAGTTAAGGAAGCATATGAGCGCATGAAATATGATGTTAATGCAGGTCATATTCTATTTCGCGTTGCACCTGATGCAATGCCAAAAGACACGATAGAGGCATATAACAAAGCTATGTCCACCAGAGCTTCGCTGTTAAAGGGAGGTGATTTTTATAAAGTAGCAGCCGAAGTTTCTGAAGATCCTTCTGCTAAAGAAAACAAAGGTGACTTGGGATACTTTACCGGACTGCAAATGCTTTATCCTTTTGAAACTGCTGCATTTACAATGAAGAATGGCGATTTAAGTATGCCGGTTCGAACACGATTTGGCTACCACATCATCAAAAAATTTGATCAAAGACCAGCGGTAGGTGAAATTCGTGCAGCACATATAATGGTAAAACTTCCAAAAGATAGTCCCGACTCAGTTAAGAAGCAGACGAAGGATAAAATCATGGATTTATACAATCGACTAAAAAATGGCGAGAACTTTGAAACACTTGCTACCGAATACAGCGATGACCGTGCCAGCGGAAAAACAGGAGGTGCATTGCCTTGGTTTGGTACAGGTAGAATGGTTGCTGAGTTTGAAAAAGCAGCTTTTGCCTTGAAAAATGATGGCGATTATAGCGAGCCTATATTAAGTTCGTATGGATGGCATATTATTAAAAGACTTGAACGAAGAACCATACCTAGCTTTGAAGAAAAAGAAGCAGAGTTAAGAAGTTCAGTTGCCCGCGATAGCCGATCGGAGTTGAGCAAATCGAACATGGTTGCAAAAATCAAAAATGAGTATGGCTTTAAAGAGTATCCTAAAGCAGTTGAAGAATTTGTTAAATCGCTTGACTCTACTTTGTTAGACGGAGAATGGCATGTGGATAAAGCAGCAAAATTCTCTAAGCCTGTATTCGATTTTGCCGGTAAAACATATACGCAGAAAGATTTTGCTAATTACATTTTCGTTAAGCAAACTCGAAAAACAAACACTTCTCCACAAAACGTAGGTATAGGTATGTATGAGAATTATGAAACAGAAACACTTATTGCCTATCAGGAAACAAAGTTGGATGAAAAATATCCTGACTTTAAAGCCTTGATGAGCGAGTACAGAGATGGAATATTATTATTCAATTTAACCGATGAAAAAGTATGGTCGAAAGCAGTAAAAGATTCTTCAGGATTAGCTGCCTATTATGAAACCATTAAGAACAGATACATGTGGGGCGAAAGAGCTAAAGCCGATATATATACTTGTAGCGATGCATCTATTTCGGCAAAGGCTAAAAAATGCATCAAAAAGAAAATGAGCGCAGAGCGCATTATTGAGACACTCAATAAAGGTGGAGTGCAAAACATAAGCATACAAAGTGGTGTGTATTCAAAAGGAGAGAATGAAATTGTGGATGCTGCCAATTGGGGAGTAGGTGTTTCTACCGATGTGAAAAGAGACGACAAAATATTGTTTGCGCATATAAAATCAATGGTAACACCTGAAGCAAAAAAATTGGATGAAGCCAGAGGTTTGATCACTGCCGATTATCAAAATTATTTAGAAGCAGAGTGGATCAAAGAACTCAGAGGTAAATACAAAGTGGATGTAAATCAAACGGTGCTTAACAGCATCATTCAGCCTTAATGACCTATTATTGTATATCGTATAAATCTCCGGTTTACTTTATACCGGAGATTTTTTGTTTGTAATGAATAACTCCTTTCAATATCGATTGTTTGTGTTCTTGTGCTTGGTCATCATGGCACAGGGAATATCGTGTTCGAACAACAAGACCAATACTGAAAGCAATGACAGCCAATTGGTATTAGCACGGGTGTACAATCAAAAACTGTTTTACTCCGATATTGCCGAAGCCATTCGCCCGGGTCTTCCTAAAGAAGATTCGGTATTAATGATCAGAACAATGGTGGATTCTTGGGTAAAGAAACAAACGTTGCTTTATTTGGCAGAGAAGAGTAATCTGGATGAAGAACTCGATATTGAAAAACGATTATTGGAATATAAGAACTCCTTATTAATACATTCGTATCAGTCGGCCTATGTTCGGTCAAAACTCGATACAAGTGTGAGCGAAAACGAAATTGAGGAACACTATAAAACCAATGCCGATAATTTTGAACTGAAAGAAAATATTTTGAAAGTCAATTTTATTAAGATTGCTAAAGATGCACCTAAACAAAATAAATTGAAGCAGTGGTTTCAATCAAAAAGTGACAAAGACAAAAAACTGTTGGAGGAATACTGCATTCAATTTGCTGGTGATTTTTATCTGGACGACAGTACTTGGATCAGCATGGATGAGTTGCTCAGAAGAGTTCCAATAGAAACATACGACAAAGAAAATTTTTTACGATACAATAGATCTATTGAAACAAATGATTCCAGCTATTTGTACTTTGTAAAAATTTTAGATTTTAAAATAAAAGAATCCATTTCTCCTTTGAGCTTTGTTAAAGACGATATTAGAAATTTGATCGTTAATAAACGAAAGTTGTCCATTTTAAGAGCAATGGAAGAAGAAATTTTTGAAAAAGCATTACAAGAAAATGAAGTTGAAATTTTTGAATAGCCTGTTTCTTTCCTGTTTAGTCTATAGTGCTGCATTGGCACAAGACAAAACGATGATTGATCAGATAGCTGCGGTAGTGGGCAGCGAAATTATTTTACATTCCGAAATTGAGCAGCAATACGAACAGTTTTTGGCTCAAGGCAATTATGCCAACGATGGAATTAAATGTGAAATATTACAAAACCTTCTTTTGGGAAAACTGTTGGTTCAACAAGCTCAAATTGACAGCATTGAAGTAACCGATGCGCAGGTTGAATCGGAGGTTATGAATCGTATGGATTATTATATTAATCAGATTGGTAGTGAAGAAAAATTGGAGCAATACTTCAATAAATCCATTGCCGAATTGAAAGATGAATTAAGACCAATGATTAAGGAGCAAATGCTCACGCAGCAAATGCAATCGAAGATTAGCGGAAAAGTAAATGCAACTCCTTCCGATGTTAAAGAGTTTTATGAAAGCATTCCTGCAGATAGTCTACCTTATATTAATTCCGAAATTGAATATGAGCAAATATTTTTAAAAGTGCCGGTGAGCAAAGAAGAAAAGGACCGCATCATACAACAGCTTGAAGAATATCGTTCGAGAGTTAAGGACAAGGGGGATGATTTTGCAACCCTGGCAGTTTTGTATTCACAAGATCCCGGCTCTGCTAAAAAGGGAGGTGAATTGGGATATGTCAATCGTACCGATTTGGTTCCTGAATTCAGTGCAGCAGCGTTCAAACTCAAAGCCGGTGAAATGTCGTCCATTATCGAAACGAAATTTGGTTTTCATCTCATTCAATTGATCGATCGAAAAGGTGAGCGCATCAATGCAAGGCATATATTAATAAAACCTAAGATTAAAGATTCAGATTACAAATTGATTCAAGACCGATTGGATAGTATTTCCATTGCGGTTTTAAAAGACTCTATTTCATTTGAAGAAGCGGCATTGCAATTTTCAGAAGACGTAAGCAGTAAGAACAATGGTGGATTGGTGTACAATAGAAACAAAGGATCCAGTCGCTTTGAAGCCGATAACATGGACCCGCAAGTGTTTTTTACTTTAGATAAGTTGAGCGAAAAAGAAATGTCGGCACCGGTACAAGCATCCGATAGCGATGGCAATACCGGAATGGCTATATATCGATTAAAGAGCAGAACCGCGCCACATAAAGCCAATTTGGAATCGGATTATAATCGATTGCAGGAGGCCGCGCTTAATTTCAAGAAACAAAAGGCCTTAACCGATTGGATGAACAAAAAAAGAGAAAATACGTATGTAAGCATTGATGAGCAGTATCGTTCTTGCGAAGTGCTGCATACTTGGTTTGTTAATTAAAGTAATTGTTAAAATATGTCAGACGTAGAAAGTGTAAAGAAATTACAAGAGGCCTATCACAAGCTTAAAAATGAAATAAAAAAAGTAATCATTGGTCAGGACCAGGTAGTGGATGATGTTTTGATCTCTATCTTTTCTCAAGGTCATTGCCTTTTGGTGGGTGTTCCGGGGTTGGCGAAAACCCTTTTGGTCAACACCATTGCACAGGCCTTAGGATTAAGTTATAACCGTATTCAGTTTACGCCAGATTTAATGCCATCCGATATTATCGGTTCGGAAATATTAGACGATCAACGTAATTTTAAATTTGTTAAAGGTCCATTATTTGCCAATATTATTTTGGCCGATGAGATCAATCGTACACCTCCTAAAACACAAGCCGCTTTGCTCGAAGCCATGCAGGAAAGAGCAGTAACTGCTGCCGGAACACGATATCCTTTGCCCGGACCATTTTTTGTATTAGCTACTCAAAACCCAATAGAGCAGGAGGGAACCTACCCTTTGCCCGAAGCGCAGCTGGATCGCTTTATGTTTAATGTAACATTAACTTATCCCGATTTCAATGACGAGATCAGTATTGTTCGAAGTACCACATCCGATCAAAACCCAACACTGAATAAAGTGCTATCGGCCGAAGAGATCATTCACTTTCAACAACTGATTCGTAAAATTCCGGTATCGGATAATGTTATCGAATTTGCAGTGTGGTTGGCAGCAAGAACACGACCTAATACCGATCAGGCACCTGCTATGGTAAAAGAATATTTATCGTGGGGTGCTGGTCCCAGAGCCTCTCAATACTTGGTGATTGGAGCCAAATGTTTGGCGGCACTTAAAGGAAAATTCTCACCCGATATTGAAGATGTAAGCGCCATTTCGGCTGCCATTCTTCGTCACCGAATAGTGAAGAATTACAAAGCCGAGGCAGAAGGAATCACAGTTGAAAATATTATCAGCGAATTGGTTAAGGCTTAAATCGAAAAGGTTTTGCCTTCAATAGCCAATGCCGTATTTGGAAATACACTCTTGGCTTCTTGTAGTAAAGGTTCAAGATCCTTGTAGCGGGCAGAGAAATGTCCGATCACCAATTGTTTAACATTTGATTTTATTGCAATGCTAGCCGCTTGTTTGGCAGTTGAATGATACGTTTGAGCTGCTCGTTCACTCAATGCTTCACTGAAGGTAGATTCGTGATAAAGCAAATCAACATCTTTAATATGATCTACAATGCCTTCATCATATAAGGTGTCGGAACAATAGGCATAGCTTCTTGCAGCCATAGGACTGTGAGTCAACTCCGCATTGGGAATGCGATGACCATTTTCATCCACAAAATCTTTTCCTTCTTTAATCGAATGATAAACATGGAAAGGAATATTGTGCTGCTTTAGTTTCTGAGCGATCAACTTTCGGGGTCTCTTCTTTTCTCTAAAAACATAGCCCATGCAAGGAATGCGATGATTCATAATTAAGGTTCGGACATTGATGTCATCATCGTCCAAAATCACTTCTTCAAGATAATGCTTTACAGGATGAAAAATTAAATTGAATTTTAATTGGGTATTGCTCAATCGCAATTGCATTTCAATCAAATCCATCAAATCTTCCTGACCAAACAGATGCAGTTCATTTTTTCGACCTTGCAAATGCATAGTAAACAACAATCCTGCAAGACCCAAATAATGATCGCCATGGAGGTGAGAAATAAAGATGTGAGTAATCCGATGTGCTTTAATTTGATAGCGACTCATTTGAAACTGTGTGCCTTCTCCGCAATCGATTAACATCAATCGCTCTCGAACATTGAGTATTTGTGCAGTAGGGTGACGATGAAAAATGGAAATGGCTGAACTACTTCCTAAAATGGTAAGTTGGAATTTCACGTTTCCGAAATGAGCTTAGCGCTTGTTGACAACCATACGCCTGGTTTCTGATTTAATACCATTAGAAAGTGTGTACATATACACTCCTGCTGTAATAGTTCGGGCATCTAAGCGAATTACATTTTGTCCCTTTTGCGAATCATACACCTTCTTAAAAACTTCTCTCCCCAGTAAATTGAAAATCTTCAACTCTACCGGTCCATTGATGTCCTGAAAGTATTTGATTTCTGTAAAGTTGCTAAATGGGTTTGGCTTATTCTGTTCTACTGAAAATTTTGTACCCACCGCATTCGAGATGCCAAGTGGACCGTTTACGGTAATGATATAATAAGTAAGTTGTTGGGGCAATTGTACCGGAAATCCAAATACGGTTCCATTGGCCATCAAATCGACTGTTAAAGGGTAAACACCCACGCTTGTTGGTGTTCCTTGAATCAGTACACATCCATTGCTTCCACCCGGAAAAATACAATTTGCCGGAGTGCAAGAATAGGTTAATCCTGGAGGTAGCCCTGTAATAGAAACCACATCAATAGATGTGATGATAGCAGGTAAGCCATTGTAGGTAGTGTCGGTCGGAACTCGGGCTTGCATCACTTCGCTGTACAAGGTTCCCATATTGCCGGCCGGTAATCCGGTTGCACTATCGGGGTAAATACCGGGTATAGTAATTCCTGTATTGGGTACACATTGCGCATCGGCTTTGTGATAACCCACTATTGAAAACATTAATATTATCAGAAGTAAAATTCTTTGCATACTTATTTTGTATCGCTAATATCTCGTTCAATTTCATCCATAAAAACATATTCTATGGCTTCATCTACCGTAGGTATCAAAGTCAACACTTGATCCAATTGCGAGATATGTATCAATTTATTTACATGTTCATTTACTCCGGTTAAAATAAATGAACCTTCAACATTTCGGCACAATCGATTTCCGGTAAGTATGGCACTCAAACCAGATGAATCGCAAAATTTTGTTTCAGACAAGTCGAGAATAATGTTTTTAACGCCTTGCGTATTCAGAATCAATAACTCCGACTTCATATCGGCAGCAATAAGCGTATTTAGTTTTTGCTCATTGAGTTTGAAAAGGACATACTTCTCGTTTTTATCGAGGTTGAATTGCATAACACATCATTTTAAACAAAAATAAGAAAATATGAGTTCAATTAACAATATGCGTTTTTTATTGATCAGGCGTTTTTTCCCGATTGCCGATCGGCTGACAACTGCCCGGCCAGTAAAAACAGCACCGCCATTCGAATAGCCACTCCATTTTCTACCTGATTCAATATAATCGACTTTCCACTGTCGGCCACATCGCTGCTCAATTCCACACCACGATTTATGGGTCCGGGATGCATGATCAAGACATCTTTTTTTATGGAATCTAAAAAGCGTTTATCCACCCCATACATCATCACATATTCTCGTATGCTGGGAAAATACTTTATATCCTGCCGTTCCAACTGAATACGCAACATATTAGCTACATCGGCCCATTCAAAGGCTTTTCTTAAATTGGTTTCAACACGAACTCCCAATTCCGATATATAGCGGGGAATCAGTGTTTCCGGACCGCAAACCATTACCTCGGCACCTAATTTTTTAAGTAATAAAATATTGGAAAGAGCCACTCTCGAATGCAGAATATCGCCCACAATAACCACATTACAACCTTTTATACTGCCAAATTTTTCTTGAATGGAAAAAGCATCCAACAACGCTTGTGTCGGATGTTCGTGTGTGCCATCTCCGGCATTGATAATGCTGGCATTAATGTGTTTGGCTAAAAATACACAAGCTCCAGGTTTGGGGTGACGCATTACCACCATATCCACCTTCATAGCTAAAATATTATTTACCGTATCAATGAGAGTTTCGCCTTTACTGACACTCGATGAAGAGCTTGAGAAATTGATGATATCAGCCGAAAGTCTCTTCTCCGCCAGTTCAAAAGAAAGGCGGGTTCGGGTAGAATTTTCAAAAAAGATATTGGCTACTGTAATGTCTCTAAGCGAAGGCACTTTTTTGATGGGTCGATTGATGATGTCCTTAAAATTAGCGGCCGTTGAAAAAATCAAATCTATATCTCCGGATGTGAGGTTTTTTATTCCCAATAAATGTTTAACGCTCAGTTGTTTTTCCATTAATCCTGATTTGATAGTAACCAAACTTCATCTTTTTGATCTGTTTCAGACCATTTCACTTTCACTTTATCCGACATAATAGAATCAATTGCCTTTCCGGTATAATCGGGCTGAATGGGTAAATCGCGGCTGTATTTACGATCGATCAAAACCAGCAACTCAACTTTGGCCGGACGCCCAAACGCCAATATGGCATCAAGGCCTGAACGAACACTGCGTCCGGTATAAAGCACGTCATCAATCATGATTACCGTTTTTCCTTCGACCATAAAATCTATTTCGGTACTTTTAGGTATCAGAGGTTTGTCGTGCGTTCTGAAATCATCTCTAAAAAAAGTGATATCCAGTTTTCCGGTTTTTAGATCTTTGATTGCGAATTTTTCTTGCAGTATGCCGGATATTCGATCGCACAAAATTATACCGCGCGGTTGTAATCCCACTAAAACCGTGTCCTCAAGTTTGGGATGTTTTTCAATAATTTGACAACAAAGCCGTGTAAGAGTACAGTTGAAATCGTTACGGTTTAGAATAAGCTTTTGTGCCATAGGATGAGGTCAAAAATATCAATATTTTTTGAGATATGGCAAGCAACGTAATTAAGGTAAAATAATGCTTCGAAATAGCAGAGTTATACTCTCCAATCCGTCATTGCGAGCGCTAGCGAAGCAATCCTTCAATGATACGTTCAGAACAAAAAAAATTGCTTTGCTACCCGGCAGCATGCAAGCCTTTTTGTTCCTCGCAATGACAAAACCAACACTGTCATTGCGAGCGATAGCGAAGCAATTTACTAGTAAAGGGAAAATACAAAAAAGCCATCCTTATGGGATGGCTTTAACTTTTTACAAAACAGAAAGTTTAAGAATTTTCGCCTTCGCTTTCAGTGTTGCTTTCGCTTTCGCTCTTCTTTTTTCTTCCTCGCTTAGGCTTCTCTTCTACACTTGCTTCTGGTGCTTGTTCTTCAACTTCATCTGCCGATTGTTCTTCAAGTTTGCTGATAGCGGCCGCACGTTCGGTTGTTTCAAGCTCCGATTTTAGAGCCGATAAAACACCTAAGTCGCCCAGTGTAGTCTTTTCAACTGATTCTTTCAATTTCTTAACTGCTTTAGCGCTTTCGGCAGCATCTTTTTCTTTAGCCTGATTTTCGGCAAGCTTGGCATCGGCATTTGCATCTTCAATCAGTGCATGATGCGATACCAATATTTTTTGATTTTCTTTTGAGAACTCAATCACTTTAAAGTCCAATACATCATCCGTTTTTGCAGGAGCATTGTTTGCCTTTATCAAATGACGGAATGGAGCATAGGCTTCAACATTATAAGGCAATGTAATTACGGCCCCTTTGTCGGTTACTTTACCAACGGTTCCTTGATGTACGCTGCCAATAGTGAATACGGTTTCGTAAGTGTCCCAAGGATTGTCTTGTAATTGTTTGTGACCCAAGCTTAGTTTGCGATTTTCTTTATCCAACTCCAATACCACTACTTCGATAGCTTCGCCCACTTTAGTGAATTCTGAAGGATGTTTGATTTTCTTTACCCAACTCAAATCAGAGATGTGAATTAAACCATCAATTCCTTCTTCCAATTCGGCAAAAATTCCGAAGTGTGTAAAGTTTCTCACTTTAGCGCTATGCTTACTACCGGTAGGATATTTTGCTTCAATAGCCACCCAAGGATCGGGCGAAAGTTGCTTCACGCCTAAAGACATTTTATGCTCTTCGCGATCGAGGGTCAACACTACGGCTTCAATTTCATCGCCTACTTTCATAAAGTCTTGCGGACTGCGTAAGTGCTGCGACCATGACATTTCAGAAACGTGTAATAAACCTTCTACGCCAGGTATAATTTCGATAAAGGCACCATAGTCGGCCAATACCACAACTTTACCTTTTATTTTATCTTCAACTTTTAAATTCGGATCAAGTGAATCCCAAGGTTGAGCGGTCAATTGTTTCAATCCAAGAGAGATACGCTTTTTCTCATCATCAAAATCAAGAATTACTACATTGATCTTCTGATCCAATTGCAATACTTCTTCCGGATGATTGATGCGTCCCCAACTGATATCGGTAATGTGCAATAAGCCGTCAACTCCTCCAAGATCCATAAACACACCATAAGATGTGATGTTTTTAACGGTTCCTTCCAATACCTGACCTACTTCAAGTTTGGCCATAATTTCCGACTTCTGAGATTCGAGTTCTTCTTCGATAAGAACTTTGTGAGAAACGACCACGTTTTTAAATTCGTGATTGATTTTCACTACTTTGAATTCCATAGTCTTTTCAACAAAAATATCGTAGTCGCGAATGGGTTTAACATCAATCTGTGAACCGGGCAAGAATGCTTCGATTCCAAATACATCTACAATCAAACCACCTTTAGTACGGCATTTTACAAAGCCTTGAATGATTTCATTATTGTCAAATGCATTGTTTACTCTTTCCCACGATTTGAAAGCACGAGCTTTGCGATGTGATAAAATCAATTGCCCGTTTTTATCTTCTCGGGTTTCAACAAACACTTCGTATTTCTGTCCCACCTTTAAAGTTGGGTCGTATTTAAATTCCGATAAGGGAACCAATCCATCAGATTTAAATCCAATATCAACCACCGCATCTTTCTCGGTAAGACTGATTACGACACCTTCCACAATTTCGTGTTCCATCACTTTGTTGAATGTGTTGTCATACATTTCTTCCATTCGGCCGCGTTCGCTGCTCGAATATTGATTTGAAAGTTTTCCGTTGTTGTCCCAATCAAATTCTGCGGTTACTTCTGTTGCTGCAGTAGCTTCATTGCTCTGCGTTTCAGTCGATACTACTTCTTCGTTTTGAACTTCGTTTTCGTTGTTAATCATTATAAGGTTTATAATTAAGATATTCTCCCCACAAAAGGGAGCGCAAATTTATCAAATTTTATCTGATTAGAGAAACTAATTTTAGAAGTATTTTAATACAAAGCTCTTTACGTAAACTATTGTAAATGAATATTTTACATTTTAAACCCTATACAATCTACTGTTCTGTGCCAGTAGGAGCCATCAAATGATCGGAAATTTCTTCCATTAGCCACATCGGAGTGGAGGTGGCCCCGCATACGCCAATGCGCTCAACATCCTTCAGCCATTCAGGATTTATTTCGGCTTTTTCTGAAATAAAATACGTTTTTTCATTTTCCTGCTTCACCACACTGAACAAAGCTTTTCCATTAGAACTTTTCTTGCCGCTGACAAATAGAATCATGTCGTGTTCTTTGGCAAATTTTCTCAAATGTGGTTCGCGATTTGAAACCTGACGACAAATAGTATCATTGGCTTGAAATTCTTTTTCTGCTTCTTCGCCCAATGTTTCTTTGATTTTAGTACTGATCAGATCTTTCATTTTATAAAATCCTGCAGTGCTTTTAGTGGTTTGAGAAAAAAGATGAATGGGTTGAGTAAAGTCTATTTTCTCTAAATCTTCTTCATGTCTGATAAGAATGGCGTTTCCTTTAGTTTGACCGATTAAACCTTTCACTTCGGCATGTCCCTCTTCGCCATAAATAACCAATTGACCGGGACTGTCTTCAATGCCATTGAAGCTATTCTTTACTCGGTTCTGCAATTTCAATACTACGGGGCAACTGGCGTCAATTAATTCAATTCCATTCTCTAAAGCTATTTTGTAAGTTTCAGGGGGTTCACCATGTGCACGTATGAGCACCTTGCAATCTTTGAGTTCTTTCAATTGTTCATGACTAATGACTTTTAAGCCTTTGGAAGCCAATCGATCAACCTCCATATTATTGTGCACAATATCGCCCAAACAATAGAGCGTGCCATTGCGATCTAACTCATCTTCGGCCATTTGAATGGCATACACCACTCCAAAACAAAACCCCGAATCTTGATCTATGGTTACTTTTAAACTCATACTTAATTTAACACTAAAGTAGTTTTTTTGTTCAACTCAAATTTTACTTTTCACGGTCTCCACCAATTGTAATACAAAGTTAAGCTGTTCTTCGAAATTCATATCAGAATTATCCAATACGATGGCATCTTTAGCTTTGGTTAATGGGCTTATGCTGCGCATGGAGTCTTCATCGTCACGACTTCTGATGTTTTCCAATACCGCATCATAGTTGATATCAATTCCATTCATTTTCAATTCAAGGTATCGTCTCTCAGCTCTAATTCTTAAGTCGGCCGTCATAAAAACTTTCACTTCAGCCTCAGGAAATACCGTGGTGCCAATGTCTCGGCCATCCATAACTAAATCGTGGTGCTGTCCATACGAACGCTGCATGTTGACCAAAGTTTCTCGTACAATACCAATCCTGCTCACATGACTGACTTGTTCGGACACTTCCATTTTACGAATGTCGTGCTCAACATTTTTATCGTTCATAAAAAGTTCAGATGATTGATGCTCGGCATTAATTCTAAATTCGAGTTGAATGCTACTGAGTATTCGTTTGTAATCGGGTAAACCCGCTCCATTTTCATCAATTACAATCGGGATATTGGACTGCAAAAAATAATAGGTAACCGCACGATACATAGCACCCGAATCGATATATCGAAAACCGAGTTTTTTGGCTACCGATTTAGCAACTGTACTTTTTCCACAAGAAGAATATCCATCAATTGCAATAATCATGTGATCAATGATATGCTGCAAAAGTAGTTTAAAAAATCGGGTATTTGTTTGCTATTTGAAGCGCTGCAAAGAGGTACCAATACTGATGTGATTGGATGCTGCAGCCAAATGCATAATGGATCGCGAATAAGAAAAATTAAATTTTGAAATTTTAAACCCAAAGCCATAGCTGATGCCCACTCCCGAACGTTTGCTTTCCAACTGAAGTTCGGCTCTTTTTTTAAAATCATATCCGGCTCCCAAATAAAAATTTTCCGACAACAACACTTCTAAACCAAGTACAAAATGACGCTGTGTCTTTTCAAAAAAATTAAAAGAGCGATCAATTTCTTCTCCAGTCAATGGGTCTATGGTTTCCAAGCTAGGATCAATATAAGTCAGATCGAAATTGAGTATATCGATATAGCTTACATTAAAACGAAAGGGTGCATTGAGCAGTTTTTTACTGAAACCCAAATCAAAGGAGGAACGGATGGGTTCAAATTCTCCCGCTCGGTAAGGCTTAAGTTGTGAGCCGAAATTTCTAAGCACCAAAGCCAAACCCAATTGTTTTTGATGGTTCCAATAAGATACACCTAAATCGCTAGCTATACCTACGGATTGATACTCTTCTAATTGAGAGTAAATGAATTTAACATTGGCTCCAATTGAAAATAAACTGTCGAGTGGTTTTGATAAAGAAGTTGTTAAAGCCAGATCTCCAGCGCTGAATTCTCCATTGATGTTTCCCAACACATCGGTCGCATCAAAACGGCCATAGCTTAAATATTGTATTCCAACTCCAATAGTACCAAGTTTTTGAAAATGATGTGCATATTGCAATTGACCGCTTTTGATTCCGGCAAAGTATGAAACGGCATTGAGTGAAAGATGGGTATGATGTTCAGAGTTTAATAAAGAAGGGTTTTGCAAGGAGAAACTTAAATCATTACTACGTGTTGCCAAATTTTTTGAACCCACTGCACTGATGTGAGCCGATGGAGAAAGTTCTAAAAAACGATATACCCCCAATCCTCCGCTTTGAGCCACAGCAAGGTTCAATTGAAACAAAAAGATTAGAAAGTAAGTGATTAAATTTTTCAATGTATATGCAACGCTTTTAGGAGCAGTATGTTTTATTGTTTTTATTTCAGGTTCAATTTTTTATTCCATTGATTGGCAGCTCTTGTTATCAAAATTGTTCCAACAGCAGTAGGGGCAAGCCAAACAACAAATTGAGGATCAAAACTAATATTATTTACTAAAAAGGCGGTGGTGGCTGCAATATAGGAGCCGCCCATCCGTCCCAAGTGCATGATGAGCCATTTTTTGTTTTTCACTTTCGAGGCTTCTTCTTTGTTGTACCAAATTCGGTCTTCAAGCCCCATCCAAGCAGTAATGATTCCAAAAGTGATAAATATGAATCCAATACCGTTAGATTGTATAAATAGGTAAACAGCTACTCCCATCATGATTAAACCGGTGAGTATTACGGCATTCGCAAAGTGGATTTTGAATGCCGAAGGTTTTTTTTCGCTTTTGGCTTGCCAATGTTCTATAGCAAACTTGGCAGTACAGATCATATACAGGGAAAAAATACCGATGAGCAATAAGAAAACATTGAGTTTAATGAGCGTCATACCTATGGCAAGCAAAGAGGAAATGAGCATACTATAGTAATAGGTCAAACCGGATATATTATGGGCTTTGTTTCCTTTTTTTGCCAGCATGGCGATGAGGCCACTCAGCAATCCTATGAAGCCGGCTGCTACATGCACAAAGGTAATGATCGAATATAAATTCATATTTATTTATCCTTTGTGACTTTTTAAAATTCCATGTGTCATAACTCTAAACCAAACGAATTCAAATAGTTTTTCCAATGCCCCCAACGCGGACATGTTGTTAACCTTCATGGTTCGCTTACCCCGGGTCGGAACAAAGTTCCGACCCTTCTTTTTTATTTCTTTTTAAAAGAGTAGGGCAAAAATTCTATGAAATCATTCACCCTCACCGTAAGCGATTCCACTTTCTTTTGCGCATCAAGAAGGATATCGAATACCTGTACCCCATAAGTAGGGTCATTATAAATGGCTAAAAGTTTCTGATCCTTCAAAGGCGTTAGTTCAGCACTCAAAGAAGGATGATTTTCAAAATATGCGATCAGCTTTTTACCGGTTTGTTTTATGGTCATTGAGCCATATACTTCATTATGATATGCACCTACAAAATCACTTGCTTGGATTTCCCATTTTTTAATGGCGGCACTTTCATCTTTTAGCGCTTTAATTTCTTCGGCATGTTTAGTAATGTTTTCTGTATAGCGCTTGTAAGCATTTTCGCTATAGTTTTCATAAGGTGTTTCAAGATAAGCATTCACGATTTGATTGCGTAGAGTTGAATACAAACTGTTGGCATCGCTGTTGGTTAGCACTATAACGCCTAATTTTTCAGATGGAACAAAACAGGTAGTTGTTACAAATCCATTGGCTCCTCCATCGTGTGTAATTATTCTCTTGCCATGCAAGTCGTACATAAACCAACCTAAACCATAGGTCATAAAATTACGTCCATCTTTACCATTTCGATCTTGAACAATGGTTCGACTTTTCCATGTATCGGCAATGACTTCTTTGGGAAATATTTCTTTCCCATTAAACTTTCCATAGTCTAATTGCATCATCAACCAATGACTCAAATCGTGAACCGATGAATTGAGCGAAGCAGCCGGTCCAATATTATCAATGTTGGCATATTTTAAAAGATACAATTGATGGTCAACAATGGTATAAGGCTGTGCTTTGTTCTCTGATTTTATCAACTCTGCATGTGTGCTCGAAGTTCGATTCATTTCAAGGGGTTTGAAAAAATGATGCATTAGGTAATCGTCCCATGTGGTATCTGTAACAGCCGGAATCACTTCGCCTGCACTTAAAAAGCAAACGTTACAATAGCCATATTTTGTTCTAAAGTCATAGATAGGATCAGAATTTCTCATATTGGAAATCAAATCCTTTCTGCTTTTGATGCAATCCCAATTTAAAAAGTCGCTTTGAAAAGTTTCAAAACCAATCCGATGAGAAAGCATATCTTCTATAGTGATATTAGTTGTCAAATAGTCGTCCTTCATTTTGAAATAAGGCAAAAGTTTAACGATGGGATCATTGAGCGATAATCTTTTTTGAAAGGCAAGATTAGCCAATGCCGTTCCTGTAAAAGCTTTTGAGTTGCTGGCTACCATAAACAAAGTATGTTCGTTTACCGGTTCTTGTGTTTTAACATCGCAAACTCCATATCCTTTTTCAAGAATTATTTTACCATCTTTTACAATTGCTACAGCAAGGCCGGGTACTTGCCACCGTTGCATCTCTCTTTTAACATAGGTGTCCAAACTATCACTGATAAACGAAGGCTGTGCCATCAGTTGCGCATTGGCCATTGCCAACAAAAAAATCAACATCCAAAACTTTTTCATGTTGTTCATTATTTAATAAAGTAATCCAGCTTCACTGTAATTACTGCAGTTTTATTTTTTGAACTGGTATTGAAAACACCACCCCAAGAAAACTCTTCATTTGAATTTTGACCTGTAATCTGAAACACACCCATCCGAGCGGCTTTTAGTTTTCCGAGTTTTGATTGTGCATTTTCGGCTATCATCTGCGATCGAACTTGTGCATCTTCTGTTGCCTTTGAAATAAGACTTACCTTAAGATCAGCCAGTTTAGTATAATAATATTCGGGTTGATCGCTCATAAATGGAATTCCTTGATTGATCAATTCGGTTATCTCTCTAGAAATGGTTTCGGTTAAGCTTACATTCTTCGATTCTACCTGAACCCGTTGCGTAAGTTCGTGTCCCACAAATTCTTCTCCTGTATATTTCCCATTGTCGTATTTGGCTTGCGTGCGATTGAAAATATCTACAGAAGAAAAAATGATCTCTTCTGCCTTCAAGCCTTTGCTCGTTAAGTATTGAAGTATAACTTTTCGGTCTTTTTCTAAAAGGTTGTAAGCCGATTTAAGTTCCGGATGGGTTTGTGAAAAACGTCCACCCCACACAATAAGATCGGATTCAAAATCCTGCTGACCTAATCCCGTAACACTGATTACATCATTTGAGGTATAGCGGTGAGCTATGGCTTGCGATAAAAAATATGCTCCAATGACAACGGCAATGGAAACAGCTAGGGTACCGGTATTAATTTTCATTTGCGCCTTAATTATTTAATGTCGTTTTTAAACAGAGGATACTCTTTCATCATCGCATTTACTTCTTTCTTTACTTGTTTCAGGTTGGTTGTATTATTGTGATAGCAAATTACGCGATCAAGAAGTACCGCAATCTTTTTCATGTCCTTTTCTTTTAATCCACGGGTAGTGATGGCAGCCGTTCCCAATCGAATTCCTGAAGTAACCATAGGTGACTTGTCATCAAATGGTACCATGTTTTTATTTACGGTTATATCTGCTTGAACCAAGGCTTGCTCCGCTTCTTTTCCGCTGATGTTTTTGTTTCTTAAATCAATCAACATTAAATGATTGTCGGTGCCATCAGAGATGATTTTGTATTTTAGATCGAGCAGTGATTGTGCCAATGCTTTGGCATTCTTAATGATTTGTAAAGTGTATTTAAAATAATCATCCGAAAGTGCTTCATGAAATGCAACCGCTTTTGCGGCAATAACATGTTCGAGTGGACCGCCTTGTGTTCCGGGAAAAACTCCAGAATCTAAAATAGAACTTAAAGATCGTAATTCTCCTTTGGCTGTTTTTATACCTAATGGATTGGGCATGTCTTTTCCAATCAAGATGATTCCACCCCTTGGGCCACGCAAAGTTTTGTGCGTGGTGCTTGTTACGATATGACAATGGGGAAGAGGATCATTTAATATTCCTTTGGCGATCAATCCGCTTGGATGCGAAATGTCCGCCAAAAGTATTGCTTTCACTTTATCTGCTATTTGTCTCAGTTTTTTGTAATCCCAATCGCGACTGTAAGAGGATGCACCACATATGATCATTTTCGGTTTCTCTTTTACAGCCGTCTCTTCTAATTTTTTATAATTGATTCGACCGGTTTCTTTTTCAACACCATAAAAGGAAGCTTGGTATAATTTTCCGCTAAAGTTTACAGGCGACCCATGAGTAAGATGTCCACCATGCGACAAATCGAATCCCAATATTTTATCTCCGGGTTTAAGACAAGCTAACATAACGGCAGCATTGGCTTGAGCACCTGAGTGCGGTTGAACATTGGCCCACTCAGCACCAAACAAAGTTTTAACTCGATCAATGGCAAGTTGCTCACTCTGATCAACAATTTCGCAGCCTCCATAATATCTTTTACCGGGAAGTCCTTCTGCATATTTGTTGGTCATTACACTTCCCATTGCTTTCATCACTTGAGTAGAAACAAAGTTTTCACTGGCAATTAATTCAATGCCGTGCTTCTGACGTTTTTCTTCTTTCTTAATTAAATCAAAAATTATCGTGTCCTTTTGAATCATATGTTTGTTTTATGAAAAATCTATTTCTGTACTATCACCTAAATTCAAACTTTGGCTTAAGCCTTTCAAATACGAATCGTTACCGATAACACTTTTGTGAATAACAGCGGTTTCCAACTGCGAGTACGCGCCTATAATGGATTCGCTTACAATACTGTTGTTGATCATTGTTTTTTCGCCAATGCTCACGTTGGGTCCAATGATCGAATTTCTTATTTCAGCCGATTCGTGTATCTGAACGGGTTCTATGATGATGGTATTCTCGTAATGAAATAAAGTCTTATTGATTTCACTGTTTCTTTTAAGCAAAGTGGCATTGGTTTCCAACAGCGATTCCTTATTGCCACAATCGAACCAATTGCCAACCGGTATGGTAGTAATTTTTACACCACGATTAATGGCCATCATTATCCCATCGGTTAAGTGATACTCTGCTTTTGCCTCTTTCTTGCTTTTTATCATTTCGCTTAAACACTCCATCAATAAAGACGATTCTTTGAAACGGTATATTCCGGCTAGTGCTAGATTTGATTTAGGGATAGAAGGCTTTTCCTCCAAGCGTGTAATTAGTCCTTCGGCATTGAGTTCAACTACTCCATAGTTTCTGGGGTCGTCTACTTTTTTTACGCCAACAACTGAATTCGTAAGGCTTAAAAATTCTTTTAAATCAAAATCGAGGATGGTATCGCCAAGATAAATGATGATTTCTTCGTTTTCTTTAATTTGATGCCGAGCCAACCAAACCGCATGACCTAGTCCTTCGCGAGGTTCTTGCAAAACAAAACTACTATTGATGTGAGAAAAGTTCTCACTGATATATTGTTCGATTTTCTCTCCCAAATACCCAATCACAAAAACAAAATCGTTGAGGCCATTGGAATATAGATAGTTTACTATATGTCCCAATATGGGAGTACCCGCTACCGGAACCAAAGCTTTGGGTTGTGTATGCGTATGTGGACGAAGTTTGCTGCCAATACCGGCAACGGGAATAATTACTTTCATAAATTGCAGTGCATAAAAATAGGAATTAACCATTTGTCAAACTAAAAACAACACCTACAATTTAATTTTTAGCCTTTGAGAACATTATTTTCTTTTATTATTCTAATTCTTGGTGTCATGTGGTACATCACCGAATTGTACATTCCACAACACTATTCAGTAAAGATTAATTCAACCCAAACTACAATTCAACCCGACTTATTGGTTTTGTTTGGTGCAGGTAGAAGTGAAATAGGTTCACGACCCAATCAGTCTTTTGAATTCAGAATTGAGAAAGCATTGGAACTGCACAAAAAATATCCGAATGTAAAATTATTGCTTAGTGGCTCTGATCGAAATGCTATTTACACCGAAACAAAAACCATGATGGATACTTTACTCAGCAAAGGAATACCAAGGAATAGGATCTTACGTGATTCTACTTCATCTTCCACTTTTAGCAGCATATTCTATATAAAAAGAAATCATCGAGCAGAAAATATTTTGTTTATCAGTCAGGAAGAACATTTATGGAGAGCACTTTTTTTAGCATCTTGTGCGGGGATAAATGCAAGTGGAGTTGCCGCAAAACGAATTGATCAACCGTATCATCGATATTATCTGATTCGTGAACGGCAGGCGCGCATTTGGAGTATATTCAGTGGAATAGTTTTATGGTTTTAACAAATGAATTCAGAAAATAGAGTTTGCCGATTATTCAAAATTCAATTCCCAATCATACAAGCCGGAATGATTTGGTGCAGTGGATGGCGTTTGGCATCAGCGGTTAGTTTAAATGGTGGCTTAGGCATTATTGGGGCAGGGAGTATGTATCCGGATGTTTTGCGCGAGCATATAAAGAAATGTAAAGCGGCTATACCAAATCTCCCATTTGCAGTAAATATTCCTTTGCTGTATCCCGATATTGAAGCTCATGTAAAAACTATTATCGAAGAGAAAGTCCCCATTGTATTTACCAGTGCAGGTAATCCGGCCACATGGACACAACATTTTAAAAAGGAAGGTATCAAAGTTGTGCATGTAATTGCTAATACAAAATTTGCCATTAAAGCCGAGCAAAGTGGAGTTGATGCAATTGTGGCCGAAGGTTTTGAAGCCGGAGGGCACAACGGACGTGAAGAAACCACCACCTTATGTTTGATACCTGTTATCCGAAAAGCATGTCAGCTACCATTAATTGCTGCCGGTGGAATAGGAAGTGGTAGAGCAATGTTGGCGGCTATGGCTTTAGGCGCTGAAGGGGTACAGATTGGAAGTCGATTTGTAGCAACAAATGAATCAAGTGCTCATCCATCATTCAAAAACAAAGTGATAGAAGCCAAAGAAGGAGACACGGTTTTGACTTTGAAGCAACTCACTCCCGTGCGTTTGATCAAGAATAAATTTTATCAAATGGTGAACGAAGCGGAATCAAAAGGGGCATCAAAAGAGGAGTTAAAAGAAATTCTTGGAAGAGCCAGAGCAAAAAAAGGAATGTTTGAAGGAGACATGGATGAAGGAGAATTAGAAATTGGACAGGTGGCTGCTAATATAAACGAAACGTTGTCGGTGAAGGATTTGATGAGTGAATTGCTGAATGAATACGAGTTAGCCAGAATGGAATTGGTACAACAAAAGTTCATGCCCAATGATTGAGTACAGTACCTTTACACTCAACAATGGATTGAAAGTCTTGGTTCACCCCAATAGGCAATCCAATTTAGTAACTTTTAATTTGTTGTATAATGTTGGAGCACGAGATGAAAATCCTGATCAAACCGGCTTAGCACATTTCTTTGAACATATGATGTTTGAAGGCACAAAAGAGGTGAGAGATTTTGATCATCGTTTGCAGTTGGCAGGCGCTAGTCACAATGCGTTTACCTGCAATGACTATACAAACTATTACATCACTCTTCCTTACGAAAATATTGAAACTGCTTTTTGGCTCGAGTCCGATCGAATGATGCATTTAGATATTCATCAGGAAAAGTTAGAAACTCAAAAGAAAGTAGTCATCGAAGAATTTAAACAGCGATACATCAATCAGCCTTATGGAGATCTGTGGAGTGAATTGAGAAAACTCTCGTTTAAAAAGCACCCGTATCAGTGGCAAACTATTGGTAAAAGTATTGAGCATATCGAGAATATAGATATGAATTCATCCAATAGTTTTTATAAAGCATATTATCATCCTGCCAATGCCATATTGGGTTTGAGTGGGAATATATCTGCTTCGGATGCAAAAACATTTTGCGAAAAATGGTTTGGTCCAATAGCATCGGGCCACATCAATAAAGGAGTATATATACAAGAGCCTTTGCAAGAAGAAGGCCGATTGAAAGTAATTGAAAAAGAGGTTCCTTCCGATGTGCTCATCAAAGCATACAAATCGAGCGGCAGAAAGGGTAAGGACTATCACGCATTAAAGATGTTGTCTTTACTGCTGTCGGGTGGTAAATCAAGTCGGATAAAAAATGCTTTGATTGATAAGAAAAAAGTTTTTCTCAATGCAGGAGTATTTTCAACCGGAGAGCTCGACCCCGATTTATTAGTCATCAGTGCTACATTGCAAAAAGGCATTTCGTTTGATGATGCTGAAAATGAAGTCGAACAATTTATAAAGGACATACAGCAAGGAAGCTTTTCGAAATCGGAAATGGAAAAAGTGATCAATCAATGCGAGACCGATTTTTGTTTTGATATGAGCGACAACAATCATATTGCTTTGAAACTTTCTATTGCCGGTCTTTTGGATGATTACAGTACCTTGCAGCATGGACTTCAAAAGCTTAAAAATGTTTCGCATGATGAAGTATTGACTAGTGCTCAAAATGTATTTGACGAAAAACGCTGCAATACGATACACTATAAATCACATGAATAAAAGATTACTAATGTGATGTCCACCACTATTCCTTCACTACTAACAGCCGATTCCATTTCACTTAGGCCTTTACAAACTCAGCATTCAAAAAACGGAATGCCATTGCATTATGTTGAAGATCATTCCATACCCATCTGTAGCATTTGTTTTGCATTTCGTGCAGGAGTGTTATATGAAGATCAAAAACTATCATCCGTATTTTCCTCTTCAATGTTGGATGAAGGAAGTCGCGATTTGAACTACGATACCATTGCCGATTATATTGAATCCTTTGGGGCTTCTCTGGAGAAAGAGAACTCAGAGCGCTTTGTTTATCTAAAGTTGTTTTGCTTGAGCAAACATGCAAATGAACTGCTTCGATTTTTAAAAAAAATGTTACTCAATGCAACCTTTCCTGAAGATCGATTGTCTTTAAAGAGACAGCAATTTTTGCAGTCGTATCGACTGAGTAATAGTAAAGTGTCGAGTGTTGCATGGAAGAACTTCAAAAAGGAGTTGTTTGGTGCACATTCGTCATTGGGATATATAGAAATCGAAAAGGATTATTTAGACATCAGCCATGAACACCTGATTTCGTTCTTTGAGGAAAGGTATTTGAATGCTCCATTGCAAATTTTTGCAGCGGGAGATTTAAATAAAGAAATTATTGCAGCCCTACTTGATTATGAATTAAGTGATGCTTCAGCAAAAGTTCAAAACGATTCTCCATTGGATGAGAATGCAGTGGAACCAACACCGGTATTCAAGCAAATTGCTATGGAAAGTAGCAAAGTACAATCGTCCATCGTTTGTGGGCTACCTTGGATGTCAAGAGCTAGCCAGGAATATACCAGCGCATTCCTATTGATAACAATTCTTGGAGGGTATTTCGGATCGCGACTGATGAAAGTAGTTAGAGAAGAAAAGGGATACACCTATGGCATTCAGGCATTTGTCCGAACCATTGGGTCCTTCAGCTATATGGCGATTCAGGCGGAGTTGGATCAAAAAAATGTGGAAGCGACTTTGCAAGAAATCTCCGTTCAAATGGAACAATTGAGAAGCGAACGGATTGATGTGGAAGAATTACGAAGAGCTAAAAACTATTTGTCGGGGATTTATCTCACACAATCCGATACTGTGTTCAAAACCATGCGTTTGTATAGAGGTCAAATTCTAGATCAATTGGATACAAAATACTTTGAAAATCAATACGATAGAATGATGAATTGCAGTGCTGAAGAGTTGAACGAAGTGGCAAAAAAATACCTTTCCCCAGATTTGTTGACAAAAATTGTAGCCGGATAAGCTAATATTGGAATTGTTTTTGATAATATACTATCTTTGATTAGCCATAAACCTTTGAAAATCATGTGGAAAAAGACATCTACCTTTCTCCTTATCTTTTTTTTGTTGCTTAGCCTAAAGCCAACAAAGGCCTCCCATTTAATGGGTGGTGAGATTACCTGGACCTGTCAACCAAATGGGCAATATGTATTTACATTAATTCTGTATCGAGATTGTAATGGTATCCCTATGCCATCAGGTGCTCAAACACTTGATGTTACCGGGCATCCGAGTTTGTTTTCCATTACCTTGAATCACATCTCTACCAACGATATTACCTATTGCCAACCTACTAACAATTGTGCTGCCGGAGGCCCAGGAACAGTTGAAGAAGGAATTTGGCGATCCAATCCGATCACGATAACAGGTGTGCCTCCCGCAACCGGATGGATGTTTTCTTGGTCATCGTGTTGTAGAAACGGAGCCATAACTAATTTGGCAAACTTTGGTTCTTTTCTTTTGCGAGCTAAAATGTATCCATATAATGGAACCAACACCAATCCTTGCTTTGATTCTTCACCACAGTTTTCTGAAAAACCAAATACCATTTTATGTACAGGCTTCCCATTCACTTACAACCATAATGCTTACGACCCTGAACTCGATTCATTAGTGTACAGTTGGGATACTCCATTAGATGATGTCCTTCCTGTTCCGAACCCTGTGCCTTTTGCAGCCGGATACAGTTTCAATAGCCCTCTTCCAAGTCCTGCGCAAAACCCTTCAAATGTGGCGGCCGTAATGAATCCAAATACTGGAGAAGTTACCTATACCAGTTTTACTGCTGGTAATTTTGTAACCGTAACTAAAGTAACCGCTTACAAGTGCGGTATAAAAGTAGCCGAGATATTTAGGGAAATACAAATTACACTGCTTGGAAATTGTCCACCTACTGCCATGGGTACGACCAACTTCCCGCCAATCGTTACTGCACCATTCCAAGATCCGAATACGCTCCTGTGGAATGTGTATAGCGATACAATTACTGCAGGCGATTCAGTAAGTTTCTTTATGTCGGCAACCGATTTTGACTTTCAACCGGCTCCCGGATTTACCCCTCAAAAGGTGTCGATTCTTGGAACAGGTTCGCAGTTTGGAGCAGGATTTTCAAATCCAAACGCAGGTTGTCTTATACCGCCTTGCGCAATTACAAGTCCCGCACTACCGATTCTAAATCAGTTGATCGGTGCCGGACTTAATTTTGGATGGAAGACAACTTGTGATCACTTGGGTTCAGCTATAGGATGCGTTAATCTCAGCAATACATTTACTTTCTTGTTAAGAGCTCAAGACGACTTTTGTCCTGCGCCAGGAATTAAATTCAATACGGTAACAATTGTAGTTTTAGCTCCTCCGCAAATCGATTCTTCTTTGGTGCGTTGTGCATCGGTCGATAGTGCGAACGGTAATATTACGCTCAGTTGGGAACATACCAAGGATAAAGATGTGAAAATGGATACGATGGTATCTTTTCACGGATACTATATCTATCATGCCACCAATCCTGCAGGACCTTATGCTTTGATCGATTCTGTGAAAGATGTAACTGTTACTTCATATACGCATACGGGAGCAAATGGAAACAATGGACAAAACTATTATTATACCTACACCAGCTTTGGTTGTGAAGGAAATAGAGAAACGGGAAAAACCGATACGATCTCATCCATTTATCTTACTGTAGGAAATACAACGCCCGGCTATGCCGACCTTTCATGGAATCCGCTTCGCGACCCGCTATTGAGCAGTAGTTCTAGGCATTACAAAATTTATCGGAGATTGGGATTGAGTAATCCTTGGGTGTTGATCGATAGTACGCTACATGATACTACCCAATTTGTTGATGATTTAACATTCTTATGTGGCGACTCTGTATTCTACCGAATTGCGATTGAAGATTCAATCGGTTGTACTTCATGGTCGAATGTAAATAGCAATTTCTTTGGAGTAGTGCCTTTGCCCGATCCACCCGAATTGAGATGTTTGTCGGTGGCTAGCAATGGTAACATTACCTTAAATTGGGTTGCACCTGTTGATACCGGTTATGGATTTTCAGGCTATTATATTTATACCGCTCCTGCACTTGCCGGCCCTTATGTGCTGATCGATAGTGTTACAAATTATTTCTCAAACACATATGTGCACAGTGGAGCCGGAGGTAACAATGCTTCTGTCTATTACAGTATTAAAACGCGAGAAAGTTGTGCCAATTTATTCAGCGATCCTTCCGACACATTGCGTTCTATCTTCTTAACCGTTAATAATGTAGCCGGAAATGCCAGCTTGAATTGGAACCATCCTCGAATACCTCTTTTAGCATCACACTCCGGATGGTACAGAATTTATAAAGAGTATCCTTTAGGCACTTGGTCGTTATTAGACTCTGTTCAAACACTTACCTATACAGATCCGATTTCATTGTGTAACGACTCAGTGAATTATCGAATACAAATGCGAGATGCTTCGGGATGTGATAATGTTTCTAATGTTGCCGGTCAGCGATTCATTGACAACAGCATTCCTGATCCTCCATCATTGAGATGTATCGCAGTTAATCCGAGTGGAAGTATAACATTGAATTGGATTCCGCCAACAGATACAGCCATGGATTTTAATTCTTATCATGTATGGCATAGCACTACCGGTGTGGCCGGAAGTTATACACTGATCGATTCATTGTTTAATTATGCCACCACCAGCTATACGCATATGGCGGTGAATGCTAATGCGGCATCGCAATATTATTATGTGCAAACTCGCAGCGGTTGCGGAGTGCAATATTCTGCACCATCAACTTCGCTGCAAAGTATTTATTTAACCGTAGGCGGAGCCAATACTTCTATTGCCAATTTAAGCTGGAATGCTATTGCAACTCCTAACTTACCCAGTTCTACAGGTAACTATCAGATCTATAAAGAATATCCGGCTGGTGTTTGGAGTTTATTGAAAACCACTACCGCATTGAATGCATTAGACACCGTTAATGTTTGTATCGATAATATTAATTATCGCATTGAGATTGCAGATGCATCCGGATGTAAGTCCATTTCAAACATCAATGGAAATACATTTGTTGACAATACCATTCCGGCTGCACCAGATTTGAGATGTATTGCAGTAAACGCCACTGGAACGGTTACATTAACCTGGATTCCACCAAGCGATACCGCTCAGCGTTACAACTCCTATCATGTGTATTATAGCCCAAGTGGATTGGCTGGAAGCTTTGTTGTGGTAGATTCGATATTTAGTTACGCTACCACTTCTTATACCCATACGGGAGTAAATGCAAATGCAGCAAGCGCGTATTATTATGTTGAAACACGTTCCGGTTGCGGGGTACAATATTCACCACCTTCACGTACACTACAGTCAATTTATTTGACCGTTGCCGGTGCAGGAAGCAGCATAGCCAATCTAAGTTGGAATGCTATTTCAATTCCAAACCCACCGAGTTCAACAGGCATTTACAAAGTGTATCGCGAATTGCCGGCAGGAACCTGGAGTTTGATCGCCAACACACCATCGTTAAGTTATAATGATACCGTTTCGGTTTGTATTGATCAGATTAATTATAGAATTGATATTGATGATGCTTCGGGATGTGTTTCCCGATCGAATGTGAATGGAGGTGTGTTTGTTGATAATACAATTCCGGCCGCTCCTGATTTTCGTTGTGTAGCCGTTAATCCAAGTGGTACGGTTACATTAACCTGGATACCTCCAACGGATACTGCACAGCGTTACAATTCGTATCACGTATATTATAGTGCCAGCGGTTTACCCGGAAGTTTTAGTGTAGTAGATTCTATCTTCAACTATGCAACCACTTCTTATACCCATGCAACAGTGAATGCCAATGCAGCCACTGCCTTTTATTATTTAGAAACACGTTCAGGATGCGGGGTACAATATTCTGCTCCAAGCACTACTCTTCAAACCATATTTGTAACTGTTGCTTACAATGGAAATGGTTCTGCAAACCTTTCGTGGAATGCCATAAGCAATCCTTTGCTTCCAAGCAGTTCAGGCTGGTACAATGTATATCGTGAATATCCAAGCGGTAGCTGGAGTTTGGTAGATAATACACAAAGCTTAAACGATATCGATTCGATTCAGTTGTGCGACCAATGGGTGAATTATAGAATTGAAATTGCCGATGCATTAGGTTGCAGATCGATTTCGAATGTGAATGGCGATCAGTTTATCGATTATACTAAACCTGCTGCACCTGAACCACGCTGCGTTAATGTGAATGCCGATGGAACCGTTACCTTGTCTTGGATTGTTCCTATTGACACGGCATTGTCGTTCAATTCCTATCATGTTTATTATGCCAATAATGCTGCAGGGCCATACACTGTTATCGATAGTATTTTCAATTACAATACCAGCAGCTATACCCATAGCTCGGTTAATGCTTATGCCGGTGCAGCTTATTATTATGTAGAAACGCGTAGCGGCTGCGGTATCGTTTACTCCGATCCAAGCACTACCGTTAGAACCATTAACGTAAATGTAACGAACATAGGAAATGGGGTAGCCAACATTAGCTGGAATCATATTGCTACGCCTAATTTGCCGACATCAAGCGGAAACTATGAAGTTTATAAAAAGATGCCTGGCGGTGGATGGACATTGTATGAAACCACCACTTTGTTGAGTTCAATCGACACCATCACTATATGTAGCGATTCAGTTGCGTATTATGTTTCGGTAGCCGATCAGTCGGGATGTATTTCTAACTCTACCATCGATACAGATTTGTTTGCAGATCTTATTCCTCCGGTTTCACCTTTAATAGATACCGTATCGGTAAATCCATTAAACGGAGAAACATCCATCAGTTGGTTTAGTAATCCATCGTTCGATACACAAGGATATATTGTTTATCTGTTTAATGGGGCTTCATGGGATTCGATAGGGGCAACCTATTCGATAAACGATCTTTACTTGTTGAACAGCGCATCCAATGCCAATAATGTTTCTGAGTTGTATGCATTGGCAGCCTACGATAGTTGTGGCAACCTGAGTCCATTAGGTACTGCACATCATACCATCTACTTAACCTCACGCTTGGATAAGTGTAGAGCGGCAATTGATCTTAAGTGGAATCTCTATCAGAATATGCAAGGCGGTGTGGCCGGATATAATATTTATGCAACTGAAAATGGTGGGCCGGTTAATTTAGTGGGCTCAGTTGGTCCTTTGGTGAATAGCTTTAGTCATACCGGATTGACACAATATGCTGACTATTGTTATTATGTTCAGGCCGTGGGTGTTGACGCAAGTCGCACTTCGAGTTCAAATGAAACGTGTGAGTTTGCTGATATTCTAAAACTACCGGAGTATTCTTACGTAACTACAGCTAGCGTATTAAGTCCCGGACTAGTGGAAGTGAAATGCCATGTAGATACCATTGCCGATGTGAGTTACTATAAGTTGCAACGTGCCTTAAAAGAGGCAGGTCCTTATTTTACCATTAAGTTAAGTTACGATACATTGAATACCCTCATCACTTTTGTTGACTCTACTGCACAAACAGAAGATGTCAGTTATTATTACAGAGTAATCAGCGTATCGAACTGTAATATGGATGTATTGACAAGCGAGAATTTTGGACGAACCATATTAGCAGTAGCTACGCCTCACGACAATTTGGTGAATGAAATTATGTGGAACGATTACGAAAAGTGGGATGCCGAAGTTGATCACTATAAGTTGTACAGAAAAATTGGTAAAGACAATTTGGGTCCTTATGTGTTGATAGCTAATTTACCTGCAGGTGTAACAAGCTATCTGGATAATATAGCCCAATATTATACTGGCGATGGATATTTCTGCTACTATGTGGAAGCCTTTGAAGGAGCAGGTAATAAATACGGATATCAAGAGATGTCGGTATCTAACGAAACCTGTCCTATACAAGCACCGCATCTTACTTCACCGAATGCGTTTACTCCTGGAGGAAAGAATCCGGTGTTTTATCCTTTCAGTATTTTTATCGATACCGATCGATATTCTTTCAAAGTGTTTAATCGTTGGGGTGAAATGGTTTTTGCAACCACCAATCCTCAAGAAGGTTGGGATGGTTCTTTTAATAGTTCTACCGCACCCGAAGGCGTGTATGTTTATATTGTAGAACTAACGGGTACCAATGGCGATAAAATTGAAAAACTTGGACGAGTTACTTTATTGAGGTAGCCCTTCCTTTCTCATCATAAAAGCCCTCTTCTAAGAAGGGGGCTTTTTTTATATAAGATTAATACAAGCTTGATTAATATTTTGTAGTTTTAGTTATATAAAGTACAATCTGCTCTATGGAGTTGGAAAAGAGGGTGAATAATAAATAAACTGATCTAATCCTTGGTTAAAAAATTAATCTGCATAGCAATAGGCGTTTTAATGACGGGTAGCATTTGGGCACAAAATT
>DAOQTX010000009.1:0-60018 GCA_035340715.1 Bacteroidia bacterium | reverse complement strand
TCACCCAATGAATAGCATTTTAGATGAAACGTTTCTTCTAAATCTGAATAGTTTCTGAATATTGACTTTGTTTCAATTTCTGTTTCTATAATTTCCCTTCTTGTAATATCAATTTTTAAATCACGGCTGCCGATGGCCCCTTTAAGCGGACCGACATAGTCAATGTAAAATTGTGGGCTGCCCGTTTCATGATTAGTCCATTTACTTTCATCAATTTGCATTTCAATATTTGCTTCTTCTCTGATAAATTCAAATGTTTTTCTAAACTCGATAAGAATTTGTTCGTTAGTTACATTTTCATTTGTGAGCGTGAAATCCAAGTCCTCCGAAAATCGGTAATCTTCAAAGTATGCTTTCTTTAAAACAGTTCCGCCTTTAAATACCAGAACATTTTTTAAAATATCGTTCTTGGAAATAGCAAACAACACCCAGGACAAAACATAATCTTTTTCAATTTGCCTGTCGCTTACACGGTTTGTCGTGGCAATTCTATTTATTTCTTTTGGCTCAATCATGTTAAGTGTAGATAGGTGAAAGAATCGAATCCGTATCAATATTTTGCTGAATTGCCCACCGGAAAATTGTTTTTCCTTCTTTCGGATAAGATGGCTCTAAAAGAACAAATGAGTTAGTTCTGATTTTCTGCAATTGTCCGATGATCGGATGATCTATTTTAAGTAATTCCAATAAAAAGCCTAATCGTTTAATTACCGCCTGCGAATCAAACTTTTTTACATATTCAAATAGCTTTGCATAATCAATTTTTTCTTTTGACTTGTATATTGCCTTTGAAATTTCTGTAATACCGCTTCCGTATTTTGGCTTGAACAAGCAGTCAATAATTGTTTTCTCCAAATCTGAGCACTGAACTTTATTAAAACTGTCAATCCATATTTTTTTTTTGCCGAAAAAATGATTTGGATTATGATAAATAAATTGAAACGGAATATTTTTTACTTTCAAAATTGATGGTTTTATTTGTCTGTTTACAACAATTTGTTCTTTCAAATTAGGTTGTGTTGTCAGATTGTGTATTTGTAATGCTGAAAAATATCCTATGTAATAATCTGCGTCGCCGACAAGATATTGGGCAAGTAGATGCCAATCGGGCATAAACGTTTTGGAATCCTGTTCAAATGGAATAATAAAGTAAAGCCCTTCTTTTATTCTCATCAATAAGCCGCGCTTTGACATGTCGCTCAATAATTTCCTTACTGCATCATTGTTTGAGTTAGGTAATAGTTCGCATGCCTTTTCTATACCAAAGCATTCTTGTTTAGTTTGTAATAGTCTATCAAGCAATTCTGTTGCCTGAAAGGATAAATTTTTATCTTTTATAGCCATTTTGTGAGCTTTAAACTCACTATAAAGATATGAAACATAAGAAATATAACAAACGAAAAAATAAATTCTTTTTAATAGTAGATATATTGAAAACTTTATTTGTCATTTTTGAGAAATTTTTCGCTGTTATCATGATGAATGAAATGCTCTCTTACAGAATTCAACTATTCAAATCAATTTTCAAAGGAAGAGAAGATGTGTTTGCAATTCGCTGGGAGAAAGGAAACAAGAGCGGTTACATGCCTGCATATTTTTTTGATCCGTATTTGTTTAGGGCACATAAAATAAGCGGAGGTGCTTTTCACAATTATACCGATAAAAGATATTTACCTTATACGGAGACTGAAATTGAAAAACATCTCAACGGTGAGCAGCTCATCGGAATTTATCCATTACTTCAAGATAACACCTCATGGTTCATCACGGCAGATTTTGATAAGGACAATTGGTTTGACGAAAGTAAGTTATTTATTACCGCTTGTATTGAAAAAGGAATCCCTGCATATTTGGAGAGGTCACGTTCCGGAAAAGGCGGACATGTATGGATTTTCTTTGAAGAGCCCTATCCGGCAATAAGGAGTCGTAAAATATTTATTTCGCTCTTAGAACAATCCGGAGTATTTTCAGTTTTTGATAAGAGTTCAAGTTTTGACAGGCTGTTTCCGAACCAGGATTTTCATTCAGGTAAGGGTTTCGGGAATTTGATTGCATTACCGCTTTTCAAAAAAACATTGGATCAAGGAAACAGTTGTTTCATTGAAACCATAAATTCTACCCCTTATAGCAATCAGTGGGATTATATTAAAAGCATACAGAGAGTTTCAATAAATCAACTTGATCAACTATATAAGTCAGTTACTAATTTTCCGGTTCAAAATGTTTTTACTTCAGAATTTAATAAAACAAATCCGAATAAATTGGCTATTTCGTTAGATAATAGTGTTAAAATTTCTCGCAGTGGTTTGTCCATCCATTTGATAAACTTCCTGAAAGAAGAATTGAATTTTACAAATACGGAATTTATTATCAAAAAGAAAATTGGCAAGAATACTTTTGGTACTGAACGCTATTTCAGATTTGTTGAAGAATCAGAAAGTAATGTTATAATACCAAGAGGTTTCATTGGTAAGCTAATAAGATTTTGCAGAGAAAATAGTATCGAACACGAATTTATCGACGAAAGGAAAAAGAAGAATAATATTTCATTTTTATTTAATACCCAACTTAGAGAACACCAGCAATTAGCAATCGATAACATTGAAAAGAAAGATTTGGGAATAATTGTAGCACCGCCTGGTTCTGGGAAAACCATAATCGGGCTTAAAATTATCGTTGAGAAAAAACAACCTGCTTTAATCGTTACACATCGTAAACAAATAGCAGAACAATGGATGGAAAGGATTCAAACATTTCTTGGAATTCCGAAAAATGAAATAGGAAAAATTGGGCAGGGGAAAACTAAAATAGGGAAACAAATAACAGTTTCAATGATTCAGAGTTTATCAAAAGAACTTGATAAACCTGTGAAGGAAGATATCCTTAATGCCTTCGGGACTATCATTGTCGATGAATGCCATCATGTTCCTGCCGAAACATATAGAAATACTATTTCGAAATTACATACTTTTTACCTTTATGGATTGACCGCGACACCGTTTAGAAAATACAATGATGGCAAACTTATCTTTATTCATCTCGGTGAAATAGTTGCTGAAATAAAAGCGCAAGATATTAGCAATACAAAAAATGCTAAGATTATTATCAGGAATACTGAACTTGATGTTCCGTTCAATTCAAAAGTAGACAAATTTGAAATATTGTCGAAAGTGATAGTACATGATTCGACAAGAAATCGACTCATTCTCGAAGATGTTGTATCAGAGTTGAATTTAGGAAAGAAAGTTGTTATTATAACAGAAAGAATAGAACACATTGATTCGATTAATCAATACTTGAAAAAATATTACGAGACTATTACATTAACAGGCGAAGATTCTGAGAGCTACCGAAATTCTAAATGGAGAACATTAAAAGAAGGAAATTATCAAGTCTTAATTACTACTGGTCAATTCTTCGGCGAAGGAACCGATTTACAAAATGCCAATAGCCTCTTTCTTGTCTATCCGTTTTCTTTTGAAGGTAAATTAGTTCAATACATCGGAAGGGTGCAGCGCTCGGAAATAACTCCGACTATTTATGATTACCGTGATATAAAGATTGATTATCTAAATAAGATGTTCCTGAAAAGAAATACTTATTACAGGAAAATAGATAAACAGGCGTCTTTGTTTGATGATCCTATAGAAGAGGTGAGTTATTCAAAAAACAATTTCGCAATCGATAGGAAAATTAAAATCCCATTCGAGGCTATTGAGTTTCGTTTTGGAAGTGCAGTATTCAAATATAATATTCAGGAGATGAAAACTGAACTCGAATTTGATATTGAAAATTCTGAAATCAGGCCAGAGTTTGAGGTTTTGAAGACGTATTTTTCAAAGTCTCTTTCAAAGAAGAACTTAACAGTTCATATTATTGCTGAGTTTGAAAATGGTAAATTAATTTCACAATTAGCAACTTCGGAAGATGTAGAGAAGATAAACCGGGAAATAATAGAGGGTGTTAAGTTTAAATTTATCAATAAGAATTTCTTAAGCAAAACAGTAGTTGATGGTTTAGGGAATTTGCTTGATATAACACAATTGCAAATCAATGGAGAAAAGAAAAATAACCTATATGATTCAGGCGAAGATTTATTAGATGACGTTTTAAAAAATAGGAATTATAAGCACTACAAAAATATAAAGTATTTAGCGGAAAATCATGCAAGAAATATTTTAAAGCTTAGATTCGTTCTTCAGCCTTTTTCATTTTTGTTTCTTTTAACGGGCAAAGAAGGATTTCATATTGTTCTTGAAACATTGGACACTGAAGAAGCAACATATATCTGGCACTACGATAATCGGAAACAAGCACTACCAGATAAATTAAAGCAGATCAACCAGTACCTTAATATAATTAGAACCAAGGGAAGACAAGTATTTCTTGAAAATCCACCGGAGAATTTCAGCCGCATAGTTCATGATTATACTGATGAAAGAAAGGGATTTATCATTTGGAAGGACGCATTGGAAGAGCGGCTTACCTAACGGAATTGATTTTAAAAGACAGACTCCTTTCAGCAACCATTAAGGTGCGCGCTTTTGGTGCGCGCTAAAGGCACCCTTTTGCTTTCTTTTGCTCCCAAATGTCTCGTTTTGTCGCATTTTGCAACGTAGCGTAGTACTTAAAATCCTGTGGCCATTGAGGCCGTGCGGGTTCGATTCCCGCCCCGGGTACGAAAGCGGAAATTGGCAATTCTTCATTGCTGTTTCCGCTTTTTTGTTCTTCTAAAAGCCGCTTCCCATGCGGGATTAGAGAGAAAATTGAATTTACTTTTGTGGTTCGATAAGTGTTAGTTTGCTTGTTGTAACGTATCCCTTCAGGAAAGACCAATTTTTGTAATCGCTTTTTGATTTTGTACTCCTCTAACTCCCACATTTCAGGTAGATTAGCTGAGATTTTTAGTGCCTTCTCCAGACAAATTTCAAGGTTCGATAAATCCATCGCTTCTTCCTTGATCTGCGTCTCAATTTCTTGTTTTTCCTTTGAATATTTTTTTGAAAATTTTGTGTAGAGTTCCGAGTTAATTTCACCTATTGCAAAATTTTCTTCTATTTTTTCAATTCTTGATTCTATTTTTTGGAGTGCTTCCAGGTATTGTTTTCTCATTTGAACTCTATCCTTTCCCAGTTCACGAATTACATTGCTCATCATATGCTTTAATGGTTCATGAAATTTTTTCTCTACAATAAAGCTAGATAAAAGGTCTATAAATCCTTGATGGAGTTTAGCCACACTTGCATTACAGCCACAGCCGATCTTATTGCATTTGTAGTAGTCAAGCTTCTTTTTCTTCACCATATAGCCTGTCAATGCTGTATTGCACCTGTCACAGATCACAAATTGCTTAAGAGGATACTTTTCATTACCGCTGCTGACAGAATAGCCACTATGCGTTCCATCAAGTGTTGCTTGCACTTGCCAAAACATTTCTTTAGAGATTAATGGAGGATGTTTTCCTTCAACGATTTCGTCGCCAAGAATATTTCCAATTAAGATCCCACAGTAAAATGGATTTCGTAAAATGATGGTGAGTCTTTTTGATGTTAAGTTAATGCCCACATTTTGCAATCTTGCTGCTATCTCAACATTGCTTATTTGTTCGTTTAACTTCCACTCAAATGCCTTCTTAATCCATTTCGCTTTTTCATTCATGACTATTGATTCACTTCTTGGCACACCCGGAACATTCACATAACCAATTGGTGCTTTGCCGCAGAAATATCCTGATAACAACCTTTCTCTCATTCCTGTGATTGTTTTAGTTCTGCGCATGTCATTATCCAATTTCCCAAAAAGCAAGAGTAGGTTTTGATAAAAGACACCCATGTCAGAATTGAGATCTGTAGGTTGAGTAATTGAAACCAAATTGACACCTAGTTTTTTTAGTTTACCGGCAAGTACCATGGCTTGTTCTCCACTTCGTGAAAACCGATCAAGACTGTAAACAATCAAGTAAGAGATTTTATCCTTGTTTGCATTTAGAAAGAGTAGCATTTTTTTAAATTCTTTCCTGTCTTCCGTTTTTGCACTTTCGTAAGTCCCGCCAAATTCGGCAATCACGTTCATGTTATTTTTTATAGCATATTCAAGACAATGTTTCTTTTGAGTCTCCAAGCTGAAATTAGTTTCCATTTGTTCAGCCGTCGATACACGAGTGTAAATAATTGCATTGTTGGTGTCGATATGTACGGCGGATTTCGGAAGCAAGGACTTGAACCGATCTACACCTAGTGCACCATCAGTATTTTTCATAGCGTTTTTCATGCTTTGGCCGATTTATTATTGTTTTTGAAATTGAGTGATGATTCGCCTACTATTTGATTCAATAATCAGCAAACAAAACTCTTTGAGTTGTTGGAGTATTTTTTTTGCCTCTTCATCAGAGATGTCTTCAAACCCTTTGTATGTTCTTAAAACTTCGAAAGTTAATTCAGCATTGTATGGATGCATTTAAATTCATGGAGGTCCAATACTCCCGGCTTATCCGATAAGTGCTGGTGATTTCCAAATGGCCCGGTTTTTCCGATACCTGAAATTTTAGTCTAATTTATATTTTCTGTCTTTTTCATAATGTTGCACTTTTCCGGCTTCAACGGAATAGGAAATTTTGCAATACTCATCTTTTTTCAAATTCCTTAATAATTCCTGCTCAAGGTTTTTGGTACAAACGGTTTTGACGGTGAGGACAGAGGGTTGGTCTTTATTGTAAGTGATGGTAATTTCTTTACCTGGATTTTCACGAACGATCTTGAGTAGTTTATACTCATTTTCGTTTATCAGACCAATTTCTTTGCTCTTTTTTAGCTTGTGCAAAGTGAATCGATCCAAATAGTAGGAGAGTGGTAATTGAAGGTGAGGTCTGTTAAACAGGAATTCCCGCTCTGCCTTTTCATTTGGACGAACCTCGTATAGTGTGCAGTAAATGTGACATTCTAACACCTGTTGCGGTTCAACATATTCTTCACTGTTCATTACAGCTTTTGTGTTTTGTTCAGTATCAGTGAGGTAAATAATAAGAAAGGACTCTTCATTTCGGATTCCTTTTTGAACCAAGAAAAGTTCTAACCAGGTCATGCCTTTTCCCATGAATTGGTTAATGAATTCATGCAGTGAACTTACATTGGATTCCTTCATTGCTTCTTGAAGTTTTTCTTCCGCTTCTTTTTTAGTGCATTCATATTGTTTTTGCATCAAATCAATTAAAGATGATCTAACATCAGACTCCTCAACGCTTTCTTTGCTAATTGAATTTATGTTAGCCAGTATTTTTTGCTTAAGTTTTTTAATGTCTTCAAACGAAATTCCAAATGTTCTTAAATCTCTCACGATGTGAAGCCAAACGTATTCTACCAAATTCAACCGAATCCATTTTCGGCCATCCTCCAATGTTGAAACGACTAACAGATCTGAATTTTTCCAGAGATTGTAGTTTCTAGAAGAAATGTTGGTGTCTTTTAACAGGAATGTGGGTTGATTTAGGGTACGGAGAAATTCCAAGTCTCTTTCGGTAAATGGCTCAAATTTGACTTGATTTAGTGCATTCATGCGAAGTAATTTTATCCGAAGATATATTGTTTTTTTGTTACTTCAAAGTATTTATTACTTTTACGTTATATATGCCGAAAATTAGTTACAAAATCCAAGATTGTTTAAATCCGGTTTGTCCGCAAGGAAAATTTATTCCGAAACGCTCAGATCAAAAATTCTGTGATGTTCATTGTAAAGACCGGTATCACATACTGAAGAATAAAAAGGAACGTCACAAAGAAAGAACGATCACTAAAACATTGCGTAAAATAGATCTTACCCTAGCCGAGATGTACCAAAATTGTCAGACCTATAAGCTGAAACAAATTCCTTTTGAATCTCTTCAAGCAGGTGGTATTGTTGTGGATATGGCAAGCAAAATTGAAAAAGTCAAATCAACCGGCAATGTTGTTCATTGGTTCATCTATTACGGAATATCTGGTTTGAGTCCTGGATATTTTCAGATTATTAAAAGAGAAAATTAAAAAAATGAAAACTATCCCTTTGACCTCACAAGAATTGTTTGGCTTTAGTTCAAACCAAGCTCAGGAGTTTCAGGCTTCCAAATCAGGAATGAACTGGACACCTATTATATTGGCCTCAGTGATTCTTTTTATAATGGGGTTGACACTGTGGTCTCGACAGGAAAAGATCATCAATGAACTTGCTCAGAAAAAATCTAAAACAACTTGATTTATTCTTTTTGCTGAATATTTTTTCATTTATATCGGCTTAGACCGGCTAATTCCTAACTTAAATTCCTCCTCATTTAAAGATCATTAGGTTCATGTGAATTCTATTCGTTTGTTGTGAAATTTACCTATTGAATAGGCTAAGGGATCATTCCATAGGTGTCATTGCATCCAAGCCTTTTGGCTAAGGTCATGCATAGATCTTTGCCGATTTTATGTAAAACATTTTTCAGTTTGCTTTGCGGACAGACCGCAACTTTTTTCATTTTTTTTCATTTTCATTTTTCATTTTTTTTTTTTTTTTTTTCAGCAAACCCTTTTTTTATATGTTTTTCTGAATTATAACAAGTAGCAATATGATGAACCGTGATTATCCGTGAAAACACTTTTTTACACGGTTTACCACGGGTCGTAGATCAGAGCCTCTCTTTGGACAATAGCCGCGACAGCAGAAATTAAGTGGTGCAAATCGCGTATGAATGTTAGATATTTTTTTACCTCAGCAGCTGTGCAAACCGCGATAGCCCAATGGTTAATTTACTTCGATTTTTTATATTTTTTGAAGTTTATTTCTTGCATTCATCTCCTGAATTCTATAAGTATTGTGAGGTGAAAGGGTAATTGACGGCTATTCTAAATTTAACAGCTTAAATCACCATGCTTCGCCAACGTAGGCGAAAAGTAATTATTGCTTATGAACCTAAAGCTCTTTAAGTTTGCTTCGACATTAGAAAATCGCGTTATCTTCTCGTAACCGAAAACTGAGAAATTTCAAACAGACGAGAATAAGATTAACGCTCACGGTAAGGCGTGGGCGCAGCTTATTCGTCTGTGGGTATCTCAGTACCTCGGTTACGATAGGTTGTTGTCCCACGCTGATTTTTTATACCAACAGCTCGGCAGGGGCAGCTCAGCGCAAACTTATATATTATGAAGGTGATTAAACTTTTACTTTTTGCTTTATTGATTATGCCTTATGCAGGTTGTCAAAAGGGGGAAAAGGGTGATCCTGGTCCAGCCGGATCGAATGGTGCTAATGGCACAGATGGTGTTGATGGTAATGCCAATGTTATTGGTACAAATACAGTAATTGTTTCAAACTGGAATATGACTGGTAGTTTTTATACCGCTGAGATTACTGCATCAGGAATTACTCAGGACATTGTAAATACCGGACTTGTGAGTGTGTTTATCAAATATGGTAGTTATTGGTATAGCCTTCCGGATATAAATGGTAAAAACTCCACCTCCTATGGCTTTAGTGTTGGCAAAGTCGAGCTGTTCAATCAGAATTCAGATTATTCTGTTCCTGTTTATCCTGGATCGCTTACTTTCAGGATTGTCATCATTTCAAGTACGCGGATAAGGGCTAATCCGGGAACGGATTGGAACGATTATAATGAGATTAGTTCGGTGTTCAATTTTTCAGAATAATTTATTAGGGAGCCTGATAGCCTTACCGGGCTCCTTTTTTTAAACTTATTAACTTTTTGATCTTTCAATTTCAATTCTGATAAAGTTGCATTCTATTGCCTACCTTTAGTTCTGCATTGATTGGGATCTGTGACAAAAGGATTAAGTGAAAACTGCTGCATTGCATTTTGAAAATTTCTGACAACCACCAAAGCAAATTTTAAAATTCGTTCAAACAGCAAGTAACTAAAGCTCTGCATTGAAGCTAAATTTCTCTAGATTATCTACAATTAGAACATTTTAGTTTCCTATATTCGCCAATATTTGTCAAGACACAAAATTTATAATAATGGGAACACAGTTTGGTGAACGGATAAGGGAATTACGGACGAACAACAACCTACTTTTACGGCAGGTTGCCGCTATGCTGGATGTAGATGCCTCCATACTCAGTAAAATAGAATTGGGCGAACGCAAGGCGAAAAAGGAGCAGGTACTACAGTTGGCCAAGATTTACAAAACAGGTGCAGGTGAACTTCTTACCCTTTGGCTTTCCGATCAATTATATGATGTCGCAAAAGATGAAGATGTGGGGTTAAAAGCCATTCGCATGACAGAAGAAAAAATCAAACTCGAAAAGCCAAAAGGAAAATGACAGAAATACTATTAATAATCCTCTGCATACTGGTTGTAGCCGCTATTATACTGATAATAGTATTCCGGCCTAAGCAATCGAATGAAACTCAGCTTTTGCAAAATAAAATTGCAGAGTTACAAGGAAGTCTTACAAAAATAGAAACCAGTTTGAAGGAAGATTTCCGAACAAACAGGGAAGAAAACTCTGCCATTGCAAAAGATAACAGAACCGAACTCAACAATACCCTGAAAGAATTTAAAGGTGAATTAACGGAAACACTAAAAACCATTACGGAGCAGAATCAAAAAGCCTTAGAGAAATTAAACACAACCCTTGAAGAAAAAATCACCGCCCTGATTGACAAAACGGAATCTAACCATAAAACCAACAGGGAAGAACTAACTAAAAACATAAAGGAGTTTTCAGATGCCAATGTGCTGCAACTTGATAAAATAAATAACCAGGTTCAGGAAAAATTGAAAACATTGACCGAGCAAGCCCAAAAGGACAATAAACAGATGCGTGAGGAAATGGAGAAAGCCATTAAAGGTTTTCAGGAGGCTTTCGATAAAAATGTAAAGTCATTCAACGATATACAAAAAGAGAAATTCGGGCTATTGGAAACCAAGCAAAACGAACTGGTAAAAAGTACCGAAACTAAACTCGATATTATCAAAACAACTGTTGAAGAAAAACTGGAAAAAACCCTTAGTGAACGTTTAGGACAAAGTTTTGAAACAGTGGGCAAGCAGTTGATTGAAGTTCAGAAAGGATTGGGCGAAATGCAAACACTGGCACAGGACGTTGGCGGTTTAAAGAAAGTATTGAGCAATGTAAAAATGCGGGGAGGTTTTGGCGAAGTTCAATTAGAAATGCTGTTAGAGCAAATTTTGGCACCGGAACAATACCAGGCAAACGTAAAAACAAAAGCAGGCAGTCATGATACGGTAGAGTTTGCAATTAAACTTCCTGGACGTGATGATAATAACGGGCAGGTATGGTTGCCGGTGGATGCCAAGTTTCCAAAAGACGTTTACGAGCAGTTACAGACAGCCTATGATGTGGGAGACATTACTCAAATAGAGTTGGCTCAAAAAAGCATGGATCTCACCATCAAAAAAATGGCGAAGGACATTTGTGAGAAATACATTGATCCCCCTAACACCACAGATTTTGCCATCATGTTCCTGCCCTTTGAAGGTATTTATGCAGAGGTAGTCCGTAAGGCAAGTTTACTCGAAGATTTACAACGCAACTACAAAGTAATTGTAACAGGCCCTACCACATTGGCAGCCATCCTAAACAGTCTGCAAATGGGCTTTAAAACACTCGCTATTCAAAAACGCAGCAGTGAAGTATGGCAGGTACTCGGTGCGGTCAAGAAAGAGTTTGAATCTTTTGGAGGAATGTTGTCCAAGGCTCAAAACAACATACAAACCGGGCTTAACCAGTTGGATGATGTGATGGGCAAACGAACAAGAGCAATACAGCGAAAATTGAGAGGTGTTGAGGCATTGAGTGAAGCCGACACAAAATTGATTTTACCCTTAACAGAAGCTGAATCATTGGATGCAGACGCATTGGATGATGAAGCTGAGAACTAAAAATAAAAAATGACAATGAACGGAGAATCATTAGACATACTGCAAGATAATATTGAAAAGCTCAAACAGCTTTTCCCGGATATTTTTTCGGAAGGTAAAATTGATATGGAAAAATTCAATGCCGCTTTCAGCGACAACATCAATTTTTCCAATGAAAGATATGTGCTAAACTGGGCAGGAAAGTCAGATGCTTTCAAAGTACTGCAAATACCTACCACTGCCACTTTAAAACCTGTACCGGAGGAATCTGTAAATTTTGATACTACGCAAAACATATTTATTGAAGGGGAGAACCTTGAAGTGCTGAAAGTCTTGCAGAAAGCATACTACAATAAAGTAAAGTGCATCATCATTGACCCTCCGTACAATACCGGTAGCGATAGTTTCATTTATCCGGACAGCTTTAAGGAGAATAAAGCAGATTATGAAAAAAGGATTGGTGACAAAGACGAAGAAGGCTACCTGATGAAAGAAGGCTTGTTTCGGAAGAACAGCAAAGACAGTGGTCACTTTCATAGTAACTGGTTAAGCATGATGTACCCCCGTTTATTTTTGGCAAAGAACCTGTTGCGGGATGATGGAGTTATTTTCGTACATATAGACGATAATGAAGTACATAATCTGAGAGTGATTATGAATGAAATTTTTGGGGAGGAAAATTTTATTGCGTCTTTTCTTTGGGAAAAAAGAACAAACAGAGAAAACCGCAAAGTTGTTTCTGTACGACACGATTATATATTATGCTATTCAAAGCTAAAAATGGATAGTGGGAGACCTATTAGCCAAACTCCCATGACCGAGAAAGCTTTGGCAAACTATAAAAATCCTGATAATGATCCGCGAGGATTATGGAAATCAGACCCTGCCACAGCACAATCAGGGCATGGTACTGAATCTCAGTTTTATGAACTAATAGCACCAAACGGGACAATTCATCAACTTGAAAGTGGAAGGTGTTGGCTTTATACAAAACCTGTTATGGAGGAAGCTATTAAGGATAATAGAATTTGGTTTGGCAAGGATGGGAATGGAGTTCCACGAGTTAAAACATATTTGGATGCAAAAGAAAGAGGATTAACACCTGAGACAATGCTGTTTGCGAGAGATGTAGGAACTACTGAATCTGCCAAAAATCATATTAAAGAGTTATTTGATGGGATCGCTGTGTTTGAAACACCTAAATCAGTTGGCTTAATAAACTCACTTTTACAAATGGGCGCAGGTGATGGCATTGTACTTGACTTCTTTGCCGGCTCTGGCTCCACTGCCCAAGCCTTATTAGAACTCAATAAAGAAGACGGAGGCAATAGAAAATTCATACTAGTGCAACTCCCAGAATTGTGTGATGAAGCCAGCGAGGCATATAAAGCAGGCTACAAAACAATTGCGGAAATAAGTAAAGAGAGAATTCGCAGGGTCATCAAAAAAATTGCAACCGAACAAACCGAGGAAGAAAAGAAAAAATCGGAGCAAATCAATTTTGGTGATAACGGTAAAAGCATGGCACTTGACTTAGGTTTCAAATCCTTCAAACTTTCTTCTTCCAACTTTAAAATATGGAGAGGCAATGAAATTAACGGGGATAACCTTGTAGAGCAATTGGACGCTTTCACTAATCCGGTTAGCGAAAACAGCAAGGAGCAAAACATGCTGTATGAACTCATGGTAAAGGCAGGTTACCAGCTTTCCGACAAGGTTGAAGCAAAAAACAAGTTTTACTCAATCAATGATGGCGAACTCATGATTGGCATCACCGAAATGAGTAAAAAAATCATTGATGAAATGATAGCCGCCAAACCTAAAAAAGTAATAACCCTTGACAATCTTTTCACCGGCAACGACCAACTCAAAACAAATACGGTATTGCAGATGAAGGATGCGGGGATTGATTTTAAAACGATTTGAGGCATGTATATATCTAAAATTAAAGTTGAAGGATTTAGAAATTTCAAAAACACAGAAGTGCTGTTTGATGAAGGCATCAATGTTATCATTGGTCACAACAATGCTGGTAAAACTAATTTATTAAAAGCTCTTTCTCTTGTAATTGATTCAACCGGAGGCTCCAAAAGACTTGATGTTGATGATTTTCACAAACAGATTGAGTTATCAGAAATTAAACAAAATCCCCCTTCAATTAGAATTTCACTTTTTATATCTGAAAGTACAGATGAAAATTTGCATAGTGATGATTTAGTTACAATTTCAAATTGGATCACAAAACTGGACAAGCCGTATGAGGCAAGATTAACGTATGAGTTTTTTTTGCCTGAAACGGAAAAGGGAGATTATGTGAAGGCGATTGATGAGGTAAAAGAAGTAGAAACTGCATGGAAAATTATTAAACGTGATTTTGTTAGAAAGTATGTCTATAAAATATTTGGTGGTGACCCTAAATTTCAAAATCAAGCTGAGGCAGAAAACCTGCAAAAATTCGATTTTCAATTTCTTAATGCAATTCGAGATGTCGAACGTGATATGTTCACAGGTAAAAGCACATTGCTCCGGGATGTTTTGCAGTTTTTCATGGACTACGAAATAAAAAAGGATACAAAGCGAACTAAACAAGAACAGACTGATGAAATAAAAAAGAGACAGGTTGCATTTGAAACTAAGACTAAGCCGGTTATTGATGAGCTTTTAGGGAGAGTAAAGGAGGGGCAAAAAGAAATTCTTGATTATGCAACAAAGACGGGAGCATCATTTAATCAGGCAAATCCAAATTTTGAAGGTAATGTTACAGAAACAGAATTACTATCTGCACTAAAACTAATTATCGAACATAAAACTGGAATTAAAGTTCCTGCAACTCATAACGGATTGGGGTATAATAATCTAATTTTTATGTCTTTGCTTTTAGCGAAAATGCAGGCAAATGCTGATGGTAATTATTATGGAAGCAATGCAAAAGTTTATCCAATCCTCGCAATTGAAGAACCAGAAGCTCATTTGCATCCTTCAATGCAATATAAATTCCTTAAGTTTTTAAAGGAGAATAATAAGAAAAAAGTTAGACAGGTTTTTGTTACAACGCATTCTACGCATATTACATCAGCAGTTTCTTTGGATGATATCATTTGTTTGCACGGCGAGGATAATAAGATAAACATAGGGTATCCGGGTAAAGTGTTTAGTAATGACGAAGATGGTAAATCGTCCAAAGCATATATTGAACGGTTTTTGGATGCAACACGATCCAATATTTTGTTTGCTCAAAAAATAATACTTGTGGAAGGTTTAGCCGAACAACTTTTAATGAAAACACTGGCGCGACATGTAAATGTAGATAAACAATTGGAAGATTTCCATGTTGAAGTTTCGAATGTTGGGGGCAGATATTTTGAGCACTTTCTTAAGTTGTTTGATAGTAATAAATCAAATACAATTCATAAAAAGATCGCATGTATTACAGATCGGGATCCGGAACGAAAGGAAAAGTCTGGAAAGAGTTTCGAAAAGTGTTACCCATTTGAATACAATGCCGATTTTGTGAATTATGAATATAAGGATAATGCAAGTGAAAAGATAAATTTATATGCGGCACATCCTAATATCAGATTTTTCAGCCAAGAGGAGACGAAAGGAAAAACTCTCGAATATCAAATAGCCTTTGAAAATCCACTATTGAAAAATTTAATAAATGACTCTATTAAAAACAAAGACGAGCTTGAAGCATTAGTTGCAGAATATAAACGAGGAGATTCTACCCTTGCCGATTTCAAGTTACGGGATAGCGAAGAAAACAAAAGGATAATAAGTGGGGTTAGTTCTGCCCCTTCTTCATTTAGTGATGAAGACAAGAAAAAATCAATCATTGCCTCAAGATATCTTAACTCTGTTGGAAAGGGTGAAAATGCCTTAGAGCTTTCAGTTGAATTAGAAAAGGATTTTGACTCAGGTTCACCAAAATTCATTGTACCCGAGTATTTAAAAGATGCATTAGAATGGCTTTTGAAATAAAGAACATATCTTCTGACACTAAAATTGATTCTATTGAAGAACATTTTAAGGTAACTGCCGGACCTGGTGCCGGTAAAACCCGTTGGCTGATTAGTCATATAAGACACGTATTACAGAATTCTGTTAGGCTTGGGAATACCCGAAAAATTGCATGTATTACATATACCAATGTCGCGGCAGAAACTATTTTGGAAAGACTTGGAGTTGAAGTTGATCGTGTTGAAGTGTCAACAATTCACAGCTTTTTGTATAAAAATTTGGTAAAACCATTCGCTTTTTTAATTCCCTCTGAACATGAATTAGATATAACGAAATTAGATGGTCATGATGATGTGCCTGTTTACAAGGGACTATTGTATGAATGGAAAACCAAAACCAGTCAAGCTTATATTACGGATGACAATAAAATCATCAAAGCGCTTTCTGATTTAGCTTGGCAATTTGATACCACTAACAATTTAATTTTACGACCAAAGAAACCATATCTTGGTAAAATAAGCAGTAGCCTTTCAATTAGAAAGGATTCTTATTTCGTATATAAGAAGATGTGCTGGAACAAAGGACTGGTAGATCATGACGATATTTTGTTTTTTAGTTTGGATTTAATCACACGTTTTCCCAGACTGCTTGATATTGTACGAGCCAAATTTCCTTACTTTTTCCTTGATGAATTTCAAGACACAAATCCTATTCAGACAGCCATTATAACCAAAATCGCGGAAAATGAAACTATCATTGGAGTTGTCGGTGATAAAGCGCAATCTATTTATGGCTTTCAGGGGGCAAAACCAGAACAGTTTAATAATTTTAGTTTGCCCGGTATTCAAGTTTATTCTATTTCAGATAATCATAGGTGTTCAAATAAAATTGCGGTTTTACTAAATCAAGTAAGGTCAGATATTTCACAGGTTGCAAAAAGGAATGTTGAGGGTATTTCACCAACGATCTTAGTAGGTGAAAAAACGTGGGCAATGAATAAATCTTTTGAAGTAACTAGGGGAGAAGTTTATTCTCTTTCCAGAAGTAACATTACGTCAAATTTGTTGAGAGAAGGAGTTGGTTTATTTGTTGCTAAAGCTAACTTGTTAGATGAAATAAGAGAAAATGATAGCAATACAGAAAGAGCTAATATTCTTATTGCTTGTATTACAGCAACGGAACTTGGTCGTCAATCGAGATATAAGGAGGCACTAAAGTCCCTATCGAAAGAAATTAAGCGAGCAGTACAAAAGGAAGAAATTCCTAAGCAAGCACTTTTAATTTTAAAATTTCTACTTGAAAAACATTCTACATTTAAGCCAAAGAATTTAATGGATTTTTACACGATTATTGCGGGTGTATTTCCAAAAAAAATTTCAGGATTTAGAGCTGGTTCCGCAAAAACGTTTTATGAAAAGAATATTTATGAAATCGTTGCACTTTCCGTAAACATTAAGGAAGACACAAGTTTACATCGTACTATACATAAAGCAAAGGGAGCAGAATTTAAGCATGTAATGGTGGTGCTGGAAAAGAATGATAAAGGAAATTTTGAGGAACAAAATGAACTTGGTTTTATACTCAATTCTAATCTTGACGAAGATGAAGAACATAGAGTGAGATATGTTGGTATTAGTAGAGCAAAAGATTCTTTGTTTATCAATGTTCCAAGCTTAACTGATGAAGCAAAAAATAAATTGGCCAAGAAAGGGTTTGATTTTTTATTTGAAAAAGAGATGCAGGCACAAAAAGCAATATAAAACAAATAGAGTATTGGAAATTATAGTACAGCAGGAATGAAACTACACTTCGATAGCAACCAGGATTATCAGATAGATGCTATAAAATCTATCACAGACATATTTGAAGGACAGCCTTTGAGCAGTGGAGATTTTGAGTTTTCAATGACCTCATCCGGTACGTTGCTTTCTGAAAATGGTTTTGGTAACAGGCTTGCCTTAACTGAAGAACAAATTTGGGAAAACATAAAGACCATTCAGCAACGCAATGAAATAAAGGATATAAAAGAAGAACTACAAGGGATGAATTTCTCTGTAGAAATGGAAACAGGAACCGGTAAAACGTATGTGTACCTAAGAACTATTTACGAATTGCAAAAACTCTATGGCTTTAAAAAGTTTGTAATTGTTGTTCCTTCGGTTGCCATCCGGGAAGGTGTTTTAAAGAATCTGCAAATTACACACGAGCATTTCCAGTCCCTTTATGACAAAGCATCTATCAGCTTTGACGTGTACGACAGTAAGAAAGTATCCAACCTAAGGGGATTTGCTTCCAGTAATGCCATCCAGGTGTTGGTTATCAATATAGATTCTTTTGCGAAAGATGAAAACATTATCAACAAACCAAACGATAAACTAACTGGCAAAAAACCCATTGAATTTATTCAAAGCTGCAATCCGATTGTAATAGTGGATGAGCCGCAGAATATGGAGACCGAAATCAGGAAAAAGGCAATTGAAAAATTGAACCCGTTATGTACACTTCGGTATTCAGCTACCCATACCTACCTATACAACCTCATGTATTCCCTGAACCCTGTAAAGGCGTATGACCTTGGACTGGTTAAACAAATAGAGGTGGATTCTGTAGTGAGTGAAAACGATTTTAATTCGACCTTCATTCAACTGGAAGCAATAACCCGCTCAGGCAATAACATAAAGGCCAAAGTAAAAATTGACGTGAACTCCCCGCAGGGCAATAAACGAAAATCAGTACAGGTAAGCCGTAATAAACTTGACCTGTTTGCATTGTCAGGTGAAAATCCGAAATATGACGGACTGAAAGTATATGAAATTGATTATGGTAACGAACAGATAGAACTGACCAACGGGGTTGTTCTGAAAGTTGGAGAATCGCAGGGAGGTATGAATGATGAGGTAATGAAATTCATGATACGTAAAACCGTTGAAGAACACCTGAAAAAAGAAAAAGCGTATAAAGAAAAAGGCATAAAGGTGCTTTCATTGTTCTTTATTGATAAAGTAAAAAACTACCGTGAATATGATACAAACGGCAATCCTTTAAAAGGAAAATTTGCCCAATGGTTTGAGGAAATATACAAGCACGAAATAGCCAAACCTGTTTTCAAAGACTTGATGCCCTATTCTGAAGAAGAAGTTCACAATGGATATTTTTCACAGGATAACAAAGGGAGGATTAAAGACACAGGAGGGGAAACACAGGCGGATGATGATACCTACAAACTCATCATGCACGATAAAGAAAAACTTCTTGAAATAAATACTCCTCTGCGATTTATATTCAGTCACTCAGCACTTCGTGAAGGTTGGGATAACCCAAATGTATTCCAGATATGTACTCTGAACGAAACGAAATCTGAGATTAAGAAACGTCAGGAAATAGGTAGAGGTTTGAGGCTTTCTGTAAATCAGTCCGGCCAACGGATTTTTGACCGGAACATTAATAAGCTAACTGTAGTTGCAAACGAGCGGTATGAAGATTTTGCCCGGGCATTGCAGCAGGAAATTGAACAGGATTGTGGAGTGGATTTTTCAGGGCGTGTCAAAGACAAAGGGAAAAGAGAAAAAGTAAACCTGCGTAAAGGTTTTGAAGCAGATGCGAAATTCCTTGAAATATGGAACAAGATAAAGTTTCATACCCGTTACAGTGTAGAATTCAAAACAGATGAACTTGTTAACATTGCCGCAAAAGCAGTTAGGGAAATGCCGGAAACGAAAAAACCAAACATCACATCAACAAAGAAAAAAGTAGTAATAACAGATGAAGGCGTTGACGGACAATTGGTAAGTGATAGCGGAGACGACTGCGATGGTTTTCAGTTTGAAATACCGGATATGCTGGCATACATACAGGGTAAAACAGAACTTACCCGTAGTACCATTCTTGAAGTACTTAAAAAATCAGGACGGATAAACGAGTTATTACTCAACCCACAATTATTCATGGATAATGCCGTAGGCTCTATAAAATCGGTATTGTACGAATTAATGATTGATGGGATTAAGTATGAAAAAATCGGCAGCAAAGTGTATGAAATGACTTTGTTTGAAGACAATGAACTGGAAATATACCTTGACCAGTTCACCCATACAGTAACTACCCCTGATAAAACTATTTATGAAAATTACATTCCGCTTGATTCAAAGGTAGAAAGTGATTTTGCCAAAGACTGTGAGAGCAGTGAGAACATTGAGTTTTATTTCAAACTTCCCTTCTGGTTCAAAATTGATACACCAATTGGCAGCTATAACCCCGATTGGGCACTTGTATTCAAGGGTGAAAAGAAAATATACTTTGTGGCAGAAACCAAAGGAGAAGGACAGGAATTGAGAGGGTCAGAAAAAATGAAAATCAAGTGTGGTACTGAACACTTCAAAAAGTTTGAAGATGTAGTGTATAAACGTATTTCCAAAGTCAGTGAATTAAATTCTTAAAGTAATGAGTAAAGAGCTTACACCACAAGAAAATAACGAAAGCGACATCATTTTTTACACCACTGACGGTGCGGTGCATATAGAGGTCTTTTTCAAAACGAAACCTTTTGACTCACCCAGAAAAGGGTGGCCGAACTTTTTGGTGTAGTTGTGCTAGCTATAAGCTAAACATCTTGCAAATATCTTTGAATCAGGCGAATTAATACTGGAGTCAACTGTTTCCATTTTGGAATTAGTTCAGAAAGTAGGCTGCCGGAACGTAACCCGGAAAATGGAGTTTTTCAACTTAAACGCAATTATAGCGGTAGGTTACAGAGTAAACAGCCGGCAGGCATCGCAATTCAGTATATGGGCAACCAAAACCCTCCGGGAGTTCATTTCATTATAAAAGGCTTAGTATCGGACCATAAACGCTTGAAACGAGGGCAACGCTTCGGGAAAGACTACTTTGATGAATTATTAGAACGTATCAGGGAGATACGAGCTAGTGAAAGGCGTTTTTACCTTAAAAATAACCCACATATACGAGCAATGCAGCATTGATTATAATAAATAGGCAAAGATTTGAAAGTCTATTTATCTTTTTAATAAGGTGTCCAAATATATGCCATAAACCTGTTTCTATGCATGAATTTATTTTCCATTTCAATTGTTTTTATGCCAAAGTTTCATTTTAATGGCTGTTTCCAAGCCACGCCGGTTAAGGAGATGGGTATTAAAAAGAGGCCGTAACGTTCAGGTCGGATTGAAAGATAAATGATAACTCACATAGAATTGATCAATTAACGGATTCGTTGTCAAGTTCCTTTCTGTGGTGTTAAGGATGTGCCATTATCTTCGTTTCTAAAGACTGGTGACCGTCTGCGCAGGATGTTCCAGCTGCCAATGTTAAGATGGAGTGAAAATCCTTCGCAGAGCATGAAATATTAATAATAACTATACTCTGTTTCAAATTCTTCCTTGATCTTATAGCTTAATAAATTTTAGTGAGTAGAAATTGTTTCTTGCTTTTACGGTGATGAAATACAATCCTTTGTTAAAAGCAGAAATATCAATTGTGTTTTTATTTGCAGCGGATAAAACTGTTTCACCAATAGTGTTGAAAATTTCGATCTCTGAGCTGTAAGGTTCGCTTAGAAAATTCAAAGTAATAAATTCAGATGCCGGATTAGGGAATATGTGCAACAGTTGATTTCCTTGTGTAATTTGTGTTGACGACGTTACTGATGTATTTTGTATGCGAACGATTTCTGCAATAGAAGGAATATCATCAACCATTACAAACAACATATAAATACCAGGTGGCAATGTAATGGAATCAGAGGGTAATATTGCAGTGATGTGACTGCCGGTTTGGCTATAGTTGAGAGAAATGTAGCGGTTATTCCCACTATTCATAAAATGTGTCACAACTGCATTTGACATTAATAGTACTTCAGTGATTGAATCTGTTTTAAGAAAGTCAAAATCAATGTTTGCTCCTCTTCCAAAAGATGTTTGGGTGAGGTTTATTATTTCAGGCCGAACACCTCTGAATAAATATGGCGGATTGAATGCTTCAATAACACTAAAAGGCGGATCGTTACCGGGTCGACCTTCTCCTCCAACGGCAATTATTCTTCCATCAGGAACTAGAATGGCGTTGCAATGATATTCTCGTTTGTAATTTAAGCGATTTAATCTTCTCCATGAATCTGTAGAAGGATCATACATATCGCACAAATTCATATATCCCCATTGATTTGTTGAAGTGGTATCTGCAGGATTTTCCTTTTCTCCTCCGATGACCAGGATATTTTTATCAGGGAGCAAAACTGTTTTTGCTCTCGAGCGTATTGGTAAAATGCTGCTTCCTAGAGCCCAGGTGCCGGAAATGGGATTATAGCGTTCCACAAAAGTCCCGTAAATCCCCGGTGTAAAAGATTTATAACCGATTGCGATTACTTCACCATCGGGCATCAATACTATTTCACAGTCACTATGGTCACCATTTGGCAAACGGGGTGATTGAACAAAATCACCTGTCAAATCCCATTGGTTAGTAACTGGGTCAAAGACTTGCGGAGGTCGATGTGTCATTAAAACCTTGCCGTCGTATAAAAGGACAATCGGAGAAACTTCATTCCCAATTGCCATTGTATCAGTTAAGACACTGGTACCTGTGGCAAGGTCGTAAACTTCTGATGTGTTTGTGCGGATCGGATTATTAAGACCACCACCTCCGGCAATTAAAATTCTGCTGTCGGGTAGTTGGATCACCGAAGGATACCAGCGCCAATCGAGCATGTCGGGTTGAAATTGCCAAGTATTGCTTGATGGATCGAATGATTTAACCTTTTGGGAACCCGGACCATATGTTGGAACCAATGCACCCCCGATGAACCAAATTTTTCCATCTTCCGTTTGAATAGGACCCACACATCCCTGCACATTTGCACTACCGCTTGTGCCAATGGTGTCATTTAATATAGGGTCGAAATAAAAAGGATCTCTGGTGTCATGACAATAAAATATTTTTCCGTCAGGCATTAATATACCTAGGTTGGTTCCACCTAATGGCTCAGGAGACTGTATTATAATATTCCAGATCCCTTGTTCGGTTTCAGTATAGAGTGTGGTATTAAGGGTAAAGTTTGCAGAAACTGAAATTGATTGTTCAATATATTCCTTATTTAATTTTTCGATACCAAGAAAATAATTTCCAGAAGGAACATTTGAAAATAGATATACTCCTGCTGCATCGGTTCTTTCTTCCTGAAAATATGTTTGTGATGAATCAAATAGCGTAATACGAGCTTCGGGAACCGGAATTCCAATGGTATCTGAAATCTGACCGGATACTGTAAATTGAGCTTTACAAATCGCAAGAGCTAGTATCATTGCTGTCGAAAGGAGGCTGAATTTAATCATTGCTCATTTGTTTTCATTATAATGCAATTCTATATACTGATAAATGTACGAATAAAGTGTGGTGTCCGCTGAGTAAAATGTCCCAAAGATGCGCCATCTGCCTTTGCTGCAAGGGATTTGCGATCACTACTGTTCGGAACCTAAGGATCAAAATCATCTTAAATTTACTTTGTCCCCCTCCACACAACAATGTGATTTGGGCAATAACTCTTTTTGTTCAACTCTAAAGCAAATCTCAGTTTAGCAATCTTATAGATTGTTATTTTATTCAGCCTCCTATATCGAGAATATCGTAGCGCCTTTTAATCATTTTATTTAATTCATTTCTCCGGTTTTTCGGCCTTGCAAACAGGCAGCGATTATTCATATGAATGAAAGAATTCCCATTCCGAAATAAAGGTTTTTTTTGAGATATCTCCCTCATTTTTTTAATCATTGTAAACTTCTTTCCAATGATCTTCAGTAGAAAATGTATGGATTTAGTGAAAAATTTATATTTATTGGTAAGTGGAAATTCCGGTTCCACATATCACATTTTTTCGAATCAACATGACTAGCATTTAGTATCGAAAGAATGTAAGTACTTTATCACATTTTGTCTAAAATTCAAATTTTAGGGGAATAATTAGTGTTTATTGACTTCTGTTTTTCATCGAAACAGAGTGGATGGTAGATTAGGAATTTCCATTGAATTAAAAACAATTCTCCAATATTTAGCAGAAGGGCGACTATTATCTTACTTGCATTTTATAAACAAGTATTGCTTGTCAAATTGGAAAGTTGAAATCAAACGAAAAAGAATTTCCACTCGTTAAATATTCTGTATTTTATTTTTCAACAATTGAGCATTGAGTGCAACGATTATGGTACTCAAACTCATGAATGCAGCTCCTATAGCAGGGCCTAATACAAAGCCTGAACTATATAATACTCCGGCAGCTAATGGAATGGCAATGATATTATAGCCTGTTGCCCATACTAAGTTTTGAATCATTTTCTGATACGTTGCTCTTCCGAAGAGGATCAGGTTCAGGATGTCTTGGGGGTTGCTATTGACCAAAATGATATCAGCTGTCTCAGCTGCAACATCAGTACCGGAGCCTACAGCGATTCCAACATTTGCTTGAGCTAAGGCAGGTGCATCATTTACGCCATCACCGGTCATGGCGACGTATTCACCTTTGGATTGGAGGTCCTTTACGATCTCTACTTTTTGATGTGGTAATACTTCTGCATAATATCCATCCAGACCTAATTGATCGCTTACCGCTTTTGCAACTTGTTCATTGTCTCCTGTTGCCATCACTACTTTAATTTTTAGTTGCTTGAATTTATTTATTGCTTCAAAAGACTCTGGTCTTATTTCATCGGCTAAAGCAATGTAACCGCTCACTTTATTATCAATAATCACATACACGATGGTTTCAGCAGCGTTACTTTCTGCGCCTTGCGGAATTGACAGTTTTTTGTCTTTCAGGTATCCCGGACTTACAACTTTTACTTTCATTCCTTCAACGATAGCTTCTACACCCTTTCCGGTTATAGAATTGAATGCTTCATGTTTCGGAATTACTATTTTTAGTTCATGGACTTTTTTTAGGATTCCTACAGCAATTGGATGTTCTGAACTTTGTTCCAATGAACTTGCAATTCGCAGCATTTCGTTTTTGGTGATTTTATCAGAGCTTGTTTCATAGCGTGTCACTCCAAAGTCACCTTTCGTAAGCGTACCTGTTTTGTCAAAGAGAAGGGTGGTTATCTTCCTTGAATTCTCAAAAGCCGTTCTGTTGCGAATGAGTAATCCATTTTGGGCAGAAATGGCAGTGGAGATGGCAACAACCAATGGAATTGCAAGGCCTAAAGCATGAGGACAGGAAATTACCATAACAGTGACCATTCTTTCGAGGGCAAATACAAATTCAAAACCTAATGCAAGCCAAACGACTAAAGTTAAAAAACCAACAAACAAGGCGATGTATGTAAGCCATTTTGCTGCCCTGTCCGCTAAGTGTTGCGTTTTTGATTTGGCCTTTTGTGCTTCCTGTACAAGTGTAATTACTTTGTTGAGATAGCTGTCTTTCCCTGTATTTTGAACCTTTACTTTTAAAGAGCCATTTCCATTGATAGCACCTCCAATAACTTGTTGTCCTTCTCCTTTCTTCACCGGCTTTGATTCACCGGTAAGCATTGATTCATTCAGGTAACTTTCACCCTCTACGATGATTCCATCTGCGGGAACTTTTTCTCCGGGTTTTATTAATGTAATATCGCCTTTCTGCAAGTCTTCGAGTTTTACCTCAATGATGTGTTCGCCATGTACCTTATGAGCTTCAGCAGGCATCATGCTCACCAACAGTTCCAATGCTTTGGAGGCGCCAAGTACAGATTTCATTTCTATCCAGTGTCCCAGAAGCATAATGTCAACCAGAGTAACGAGTTCCCAGAAGAACATTTTACCCGGAAGTCCAAAAACGACTGCGCTGCTGTAGGCATATGCCACTGTGATGGCTACAGCAATCAGAGTCATCATTCCCGGCACACCTTTTTTGACTTCATCTATCAGGCCTTTTAAGAATGGCCAGCCTCCATAAATAAAAATGACAGAAGAAAGTGCGAAGAGTGTGAATAGACTACCATTAAAAACCAATTCGAAGCCAAAGAACTCCTGGATCATCGGCGAGAGAATCAAAACGGGAATTGTAAGAATAACTGAGACCCAGAATCTTTTTCGAAAATCGCTTATCATCATTCTGTGATGATCATGGCCCATGTTACCGTGGGCGGGGTTATCGTTACTCATCTTATGACTTGAGTGATCGTGTTGCCTACTCATTGCAGGAGTGTCCTTTGCTTTTGAATGATTTTGGTGCTGGTGATCCATTTTATTGTGGGTTTTGTAGATTTATAATAAAGTACTCTCCACTTTCCTCTGTGAATTGTTGCCTGATAATTCCTTTCTTAGGATTAATAATTTCTTCAATTGAAAAATTCAAAGTATTAACATTAACACCAAACATATAAGATTTGATCTGCACTTTGGAAGCAATGGTGTAGGTGATTCCTTCCGGATCGCTTTTGGTTATTTGTCTGTTGAATACTTTTATCTTGCTCTTTGTTCCTACTACTTCCAGCAAACCTCCTTCAATGGAAAGTGAGTAAGAATGATCGTCTATTTTTTCACCGACTTTCCATACAGTAGGATATATATGATCCCCGCTAGCAAGTTCAACCTGAACCGTTTTGTTGGAATTAGCGTCGGCAAATGGAAAGACGTTCATTAAAACTATGCCTTGAGATGGCTTGCAGATAAATGTTGTAGAGGAGCTGTCTTCCATTAGACCATTTTTATTATATTCATAGATATTGATTTCCAGTTGATATTTATTTTCGTATTTATTCACCTTGCCAACTTTAAAAAGTTGGGATGACATTAATTGACTGCTTTTGTTATAGCTCTTTTTAGTATAATTATTCCCGTCAATTTGGAATATGAACATTTGCTGATCTGTTTGAGCTCTTGCCTCAAAGGTTTTGATCAGGGAAGTCAAAACAACTAACATCAAGGGTATAAGTCTGGCTCTATTTAACATTCCATAGTTTCTTGTAGCCGAGAATTAACAAATCACTTATATCAATTTTATTGCTTTCGTGTTGTATTGTGTTGCATGTGATAATATTTCCAGCTCCTGATTTCAACAAATCCTCATAAGCGTTACCTGAAAAAACAGCATGCACACCGATACAAATTGGGGGTTTCATTTTCTTGTTATTTAAATGACCCACAGTTTCGATCATTGTTCTTGCTGTGGAAATGATATCATCAACCAGGACAGGAGTGTGGTGCCTGTATTCCTGAACTTGCGGAATAGATACTTCTACATCATTGTCGCCATGTCTTATTTTTTCAAGTACAATGAATGGAGCACCTGCATTTTTTGCTACTTCTGATACCCATTGCTCGCTTTCGCTGTCTGGTCCTACCAATACAGGATTTTCAACATTGCGATTTATCCATCCTGAAATATGGCCTGCAGCATGAACGATCTCATTTGGAATAGTGTAAACTTCATTTAAATTGCTCCTCCTGTGTAAATGAGGATCAACGGTTACCAGTGATTCAGAAAAGTATGAAATTATCTCCCCAAAATATTTCGATGTGATGCTCTCTCCGGGTTGAAACCGCTTATCCTGTCGCATATATGCCAAATATGGAGCAATAAGGCATGTACAAGCAGCCCCGAGATCTTTTGCTGTTTTTGAAAAGAAGTAAAGGGGCAATAATTTATCATCCGGTTGATTCAACGTGCAAACCAGAACAACACGTTTGTTTTTAACATCTGAATGTATTTGGATTAGACTTTCGCCGTCAGGGAATTTCCGGATTGTTGACTCGCCTTTTTCTGCATTAAGTTTTTGTATTAAACTCTCTGTTAGTTTTTCATTTCCCGGAAGTGTAAATAGGATTGTTTTCATTATTGGATTGTTATAATATTATTTTGTGAGCGGTAGTATTCCATCGCATACTCTAAGGATCCGATTGATTCTGCATGGATTTCATACAATGCCTGTCCTTTTACCAACTCAGATCCTATGGGAGAAAAAAAGTCAACACCTGAGGTTTTGTTTGTTGGAGCCCCGGCAAGCTTGGCAATTTTTGCAAGTTTTCTATTGTCAATTTTTATAACTTTTCCTGACCGCTCAGCCCTTATGGTGCGTTTGTGAGTGCTCAACGTCGGCTCTTTGAAGGTACCTTGAGCTTCACAAATGGCAATGAATTTTTCATAAGCCTTGCCGGTTTCAAGTGTCTTTTGAACTTGTTGCATTCCTGAAACTCCTTCAGCCTTTCCTGAAAGTTCGAGCAATTCAGCTGCAAGAGTCAGACTACGATCCTTAAGATCTATTGGGGCAGAAGGGTCATTTCTTAGAACAGAAAGAATATCCCTTGCTTCAAGTGCAGGGCCGATTCCTCTTCCAACTGGTTGGGTGCCATCTGTAATTAGTACTTTCATTTTTAGTCCAACTGCCAAAGCGACTTTTTCCATTTCCGACTTTAGTTCTTGAGCTGCTTCTATACTTCGAAGTTTGGCAGTTTCTCCCACCGGCATATCAATAATTAAATGATTCGAGCCTGCTGCTACTTTTTTTGATAATACCGATGCAATAAGTTGGCCTTCACTATCTAGGTCAAGTGCTTTTTCGACACGAATTAAGATGTCATCGGCAGGGCTTAGATGAGCAGTACCTCCCCATACAACACAGCCTCCTTCCTTTTCAACAACCTTTTTTATTTCATTCATTGATAAGGTCACACGAGTCATAACTTCCATTGTATCCGCTGTTCCTGCAGGAGATGTGATGGCACGGGATGAAGTTTTGGGCATGGTCAGACCTAGGCTGGTGAGTATAGAAACAACTATTGGTGTTGTTCGGTTGCCGGGCAGGCCTCCGATGCAATGCTTATCAACCACCATGTCATTGTTCCAGCTGATTCGTTGGCCTGTATTGATCATGGCATTGGTTAATGAAATAATTTCTTTCGTATTGAGACGATTGCCTGCACAAGCCGTAATAAAAGCAGAAAGGTGAATGTTTGAATAGTTTCCTTCAACAATATCATTAATAATATGGCCAAGTTCTGTTGAAGAGAAATCATTGCCATATATTTTAGAACGAACAAAACTCAGAGATTCAATTGGATGTACATGAGAAACTGAAATAGATTCACCCTCCTTAATGCCAAGTAATTCTACTGCACTTTCTGAAAGGCTTATTTCACCAACCTTTAATATGTCCGTACGGACAATATTTAGACTGGCAACTACTGATCTCAGTCCAAAATGAATACGAATACGTGTGAGTGCTTCAAACCCTTCAGATATGCATACGTGACAATCTTCACGCATATATACAAAATGTTCTTGCTGAGAATGGATTCCCAGTTTTCTAAAAGTCAAATTGTTGCTTTGATGCTCCATATCAATATTAGTTATTGAATATTAGTCATTAATTGTATCAATGTCATATAAATCCGGTACTATGCTATCCCAACCATATGTATCTTTTAGTTTAACTCTAAATGCATCTGCAGCTTGAGCTTCTCCATGAATGATGAATACTTTTTCTGGACTGGTTTTTATCTCACTCAGCCAATCAAGTAATTCTGCTTGGTCTGCATGAGCTGAGAGTACTTGCAGGTTGAAAACTTTAGCTTTTATGGGATAATATTTTCCATAAATTTTCAATTCCGAAGCACCTTCTAATAATTTTCTTCCCCTGGTTCCCTCAGCTTGATAGCCTGCAAGCAAAATACTTGTTTCCGGTCTTTCGAGATACTTTTGTAAATAGGTGAGGACCCGCCCTCCACTAATCATTCCGCTGCCTGCTATTACGATCTTGGGGTTTTTATTATCAATCACTTCCCAAGTTTCCTTAAAATCTTTTACTATTCGGAACATATTGCACATCTTATCGCAATGCTCAATGGATAGTTTGTGCCATTCACGATGATCATGAAATACCTTTAATACATTTGCGCCCATTGGACTATCCATTATCATTGGGATATCCGGAATGGCATTCTTTTCTCTTAATTGCCACAATAAATACATCAAAGTTTGAGTCCTTTCCACTGCAAAGCTTGGAATGATTAATGTTCCACCATTGGCTACCGTACTGAGTACAATTTCCTTCAGCTTTTCTTCAAGGTTTTCATCTGAATGTAATCGATCACCATAAGTGCTTTCTATGAAAAGTATATCTGCCTTCTCAGGTTTTTTTGGCGCTCGCATTAGGAGATCTTCCTCTCTTCCTATATCTCCTGAAAAAACAAACCGTTTTCCGGATATATCTAACTCAACAAAGGTGGCCCCAATAATATGACCACTGTATTGAAATCTAACCTTTATCTCAGTGTACAACTGTATCCATTCTCCTTCGGAAACAGACCTGAAATGTTGGATTGCCCGTTCTGCGTCTTTTAAAGTATACAATGCAACAGCGGGCTTGTGCTTTGAATAACCCTCCTTGTTCGCTTTTTCCGCCTCTTCCTCTTGGATCTTCGCACTGTCACGTAGTATGATTTCTGCTATATCCAATGTCGGCCTTGTTCCTAAAATTTCTCCTTTGTATCCCAGCTTCAACAAACGGGGTAAATATCCTGTATGGTCCATATGGCCATGGGTCAGTAATACTATATCTATATCAGAAACCTTGATAGGAGGGTGCTCCCAATTAAGTTGGCGAAGCTTTTTGATGCCTTGGAATAAGCCGCAATCAATCATTATTTTTTTATCTCCTGTATCCACTAAATACTTCGATCCTGTTACTGTCCCAGCCGCACCTAAAAAGTGAATTGAAATTTTATTTTTCATATTGTTCTATTTAATATTTTTACATAATTCACTGGCCTCATTCAGTATTTTTTTATGACGGCTTTTATTTACGCCAATTATGTCTAATAATTTTGGCCGCTGGCATAGATCCATACAAAGCACGATGTCTTTCTCTAATAATTTAGTTTTTTCGTTCCGGGTTAATGTTGTTAAGCAAGTTAGGGGATGAAGTCCGAGTGTATTAATTCGTTCTCTCAAACTTTCTGTTTTTGGATAATCCCAACTCACAAGTTTAAGACCTGAGCAGCTCGAATATTGAATCGCGTCACCGGTAAATCTAGTATTAGTATAGATCCATCCCTGATGAAATTTAACTTCGTGGCCAAGCATTTTCTTCCACGATTTTTCTACATCGATAAATCTGGAATTGATATACAATGGGATTTTCACATCACAATTTCTTCCTTGTTGGCTATGGAACTTGCATTCCACCATAAAATGCTGTGCATCTTTTTGAGCAATTACATCGACTTCATGGTTTACACAATGACCATTAACGATGACTCCGACCCTGGTTTTGTAACCTTCTTGCTTGAGAATTTCTGCTACAAATTTCTCAAATGGAAACCCACTTGGCCCAAGTTCATAAATGGCTTGTTTTAATTTGTACCTGGCTGCTGTTGGATGCGACTGTTTACGAAGCATCGCAAAGGCTTTTTTGTATATTTCTTTTGTTGATATCCCTTCATATAGATTGTTCGAAATCTCCTTAATAATACTAGCAATGGAATTTACATTGGCTCCTGATCGTTTTAACGAACGTTGAAGTTTGCCTTCATTGAAATCAACTATTTCTCCGGATGCTTTCCTTATTTTCGTTTTATTTCGTTTTACAGTCATAATATATCCGAATGAGGGTAGTATTCTTAATTCGATGCATTTTTGAGATAGAACCTTAATTACCATTTTGATTGCTGGCGATCCATCTGAAATCACATTTTGAGGAACCGCCTGCAATGGTTGTTTTTCTAATTAATTTTGAATTCCACATTTCAGCAAGAGGATAATCTAAATTGCACCAGGTGTCCACACAAAATTGGGAGAGACCTTTCTTTTGAAAATACTCTGCAACCGGACAGCGAAGACAATCAAAACTTACTTCATTAACTGTTGTTTTTCTGTCCTCCCATAGATACGATGGGCTGTTGAATGGAAAGGCTCTGAAAATATTAGTTGCTTTCTTTAGTCGATTATAATTCCCTGATTTCCCTATGTCTGTCAAGCGCCAGGTGAACCTACCCATTTTTTTATATACTTCCCAGGCAATGTCATAGAATAATTTTGTTGCTTCTTGCGGGGTTTTATCTCGTTCAATTAATTCATTATAAAATGCCGTTGACATGGCTGCCAGATGCACCATGATGGAACCTCCTGTTGTTGGCATATCCGGAACTTCTTGCTTCAGCTTTAGATATTTTTTCCAGTATGAATCAAGAGTGTCATTCAATACCTTCTTAGGAAAATGTTTAGCCAACTGAATTCTTGAAATTCTTAATGAGTAAACCTTAAACCAGAATAGAACTATCTGCCTGATCATGTTTTTAAATTAATATCGATTCTAAGTGGATACTAATAGTAGCCTGGTTAGGTCGTTTCAATTATTTTTTTTCGTTCTTCATATTCTTCCTTTGATATTTCTCCCGAAGCAAATCGTCTTTTCAGGATTTCTAATGGTGCGTCTCTTTTCAATTTCTTTTTTGGAATTGGTTCGTACCATCCAAAAATTGAAAATAGAGCAACTGCCCAAACGAACCACCATACTAAGTGCATTCCCCAGAAATGATATCCTTCGTACATCATGATAATTGTTTTTTAAAGGTTAGTATTTAATTGGCCTATTGTGTTGTATAATTCCCACATTGTCACTCTTATATTAATGATGTTGTAAATGATCTGTCGGCTTTGCATTCTTTTCCGGTGCACCAATCTTATTCATGCTTTTCTTTTTCATATTATCCATCATGCATTTCATAGCCGGTTGATGATTCATCATGGCGTCTGACATCATATTGCATTTTGATTCATCAGAGCTACACATTTCCATTGTCTTAGTCATCATCCTTTTGCTTATTGATGAATCAGTCTGACACATTTCCATCATATTGTCCATCATATCCATTCCCATTTGAGGTTTTTCTTGCATTAAGATGTATACTGTTGACATAAGCTCCTCTGGATGCATGCTTTTCATGGAATCCATTAGTTCGGTCATGTACATTTCATTGCTAATTAATGAAGAAATGAGCGAACTTCGAGTTTCCGGATTTCTTAGTGCTACGTCGGAAACAGGAGTCTCACATTGAGTTAGGCTGAGCAAAATTATTGCTCCAAGAAGTAGATTAGTTGTCTTTTTCATTTGCTTTGGTTTAATTATTGGGTAAATTGAAATATTATTTATTGCTTTTTTATTTATGTAGGCTGTTGAAGATGTCTTTTGAGACACCCAGAACCTTATTCGTTTTTGTAATGGATTTAACAGGATCGGTCTCTATATTACACAAGCTTCTAATGGCATCAATATTCTCCGGAGTAACTATGGCTTGGTTGTCTACTATGTAGGCAAAAAACAATTCAGCGTTCAGTACCTTTAACATATCTTTCCACAAAGCCACTTCATACATGTCGCCACGGGCTCTTCCTATATCAAGCAGAAATTCTTTTATTGTGTTGTTTGCAATGAGCCCATCACTATAATTCATGAGCGCAATACGAGTCGAATAGTTTGTCATTATTTCTAGTACCTGTTCTTTGGAAACTGTCTTATTTAGTTTCACAACCCAATAGTGCAAGTGGCTCAAAGTTTCAGGGACCTTAACTGCTGCAGTAATTACATCTAAATCGGAGTCTACGCTTTTGGCGTCAGGACCTTGATGGCTTGGAATATTCTGTTCTGGAACCAGAGTGTTCATGATTCCTGAAATGTGACTTTCCCAGGGGTCTGTCGCTCTTCTCAATAATGTTCCACGAGCATTTAACAGAATCCCTCCTTTCTTTAATGCACCAAGTACACGAAGTATGGATGTTGTGTTGCAAGAAACAACACGCGTACATTCTATATTTATTGCAGAAGTATAATTGGTTTCTGCATTGAATGAATGCCCGGTTAATTCATGCTTTTCTCCGCCCTGTACTATAAATTTCTTTCCAGCCTTCTTGTATAGAGGGACATTTTGTACAGAGATTTTTTTAGGTGTGCAGTCAATGATTATATCACTGTCTTCTATCAGATCTTTTAACAAGCTCCTAACATTGATGCCATTAGCTTTCATTTCATTTAATGAGTTTAGATCGGCAGAATAAATTTTGTAGCCTTTGGAAGCAGCAACCTGGATACGCCAATCACTTACAATATCAGATATCCCGGAAAGCTCCATGTCTTCTTGCATTGAAATGGCATCAGCTAATCTTTTACCAATGACTCCGTATCCATTAATGGCAACTTTAATTTTTTTCATAGAAATTAATTTAGTTCATTTTCAGACTTTAGTTGATTCTCAAAACAGTCGAGATTATAAATAGTGGTTCTAGCAATTTCTTCTAGTGCGGTATCCGTTAAAAAGGCCTGATGACTCGTAATCATCACGTTTTTGAAGGTCATGAGTCTGGCAATTGTATCATCTTGCAGTATGTCTTCAGAATGATCTTCGAAGAACAAGCCCTCTTCTTCTTCGTACACGTCAATTCCTAAGGCTCCAATCTTTTTTGTTTTTAATGATTTAATTACGGCTTTTGTATTAATAAGACCGCCTCTGCTGGTATTAATCAGCATAACGCCATTCTTCATTCGGTCTATACATTCTTCATCGACCAGATAATGTGTCTTTTCATTGAGTGGAGTATGAAGTGTAATAATATCTGATCTCTCACAAAGTGATTCGCATGTGCAATATTCAATCTGATATTTATCAATCAAGTCTTGGTTTTTAACCAGATCAACTCCTAGTAATTTGCAACCAAAGCCATGTAGAATTTTGGCCACGACGCTTCCAATCTTTCCTGTTCCTATTATTCCTGCTGTTTTTCCGTGCATGTCAAAGCCTACTAGTCCGTCTAGCTTGAAATTCAAATCCATCAATCGGTGATTTGCTCGAATTAGTTTTCGGTTTAGAGCAAGCATCAATGCCACTGAGTGTTCTGCGATTGCATGAGGAGAATACGAAGGCACGCGTGCAACTTTAATATTTAAGGCTTTTGCACTGTTTAGATCTACATGATTGAAACCAGCAGACCGGAGTGCAACATACCTTATACCCAACTTCGCCAGATTTGCCAAATTCTTGCCGTCAGCATTATCTCCTGTAAAAATGCTGATTGCTTTACAGTCGCTGGCTAGTTTCACAGTTGAATCTGATAACCTTGCTTCAATAAGGACAAGCTCATGCTTATTTTCATTTGCCTTTAGCAGATAATCCTTTTCAAATTGATGCATACTAAATATTGCAACTTTCATTTTATTTGTGTTCAATTAAGATTTATAAATCTCAGCTTATTGGCTACTATTTGTTCTTAAGACTTGCATTATAAAAACCCGCTATACAAGCACCAACCAGCCATGCCAGTATAAAGGTCTGGATGATTCCTAAGACGCCTTCCCAGAGTGGCACGTCCATCCGTACTATCGTTGAGACATCCAGGCCATGCAGCAAACTATTGAAGAAGCTGACTGTGCCATTATGACCAACAGTCAGCATGAGAGCCATGCAGCCCAGATAGAGGAGAGCGCCTGTTAAAGCAAAAGCCAAGCCTAGTTTTTTTACATGAATACGGTTCATTTGAGTTCCTCCTTATTTTTATGAAGCTATTTGAATTTATTTTATTCAGTCTGACGGATAAAATTCAATGGTATAAATGGGAATGTAGATTATTTCAAGTTAAGATGAGTTTTCTTATTTATTCTAGATTTAATATTCGTGTTGTTTGATCAACTGTTTTTGTTCTCTGTGTGCGTTTGATATCAGGAATCATGCAAACTATCTAATAGAAATGCAATTATGCTTATTGAATCTTTGTTATTGTTTATCATATTTTGTCAATTGGTATCCTTGATCCGGGGTTGAGTTTTTTATATTCTTTCATCGTAATGCCAGTTTCCAGTTTAAATTGTTTGGACAATGACGACAAATTCTGATATCCCAATGCATAGGCGATTTCGCTTAAACTTAATTGGTTGCCTTGTATATATTCCTTTACCTTTTCGATTTTCAGGAGCAAGCAATATCGTTCAATAGTTTTTCCGAAGGTTTTAGAGAATGATTTGCTTAAATTTTCATATCTCTTTTGAGTTTTACTAATCAGATAGTCTGAAAGATTCTCCTTTAGGTCGGAATTCCAGACATAGTTTATCACCCATCGTTTTATTTCCTCCGCTTCCAGGTTTTCCCTATCTATTATAATTTCAAATTCATTTTCCAGAATCACTTTTTGAATCGTGCTTTTTGGGATCTTGCCTGGATTGTATCGAATAGTTATTTGACCTAATTGGATTTCCATTACTTCCGCACCTGCTGCCTTAAGTTCTATATTCAGAATTTTTAAACAGCGAGTGCATATCATACCACTGATTTTAAATTGTTCCGTAATTGTTCCATGGCTATTCATGATCATTATTTTCATATATGGTTTCTTTCGTACTTCCGCATCGTAACATTTTGTCACCGAAATATGGGTTTTTAATTTCCTTATTTGCACTTAACCAATACGCTCCTTCGCCTTGCGTTGCCATCGGACAATATTGGTAATAGAGTGGTGAATTAATGGGTCCGATTTCTTTTGCAAACAGGTACAAGTTATCAGATAACGAACTGAAATGATCTCTTTGGTGACTGACATCTTTAGTCCCGGCTATATGCTCTACATCAAATCGGATTTTGTCCAACAGGTCAGATTTATTCCTTCCAATAGTAGTTAACATTTTTCCGGCTGCAGTACTCGCCAATTCACCGTTGGTGCTGACAAGTGCGTCTTTCAGATTTAGATAATCAGTAATAATATTTTGGGCTTCATGAATTGACATTGCAACTTGCTTTGTCATTTTGTTTTCGTCACTTTTCATTTTACCATCCTGAGCAACACTTTCACTAAGGAAGAGTGTAGTTAGTATCATCGTGAATGCTAAAATTGTTTTCATCGTTTTCATCTTTTTTTGTTTTAAGGTTAGTATTATTTAAACTCCATGGTCACTTCTCCGCAGCTAATCATTTCTTTACCGAAGTATGGATTTTGAACTTTCTTTTCATTGCTGAGCCAGTCTGCACCCTGATTCTCATTAGCCATAGGGCAATGCATTACATAGAGGATTTCATCTAGTGGCCCGAGAGTTTTAGCCAGATCAATGAATTGCTCCGATACAATTCTGAATTGTTTTCTAATGATCCCAATGTTTTCTGCTTTATCAATAAGTTGTAAAGAGTTGATCAGCTTTTTACTTTTTTGCATCCAAATAGTATGTGATTCCCCTTTGAAAATTTTCATGTCTGTTGTATTGATGTTTTTCAAGAGAATTTCTGCTATTTTTTTGCTTTTCTCATAGTCATCTGAGACAAGAGCATTTTTTAATAATAGATATTCTGAGAAGAGGGGTTTCAGTGCATTCTTTTCGCTTTTAATTGGCATTGTTCTATCCCGGCTTGCCATCGGTTTATTTTCTCCGTGATCGTGGCCTTTCATGGCAATACCTCCTTCAGGACTCATCATGCTTGGTTTGCCTGCTAATTGAGCTGCAGCATCGATGCTGAAAGTTCCATTGACTGCAATTTCTGTTCCCGCTACAAGACCGGACTTAATAAGATAACTGTCACCCAAAGTAGGGCCGAGTACAACTTCTCTCAGCATAAAACTGATTTTTTTCTCATCCATATTCTTTACAAAAACAACAGATCTTTCTCCAGTCCACATGATTGCTGACTTGGGAATAATCAAGCCTTCCTTCGAACCCTTTAATTCACTTTTAACAGTTCCTGTCGCAAACATTTCAGGTTTAAGTTTCATTTGAGGATTCATAAATTCGATTCTTGCCTTAGCCACACGAGTTTGTGGATTAATGACCGGATCTATGAAAGTAATATCTCCTTTAAAAAACTCTCCCGGTATTGATTGAACAGTAAATTCTACTTTGCTTCCTTCATGTATCCATTGCATATCACTTTCATAAACATCAAATAGGATCCATACTTTTGATAAATCCACGATATCGTATATCGGCATTCCTTTCATGATATAGTCACCAAGGTTCGCTCTTTTCTTTAGGACAATGCCGGAAACATCCGCTAGAATTGGGAATTTGTCTTGAACTTTTCCATCGGATATAATCTCTTGTATTTGCCGGTCGGTTAGTTTCCAATTTTTTAGTTTTTCTTTTGCTGCTTCATAAAGGCTGGGTTGTACTTCCTTAATTTTAATAGCTTCCAGTAGTTCTTCTTGTGCTGTAACCAATTCAGGCGAGTATATCAGTGCCAGAGTTTGTCCTTTTTTTATTTCTTCTCCTGTAAAATTCACCTTCAATTGTTCAATACGACCAGGGATATGCGACACTTGAGAAAAAATAAGCCTTTCATCAGCTTGTACTTTTCCCGTCATTCTCACTTCCTTAACTGCTTTCTGATTCTTTACCACCATCGTTTGGATATTGGCCAGCTGCATAGCAGTTTCTGACATTGAAATTGCCATTGGGTTTCCTTCGGTATTGCTTTCTGAGTTCAATGGAATCAAATCCATTCCACAAATAGGGCATTGTCCGGGTTCATTCCGCCGGATTTGAGGATGCATAGAACAAGTCCATATTTGTTCCTTGGCCTGAGAATCCTGAGTAGTAGACAAAGATGACTCAGAGGAACCTTTATTTCCTGGCTTAATAATCCAGCCGATAATTACACCGGCTAGTAATAGCAAACTGATTCTTACATATTTATTTTTCAATATATTTTTCATATCACTAATTTTTTGCGCTTAAGTAATCCAGCTTTGCTTTCGCGATAAAATAATTTTTAATTGCAGATGAAGTATTGATTTTATATTTATATAGCATCTGCTGCATTCTTAATACTTCTTCAAAATCTTTTCCTGAATTACTGTAGGATGCCATTAATAAATTAGATGCCTGATCAGTTTTTTCCATTTGGGAAGAGAATAATTTATACTCTTCAATGGCTTTACTTAGTTCAAAATAAGACATCTCATAGTTGCTTAGAAGTTCGTTGCTGAGATCAATTTTTGTCTCTTGTAAAGCGAATCTCATAAATTCAGACTCCTTGTATGCAGCTTTGTATTTTTTTCTATAAATGGGAAGAGAAACAGAAAGCATTGGCATGATTGCATCTTTTCCATTGTCAGGCACGTCCATGTCTGTTCTTTCTCCAATAATCGTGTAGTTCAAGCCGATTCCAAATTTTGGCATCCCTTGTTTTTTTGCCACTATACCTTGCTGTTGCCATGCTTTCATCTTTTTCTCAACTTCTTTTAATTTTGGATTGTTTGACAATATGCTGTCCATCGAAAAGACAGGCAGGTTTATATCCGGTAGGATAGTGTCTTTAATTTCCAAGGGAGTATTAAAGTCCTGATTTAAAAGTTTGTTGATCTGTGATAAGAGTGGCTTCCTTTTGTCTTCAAGTATTTTTAATTCGGTGATAATATCATCGAGCATAATATCAACTCTTATGACATCTACCATTGCGCCCGTACCATTTTTGAATCTTGTGAGTGAAAGGGTTTTGAAGGTTTCAAGTATTAGTTTATTTTCTTTTTGATATTTAATAGTTTGGTCTAGATCGTAGATCGGATACCATGCAGATTTAACTTTGAATATAAGTTCATTGCGTGAATCCGCCCAGGCCTGAAATTTTGATTCTGCCAAATATCCCATTGCATCACCTTGTGCTTTCAGGGCTCCGATCCATGGAAACATTTGATTAAGGATAAATATAGCGCGCTGTGGACCAACACGTGTTTCAACCATTTGACCGAATGCGCTCATTGAAAGTGTTGGATCCGGCAAGGATTTAACCTGATGGATCTTTTGAAGTGCTGCTTCGAATTCGGAGTACCTAGCTTTCAATCCCGGATTATTTTCTACAGCTACAATTATATAATTATCCAATGTCTGTGCAAGACTGCCTGACATGATGAACATGGATAATATGACTAAGAATATTTTCATACAGTAGTTTTATATTGACGATTAATAACTCCTTCTCTCCAATAGGACTGAAGAACAGGGACGACAAACATGGTCATAAGCTGAATTGTCATGCCCCCAAAAGTCGGAATGGCCATCGGGATCATGATATCCGCTCCTTTACCTGTTGATGTTAAAACCGGAAGTAAGGCAATAATCGCCACTGCAGCTGTCATCATTGCAGGTCTTACTCTTTTTTTACCGGCTATTAATACTGCTTCTCTCACCTTAGAAATAGTATCCGGTTTTCTTTCTTCAAAAACCTGATGGATATATGTTCCCATAATCACTCCATCATCAGTTGCAATTCCAAACAGGGCAATGAAGCCGACCCATACTGCCACACTCAGATTAATGGTATGCATTTGAAATAGGTCACGCATATTAGTTCCCATGACAGAAAAATTCATGAACCATCCCTGTCCATATAACCAGATCATAATAAAGCCTCCAGCAAAGGCTACAAAGACACCTGAGAAGTGTATGGAAGATGCAGTAACGGTTTTAAACTGAAAGAAGAGAAGAAGAAAGATCACTATTAGGCTGATCGGAATAACAATTGAAAGTCTCTTTACAGCCCTGATCTGATTCTCATAGCTTCCTGAGAACTTATAATTAATACCCGCTGGAACCAGAAGATCTCCTGCGTCGATTTTCTGTTGGATGAATCTTTGAGCCTCATCTACTACGTCTACTTCAGCATATCCTTCCTTTTTATCAAACAAGACATATCCTACAAGGAAAGTATTTTCGCTTTTAATATTCTGAGGACCTCTGACATATTCAATTTTTATCAGCTCACCTAATGGTATTTGTGCTCCGGTTGGAGTAGGGACCAAGATCTTTTTTAATTTTTCCGGGTCATCACGCAACTCCCTTGGATAACGTACCCTTACCGGATATCGTTCACGACCTTCAACAGTATTTGTGATTTTCATTCCACCAATTGCAGTCTCAATTACCTTTTGAAGTTGATCAATACTCAGCCCATAACGTGATATTGCCTCTCTGTCAATGTTTAAATGGATGTATGGTTTGCCAACAATGCGATCAGCAAATACAGCTTCAGATTTTACCGATGGCACTTCTTGAAGAATATTTTCAAGTTCAAGTCCAAACTTCTCTATTGTCACCAGATCCGGACCATATACCTTTATTCCCATCGGTGCACGCATACCGGTTTGAAGCATCACCAACCTTGTTTCAATAGGTTGCAGTTTTGGAGCCGATGTTACTCCCGGAAGATTCGCTACTTTGACTATCTCATTCCAAATATCATTCGATTTTTTAATATGAGGCCTCCAGTTCCTATAGTACTGTCCATCTTGGTCGGGGATCAATTCTGCTTTTATCACCCCCTTTGTGAGGGCATCTTCATTTGTAAGGGTGTCTCCGGATGTTAATATAAATCGTTTCTTTTTATCAGTTCTAAAGGTTTGCCTATGACCTTTTTCATTGATCATATATTCTGGTTTATAATTGATCAAATTTTCATACATCGAAATAGGTGCAGGGTCTAAAGCAGATTCCGCTCTTCCAAGTTTACCTACAGCAAGATCAACTTCCGGTATTTGAGCTAACTGCATGTCTAATTGTTGAATGACTCTTTTGTTTTCTGCAATTCCTGAGTGAGGCATAGAAGTTGGCATTAACAGAAAACTTCCTTCATTGAGCGAAGGCATAAACTCCTTGCCTACACCCGGAAAAGCATGTGTTAAACTTGACCAGACGGAATTGGTGCGAACATTTAGGCCAACCTTGTCAGTTACCTTTGCGATGATTCCAAAGGTATTATTGAAGCCTAACCAAATAGTAATTCCAAATAGAATCGTAATGAGTGGAATTAGCATGAATTTGCCTTTGTTGACCAGACACCATTTTAGAATTGGTTCGTAGAAATAAACAATTAAAATCAGCGCACCTAGGATGAGGCCAAGCAGGACAATTACAAACAGATAATTGCTGAACAAGGAAGTTTGATGTCCCAAAGGAACCCACTCTTCAGTAAGAAAAAATGTAGCAGCTAAAACAGTTATCGCAATATTAATATAGTTGGGGAACGACTTATACTTTTCCGGCCATTTAGATTCGAAGAGATTGTTTAGGCCGATAAGGGTCAGTGAAAGTGGAAGAAATATTTTTGCATAAATCGCCAGAATCACACCTGCTGAAATAAAGCTGTAATTCCACATTCTCCGTACTCTTTTTTTGTCATAGTCAATGGAGAAAATTATTTTTGCCAGAGCAGGCAAGATGGCTATCCCCAGAACAAAGGATCCCAGGAGGGCAAAAGTTTTAGTGAAGGCCAGCGGTCTGAAGAGTTTTCCTTCAGCCGATTCCATAGCAAATACGGGTAGGAAACTCACAATTGTTGTTGCCAGTGCTGTTGTGATTGCAGGGGCCACTTCTATTGTTGCCGCATAAATTATTTCTTGTAAGTGTTTCCCTTTCGCACCTTCATTTTTTGACATTTCTAAATGCCTTACGATATTCTCAACAAATATTATCCCGACATCTACCATTACACCGATTGCAATTGCAATTCCTGATAAAGCCACAATATTTGCATCAACATTTGTGAAACGCATGACGATGAATGTCATTAGCACCGCAACAGGTAATAAACTTGAAATGAGGAGTGATGCTTTTAAACTCAACACTAGTACAATTACAACGATGATGCTGATAAGAATTTCATGTGATAGAGCATTCTCCAGTGTCCCTATCGTTTCGTTGATCAGTTCTGTTCGGTCATAAAAAGGGACAATTGTGAGTTGACTGGTACGTCCATCTGACAATATTTTCTTGGGAAGTCCGGGGTCAATCTCTGCAATTTTTTTCTTTACGTTATTGATTACTTCAAGTGGGTTGGATCCAAATCTTGCAACTACAACTCCTCCAACAACTTCAGCACCGTCCTTGTCTAATAGTCCTCGTCTGGTAGCAGGTCCAAGGCTTACAACTGCAATATCCATGAGCCTTACAGGAACATTTTCCTTTACTGAGACCACAGCTTTTTCCAGGTCGCTGATGTTTTTAATGTATCCTAAACCTCTAACAATATATTCTGCCTGATTGATCTCAATGGTTTTTGCACCAACGTCGAGGTTAGCATTTTTAACAGCCATCATTACTTTGTCGAGTCCAATGTCATAGGCCTTTAGTGCTTCCGGATTCACATCAACCTGATATTCCTGAACGAACCCACCTATCGATGCCACTTCAGAAACACCATCAACTGCATTCAGTCCATATTTTACGTAATAGTCTTGTGCTGTTCGTATCTCATGAAGGTCCCATCCTCCTGTTGGATTTCCTTTTTCATCCCTTCCCTCCAAAGTATACCAGAAGACCTGTCCCAATGCTGTTGCATCCGGTCCCAGAGAGGCTTGTACACCTTCCGGCAACAAGCCTGATGGAAGTGAATTAATTTTTTCAAGGATCCTTGATCTTGACCAGTAAAATTCAACGTCTTCCTTAAAAATTACATAGATGCTCGAGAAACCAAAAATGGAAGAGCTTCGAATGGATTTTACTCCCGGGATACCTAAGAGATATGTGGTCAGAGGATAGGTAATTTGATCGTCGATATCCTGAGGGGAACGGCCAGGCCAAAGCGTAAAGACAATTTGTTGATTTTCTCCAATGTCGGGAATGGCGTCAACAGGAACGGAATCATCTGGCAAGAAAGGGAACTTCCAATCGAAGGGGGCAGTGACTGTGCCCCAGCCAATGATGAGCGCCAACAATAGGATTGTTACTACTTTATTTTCTAAGAAATATTTTATAATCTTATTAAGCATAATACAATTTGATTTAGAAAAGGAATATTAAAAAGGCGTGAAATGCCTAGTGGCAGCCATTTTTTGAATAACTGCATTCCATCAAATAGATATGATCAAATAAGGAAAGACTGAATCAGGACAATAATGTCCGTCTTCAGAGGCGGTGCTTCTTTTAAAGGGTGATAGGAAGCAACTGCAGATTGGGTAACTAATAAATTATTGAATGCCAGAAAGAATATGGCGGCAAATTCGGGAGCGGAAAATTTTTCAGTGCTCGGAATCTTATAAGTATCGTCTACCTGGTAATTTGTAGTCTTATCATGACAACAGTCCTTTTCAAAGTTTTTATCGCTGTTTTGACAAGTGCCATCTTCATCTGATTCCATTCCACATCCCGGTAAATCAGCTGATGAAAAGTTTACACTTCTGTTGTGCACCTTCCCGCCGCAAACGTGCGTTGAAAAACTCATCCCGACATTTGAACCAAGAATAAGAATAGAAAGAAGTATGCTAATGATTTTTTTCATAATTCATCATTATGATTATTAGGATAAAGATACTCATATTATGGCATAAGAATATGACAATTATCATAATTTTTTTTTAAAGAATTAATTCTCCTATAAAGCGTTATTTAAGATATTTTTCGTGTTCAAGTGTATATTGTTTAGCATGTCCACAAGAATTGGTACTGTTAGAGTAAAAGGCATAGGCTTATTTATTTTTAGTTTGCTCTATTTGGTAGGGATATTTACTGTTTATAGTTCTACAGAAATATTCAACTGTTCAAGGAGTTCATTAATTCGATCTTCGTTGACACCCTTCGTCCTAAATAGCAATACAATTTGTTCATTACAGAGGTTTGTGCTGAGATTGATGAGCTCAAATTCTTTTTGTAGTTGAGCTGTGAGACGTTTTATTTCTCTTATGTTTTTTATCTGTGTAGTAAGTTGAAAAAAAGGTATTCAATTATTTATCCTCTATAAATCATTGGGTTGAACGAAATGGTTCGATCTGTTTTTCATTTAAATTTTGTATGAGCCGTCGAAGAATGTTGAAGCTTCATATTCTGCCAGTCACTAGTTTAGAAGGCCATCTCCAGTTCTAATAGCTTTAAAAAGAAGGCATTAACTGATAGGTTCAATCTAGCCGGTAGTGCGATTTTCATAAAAAGTATTTGGTTATCACTTCGCAATGTATAATGAGCTACAAATTTACCTACAAGCCGATATTCATTTGCGTACATGTTATTTTCCCAATTTTCACTGCCTGCCATCGACATTTTGCACAACTGGAAGATATTTTCTCTATATTTGATCGCTAAATGAAATTCTTCACGCTTATATTTTCTGTTTACATCTTGGCACTTTCGATTATGCCATGTGGCGACCTGCGTGACTGCAACCTAGCCGACCAAGGAACCATTACGACCTCCTCCGACCACGATGACCATAGTCATGAAACTGAAACTTGCACCCCGTTTTGTATTTGTGCCTGTTGCGGTTCAGTTTTTAGCAACCTGCATTATTCAGAAACACTTTCTTTAATTTCACAGCCTTCATCACAGAAAGCCCCCGTTTACCAAAACGCTTTTGTTCGGGAGATTTATTTCAACATTTGGCAGCCGCCAAAAATCAGTTAATTATTTATTGAGGTTCTGCTAACGCAGGCCATACTAAACTACATGTAGTGCCGACGCACCGCAAGTAATCCTGTATTCATTAATTAAACTGATTTTAAAAATGTTAGATAAAATAATTGCGTTCAGCATAAAAAATAAATTCATCATTGGATTGATGACACTTGCACTCATTATATGGGGAGTGTGGAGTGCAACTCAATTGGCTATTGATGCAGTTCCTGACATCACCAATAACCAAGTGCAAATCATAACTGTTTGCCCAACCCTTGCAGGACAAGAAGTAGAGCAGCTTGTAACTTACCCAATTGAACAAAGCATTGCCAACCTTCCCGATTTGGAAGAACTTCGAAGCATTTCCCGATTCGGACTTTCGGTAATTACCGTTGTGTTTAAAGATAAAGTAGACATCTATTTTGCCCGTCAACTTATTTACGAAAGGCTAAAGGAGGCCGAAGAAAAAATCCCTAAAGGCGTTGGCACACCTGAATTGGCACCTGTAAGCACAGGTTTAGGCGAAGTATATCAATACATCATTCATCCTAAAAAAGGTAGTGAAGGAAAATACACTGCCATGGATTTGCGGACAATGCAAGATTGGATAGTAGCCCGACAACTATATGGCACGGCAGGAATTGCAGAAGTAAACAGTTTTGGCGGGCAACTGAAACAGTATGAAGTTGCCGTAAACCCTGACCGACTTGTTGCAATGGGAATAACCATTCCCGAAATTTTTACTGCTTTAGAAAAAAACAACGAAAACACTGGCGGAGCATACATTGACAAAAAGCCAAACGCCTATTTCATTCGTGGTGTAGGTTTGATTAGTTCGTTTGATGACATCAAAAACATTGTTGTTAAAACCAATCCAAACGGCATTCCAATCCTGATAAAAGATGTGGCCGAAGTGCATTTTGGTAGTGCGGTGCGATATGGGGCAATGACTTATAACGGAGAAGTTGATGCGGTAGGCGGAGTGGTAATGATGCTGAAAGGTGCGAATAGTGCTGATGTTGTTAGTCGCATAAAAGATAAAATGCAAAACATTCAAAAATCATTGCCTGCTGATGTGGTGATTGAACCTTATTTAGACAGAACTGATTTGGTGAACCGTGCCATTTCTACCGTTGAAAAAAACCTGATTGAAGGAGCATTGATTGTAATTTTTGTATTGGTGCTATTCCTTGGAAATCTTCGTGCAGGATTGATTGTAGCTTCTGCCATTCCCTTATCAATGTTGTTTGCATTAGGAATGATGAATGTATTTGGTGTAAGTGCAAACCTAATGAGTTTAGGTGCCATTGACTTTGGTTTGATCGTGGACGGTGCAGTTATTATTGTGGAAGCGACGATGCATCATTTAGGGTTAAGGAAAACAAAAGGAAAATTAACACAGATAGAAATGGACGGAGAAGTCCTTGTGTCCGCTTCAAAAATACGCAAGAGTGCCTCCTTTGGTGAAATTATAATTCTAATCGTATATATCCCAATTCTGACTTTAGTAGGTATCGAAGGTAAAATGTTTGTTCCGATGGCGCAAACTGTGAGTTTTGCCATTTTCGGAGCATTGATTTTATCTTTTACCTACATTCCAATGATGTGTGCAGCTTTCCTTTCTAAAAACGTATCGCACAAGCAGACTTTTAGCGACAGGATGATGAATTATTTCCAACGCATTTATGCTCCACTTCTAGATAAAGCAATTCGTTTTAAAAAAATATTTGTAGGAGCAACTATTGCTGTATTCGCAATTTCTGTTTTCGTATTTTCAAAAATGGGTGGTGAATTTATCCCAACATTGCAGGAGGGTGATTTTGCATTTCATTGTATACTTCCACAAGGCACATCTTTATCTCAAAGTTTGGAAACTTCTATGCAAGCATCCCGACTAATTAAAAAATTTGATGAGGTAAAAATGGTAGTTGGTAAAACAGGGGCTGCTGAAGTTCCTACAGACCCAATGCCACCCGAAGCAACGGATATGATGATTATCTTAAAACCGAAAAGCGAATGGAAGCGGGAAATTTCTTACGATGAATTGGCAGAGGAATTTGAAGAAAAACTCAATACAATTCCCGGAGTATTTTTTGAGAAAAACCAACCTATTCAAATGCGGTTCAATGAACTAATGACAGGCATTCGCCAAGATGTAGCCGTAAAGATTTTCGGTGAAAACATGGACACACTTTTAGAATATGCCAATAAAGTAAATTCAGTTGTACAAAGTGTGGATGGTGCAACCGAACCAAGTGTTGAACGGGTGGCAGGACTACCACAAATCGTAATCAAATACAACCGTTCTCAAATTGCTAACTATGGATTAAATATTGAGGACATCAATCACATTGTAAGCACTGCCTTTGCAGGTGGAGGGGCTGGTGTGGTATTTGAAAATGAACGCAAATTTGAATTAGTGGTTAGGCTGGACAGCACCCACCGAAACAACATTGCCGATGTAAGTCATTTATATATCCCAACTAGAAACGGAGCACAAATTCCTTTATCCCAGGTTGCAGACATAAAAATGGAATTAGGGCCTGCACAAATAAGCCGAGAAGATGGTAAACGAAGAATTGTTGTTGGTTTTAATGTAAAAGGAAGAGATGTAGAAAGTGTTGTGGATGATATTGAAAAGCAACTTACGGAAAAAGTAAAACTACCAGAAGGATACTATTATACCTACGGAGGAACTTTTGAAAACTTGAAAGCAGCCTCGAAACGACTGATGATTGCTTTGCCCGTTGCATTGGCTCTCATTTTCGTGTTGCTTTATTTCACTTTCAATTCTGTCAAGCAGGCAGCACTTATTTATACAGCCATTCCAATGAGTGCAATCGGTGGAGTATTCGCTTTGATTATTCGTGATATGCCTTTTAGTATTTCGGCAGGTGTTGGTTTTATTGCCTTGTTTGGTGTTGCAGTTTTGAACGGAATTGTTCTCGTCAGCACTTTCAACCAATTAGAGAAAGACGGGATGAAGGATATTCTACAGCGAATTAGGGAAGGAACAAAGATTCGTTTGCGCCCTGTACTCATGACCGCCACTGTTGCTTCTTTAGGATTTTTGCCCATGGCACTTTCACACGGGGCAGGGGCAGAAGTTCAAAAACCTTTGGCAACAGTTGTAATTGGAGGACTGCTTACCGCTACATTTTTAACGTTGTTTGTTTTGCCTCTGCTCTATCTTTTGTTTTCAGGAGAAAGGAAACTAAAACCGAATGTAACTGCACTCATTTTATTGTTTAGTGTTTTCGGTTTTACAATTACAAACGCACAAACACCAAAACAACTTTCACCAAATGATGTGATTGAATTGTCTTTAAAAAACAACCTGCAAATTCAATCATCACAACTCAATGTGCTGTCGTATTCAAAACTGAAAAACTCCTTTTTTGAATTGCCCAAAACAGAGCTCAATTATCAGTACGGGCAGTTCAACAGCATTAAAAAGGACAACAGTTTTCAGATTGCACAAAACATCCCTTTCCCCACGTATTACAGTGCCCGCTCGGGATTGTATAAAGCCGAGTATCAAAAGAGCGAGTTAAAACAGCAGGCAACAGTAAACGAAATAAAGGCACAGGCACAATTGCTTTATTATCACTTGCAGTATGTGCAAACGGCAAAAGTTAAGCTAAAGCAGTTGGACAGTTTGTATGGCGATTTTGTAAATGCTGCAACATTGCGCTACAACACAGGTGAAACAAACCTGCTGGAAAAAACAACTGCCGAAACAAAGCGCAATGAAATTACATTGCTCTTTAAACAAGCAGAAGCCGAATATGCTGCAACTTATAACTCCTTAAAAACGCTCATGAACAGTAGCGAAGATTTTGAAGTCAGCAAAGTATTTGAGCCAATCACATTAACAGCAGATTTAGATACATCTGCAATTATGCAAAACCCTTCTTTGCAAATGATGTATCAGCAGGCAGTTATAGCAGAGAAAAATAAAAAACTGGAAGCGGCTCAAACACTTCCTGATTTTAATGTAGGTTATTTTAGCCAATCCATAATCGGTTTCCAAAATGTAAACAACAACGATGTTTATTTTGGTTCATCCGACAGGTTCACAGGTTTTAATGTAGGTATAAATATTCCGCTTACTTTTTTCAGCAACACGGCAAAAATTAAATCGCTCAAATTGCAACAGCAGTCTTTAATGAAAGAAGCAGACAATACTAAATTGTACTTGCAAAACCAATTGCAAAATGCTTTTCAACAATATGCGGTATACCTTGCACAATATAACCTGTATAAAACTTCTTCCACCAAAAATGCAGAGGCTATAGCCAATACGGCAACACTTGGTTTTCGTAGTGGAGAAATTGGTTACATAGAATATGCAAACGCATTGCAGACTGCAACCGATGTACAGTTAAAATATCTTCAATCCATCAATCAGATAAATCAATCCATTGTCAACATCAATTTATTAATCAATAAATAATTCTTATAAAAATGAAACAGAAAATCATAAATAAATTAGGCACAATGAAATCGCCAACATTTAAAATAATATTTCTTTTTGCAATGGCTTTTGGCATATTCACTATAACATCTTGCGGAAGCAAATCTGAAACTAAAGCTGAAGAAGCCGGACATGGCGAAGAACATCATGACGAGCACGAAAACGTCAATACCGCGACACTTACAGCCGACCAAATAAAATCCATCAAAATTGAGATAGGTAGTATTGAGAAAAAACAACTTACTGCTTCACTCAAAGCTAATGGATTACTTAAAGTGCCTAACAACAACCGGGCAAATGCAACAGCTCTATTAGGTGGTGTAATCCAATCCATTTTAGTGCAAACTGGTAATACAGTGACAAGAGGACAAATAATCGCAACCATTAGCAACAATTCTTTCATCACTATGCAAGAGGAGTTTTTAAGCATTTCTTCAAAAGCAGCGTTGGCCCAATTAGAATTTACTCGGCAAAATGAATTGCAACAAGGAAACGCAGGAGCATTAAAAAATTTGCAATCAGCCGATGCAGAACTTAGAACCCTTAAAGCGAGGAAAGCAAGTTTACAAAAACAGTTAGAACTCATTGGTATTAACTCCGCTTCCCTCACAAGCGAAAACATTCAATCAGCCGTCAATATTACAAGTCCTATAAATGGGGCGGTAAGCGATATAATGGTAAATATCGGGAGCTATGTAGATGCTAAAAATCCCATTGCCGAAATAGTGGACAACAGCCAATTGCATTTGGATTTATATGTGTATGAAAAGGATTTGCAAAAAATCATGGTTGGGCAAACTATTCATTTTACCCTTACAAATAATCCAGGGAAAGAATACGACGCTGATGTATATGCCATTAGCAACACCTTTGAACAAAACACAAAAGCCGTAGCGGTGCATGCTCAGGTAAAAGGGGATAAACAAGGATTGATTGATGGAATGAGCATTACCGCATTAGTCAGTTTAGAAAACGCCACTGTAGATGCTGTGCCGACAAATGCTATTGTAAACCATGAAGGACAGGACTATATTTTTATTGTTACCGATACTCACAGCGAAGTAGAGCATCACGAGCACGGAGAAGCAGAGACAGCTGAACACGCACATGATGAACACGGACACGACCACAGTGGAAAGGAAGATGAGCATAAGGAAGGCGAACACCACAAAGAAGAAGGAACAACATTTGAAAAAATCCCCGTTCGTAAAGGCACTACCGATGTGGGTTATAGCGAAATTACATTACTCAAGGAAATTCCAGCAAATAGTAAGGTAGTTGTAAATGGAGCATTTTTCATTTTGGCTAAAATGACCAATCAGGGTGAGGCTCACGAACATTAATTTAAATATGTATTGCCATGGAAAATTTTGAAAGAATATTTTATACCGTTCTCATTAATAAATTAAATGTTGACCAAGAAGAACTTACACCGGATAAATTATTTTATGATTTAGGCGCAAACTCTTTGGATATGGTGGAACTGATAATTGAGTTGGAAAGAGCCTTCTCTATTACAATTCCTGATGAAGATGCCGAAAAAATAATATCCATCGGTGATGCAGAACTGTATCTAAAATCAAAGCTAAATATCCATTAGAATGAAAAAGAATTATAAACCAATTCTATGGACAATAACTGGAGCATTAATAAGCCTTTTCATTTTGCTTCCCTTGGTTATTGCTTTACTTCAATACGATGAAGAAAATCATAGCAAACCTATTAACGAGGTTATAATCTCCGCTTATAAGTATTTTCTCTGGAAAATTGATTATGATAGTGTCCTTGCTGTCTTAATCTTTCTTATTGTAGGTGGTGTTATCGGTCATTTGCTTTATTATCTCAAAACAACATTAAGTCATCAAAAGAAGAATGTATCAATAACTGATTTGTTGGCAAATGGTGAAAGTGAAACAGTTGAATTCAAATCCTCACTTCGATGGGATTTCAGGCAACAGAAAACGAATAAAGAACTTGAATTCACCGTATTAAAAACAATTACCGCTTTTATGAATACCAGCGATGGTATTTTATTGATAGGTGTTGCGGATGACGGCTCTGCTGTAGGACTTGAAAATGATCTCCGGTCGCTTAAAAAGAAAGACATTGACGGTTTTGAACAACATCTTATGGAATTAGTGGCTCTTAACATTGGCACAGATTATTGTAGAAACATACATGTATCCTTCTCCGAAAGGCAAGGGAATGACATTTGTGTGGTTGCAGTAAGTCACATTAAAATTCCTGTGTTTCTTAAATACCAGCAACATACTTTTTTCTATGTAAGGACAGGAAATCACACCCGAGAACTGGATATACAGGAAGCCATAAACTATATAAAAACATAAAATAATTCAAGCAATGAAACTTACAACCAACATAGACAAATTCGGCACAGCAGGGCTGTTTCTTACAGCAATATTTTCTCCTTGCTGTTTTCCGCTATTTGCATTCGCAGCAGCAGCACTTGGGCTTGGGAGCTTTGAATTATTTGGCGGTTGGACGATGTGGATTTTTCAGGCAATGGTATTTGTTTCCGTAATCGGACTTTATATTTCGTATCGTAAACACCGTTGCACTTATCCATTGCTTGTTGCAATTCCAAGCGACTTTTATTGATATTCGTATTTAAGCATTTGCTTAAATACGAAACTATTTCTTATCTTTGTCCCATTCAAATCAAAAAGACAATGACAAAGCAAACTTGCATAAGAGTATTTGCAGACCAAGCGCAAATCAATGAGTGCCGAAAAAAAGTATCTGCATATGAAAAAATATTTTCCCAGCTTTCTGCCATTCTTTCATTAGCAGGAAACGATGTGCGCTTAAAAATCTTATATCTGCTTGAAGAAGAAAACGAACTCTGTCCGTGCGACATCGCAGATATATTCAATATGTCTGTTCCGGCAATATCTCAGCATTTACGAAAAATGAAAGACGGCAACATCATAGAAACAAGGAGGTCAGGTCAAACAATTTATTATTCATTAGGCGAAGAAAACCTGAAAATTCTTCGTCCATTTTTCAAGCACATTAATCAGTCATTAAAAGAGGAGACAATATGACAACTGATAATTCAAATAAGAAACTAATCGGAGCAGGAATGCTGTCTGCAATAGCAGCATCACTTTGTTGCATCACTCCGGTATTAGCATTCATTGCTGGCAGCAGTGGCATAGCAGCAACATTCTCATGGATTGAACCTGCAAGACCTTATTTAATAGGTGTAACAGTTTTGGTTTTAAGCTTTGCATGGTATCTGAAATTAAGACCACGCACAAAAGAAGAAATTGAATGTGCTTGCGAAGAAGATGAGAAACCAGCATTCTGGCAATCCAAAAAATTTCTGGGCATTGTAACAGTTTTCGTGGCACTGATGATTGCATTTCCTTCTTACTCCAAAATATTTTTTCCGAAAAATGATAAGCAAATTATCATAGTTGATAAAAGCAACATTCAATCAGCAGAATTTAAAATCAGTGGAATGACTTGCCAAGGATGCACCGAAGAAGTAAAACACGAAGTCAACAAACTGAACGGAATTATTAAAGCAGAAGCATCCTACGAAAATGCTACTGCTCAAATTCAATTTGACAATAGCAAAACTAATCTTGAAGAAATTACCAAAGCAATTAACTCAACAGGTTATGAAGTAACCCAGTCAGCTCTTAAAAATAATTAACATGAACAACTTTGATTTAATCATCATTGGTGGTGGTTCTGCTTCAACAGCTGCAGCCATTCGTGCAAATGAATTGGGTTTAGCAACACTTATTGTAAATGCAGGTTTGCCGCTTGGAGGAACCTGCGTAAATGTAGGTTGTGTCCCTTCCAAGTTTTTAATTCGTGCTGCCGAAAGTGTTCATCACGCTTCACATTCTAACTTCAACGGAATTACTCCCTCAAAACCAACTATTGATTTTAAAAAAATCATTCAGCAGAAAAAAGAATTAGTAGCAGAAATGCAGCAGAAAAAATATGTTGACATTCTTAAAACGTTAGAACAAGTGCAGGTCATTAATGGCTTTGCCGAATTTACAGATGCAAAAACCATTCTTGTAAATGGCAAAGACGAATACACCGCTATCAAATTTATTATTGCCACAGGAGCAACTACACATATTCCAAACATTGAAGGGTTGAAAGAATCGGGTTATCTCACCAACGCCACTTTATTTGACTTAGAAGAAATACCCGAAAGTTTAACCATCATGGGCGCAGGTTACATTGGACTTGAAATTGCAATGGCATATAATCGCATGGGAGTAAAAATAAGAATTGTTGAATTTGCCGACCGTGCAATCCGCACCCAAACACCCGACATCAGCGAAGAAATTGAAAAACATCTGAAGAACGAAGGCATAGAATTTTTTCCTAATCACAGAATTACAAAAATTGAAACATTAGGTTCTAAAAAAATAATTTATGGAAAAGACAAAGAAGGAAAACCATTTCAGTTCACAGAACACGGACATATAGTTGTTGCAACTGGAATAACTCCAAACACAAAAAAAGTCGGAGCAGAAAAAATCGGATTGCAATTAACCAAATCAAATCATGTTCAGGTCAACGAACATCTTGAAACCAACATTCAAAACATTTATGCAATCGGTGATGTTGCCAATACACCACCTTTTGTTTACACCGCTGCCTACGAAGGGAAAGTTGCAGTTGAAAATGCTTTTACTGGAGCAACAATTAAAACAGATTATTCAGCAATGCCTTGGGTTATTTTTACCGACCCGCAGGTAGCAGGCGTAGGTATAGATGAACAGGAAGCCGCAGAAAAAAATCTTCCGTTTGAAATTACAGTATTGCCTTTAAGAGAAGTTCCCCGTAGCATAGTAGCAATGGACACAAGAGGATTTTTAAAACTAATCCGCAATTCTGAAACAGATAAATTTCTTGGCGCAAGAATAGTTGCACCCGAAGGCGGAGAACTTGTGATGGAAATTGCATTGGCAATCCGTTATGGTATCACGGTAGAAGAAATTTCAAAAATGATGCATCCTTACCTAACACTTTCCGAAGCAGTAAAATTAGCAGCAATGTCTTTTTCAATGGATGTTAAGAAAATGAGTTGTTGTGCAAGTTAATCAACCCCCAAAACACCCTAATTCAAGTTTTAAATAAAAACAAAACAGAAAGGACAACTTATCGAAATTGCCGGTTCCTAATTGAAAATCGCTTGGAAATATTTTTTAAAAAAGGAATTATTATAAATGAAACTACCAATCAAAGACAAGAAGTTTATTTTTCTTCTTTCCGCAATCACGATAGTAATTGCGTTAGAAATTTTATCCATCATTGGCATAAATATTCCTATGCCTTATGCGCCTCTTGTTTTTGCAACATTCATCCTTGCCGTCGGCTATAAAGTTGTTTGGAGTGGCGTTAAAGCACTGTTCAAACTCAATTTCAGTAACATCAATTTGCTGATGCTCATTGCCGTTATCGGTGCCTTTTATTTAAAAGAATTTCCCGAAGCCGCAGTATTAGTAGTGCTCTATGTTTTAGGCGAACGCTTGGAAGATATTGGCATAGAAAATTCAAAATCCGCTTTAGATGAGTTGATAAGCAAAGCCCCTAAAACCGCCTTTGTAAAAGCACAAAACGGTAATATTCCTATTGACAAGATAGCCGTTGGTACAATTATTCAGGTTAAGCCAGGTGAAATGATACCCCTTGATGGAAATATTATTTCTGGCGAAACCACGGTTGACGAAGCAGCTATTACAGGCGAGCCTATTCCTAAAGACAAACATAAAGGTGATAAGCTATTTGCTGGTACTCTCAATAAGCATGGTTTTATTGAAGTAGAGACAACTAAACTTTCAGTCGATACAACCTTTTCAAAAATTATTCGTCTTACATTTGAAGCACAGGCAAACAAATCAGAAACACAAAAATTTATTCAGCAGTTTGCAAGGTATTACACCCCTGCTATGATTTTATTATCGCTATTGCTGTTCCTGATTCCTGTTTACGTTTTGCAAATGGATTTCAACCATTGGTTACAGCAGGCAATTACACTTTTAGTTATCGCTTGTCCGTGTGCTTTGGTAATATCCACACCTGTTGCCATTTATGCTGCCATTGGGAACGCATCATCAAAAGGGGCATTGGTCAAAGGAGGGAAATACATTGAAGCAATGGCCCAAATTAAAGCTATTGCATTAGACAAAACAAGAACCATCACATTTGGAACTCCAATCGTAAGCGATGTAGTTCCACTCAATGGAACAAGTCGTGAAGAACTTTTGGCTTGCACCGCAGGAGCAGAAATTTTCAGTGAACATCCTTTGGCACAAGCCATTGTAGATGCAAGCAAGAAAGAGGGATTTGAACCGCATAAAACCGAAGCATTCAAAAGCATCATGGGCAAGGGCGCAACAGCAAAATGCTTAGTATGTGAGGATGAAACAATATATGTAGGCAAGTTAGACTTCATCAAAGAAAATCATCGCATCGACACTGAAGCAGAAAAAATTGTTGAGCAACTATCTTCACAAGGTAAAACTAGTGTTGTTGTGAGTTTTGGCAATGGAGTGGCAGGTATAATTGGTTTAATGGACGAAATAAAACCTGATAGTGCAATTGCATTGAAAGAAATTGAGGCTATGAACATAGAGCCTGTAATGCTTACAGGCGACAGTGAAAAAGCAGCAAATTATGTGGCAAGGCAGGTAGGCATCAAAAGAATATTCGGCAATATGCTGCCCGAACACAAATCAGAAAAAATAAAAGAGTTATTGATTCAATATGGTAAAGTGGCCATGGTTGGTGATGGAATCAACGATGCCCCGGCATTGGCACAATCTACAGTAGGTATAGCAATGGGAGCAGCAGGGAGCGACACTGCCATAGAAACAGCCAACATTGCTTTGATGAATGATAGGCTGACACTTATTCCCTTCCTTATTCGTTTATCGCGAGCTACACTTAAGCGTATTAAAATGAATACGATTGGAGCAATAGCAGTAAAGTTGATATTTATAACACTTGCATTCATCGGCTACAGCAATTTAGTTTTAGCTATAGCCGCAGACGTAGGAGTAACGCTAATTGTAATTTTGACAAGTTTACGACTGGTGAACTATAAAGGATAAAATAGAGACCAATCCGCAAAACTTAAACCGCCTGCGTATAGAGCCAACGTATTTGCACTCACATTTTCTTTTGCTCAACCGCATTACTGCCTTTGTTCAAATATTTTAGCTTAACATGTCAGATATTTCAAAAAAACATTGGGAAAGCATATATTCTACTAAACAACCCAACGAAGTTAGCTGGACACAGGAAACTCCTAAAACATCACTTGACTTTATTCACGCAGCAGACTTGTCTAAGCAATCCCATATCATTGATATTGGCGGTGGGGACAGCAAACTTGTGGATTATTTACTTGCTGAGGGTTATGAGAACGTTACAGTGCTTGACATCAGTGAAGAAGCTCTTATAAGAACTAAAAAGCGATTAGGCAGTAAAGCAGCTAATGTAACTTGGATTGTCAGTGATATCACCGAGTTTAATCCGTCTTCTACCTTCGACTTTTGGCATGACCGTGCAACATTTCATTTTCTGACAACCCATGTGGAAATCGTAAAATATCTTTCAGTTGCACGACAAGCAGTTAGAGAAAATGGAATTGTAACTATTGGCACATTTAGCGATAATGGACCTAAGAAGTGCAGTGGCCTTGACATCAAGCAATACACTGAAGACACATTGACTGAAGAGCTTGCAAATGGTTTTGAGAAAATCAAGTGTATAACTGAAGACCACACAACACCATTTAACACGACACAGAATTTTCTGTTTTGTAGCTTTAAAAGACACGGTATCATAAATTGACACTGAAAAAAGCGGCAATAGACTTTATTTGCTCAGTAAGGTGTTTTAAATCACTGTTATGAATGACGATAATCATATTTATATTGGTTTATTCTGTGGAGCTTTACTGGATAAGGTGATTTATAATGATTCTAAATGAAAACAAAATGGAAAGAAAAAAATTACTTCAGATAGTTGGTGTGATTTGTTTAATGTTTGTTTACACTAATTCAAATGCACAATGCGGACCGGTTGGAAATGGTACTAATGGTGGAATTCATTGCATGTATCCTGACACGTCACGTAATTGCTTGTATGTTGGAGGTGGGTTTCATAACTCAGGTGTTGACACAATGAATTATTGCGGATATTGGAATGATAGTTCATATGTTCCTATGGATATGATGGGAAATAAGGGCTGTAACGATTCTGTTTGGTGTTTCACTTACTTCAATGGCAGTTTATATGTTGGTGGAAGCTTCACACAGGCAGGTGGGGTTTCTAGTAATTATATTGCACGATGGGACGGAGCATCATGGTATCCTGTTGGTAATGGATTTAATTCATCGGTTCATTCGCTTACTGTTTACAACAATCAGTTGTATGCAGGAGGTCAATTCACAATGTCAGGCAGCAATTCAGTTAGTCACCTTGGATACTGGAATGGTACGCAATGGAATCAGGTTGGTGGTGGAGTTGATCAGGATGTAAAAGCAATGTGTGTTTGGAATAATGCACTATATATTGGTGGTGATATTACAGTAGCTGGCGGAGTTACGGTAAATCGCATTTGTAAATGGGATGGCGCTAACTACTTTGCTGTTGGCAGTGGTTTTAATTCAGGTATGGGGGAACCATGTATTGTTCGCTCTTTTTGCATTTATAATGGAAATCTAATTGCTGGTGGTATGTTTGAACATTCGGGCACAAGTGATATGCATAACCTTGCGATGTGGAATGGTTCAACATGGTCTTCAATAGGTCACATTGACGGTGGAATGATGGGTGAGAATGGCGTAAGAACTATGTGTGCTTATAACAACCGGCTCTTTATCGGTGGAAGTTTCAGTTCCTGCGGCTCAACTTCATCAAATAATTTAGGTATGTGGGATGGTTCCTCATGGTCAAGTATAGGAACCGGAATGGATGGTGCTGTGAATTCCCTTGCTGTACATCACAACGAACTTTACATTGGCGGTTCATTTACAAATGCTGCCGGGACGTCTGTAAATAATATTGCAAAGTATTCTGCCAATACAGGTATTCACGCATTAAATGGAAATTCAATTTCTCTGACAGTTTATCCAAATCCAGCAGGTAATTATGTTCGGCTTAGTTGGGTCAATGAAAATTTAACGGAAGTTAAATTAACATTATCAGATATAGCTGGAAAGATTTTGTTTGAGAGGGATCAAATATTACCTTCCATAGGTATTCATCAAGAAGAAATTCCCATGAATGATATTAGTGATGGAATTTATATGATCACACTGAATTCAGGAGAGAGAAATTATTCAGCAAGGGTTGTAATATTTAGATAACGTGTTGATGTCCTCCCTCTTATTGGACAATTCAAATTTTCTAAGCTGTGTTTTACTCTCCAATGGGTACTTCATTTTCCTTTTATAGAACCTGGTTTTTTTCAAAATGCGAATTGGGTTCTAGATTCCTACTTATTTAGGTTTCGGGTTTCTTCTTCTAGCATACCTTCCAACTCTGGCAAAGGTCTGTTTTTCTTTTCCTCCTCTGTTTCGACCTCACCCTTTTCCCTGATGTCGTTAATCAACCAATGCATTTCCATTATTTCCCTGCGCTGTGCTTTAATGATCTCGTCAGCGAGTTTTCTGACCCGTACATCCTTTATTTGAGCGCGCTCACTTGTCAAAATGGCAATTGAATGGTGTGGGATCATGCCTTCCATGTAATCAACATCTGTAACGGTAATCTGACTTCTTACTAATGCTATACTACCGGCAATCAATATTATTCCTAACCCAATTATTGCAATATTTGCCCTTCGCTTCTGGTACATATTCAGCATAAACAGGAGCATTATGATAATCATGGAACCGGTCATAATGAGTGTCATAAAAAGTCTAGTTTCACTAAACCAGAAGTGATCAATGATCTGGTAAGAGTTTGTGTACATTAAGAAGTACATTGCCACCATTGATGTAGCAATCATTCCGAAAAATTTAACGTAATTTTTTTTGTGATGATTTTCCATTTTTTATAATTTATCGTTTAAAATTTAAGTGGATGGTGGAGATTCCGGTGAACCAAATCACATTTTTCCAGAGCAAATTGACTACCTTTTTTATTGACAGCGATTGAGTAACTTATTCAATATTAGATCAAATTTAAGCATTAGATGATTAATTATTGAATTCATAGACATGCGATTTTTAATAGGAAATAGGTGTTTAGGTTAACCGGAATCTTAAATCTCACCAAATTCCATGATTCTGAACAAATCAAGCATTAGAAAGTTCGATATTTGGAACCCTGCGGGTACTTTATCAGTGCAAGAAACAGAGCGAGTGAACAGTAATATACTGTTCAC